>JAEDKA010000086.1 GCA_016296065.1 Kiritimatiellia bacterium
GCTTTGTAACAAGCGGCGGGACGCCGCTTCTCCCAGTTAGGCTGAGGAGGTTTTCGTTTTTATTGCGAAGCGGCGGGACGCCGCTTCCCCCAGTTAGGCAGAGGAGGTTTTCGTTTTTCTCAATATTCGGCAACCATGTGCGTGAGATCGGGTCTTACATACGCACAGCCAATGCCGCCAGCATTGCGCGGATTCCTCGCGATGTACCTTATGACTTTTGAAAAATGGCGATAGTCGCGTATCAGACGATCCCAGCTCTCCTTCTGCCAGAACGGACCAGAAGCGCCGTTTGCGCGTACGGCTTTGTGCGCGGTGAAGCTCTTCCATGAATGGAGTGTTTCGCTTGCGCCGAAGTCGTCTATCGGACTGAACAGCGCATGGACATGGTTGGGCATTACCGCAAATGCGTATAGGATGTAACGCTCGCCGTCGAAGTGGTGGAGCGCTTGGCACACCAACTCACGGTTGTCGGGCTGCCCGAGCGCGCACGACCCAAGCCCGTCGTCCAGCCATTTCTCCAGAACATTGCCGAACTCCGCTAAGTATTCGCTCTTCTCTTCATCACTCCACGGCTGAGGATGTCGGGCAAGCCAGTCGTCACGCTCCTCCTTCCACTGCCCGAGCTTGGATTGGGGAATGGAATCGGCAAGTCGAAATGTCACGAAAACGCAGGTCTCCCCTTGCTCCCAATGCGGAAGATTGGCGATCCGCTTTGTTATTGTCCCTTCTGCAGAGAGAAAACGAGGTTGATCGCTAGGGGATGTTACGTCGTGGGGCCTTGACTCGGAACTGTTCTCGCACATGGCGTGATTGTAGCAAATGAGTTTATCCAAAATCAAGTGAGCGCTGCAAATTTGTGTCGTCTATTGACTGAAAGCTGGATGATATAAAGGCGACCGATGACTGGGGGAAGCGGCGTCTCGCCGCTTCTGGAAAGCGGAAAGGCTCGCTTTGTAACAAGCGGCGGGACGCCGCTTCTCCCAGTTAGGCTGAGGTGGTTTTCGTTTTTGTTGCGAAGCGGCGGGACGCCGCTTCTCCCAGTTAGGCAGAGGAGGTTTTCGTTTTTCATTGCGAAGCGGCGGGACGCCGCTACGAAATAGCCCGATGCCCGGGGGCAATGCAAGGTGACTGATGACTGGGGGGAATGCAAGGCGACTGATGACTGGGGGAAGCGGCGTCTCGCCGCTTCGCGAAAAGCGAAATAATTGGCTCTTCGTAGTATTTAGAGGAGTATTATAGAATAACTCCGACGGTTAGGGTTCACGCTACCGCTTCACTGCTTCGCGCTTTTCAACCACAATCAGGTGTCGCAGTTTTTCAGTGTTTAGAGCGGCCTTCGGCCGATTTATGCGACGCAGTCGCATCCCAAAATGCTTTCCCTGACACATATACAGTCGTTGAGTGGTGCGAAGCTGCGGAGCGGGAATGCGCCCGCGCCCAAGGCGTCGGGTTGGGTGAGCGCGTAGCGCGAACTGCGAAGCAGCCACAAGGCCCCGCGCGAGAGCCAAAACGCTCGGAGTTTATATTTCTTAGAGGCATGCTGTTCCACTAAATTCTTTGAAGAGCCGAATAATTCCATTTTGTAACAAGCGGCGGGACGCCGCTTCCCCCAGTCATTGCTTGTGTTGCAAACGCACCACCAACGAAGCGCCGCCGTTCCCGGGCGATTCTCGCGCGAGCAAAGCCATGAATATAGCGTAGGGCATGAGGCGCGGCAGTCGCGCAAGAGGAGAGGTCTTGGCTCGCAGGCGTAGGAGACGTCCGAGTACGCAACCAGTGATAGATGCCGAGGCACGGCAGGCTAAGCGAAGCTTTTTGTCTGAAGCGTGGAAGCCGTAGCGATGCCAAGACCCGACGGTTTGAGCGAGCTGCCGCGGCGAGCGCCCGAAGCGGCGGGACGCCGCTTCCCCCAGTCATTGCTCGTGTTGCAATCGCAGTACCAACGAAGCACAGCCGTTCAGGGGCGATTTGAATGCGGGCGAAGTAATGAATGTAGCGGAGGGTGTGAGGCGCGGCGAACGCCTGTAGAGACCGCCAGTCGTGCTATCAGCTGTTAGCTTAACAACCCCGCCCGAATTAGGTGGTCCGCGCAGCGGTCCACCGTGCGCCGCGTTTTGGTATAATATTCGGGAAAAGGATTGGAAGGTCCGGAGGAACGCCATGAACGAGAGTTTGAACGAAGAGATCGCGAAGCTCAAGAAGGAGCGCAACGCCGTCGTGCTTGCGCACAACTACACGCGCGCAGAAGTGCAGGATGCCGCCGACTATACCGGCGACTCGCTCGAGCTTGCCCGCCGCGCGACTCAGGTCGATGCGGACGTCATCGTCTTCTGCGGCGTCTACTTCATGGCGGAGACGGCGGCGATACTGAATCCCGAAAAGACCGTCCTCATTCCCGACCCCTCCGCCGGCTGTCCGATGGCGGACATGATAACGGGCGAGCAGCTGCGCGAGCTCAAGGCGAAGCATCCGGGCGCGAAGGCCGTCTGCTACGTCAACTCCACCGCCGAGGTGAAGGCCGAGTGCGACATGTGCGTCACGAGCGGAAACGCCGAGAAGGTGATGAAGACGTTCGCGCCCGACCAGGAGATTCTCTTCGTCCCCGACCAGCATCTCGGCGGACACATCTCGGGGATGCTCGGCCGCACGTACACGTTGTGGCCGGGTTACTGCCCGACGCATCAGGCGATAACTCCCGCCGGGATCGCCGCCGCGCGCGCGGCGCATCCGGGAGCTCCCGTCCTCGTCCATCCCGAGTGCGCGAGGCCGGTGCGCGAGACGGCGGACCACGCGCTCTCCACCGGCGGAATGTGCAAGTTCGCACGCGAGAGCGACGCGAAGGAAATCATCGTCGGGACTGAAGTCGGCATTCTCCACCGTCTGCGCAAGGAGAATCCGGGCAAGTTATTCTATCCGGTGAACGAGCGCATGGTGTGTCCTAACATGAAGAAGACCACGCTCGAGAACCTCGCCGCCGCGCTGCGCGAGATGAAGACGCGGGTCACGGTTCCGGAGGATATCTCCGTCCGCGCCCGTCGCGCGATCGAGGCGATGCTCGCCATCGGCTGACCGACACTCAGGACTTTAAACCTTAAACTTTCACCATTCACCTTTTCAACTTCTATTCCCATGTCTTCCCTTTTCGAAGTCAATGAGTCCAAATGCGTGAAGTGCGGTGCGTGTGTGCGCGACTGCGCGTTCCGCGCGCTGAAGTCCGCGGACGACGGAACGCCGAAGATGGCGTATCCCGACAAGTGCATGCGCTGCCAGCACTGCCTTGCGATATGCCCCGTAGGGGCCGTGACCTTCGACGGGAGAAAGGCGGCGGACTCCGTTCCGACGAAGGACCTCGCGCTGCCGTCGCTCGACGAAGTGGAGAACTGGATGCGCGCGCGCCGGTCGGTGCGCCGCTTCGCGGCCGAAGACGTGGACCGCGCGACGCTCGACAGAATTCTCTCCTCGCTCGGCAACGCGCCGACCGGATGCAACGCGCGCTCGCTTACTTTCACCTGCTTCCCGACGCGCGCGGCGACGGACCGCTTCCGCGCCGGATTCATATCCGCAATCGAACAGCACCGCGATGGCACGCATCTTCTTCCGCGCTGGCTCGCCATTCCCGCGATCAAGCTGCGCAAGGGAGGCGAGGACATGTTCTTCCGCGGCGCGAGCGGAATCCTCATCGTGTCGTCCGACGAGACCTCTCCCGGCGTCACGACTCCACGCGAGGACGTCACCATCGCGTGCGCGCATTTCGAGATGCTCGCGAATGCAGCGGGGATCGCCACGTGCTGGTGCGGATTCCTCAACCTCGTCCAGAAGGAAGTGCCGGAGATTCTGGAGGCGACTGTCGGCATACGCCGCACGACGCCGTTCTACGCGATGCTCTTCGGCCGTCCCGCGGTGCGCTACGCGCGCTGCGTCCAGCGCGACTCCTACGCCCGCATCGACTACAGGGAGTGATTTTTGCCCTTTACCCCAATTGGGGTAATGTGGTATAATCGCTTCCATGAAACTGTCATACTATGCCTGCGCGGCGCTTGCGGCCGTGGTTACTCTCGCTGCATCCGCAGCGACGTTCGAAATCGGCGAGGACGATTTCCTCCTCGACGGCAAGCCTTTCGTCATGCGCTGCGGCGAGGTACACTACGCGCGCATTCCGCGCGCATACTGGCAGCACAGGCTGCAGATGCTGCGCGCGATGGGATGCAACGCAGTCGGGTGCTACATGTTCTGGAACTTCCACGAACGCGAGAAGGGCGTCTTCAAGTGGGACGGACGCGCGGACGCCGCGGAGTTCTGCCGCATGGCGCAGAAGGAGGGGCTGTGGGTGATTCTCCGTCCCGGACCCTACAGCTGCGCCGAGTGGGAAGGCGGCGGCGCGCCGTGGTGGCTGATGAAGGACGACGCGTCGAAGCCGATTTCGATGCGCTCGTCAGATCCGCGCTGGGTCGTTCCCGCGACGAACTGGCTGCACGAGGTCGGACGTCAGCTCGCGGGGCTCCAGGTCACGAAGGGCGGACCGATCCTGATGGTGCAGGTCGAGAACGAGTACGGACTCCACGGAAGCGACGTCGCGTACATGCGCGCTCTCCGCCAGGCAGTGATCGACGCGGGATTCGAGGTTCCGCTCTACGCGTGCAATCCGCCGCGGGTAATGCAGAACGGATTCATCCCCGAGCTGTTCCAGGCGGCGAACTTCGGCGCGGATCCCAAGCAGCGTTTCGGAATCGTGCGGCAATACCAGCCAAAGGGTCCGCTTATGTGCGCGGAGTACTATCCCGCGTGGTTCGACACATGGGGACAGGCGCACCACTACGCGAAAAGCGACCGAGAGTTTTTCGGTCCGATAGACTGGATGTTCGACCACCGCGTCAGCTTCTCGCTCTACATGGCGCACGGAGGCACAAGCTTCGGCGGATGGACCGGGTGCCGCAATCCGTTCGTGCCTAACGTGACGAGCTACGACTACGAGGCGCCGATGAGCGAGAACGGACGCGCAAATCCGAGCTACGCGAAGTACCGCGAGCGCGCGATGCGCCATCTCAACGAAGGCGAGACAGTTCCCGAACAGCCCGCGGACATTCCGACGAAGGCATACGGAACGGTCGCGATGGCGCGCGCTGCGTCCGTCGCCGCGCTCGTCAAAAGAGAATTGAAGCTGGAGCGTCCGCAGTTCATGGAGAAACTCGGACAGGGCTTCGGACTCGTCTCTTACGAGCGCATGCTCGCGCCGGAGGAGGGGGGGCTCCTGAGCGTCGACGAGCTGCACGACTTCGGCTATGTGTTTCTCGACGGAAAGTGCATCGGAGTTCTCGACCGGAGGCATCGCGGAATAAGGCCGCGCATCTACCGCTCGAAGGAGAAGAGTCCGCGGCTCCTGCAGATCGTCGTCGAGGGGATGGGGCGCATCAACTCCTCGTCCGGAATGGAGGACCGCAAGGGCATGAGCGGACGCGTCCGTCTCGACAAGACGGAGCTGAAGGGATGGACCGCGCGGATGATTCCGCTCGATCCCGACGGAGAGGACATTCTCGGCAGGGCGAAGACTGCGGCTTCGGCGCAGGCGGACGGCGCAGCCGATGCACCGTCGCTCTACGTCGGCACTCTCGACGTCCCTGACGAAACGCCGGCCGACACGTTCCTCGACATGACGACTTGGACGAAGGGAATCGTGTGGGTGAACGGACACAACCTCGGGCGCTTCTGGTCGATAGGTCCGCAGCAGACGCTGTACGTGCCTGGCTGCTGGCTGAAGATGGGCGGCAACGAGGTCGTCGTTCTCGATTTCTTCGGTCCGCGCGGAAAGTGCGAAGTGAACTTCGTCGGGAAGGCGGTGCTCGACGTTCTCCAGCTCGACACGGACTTCAACCGCGTGCGGCGCGAGCACGAGAAGTTCGTCGGGGGAGAGGAGGTTGCATCTGGTACATTTCCGCCCGGTGACGAATCGCAGGTCGTGATGTTCGGCAAGGGCGTGCGCGGGAACTACTTCACGATGCAGGCGGTCACGACATACGACCCGAAGAACCTTGCGACGATTTCGGAGTTCGCGTTTCTCGACAGGGACGGGAATCCGATGAACTCGCTGGACGTGCAGATAACCGGCGTCGACAGCGAGGAGGAGATTCGCGAGGACGGCGTTGCGGAGAACGCGATCGACGGGCAGATCGAGGCGTACTGGCTCACGAGCTCGCGGACGCTTCCCCACTGGATCGAGTTCCACGTTTCGGCAAAGCCGGAGATCTTCGGCTTCCGCTACACTCCCCGCCAGAACAAAAACATCGGCCGCATCAAGGACTGGAAGTTCTTCGCGCGCTGAACTGTCCCGCTGCCCTCTTTCAAAACCGAGGATTGCATATAGCACATTTGCAGCGTAGAAACGCACCTGGCGAAGTGGCCCAGCGGTTTGGAATCGCACCCGGGCCTACGGGTCACTCGTGAATTGCAAGTCAGGTGAGTCAATTTTCTGAAGATGGATCCGAGGGGTCTC
>JAEDKA010000087.1 GCA_016296065.1 Kiritimatiellia bacterium
AGGCGACTCTTAAGTCGTAGCCATAAACCTCTCAACAAGTGCGCTTCCTATGACAAATCCATTGCAGTCACGAGCGATCTGCGCACCCTCTTCGGGCGTACGGATGCCGAACCCGGCGACGACCGGGATGTCGACCAGCGACTTGACGGTCCGCAGGCGCTCGGCCAACTCCGGCGGCAAGGTCGCCCGCTGTCCCGTCGTGCCCTTCACGGTCACGACGTACAGGAACGAATCTTCGAGTCCTGCCGCACTCGCACGGACGCGTTCCGGACCGGTCGTCGGCGCAATCAACGGCACGAACGTCAGACCGACCGGGCGAAGGACGTCGAGGAGTTCCTTCCTCTCCTCCAGCGGCAAGTCAACGACAAGGACGGCGTCGACGCCTCGACCCGCCGCCTCCTCGGCAAAACGTTTGAGTCCGTAGCTGAAGATCACGTTGTAATACGTGAAGATGACGATCGGAGTCTCCGGATGACGCTTGCGCAGGCCCGGCACACCCGACAGGACGTCGGCCAGCGTCACGCCATTCTTCAGCGCGACATTCGCCGCCTGGCGGATGACGGCTCCGTCCGCCACCGGATCCGAGAACGGCACGCCCAGCTCCAGGATGTCCGCCCCCTCCGCGACCACCGTCTCGGCCGCGGCGAAGCTCTTCTCGAGCGTCGGAGCCCCCATCGTCAGATAGGCGACATACGCCGCCTTGCCCTCTTTCCCACACCGATCAAATGTCTTCTGTATGCGATTCATCTCAAACCTCCACCCTTCAACCTTCGGCCTTCGACCTCTTGTACTCCATCACCGAATGCATGTCCTTGTCCCCGCGCCCCGAGAGGTTCACGAGCAGGACGGACTCCTTCGGAAGCTTCGGCGCGCGCTTGATCGCCTCGGCGACGGCATGACTCGACTCAAGCGCCGGAATGATGCCCTCGAACCGGCAGAGCGCATCGAAGGCCGCGATGGCTTCGTCGTCGTTGATGACCGTGTATTCGGCGCGCTTCATGTCCGCCAGGTAAGCATGTTCAGGACCGACGCCCGGATAATCGAGACCGGCAGAAACAGAATAGGTGTCGATGATCTGTCCCGACGGCGTCTGCAGGAGGTAGGTCTTCGATCCGTGCAGCACACCGACGCGCCCTCCGTTGATGCTCGCCGCGTGTTCGCCCGTCGCGAGCCCCTTGCCGCCGGCCTCCACGCCGACGAGCTTCACGGACGGATCCTTCAGGAATCCCGCGAACAGTCCCATGGCGTTCGATCCGCCGCCGACGCAGGCGATCGCCTGGTCGGGCAGCTTCCCGTACTCCTTCAGGCACTGACGTCGCGCTTCCTTCCCGATGACGCTCTGGAAGTCCCGGACCATCGCCGGATACGGATGAGGTCCCGCCACCGTCCCGATAACGTAGAACGTGTCATCGCAATTTGTCGTCCAGTCGCGGATCGCCTCATTCATCGCGTCCTTCAGCGTGGCACTGCCCTCCGTGACCGCATGGACCCTCGCGCCCAGCATCTTCATGCGCTCGACATTGGGCGCCTGCCGTTCGACGTCAAGTGCGCCCATGAACACTTCGCATTCCATCCCAAACAGCGCCGCGACGGTCGCCGTGGCGACGCCGTGCATGCCCGCACCGGTCTCGGCAATGAGACGACGCTTCCCCATCCGCCGGGCGAGAAGCGCCTGACCGATCGTGTTATTCACCTTGTGCGCACCCGTATGGTTCAGGTCCTCTCGCTTCAGGACGATCCGGGCGCCGCCCAAATGCTCCGAGAGGCGTTTCGCATACGTCAGCGGGCTCTCCCGTCCGACATAATGCGCGAGAATGTCCTTGAATTCGGCTCGGAAAGCCGGATCCCTGCGCGCCTCGTCGTAGGCCGCTTCGAGTTCGTGAAGCGGGGTCATCAGCGTTTCGGCGACATACTGTCCGCCGTAGATTCCGTAATGCGATTTCATTGCTCTCCTTTCAGCTCTCGTAGTTTCTCGCCAGGGTGCACGGCCCTCATCAGCGTCGTGCCGATCAGGAAACCGTTTGCGCCAGCATCGTGAAGTGCCCGGACGTCCTCCGGCGTGCGGATTCCGCTCTCGGCGATGCGCACGCACTCCGACGGTATGCGCCCGATGAGGCGCGCCACAATCGACGGATCCGTCTTGAATGTCCGCAAATCGCGGCAATTGACCCCGATGATGCGCGCACCCGCCGCCACCGCACGGTCAATCTCCTCCTCATCATGCGTTTCGACAAGCGCTGAAAAACCCAAGTCGCGGGTCAGCTCCAGGAGACGGACAAGACGCTCGTCATCCAGGACGGCGGCGATCAGCAGGACCGCGCTCGCCCCGGCCACGCGCGCGGCGGCGACCTGACAGGGCGTTGTCACGAAATCCTTGTAGAGCACAGGAATCCGAACGACTTCGCGGACCGCACGCAGATACGCCTCGCTGCCGAGGAAACGATGCGGCTCGCACAGGACCGAGAGCGCAGCGGCGCCCGCCCCTTCCAGTTCGCCCGCCAGCCGGACGGGATCGAAATCGCCCCGGATGAGTCCCTCCGACGGGGAGGCCTTCTTGAGTTCGGCGATGACATGAATCTCCGGACCGGAGAACGCCGCGGCAAAATCCGGCACGCAAGGCACGTCCTCCCGCCGTTGCCGGCTCAGTTCCTCCAGAATGTCACTCATGCGAACTTCACCATCCTTTCAAGCTTCTCAAGCGCGGCGCCGGAATCAACGGATGCCTGCGCCAGCTTCACCGCTTCGACAAGCGACTCGGCCCTCCCCGCGACATAGATCGCCGCCGCCGCGTTGAGGACGGTCGCCGCGCGCTTGGCGCCACCGATCCGACCGGAGAGGACACCGCGCATCTGACGCGCGTTTTCCTCGGGCGTACCGCCGGCCAGGTCGTCCGTCGTGAACGTTCCGCCACAAAGCTCCGCCCCTGAAAGAAGACGTGACGAGATCTGACCGTCCCTGAGTTCCGTGACGAACGTGAAGCCCGAAGGCGAAATCTCGTCGAGCCCGTCCTCCCCGGAGAACACAAGCGCCCGCTCGCTGCCGAGATCACGCAGGGTCTGCGCGAAAAGCGGCGCCAGCTTCGGATCGTAGACGCCCAGCGCATGACGCCGCACGCCGGCGGGATTCGTGAGCGGACCGAGAAGATTGAAGATCGTCTTGCAGCCGAGCGCCTTGCGGACAGGCGCCGCGTAGCGCATGGCCGGGTGCAATTCACGGGCGAAGAGAAAGCCGATCCCGACCTCGCGAACGCAGCGCGCCACTGTCTCCGGCGTCAACGTCAGGTCATAGCCGAGCGCCTTGAGGACGTCGGCGGCGCCACATCTCGACGTCGCCGCCACGTTGCCGTGCTTGGCAACCGTCACGCCGGCGCCGGCCGCGACAAACGCCGCCGCTGTCGAGATGTTGAACGTGTGATGGCCGTCACCGCCCGTTCCCACGATGTCCACGGCATCCAAGTCCCCGAGGTCAACCTTGACGCCTGCCTCGCGCATGGCGCCGACCGACCCGGAGAGGATTTCCGGCGTGATGCCGCGGGCATTGTACTCGTTCAGGAGCGCGGCGATCTCCCGTTCGGACATCTCCCCCCGCATCAGCGACGCCATGACGCGATGGGCATTCGTGAACGCGACGTCCCCGTCGCGTCGACTGTGTCGACAACACCGCTTCTCTGACGCGGTGAGGGCACCGCTCCTCCGAACGAAATTCCTCAGCTGTTCGATTCCCTCCGGCGTCCCGATCGACTCGGGATGATACTGGAGCGACTCGATTGGAAGCGCCTTGTGACGCAGCCCCATGATCTCCCCGTCCGCGGTCTCGGCGGAGATCTCGAAGCAGTCTGGCAGCGTCTCGCGGTCGACGGCGAGAGAGTGGTAGCGCATGACCTCCATGTCCTGCGGAAGTCCGGCGAAGAGTCCCTTGCCGTCGTGCCGGATCCGGCTCGTCTTGCCGTGCATCAGGCACTTGGCCGGCACGATCTTCGCGCCGAAGGCCTGCGCAATGGACTGATGCCCGAGACAGATTCCCAAAAGCGGCACCTTGCCGGCAAAGGCACGCACAGCCGCCAGCGTCACGCCCGCCGAGTCCGGATTCCCCGGTCCCGGCGAGAGCACAATCGCCTCCGGCTTGAGCGCCGCAATGCCGTCCACGTCGATCTCGTCGTTCTTCACGACCCGCACCTCGCGCCCGAGAGACCTGAGCGCCTGCACGAGGTTGTAGGTGAACGAATCGTAATTATCTATCACCAGAATCATCAGCGTCCTCCTCTCTCAACCGATTTCCGCCGCGAATCGGGCGGCTGCGAAGATCGCCTTGGACTTGTTGATCGTCTCCTGATATTCCTTCTTCGGATCGGAATCGGCGACGATGCCGGCTCCGGCACGCATCGTAAGCACCCCCTTCTCGAGGAACATCGTCCGGATGACGATGGCAAAGTTCATCTCGCCGGTGTAGCTGAAGAACCCGGCAACGCCACCATACAATCCGCGCGGAGACTTCTCCAGCTCCGACAGGATTTCCATCGCCCGCACCTTCGGCGCTCCCGTGAGCGTACCGGCTGGGAACGTCGCCTCCAGAAGGTCGAAGGCGTCCTTGTCCGCATCCAACTCCCCAATCACGTTCGACACGAGATGCATGACATGCGAATAGCGTTCGACATGCGCAAACGAATCGACCCGCACGCTGCCGGTCTTCGAAACGCGTCCAAGGTCGTTCCGGCCAAGATCGACGAGCATCACGTGCTCGGCCCTTTCCTTCGGATCCGCTTTGAGCTCCGCCTCGAGCAGGCGGTCCGTCTCGACCGTCGCACCGCGCGGGCGCGTCCCGGCAATCGGCGCCGTGGACGCCTTCCGCCCCTGGAGCTTCACCAGCTCTTCCGGAGAGGAGCCGATCAGCACCTTTCCCCCGACCTTGAGGAAGAAGTTGTACGGCGATGGGTTTACCATCCGGAGCGCCCGGTAGAGAGCCAGGGGTTCGACGTCAGTCTCGGCCGTGAATTTCTGCGACGGCACGATCTGGATGACCTCTCCGGCACGAATCGCCGCCTTGCACTTCTCGACGATCTCCTCAAACTCCTCCTCGCCCATCTCCGGCACAAACGGCGAAAGGCGCGCAGATGACGAGCGCCCGCGGACCTGGGCTATCGATGCCGCGCTCAGGACGCGGTCATAGACGGCGTCGATTTCCGCGAACGCGCGCCGATAGGCGTCTTCCGCCGTCTCTCCCGCCTCAACACCCGTCACGCGAACGACCAGCACCGTCTGGCGGACGTGATCCATCACCAGAATCGTGTCCGTCAGGAGAAAGGCGCTTGAAGGCGTTCCTTCCTCAGACTTGAGCCCGACGCGGGGGACAAAGGCCTTCACAGCGTCGTACGCGAGGTATCCGATCGCGCCGCCTTGCAACGACGGCAGCTCCGGCGCCGGCGCAAACGACTGCGCGGCCAGCGCGGCCTTGACCTTCGCCAGCGGATGCTCGCCGGGCTGTGCGACGACGACCGCCGTCGGGTCAATGCCAAGATACGAGTATCGACCCGGGTTCTCGCCGCCGGAGACGCTCTCCAGCAGAAAGACGTTTTCGTCTTCGACGACACGCGACAACACGGCCACCGGCGTCTCACGGTCCGACAGGAACTCGCGATAGACCGGCGTCCGGCGCCCATCCGCCGTCCGGCGAATGAAATCCTCTACTGCTAGGACTTTCAGCATTTTCCACCTACCTTCCGTTTTGCAAACTCAACCGCATCGAAAAACTCCTTCAACCGCTCGATCGACTTGACGCCGCGCGAACTCTCGAGGCTTCCCGAAACATCGATGACATCCGCTCCGCTCGCCAACGCCGCTCCGATATTCGCCGCCGAAATCCCGCCCGCCAGGACCGACTTGAACGGACCTTTCCGCAGCGTCCTCTCTCCGTCACCGTGCGACGAATCGAAAAGGAGCGCATCGCCCTCCGCACCACCGGCCAGCGTCCACACCTCGTATCCCAGCGCCTTGAGCATCGCCACCTCAGCGCCCTTGGCCCGACGATGCAATTGGACGATGTGCAGACCGCACATGCCCGCCACTGAAACGACTTCCAGCATGTTGCCGGTCGTGAACACCCCCACGCAACGGGATGTCCCCTTCAAGCGGTGCATTGTCTTGCAGACGAAGTCCGCCGTCACTTGACGCGGGCTACTCTCGGCGAAGACGAAGCCAAGGTAGTCCGCGCCCAGGCGCTCCGCCTCAGCGGCGAAGTCCGTGTCATTGACGCCACATATCTTGATCTTTGTAGTTGACATTGTATTTCCTTCGCACAAAACGAAAGGCGAACCGCACTGCTTTCGCGATCCGCCTTCAGGGTTCTGGGTTTCGGTTCCTGCGTCTATTCGCAACTAAACGGCAACTGACCCGCGGATGCAAGACCCGGGCGCCACCAAAT
>JAEDKA010000049.1 GCA_016296065.1 Kiritimatiellia bacterium
GCCCAGATACCGCCGCGACCTCAGCGATTTTTCAACGAATTAAAATCGCACCCATTTTCTACAATGCGAAAAGGCGCGCCCTTGAAGGGGCGCGCCTTTTGCTGTTGCGCTAATGTGCGACAGATTACATCATGCCGTCCATTCCGCCGGCTCCGCCGTGTCCGCCGCAGCCGCAGGCCTCCTTCTTCTCGGGAAGGTCCGTGACCATGCAGTCGGTCGTGAGCAGCAGCCCCGCGATGGACGCCGCGTTCTGCAGCGCGCTGCGCGTGACCTTCGCCGGATCGACGACGCCGGCCTTGAGCATGTCGACGTACTCACCCGTGCGGACGTTGTAGCCGTTCGTGCCCGTGGCCTTCTTGACGTTGGCGATGACGAGCGCGGCCTCCTGCCCGGCGTTGCCGACGAGCTTGCGGAGAGGCGCCTCGATGGCGCGCGCGATGATGCTCGCGCCGACGGCCTCGTCGCCCTCGAGCTTGAGGGTCTCGATGGACTTCTGGGCGCGCAGGTACGCAACGCCGCCGCCGGGAACGATTCCCTCCTCGACGGCCGCGCGCGTCGCGTGCAGAGCGTCGTCGACGCGGTCCTTCTTCTCCTTCATCGCAGCCTCGGTCGCGGCGCCGACCTTGATGAGCGCAACGCCGCCGGCGAGCTTGGCGAGGCGCTCCTGGAGCTTCTCGCGGTCGTAGTCGGACGTCGTGTCCTCGATCTGCCTCTTGATCTGCTCGACGCGGGCCTTGATGTCCGCGGGCTTGCCGAGGCCCTCGACGACGGTCGTGTTGTCCTTGTCAACGACAACCTTCTTCGCGCGGCCAAGCATGTCGACGGTGACGTTCTCGAGCTTGATGCCGATGTCCTCGCTGATGAGCCTGCCGCCCGTGAGGATCGCGATGTCCTCGAGGATCGCCTTCCTGCGGTCGCCGAAGCCAGGGGCCTTGACGGCGCAGACCTGGAACGTTCCGCGCAGCTTGTTCACGACGAGCGTCGCGAGCGCCTCGCCCTCGACGTCCTCGGCGATGATCATGAGCGGACGGCCCGTCTTCGCGACCTGCTGGAGGAGCGGAAGCATGTCCTGGAGGCTCGAGATCTTCTTCTCGAAGAGGAGGATGAAGGGATTCTCGAGCTCGCACTCCATCGACTCGGGATCGGTGACGAAGTACGGCGAGAGGTAGCCCTTGTCGAACTGCATTCCCTCGACGACGTCAAGGGAGCTCTCGAGCGTCTTCGCCTCCTCGACCGTGATCGTGCCTTCCTTGCCGACCTTGTCCATCGCCTCGGAGATCATCTTGCCGATCTCCTCGTCGCCGTTGGCGGAGAGCGTCGCGACCTGCGCGATCTCGTCAGCGGTCTTGACCTTCTTCGCCTGCTTTGCGATCGCGTCGACGACAGCGGCCGTGGCCTTGTCGATGCCGCGCTTGAGGGCCATGCCGTTCGCGCCGGCCGTGAGGTTCTTGAGTCCCTCGCGGTAGATCGACTCCGCGAGCAGCGTCGCCGTCGTCGTGCCGTCGCCAGCGACGTCGTTCGTCTTCGAGGCGACTTCCTTCACCATCTGCGCGCCCATGTTCTCGAACGGATCGGGCAGCTCGATCTCCTTCGCGACGGTCACGCCGTCCTTGGTGATCTGCGGCGAGCCGAACTTCTTGTCGAGGATGACGTTGCGTCCGGACGGACCGAGCGTCGAGGTGACGGCGTTCGAGAGCTTCTCGACGCCTGCGAGTATCTTCTGACGCGCTTCGGCGTCGAACTTGATTTGCTTAGCCATAGTGGTAATTCCTTTTTGTTTTTTTGACATTCGACATTCGGCGTCCGACAACCGGTGTCGGCTGTCGGTTGTCGAATGTCCGTTCCTTTTACTTCTCCAGCACTCCCAGCAGGTCTTCCTCCCTCACGAGCTGCAGCTTCTTGCCGTCGAGCTTGATCTCGGTGCCGCCGTACTTGGGCAGAAGGACAGTGTCGCCCTTCTTCACGTCGAACGCGATCTCCTTGCCGTCCTTGTCGAGCTTCTTGCCGACCGCGAGAACCTTGCCCTGCATGGGCTTCTCCTTCGCGGAGTCGGGGATGATGATCCCGCCAACCGTCTGCTCCTTCTCCTCGACCGGCTCAACGAGAACGCGATCGCCCAGTGGTCTGATGTTCATTTGTGTTTTTTCCTTTCGGTTTGATTTTTAAGTAGTTTACTAGTTGGATAGTTTAGTAGTTCGGTAGTTTGGTGGGTTGGTAGTCGACGGTCGATTCACTGCCCAACCATCTAACTACCTAACCACCTAACCACTACCTATTTCATCGTGAAGTCCGCGTCGACGACATCGTCTCCGCCCTTCTCCTTCTTGGGCTCGTCCTGCGGAGGCGGCGTGCCAGCTCCCGGAGGAGGCGTGCCCGCGCCGGCCTGCTGCGAAGAGGCGTACATCTCCTGCGCGACAGGCTCCATCGCCTTCATGAGCGCCTCCTGCTTCGCCTTGATCTCCTCGATCGGGGCGTTCTTGGAGAGCGCGTCCTTGAGCTCCTTCAGGGCCGCCTCGACGGGCGCCTTCTTGTCGGCCGCGATCTTGTCGCCGGAGTCCTTCAGCGTCTTCTCGACCTGGAACGCGAGGCCGTCGGCCTTGTTGCGCTCCTCGACCTCGGCGTGGCGCTTCTCGTCCTCCGCCGCATGGGCCTCGGCGTCCTTGCGCATCTTCTCGATCTCCTCCTTGGAGAGGCCGCCCGCGGCGGTGATCGTGATCTTCTGCTCCTTGCCGGTGCCCTTGTCCTTTGCGGAGACGTTAAGGATGCCGTTCGCGTCGATGTCGAACGTCACCTCGATCTGCGGGACGCCGCGCGGGGCCGGCGGGATGCCGTCGAGGTTGAAGTTGCCGAGCGCCTTGTTGTCGCGCGCCATCTTGCGGTCGCCCTGGAAGATCGCGATCGTCACGGCCGGCTGGTTGTCCGCAGCCGTCGAGAAGACCTGCGACTTCTTCGTCGGAATCGTCGTGTTGCGCTCGATGAGGGGCGTAAGCACGCCGCCAAGCGTCTCGATGCCGAGCGTGAGCGGCGTCACGTCCAGAAGGAGCACGTCCTTCACCTCGCCCTTCAGGATGCCGCCCTGGATGGCCGCGCCCATAGCGACGACCTCGTCGGGGTTAACGCCCTTGTGCGGCTCCTTGCCGAAGAGCGACTTCGCCTTCTCCTGGAGGAGCGGCATGCGCGTCTGGCCGCCCACGAGAACGACTTCGTCGACGTTCGAGAGCTCCGCGTCGGACATGCACTTGCGGCACGGTTCGGCCGTGCGGTTCACGAGGTCCATCGTCAGCGTCTCGAGGATCGGGCGCGTAAGCGTCGCGGTGAGGTGCAGCGGACCGGACTGGTTCATCGTGATGAACGGCAGGTTGATGTCGTAGCTCGTCGCGCTCGAAAGCGCGCACTTCGCCTTCTCGGCCTCCTCTTTCAGGCGCTGCTTCGCCATCGTGTCCGCGAGAAGGTCGACTCCGTTCTCCTTCTTGAAGTTGTCCGCGAGCCAGGTCATGATCGCCTGGTCGAGATCGTCGCCGCCGAGGTGCGTGTCGCCGTTCGTCGCCTTCACCTCGAACACGCCGTCGCCGATGTCGAGGATCGAGATATCGAACGTGCCGCCGCCGAAGTCGTAGACTGCGATCTTCTCGTTCTTCTTCTTGTCGAGGCCGTACGCGAGCGAAGCCGCCGTAGGCTCGTTAACGATGCGCTTGACGTCAAGGCCCGCGATCTTGCCCGCGTCCTTCGTCGCCTGGCGCTGCTGGTCGTTGAAGTAGGCCGGGACCGTGATGACCGCCTCGGTGATCTTCTCGCCGAGGAACGCCTCAGCGTCCTCCTTCAGCTTGCGGAGCACCATTGCGGAGATCTCCTGAGCCGTGTAGACCTTCCCGGCCACCTCGACCGCCGCGTCGCCGTTCGGCGCCGCAACGACCTTGTAGGGGACCATCTTGATTTCGTCGCCCATCTCGCTGAAGCGGCGCCCGATGAAGCGCTTGATGGAGTAGATCGTCGACTGCGGATTCGTCACCGCCTGACGCTTCGCGGCCTGCCCGACGAGAATCTCGCCGTTTTTCGTGAATGCCACGATCGAGGGAGTCGTGCGCGCACCCTCCTTGTTGGGAATTACGGTAGCCTCGCCGCCTTCCATGACGGCCATGCAGCTGTTCGTCGTTCCAAGGTCAATTCCAAGTACTTTTGCCATAGTTTTCTCTCAACTTTCTTCCGCCCACCATGGGCGTCGCCAATTACTAGCAGAAACCATGCCAACCCAGCAAAAACATGGGGACTGTCCCCCAAAATACTGAAAACCATGGGGACAGTCCCCCCCAAAAATACGTGGAAAATACGGGGACAGACCCCCTTAGAGACTGCGCGATACGCGAATAATACGGGGACAGTCCCCATTAGAGGCTACGCAATATGGGACAGGAGTGTGACACAGGGCGGGACAAAATGTCACAGTCCATATGCAAATGTGTCTAGCAAATACCTTCCTAGGTGCATGGCGTATACCTCGCGAGGTGGGCATATGGAACCTCTCTAGGTGCATGGCGTGTACCTCGCGAGCTAATAGGAGTAAAATGCCTGTGACATCAACAAGTCATTCCGCCACGACGGCGCTCGACATCAGCGACGACAAGCCCGGCAAGGGCGAATCCGAAGATCGCCGTCGTGTGGGCGACGGTTCCGTTTATCCGAGCCTTCGTAGAGCACCATTCGTGCCTCGCGAGCGACGGATCGCCCGGACCGTCGTCCTTCGGACAGACGCATTCGCCCAGTCCGCATCCAGCGCCCACGGGGCCGAGGTTCTCCCGGCGCTCTGGCGACCAGACGCAGGTGAAACGCCGTTTCGGAATGCCGCCTGTCTTGCGGAACTTCTGTCGCAGGGCACGCGCGAGCCCGTCACCCTCGACCTTTGTGAAGTCGCTGCTGCGAATCTGGAACGGATCCATCTTGAGCGCCGCGCCCATGGAGGCGAAAAGCGTCACCGAGGGGATGGACAGCGCATGCCGGATGAGACGGGCCTTGCACTCGAGCGAGTCGATCGCATCAATGACGTAGTCCCATCTCTCAAGCTCGAACTCATCCGCGCTCGCCTCCTCGTATATCTTCTGGCGCACGTCAAGCTCTACGTCCGGATTGATCTCGCGCAGCCGGTCGGCCAACGCGGCGACCTTGACCTTTCCGATCGTCTTCACCGTCGCCATCAGCTGGCGGTTCACGTTCGTCGGGCAGATGCGGTCTGAATCCACGAGCATCAGGCGGCGCACGCCGGAGCGTACGAGAGATTCCGCGCACCAGCTTCCGACACCGCCGAGTCCGAAGATGGCGACTCCCGTCGCCGCGAGCACCTCGGCGGTGTCCGTCCCGAGCATCAGCCTCGTCCTTGCGAACAAAGCCTTTGAAATCTGCGTCTTTTCACTCATGGCCGTAATTATCCCAAAACAGGCGCCGAGTGTCAATCCGCAGCAAGACTTTGCGCAGAAGACATTCGCGGCTATTCGACGGATATCACGTAGAACGCGGCTGTGCCATTCATCGGCGCGCGGAACTCGGCGTCGCCGTCGGACGAAAGAGTGATGGGCTCCACGCCTTCGGCAGCGGACCACTCCGAGGTCGGCACAAGAAGCGACGCCGAGCTCTTGAGCGTATAGGTGAAGCCCGCCTTCGCGGCGAAGGGTATCACGAGATACATAGTCTCGTCGCCGCCTTCGCCCTTCTCGATGGAAAGCCCCACGAGTTCGTCGCTGCCGGTGCGCGAGCCGATGACCGGCTGCGGAATCTCTCCCGAGGACACCGCGACCGTGATCGTTCCGTCTCCGTTGTCCGTCACAAGCCAGGCAAGGGAACCTCCGACCGCGAGGAGATGTCCGTTAGTCGTTATGACATAGCTTCCAACAGCCGTCGGATTCCAGCTCGCGTCCCAGAGTAGCTCCACCGGCGTTTCGCCCGAGGCGATCGCCTCCGCAACCGTCTGGTATCCAACGCCGCCCGCCCGGGCAACGTCCGTGTCCAACACCTCGCAGCGGTACGCTCCCTCAAGCGACGCAACTTCGCCTTCTCCGAGATAGCTGACGGACGAGACGCCGGTATTCTTCGCCGTCATCGGATGGGTGCCGAGCGAGACTCCGCCGACGGAATAGGACACCGTGTTCTCCACGCAGTCAAGAACGAGCGTGACCTCGACCGGCGTCGAGATGTTCGCCGCTACGGTCAGATTCGTGACCACTCCGCTAGCCGTCAGGAAAGCATAGCGGCTGACGCCTCCGACCTCGACGGCGGCGATGCCCGCGCGCGCCGACACGTCAAGCGACTCATCGGTGCAGTCTCCGAAGCAGAATGTCGTGGAGATCATCACCACCGAGTCTTTCGGCGCGGCCGTCCCGGCCGTGAACGTCGCGTTTGAGACCGCTATCGATCCGTCGGCGACTTCAGCAACGTCTCCGGTCCACGCGCCGGTAGAGCCGAACGTCTCCGCCGTCTCATTGATCCAGTCCTCGTCTTCGTCTATGCCGGGCGTGCCCTGCACGAGATCGACTTCCGCCGTGCGAGAGACGCCGTCGACGGTGAGCGTGGCGGTTCCCTCGTATATGCCGCCGGCTGTGGCATCCGCGCCGGGCACCTCGAAAGTCACCACGCCGCTCTCGGCATCGATTACGCCGACATAGATGGCGTCGCCGATCGTGAGCGACGCACTCGCCGTCGTGCCCTCCGGAATATCGCCCGTGAACGCAAGCGTCACGACGCTTCCGCTGTAGTCCGTCCCGGGGCGCGCCGAAACTTCGCCAATCACAATCGGAGCCGGCGCCGGCGGCGTGTCACCGATGTCCTGCGCCTCGCCATAGGTGAAGATGTCCGTCGCGCCCGCGTTCATCGCGACGTACTCCGCCGCGACCCATGCGGCGTCCTTTGATCCCTTCGAGAAACGCACCTCGTCGATCCAGCCGTTCCACGCGGCGTCGCCCATGGCTCCAGACGCGATGTTGCAGTTGTTTCCGAAGACGAGCGGCGCATCGTTGTCGATGCATTTGGCAATCGACGCCCAGCCCGTGCTCACGCCGTTCTTGTATAAAGTGCACGTCGAACCGTTGTAGACAAACGTGAGATAGGCCCATGTACCCTGGAGTCCCTGATTCTCGTCCAGCACCCGAGCGCCCGATCCGCTCGATCCGCGCGGCCATATCTGCGGATTCGACCCCGTGTTGCTGTTGCTCTCGATTGCAAAGGCGTTGATGTACGCACCCTGCGTGGTGTTGTCCGATCTTGTGCGCTTGTAGAAGAAATGATCGTAGTAGTAGTTGTAGCTGTCGTGCTTGAACCAGCCGGAGATAGTGAAGTTCTCTCCGCCGTCGATCGGGCTATTGTAACCAGAGTCGTTCACCCAAACGCCGCCATAGTTGTAGTTCCCGGCCATCATTCCCGTCGAATCGTTGGTCCGGAAGCCCTTGCCGAACCGGCCAGTCTCGTTCGTGACTGTATGCTCTGCGATGTGGCCGTTGATGCCCTCGGTAGCCGTCGAGTTCGCATACATTCCGTATGAGTTCGCGGCCGCATCTGCAGTCGCCTCCTCGAAGTGCCACACGCCGGTGTATCCAGTCCAGACGTCCGCAGGATCCTCGGACGATGCCGCGATGCTGCCGTAGTACATTGTAATCGTCGTGTTCTCGGCAGTCGAGGGAAGCTTCACCCAGACAAGCGACTCGCCGTCTGCGTCCCATGTGTCGACTTCGTGCGGAATCGGGGAGCCGTTTTCATCGCAGAACATCATGTCCCCGCCGTTGGCAAATGTGAAATCGTCGTAGTCGAAGCCGGAGATCGTCGCCTCGCTCAGCTTGACGAGCGCAGGAATGCCGGTCGTTATCGCATTTGCCGCAAGGTTCGTGGCGAGGGTGATCTCGACATATTTACTGAATCCGTCCGGCTTTGGCGCGGGCGCCTTGTACACGTAGGTCGCGGATACAACGGCGCTCGGATCCATATCCTGCATGTAGGCGCGCGCCTTTATAGTCGTGGTAGCTTCAAGAACGATCGGGCCATCGTAGAGCGAACTTGAGTCCGTCGGATCGGACCCGTCGAGCGTGTAGTAGATCAGTGCTCCTTCAGTCGCGCAGGAGATCGTCACGTTCGTCGACGGATAGAACCTGGTCCCGGACGCAGGCTCGAGCGCGGGCGCCGCGGCGCGGTTAGAATATTCGTAGCATCCCATGGACGGAGGATTCTCGAAATCAACGCCCGCAAGGTCCAACCCGATTCCGGAATAAGTCGTGCCGGCACCCTTCGCAGGCGAGTCAGAGGCAATGGCAAAGTCGCCAGCATCCGCATCCGCAAACTTCGCATCTCCCGTCAGGCTGTTGTCGCCGAGCTTGTCGTCCGCTATGTCAAAGAGGCAGTAGTCCACGCCACCCGTGTAGTTCAGGTCCAAGGTCTTCGTTGCGCCCGCCGTCGTGTTTCCGGCAATGATGCAGTTGACCATCGAGAACTTCTTCCCGGAATCGTTTCCTGCGAAAACGGCTCCGCCGTATGATGCCGTTTCGCCTTCGCCGGCAGCATTGCCGACTATCGTCGTATTGCGAACGACGACAGGATTCTGCTGATACATAAACTCGATGCCGATGCCGCCTCCCCGTCCGTAGCCGCTGCTCCGAGTCGCACGGTTCCCGCTTATGAGGCACGAATCGATCGTGATCGGTCCAAGGGGACGGTAGGCGCCGATTCCGCCGCCGCCAATTTCATTTGCCGTCGACGTGCTGACCGAATTGTCCGCAATGATGCAGTGATCCACCTGACCGCCCGCACCCTGGGAGAATCCAACGCCGCCGCCGTACTTGATATTGGCCTCGGACACGGAGTTGTTGGTTATGCAGCACCAGGAGACCGTGCCCGCGTTGACGTACACGCCGCCGCCGGACTTGTCATTGCTCCCCGTGAGGCGTCCGCCCGTCAGCGTGATGTGCTCGACCTTCGCGCCACCGGAAACCGTCGCGACGCGCGTATACTCCGAAGGTGTCGCAGCGACCTGCTTGATGATCGTGTTGTCCCAGCCCTGTCCGGCTAGCGTGACGCCGTTCGTGACCATCAGCTGCGTGTCGATGTAGTAGATGCCGCTTCCGAGCTCAACGCTGCCGCCACTTCCCGCCGCGTCGATTGCGGACTGGATTGCAGCGACGTCGGACGAACCCGAACTGTCGCCAGAAGGCGCAATGGCGTCTGCAGCGGCGACTGACGCCGCCGAGGCAATCAAACCGAGGACAGTATTCTTGATTTTCATTTTCGGAGCCCCTTCCTTGTGATCGATACGCAAATATTATACTAAAATTATTGCGCTTTGACACTTATACGGAAGTATCATATCCCGTCTATACCAAAGGGGCGCTTCCGAACACCGTCTACGGCGTGGTCGAGGAGACGACGATGCGGTAGAACGCCTGGGGCTCGGAACTGTCGATCGCGATCGTTAGCACCGTTTCGCCCGCCAGAAGCGCCGAGCCTTTCGTCCATGTGGACGCATCGACCACGAAGGGCCGAGTGAGATCGGTCGTCTTCTCGAGCGCGTACCAGCAGTTCGCCTGGACATCCGAAACGCCCACCTTCACAGCCGCCCCGGAAAACGTGATGGACGCAGCTTCTGGCGCCTCGGGAGTCGCTCCGCCTGTCACCGACACCGTCACGGTGCCGTCGCCGTTGTCCGTC
This sequence comes from Kiritimatiellia bacterium, assembly GCA_016296065.1. Taxonomy (GTDB): domain Bacteria; phylum Verrucomicrobiota; class Kiritimatiellia; order RFP12; family UBA1067; genus UBA1067. Next base: position 9,673 of record JAEDKA010000049.1, read on the forward strand.
ACCGAGTAGGCAAGGCTTCCGCCGACAACGAGGAGATGTCCGTTCTTCGCGAAGGTGTATTCCCCGGCGGCCGTCGGATTCCAGCTCGCGTCCCAGAGAAGCTCCACCTGTCCGCCGCCGGACGCCACAGCGTCGGCAACAGTCGCATACTCCGCGTCTCCGGCCCTGGCGAGGTTCGAATCAAGTCCCTCGTAGGAATACTCCCCTTCAAGTGAGGCGACGTCCGTTGCGCCAAGATAGCGCACCTTCGACACGCCAGTCGCCTTCACTGCGAGCGGATGCGTGCCAAGGTCTACGCCGTCGACGGAATAGGAGACTGTGTGCGCCGTTTCATCGAGAGCCACCACGACGCGCACGGGCGAGGAGAGGTTCGCGGACACGGTTTCGTTCGTCACGACCCCTTCCGCCGTCGTCATTGCATAGCGGTCTGCATCGGACGCCCTGACCACCCAGATGCCGGCGCGCGACGACGCATCGTGAGGCTGCCCCAGCACGGCCCTGAAGTCGAACGTAGACGCTATCGTGACCAGAGCGCCGCGAGGCGCGGACTTTGCCGCCGTAAACACCGCGTTGGAGACGCTTATCTTTCCCGCAGCGGCGGAGACCTGCTCTCCCGACCAGCTGCCCGTCGTCCCGAAGTCCGACGCCGACTCGAGAATCCACTCTGCGTCCACGTCCGTCCTAAGCGTCCCCTGCACAAGGGATACATCCTTCGAATATACCACTCCGTCCACAGTGACGGATACAGTTCCGGAATACGTTCCGCCCGCAGTGACTGCATCGGACGGAATTTCAAACGCCACAGCGCCGTTCTCAGCATCGACAGTCCCGGCGTATTCCGCGCCGCCCAGCACGACCTTTGCGGAGACGTTCGCACCGGCGGGGACGGTCCCCTCGAATTCCACAGTGACCACGCTGCCGTTGTAGTCCGTGAGCGCACGCGCCGCCGGCTCGCCAAGCGCAAACGGGGCTGGCCCTTCGGCAGCCGAGACATAGACCTCGTGGAATCCTATCGACCCGCTCCCAGGCGCAGAGGGCAGGATAGCGGGAAGCACTCCTGCAGCGAGGCCCGGCACAGAGCAGACTACGGTGCATTTCGTAGACGCAACTGCGGGCAGACCAATCGTGGTGTTCGTTCCGTTCGCCAGGAAGGAGACGTACTTGCCGTCGTACTTCGAGGCTGCGGCCTCTTCGTCCACGAAGATGTTCTGCGTACCCGCGAACGTTGGGAAATGGTTGCCCTTCAGGTTGTCGCCTCCTATCGCGGCGACTGTGCCGCCGTTTATGTTGACTTTGTAGCCGTTGACGTCGAATCCGAACGAACCGACGGTCCTGGACGGATCGTCCGTCGCCTCCTGCGCCGTCGTGTACGCGAGCACGAGTCCTCCGGCGATCGTGATGTCGCCTGCGTTGACGTCGAACACGTCGTTGTTGAGCGAGAGTCCGTAGAACTTGCCGCCGGTAATGAGAACGCCCGTCTCCGCCCCGACGCAGTCGTCCGCCGAAACGACCTCGACGTGTCCTCCCTCCATCTCGAAGACTGTTGCGCAGCTGAACGCCTCGGACCCTTCGCCGCGCACGTCAACCGAAATCCGCGAACCGCGCTTTACGGTGATCGACTTGTCCGACTTGAAGACCCTGTTGGACAGCGACGCATCATCTCCCGTGACGGATATGTCACCGCCCTTTAGCTTGATCTTCCCTGCGAAGTTGAAGAGCCTCGCCTCGGAGCCGACCAGCGTTCCCCGCACCGAGGAGTCGTTCTCCACCTCGGCGTCGACGGATCCCTTGTTGCCGTAGAGCGCCGCGCACTTCGTGCCTTCCACCGTCGCCACAAAGCTGCCTCCAGCGCCGATGCGGCAGAACATGTCCTTGTTTGCGATGTAGATTCCGTAGCACTGCTGCCCGCCTACCGTGACGTCCACAGTTCCCTCGCCCTCGACGGCGAAGCCTCCCGTTACGTTCACCGCCTTCGCCTTCGACGTGTCGCTCGCGTACTCGACCCTGAACGTTCCGTTGGAGACGATGAGGTCGCAGACGTTCATGAGCGGATCGGCCCCGGTCCCGGCGAGCGTGAACTCTCCCGAGTCTGCGAACACGACGGATCCCGCCGCGTCGATGCGCGACGCAGCGTTTGCCGTGCCGCGGCAGTTGTTGAGGACGTAGGTGCCTGCGCCAAGCGTGAGCCCCGCGCGGAAGTTCGCGTTGCTGAAGAAGTACACGCCCGGCTCGGAAATCACGACGCCCTCGGCGTACTCGCCGGAGTAGAAGGCGCCCTCGGGGATGGACGAGCCCTTCAGCTCAACGCGTTCGAGCGCAGACCATTCGCCGGCGGCGGTGCGCAGACGGGCGGAGAGGACGAAACCTGAATACGGAACCTCTATCGCGGCAGCGTAGACTCTCGCCGCGGCGCTTACGCCGCCGCCCTCAAGCCGCGGATCGGATCCGTCGGTGGTGTAGTAGACCGTTCCGGACGACGCGGAGGCAATAGTTACCGGCGCGTCGACCTGCTCTCCGCCGAGCAGACGCTTGCCGTCGGACGCGGCAACGGCTGGCGCGTCCACCGAAGGATACCATCCGAGGCCACGGTATCCAGCGATGAGATAAGGCGTGCGTCTGGCGATGAACGACAGATGCCTTCCGCACGCCTCAAGCCAATCGGCGCGAGTGCGTCCGTCGCCCCAGCGCGCGGCCTCGCAGACGACCGCATCGTCCAGCTCCTCCATCCTCGCGCGGTAGCGCGCGGCCGACGCGTCGGCCGAAAGCGCGCCGTCCGGGCGCAGAACGTGCCTGTAGACGAGATCCGCGAAGACCATGCGGTATTCGGCGTTCTGGAGCAGCTGGTAGTTCAGCTCGGCCGCGCCGAACTTCGCAAGCGTGTTCCACGGAGTTCCGTAAGGCGAGACGCTCGTTCCGAACGTCAGGCTGTCCGCCTTATCGACGTCGCCGAAGCCGAGGTAGTTCCCGAGAGTCGCCTCCGTGTCGTGGCGGTTCCAGATGAACCCGTCGTAGAGCCCCTCTCCGTCCACGCGGTTGCGGAACGCGGCGATGTTGTTCACCTTGTCGGGCGCGGCCGGCGTGTCGCAGTCCGCCGTCCAGTGGGCGATGATCATGTAGTCGACGAGGTTCGTCACGTTGAGGTAGACGGGGTAGGCGGGGTTGCGCGAGCCGTCGGGAGAGAGGCCGCGTACGCGGTTGTAGTTGTCCGCGTGCTCCCCCGAGAAACCCTCCGCGGCAATCGCGTAGAGGCTGGCCCACGACGCGCCCTCTCCGTCGACCGTCTGCGTGGAGTAGCTGGGATATGAAGTGCGGACGACGTCGTAGCTCGACTCGAGTCCGCCGCAGTAGGTCGCGGCATAGCCCGCGGACATGCGCTCCTCCGTCTGGTATATTCCCCAGTAGACGCCGTTGATGAAGAGGTTGTAGTAGCGGCTGCGGTGGTACGGCTGGCCCATGTCGCGCTGTGTGTCGCGCGAGAACACCTCGTCAATGTAGGTGAAGTTCGCCTTGTCCGCCACCTTGTCGACGGAGTTCGCCCATGACGTGTTTGCGACGCGGAAGTCGATGCGGTCGAAGGAATCCGCGCCTTCGCCGCCGAAGAGCGGATGCTCGAGCTTGCTCAGTCCGTAGCGGCTGCGGAAGACGAGATGGAAGGCGTGCTTCGGGATTATCGGACGCCGGCTGCCTGCGCCGCGGATGCGGATTCCGCACGGAGCCGTGAACTCGTCCGACGCGTCGACGGGGTTGATCTGCTCCACCATCGTCGGACGCTCCCAGCCGTCCGCCGCCGCGTTGACGTAGATGCCGGTCGTCGCGCCGAACATCAGCTCTGGGTCTATCACGAGCGAGACGGTGCGTATCGAATTCGTGAAGCCGTTCAGAAGCCTCGCCCTGTCCGCGCCGTTCACAACAGCGCTCGACATCCCGTAGATCATCGTCTGTTGGGCGGACGACGCGGGGAAGCCCTCCGGCCTGTTGTCCTCCGACTGCAGCAGGATGTCCGAGAGGAAGAGATAGCTCGCCGACGAGTCGCACTGGAGGACGCTGTCCGCCTGCGGGACCGCGGCGCGCACCACAGTCGTCGAAGATACCTGGATGGGGCCCGTGTACTTCGCGGAGTCCGCCGACGGGGAGGAGCCGTCAAGCGTGTAGTGTATTTCCGCCGACGGATTCTCGGGGCAGGAGATGGTCAGCGCGAACGGCGCGTCCTTGTATCCGTGCGGCTCGCTGAAGGCGACCGAGGGCGTCGGCGCGCCCCTGCTGACGGTGCCGTTCGCGGCGAGCGGAGTCGGCTCGAGGAAATACCCAGTCGACTCACCGTCCCCGATGCGTCCCCAGGAAATGCCCTTCACCTGCCTGCCGAAGTTCGCGATCTCGCTGACCTTCGTCCCGTCGGGGCGCGCGAGAAACAGCGGCTCGCCCGAGGTGGAAAGCCCTGTCGCGACATGGGCCTCGGACTGCGTCCATTGCGTGTAGTCCTTGTCGCACCAGATGACGGCATAGCCATGCGCCGGGACGATGCAGCTTCCCGCGATCTTCGTCCACTTGGACATCGCCTTGCCGGGGTTGTCGTACAGGTACCATCCGGTAAGATCGACCGAAACGTCCCCGTCGTTGCGCAGCTCCACCCAGTCAATCCCCCTGCCGCCGTTCGCAGTGTTGAATCCGCTCTCGTCGTCGTTCGATGCGCACAGCTCGTTGATCACGACGCGCACGGATCCGACGGGAACCGCGACCGGCCGTCCCTCCTCCGGCAGCGTCATGCTCTCCCTGACCTTGAAGGACATCGTGTTCGACGAGAGGACATATCCGCTCGCCGGGGCGAACACAACCGTAACGGTCTCGCGAGGCCTTACAAGATAAGTGCCGTTCGCCTCCGCCGCGACCGGAACGCCATTCACCGTCACGGCAGAGACGCTCATGTTCTCGAGTTCGGGGACGGCAAGGGCGACGCGCGTGTCGGGATCGATCTCGTCGAACGCCTCGCCGGAAAGGAAGCCTCCAATGCCCTGGTCGTACTCCGCCTTGACCCAGTCGGCGGAAGCCGCGCCGGACTTCAGGCGGAACTCGTCAAGCAGCCCCTTGAAGTGCGTCCCGCCGACGCCGGACACGCTGCCGATTGTTAGCGACTGGTTGTTGTCCTCGACTTTCGCAATGGAGCCCGACGCAACCTGCACGCCGTTCGCATAAATCGTCGCCGTCGCGCCTGCATAGGATACCGCGAGGTGCACCCACTGTCCGTTCATGGACGGCGTGTCCGCCACGACAGTGGTGTTATACGCCTTCCCGCAGACCGAAACCTTGTCGAAGCCGTCGAGGGTGCATGCAAATCCGTTGTCGAAATAGTGAACCATGCGCGCGAAGATGCGGCAGCCGGTTGGATCGGCCGTCGCCCTGACCCAGCCCGAGACCGAGAACGTGTCGCCGACCGAGAACAGGTCGTAGCTAGGGACGACGAGATACGACTTCGTGCCGCCAGTCGCGTTGACGCGTGCCGCCCCTATCACGCCGGCTCCGGACGTCTGCTCGACGTTCGGCGTCGCCGCAAGCCCGTGCCCCGTCGCATCCGCCACCGCGCCGCTCGCCTCGTCCATGTGCCAGACGCCGACATAGGGCGACCACACGCCGGCGGCGGACAATGCGGACCCCTCGGGGGCCTTTCCGTACGACATCGTGAACACAGTGTTCTTGCTGACCTTCGGAAGGCCCACCCAGACAAGCGACTCGCCCGACGAATTCCAGCGCTCGACCTCGAATGGAATCGCCTCCCCGCCCTCGTCCTGAAAGCGAAGCTCGCCGGCGCTGGACGAGGAGAGCATGTCGGTGTACCGGAACCCCGCGGGCGAATCGTCCGCCAGACGCACCAGCACCGGGAAGTTCGCGAGCGTCGAGGCGCCGTCGTATCCGGAGCACGTGAATTCGGCAATCTTGCCGGACGGCGCGGCGGCAGATGCGCAGACCGCGGCGACGACAAGCACAAAGGCGACAATAGCATTCAGTTTCATATGCAGGACTCCTCTCAGTCTACGAAGAACCCGACGCCCTGGGTCTGGGCAGGAACGACTTCGGAGGATTGCACTCCGCCGTTCGCAAGGAACATGCCGCCCGCCTGGTCGTATTCGGCCTTCACCCAGTCGGCGGAAGCCGCGCCGGACTTCAGTCGGAACTCGTCAAGCGCGCCGTAGAGATAGCTTCTCGTGTTCCCGTAGCCCAGCGTCAGCGCCGTGTTGTTGTCCTTTGCGGCGTTGATGGCGCCGCTCGTCGCTACAGGCGCGCCGTTCGCGTACACCGTAACTCCAGCGCCCTCGTACACCAGGGCGAAGTGCACCCACGCGTTAAGGGCCGACGGCATCTCTCCGCTCGCGTTCATGCTGTTCGAGCCGTTCGAGGCGCCGCGCGCGTAAAAGCCAGTAGCCGATCCCTTCGCCAACTCGAACATCCATCCGTCCGTCGAGAACCAGCCCCACTGGCGTCCGACGATGGCTGCCTCGCTCCCGTTCTGCGCAGAGAGCCGGTACCACCCCGAGACGGTAAAGGTTCCGCCCACGTCGAGCAGCGCAGCGTCCGCGACCTCGAAATAGCTCTTGGAGGAGGAGGTGCTGTTTACTCGCGCGCCACCGATCGCGCCGTCCGTCGCCACCTGCGCAGTCGTGTCCGTGCCCATCTGCCTCGCCGTCAACCCATGCCCCGTCGCGTCGGCGACATCCCCTTCCGCCTCGGCCATGTGCCAGACGCCGACGTAGCCGGATGCAGTCCAGGTGGATGCGGAGTCGCCCGCGGCGGACGTCGCGCCGCCGTAGTGCATCGTGAAGCGCGACGTATTCGTGACAGAGGGAACCTTCACCCAGACGAGAGAGACGCCGCCGGGGTTCCACGACTCTATCTCGCAGGGAAGGACGCCGCCTTCGGAATCCTTGAACACAAAGTTCGTGGCAGAGCCGAAATCGGCGTAGCTGAATCCGCTGATGGCGGTCGACAATCTTACGAGGACGGGAAAGTCCGCAAGTGCAGCGGACCCCTGGTAGCCTGACGTGGTGAATGTGATGTACTTTGTGAAATCGCCCGACGTATCGTCTGGCGGGGCATCCCCTCCCGAACCGCCCTCTTCCGAGCCGCCACCTCCGGACTGTCCGCCGCCTTCGCCCTGCCCCTCGCCCGGCACCAGCACAGAGACGGCGCCCGCGGAGAGGAACGACGCCGCTGACTGGTCGAACTCGGCCTTGACCCAGTCGGCGGAGCAGGCGGCGTCTCGGAGGCGGAACTCGTCGAAAAGCCCCGTGAAGTGCCCGTTGTAGAGTCCGCCCTTCGTCCCGAAGCAGAGCTTGTTGTTGCTGTCCTTCGCCGCCGTGATCGCGCCGTCAAGGACAACCGTTCCGTCGACGTAGACCTTCAGCGCCGCGCCGTCATAGACTGCAGCGACATGCCGCCAGCTGTTCATCGCGGACGGGATATGCCCCGAAAGCGTTTCGCCGCTGTTGCCGCTCGCCTGCAGCGTCGTGGCGTCCGCAAGCGCGACCTCCCATTCCGGCGTCGCTCCGTCGGCGCTGCGCACCGCTATGCGCGCAAGTCCGCCGCCGTCGATCGTGTCCGTCATCTTCACCCATCCCGACATCGTGAAGTCGCTGCCGAGGTCGAGGAGATAGGAGTCGCTCACGACGAGCATCGAGCGCCCCGTCCCCTTGTTCCGCACCGACGTGTTGACGCGGGCCTTCCCGAACACGCCCTGCCCCCCGACAGAGTACGACGCGCCGCTTCCGTTCGGCGAGGCGGCGAGGCCGTTGCCGGCGGAGTCGGAAACGTCGCCATCCGCCTCGGACATGTGCCATACGCCGACATAGTCCGCGGACCACGCGCGAATCGACTTGACTTCGTCCGTCGGCGTGCCGCCGTAGTACATCGTGAACGTCGTCGTCTTCGTGAGCGACGGAACCTTGACCCAGACGAGCGACACGCCGTCCGCGTTCCACTCCTCGACATCGTAGTCGAGCGATTTTCCATCCGAGTCGGCGAACCTGAGCTCGTTTCCGCTCGACGGATCGGACATGTCCGCATAGCTGAACCCCGTCGGCGAATTCGCGGCGAGTCGGACTGCCACTGGGAAGTCCGCCAGCGCCGACTCCCCGGCATAGCCCGACGCCGTGAACGTGATGCAGCGCGAGAAGAGATTCGTCTGCACATCCTGCGGCACGACTACGACTGGCTCGCCGGCCTCGCATTCGCGAATGCCGCGCAGCATCGCCATGCCGATCGTCGCGTCGAGGTGTCCCTGCTTGCTTGTCGCCGGCTGGTAGGCTGCGGCGAGCGATGTGCCGAGCAGCGTGTCGTAGTCCGCCATGTTTATCGAGAAGCCCGCCGAAAACGTTTCGACGCCGGAGCCGGCGGAATCCTGCTCGACAGACGGATTCGCCGCGAGCGACGCAAGGCCGCGCTTGAAAACCACCTTGGAAAATTCGCCGCCGCCCATTCCTGCGTTGGCGGCAGCCTGCTTGAATGTCGCGAGCTGCGCGCTCGTGATCTTGACGGCGGGATGGATCGAGTAGACCTTCTCGTTGGAGTTCCACGCCGCCTCGGCGTTCGCCATCTGCCCGTCGTCCAGCCCCAGCGCGCGGAGAAGCGTCCGCGCCATGACTCTGTCGCCTGCGGGCGCCATATGGACGCCGTCGATCGTCGCCTTGTAGTGGAGCTGGTATTCGAGGTAGGGCGTCGCGGAGCTGTTCTTCCAGTCCATGATCGCCTGCCACGTGTCGCAGAGAGGGACGTCGTATGTCGCCGCATAGCCGCGCACCGACTCGGCGTACGCGCGCGTCACCTCTCCGTTCTCCGTGTTGAACTCAGCGAACGTCGGCGTCATGACGACAGGCGTTATCCCGGCGGCCTTCGCCATCTGCACCATCGCCTCGACGTCTTCGGGGCCGCTCGCCGGCGTCTGGTCGGACAAGGCGACATCATTCACGCCGGCGCTAATCGTAACGATGGCGGGATGACTGTCGACGACATCGTGCTGAAAACGCGCTCGCATCTGCGAGGCCTTCTCTCCCGGGACGCCGCGTCCGATCCAGTCGACCTCGATTCCGTTCGCGGCAAGTCCCTGCACCGTCAGCCGCACGTAGCCGTGCGAACGCTCGGCGCCGTAGTGGGTGATCGAATCGCCCATGAAGACGATCCTGTCGCCGTTTTTGACCAGCATGCCACCGCTCGCGGCAAACGCGGCAGAAGCCAGCAGACCCAACACCATGGCCTTGATTTCCATGGCGGACACCAACAGGCCGAACCCCGTGTTTTGGATTTTGGTTTTCATCTTCTTGCAGGTTTTTATCTTGTTGCCAAGCACGCCAACATTATACAAAAAAAGGCAGTGCTTTGACATCTATACGAAAGTGTCATTACCTGTCTATACCAAAGAGCTATGCCGCGCAGCTCGCGTTATTGCAATAAAAACAAATTTCGGCGGGCAAAATGCCCGCCGATTGAAGACTGTCCGATGGACGATGGGATGCCTCCCTAGTCGTCCCCTCTAAGGAGTTCCGCCGTCTCGACGAGGCGGATGAACTCCGCGCGGTAGCCCTCCGCGTCCTCGCCCTTCGCGGATCGCGCACGCTCGAGGACCGAGGCGAAGGACGCCGCACCCTTGAACTTCGAGTCCTTGAGCAAAAGCGCGAACTCGGCGACGGCGGACGCGAAGCGGAAGTCGGCCGAAGGCGTCTTGGAAGCGACGGACTTCTCCGCAATCGGAATCTCCCTCAGGACGCTCGTGTCGCCGTCGGGCTTCTTCCAGCGGAGCTTCACCGTGCAGACCTCGCCACGCCCGGACTCCGTGCGCTTCTGATACTTGAGAGGATCGAGGTCCGCAATCTTCTCATCAGAACCTGCGGGGACGATCTCGTAGAGCGCCGTCATCGTGTGGCCCGAGCCGATCTCGCCCGCGTCCTTCTTGTCATCGTTGAAGTCCTTCGCGGCGAGCTTGCGACTTTCGTATCCGAGCAGCCTGTAGCCCTTCACCTCCGCCGGATTGAACTCGAGCTGCAGCTTCACGTCCTTCGCGACGGTGAAGAGCGTTCCGCCGAACTCGTTCATCATCACCTTCTTCGCCTCGAGGACCGAGTCGAGGTACGCGTAGTTTCCGTTGCCCGCCGTCGAAAGCTTCTTCATGTTCGCGTCCTGGTAGTTGCCTGCCCCGACACCAAGCGCAGTGAGGAATATCCCGCTCTCGCGCTTCTCGGCGATGAATTCCTCAAGCGCCTTCGGCGTCGAGATTCCGACGTTGAAGTCTCCGTCCGTCACGAGTATCACGCGGTTGTTCGCCTTCCTGTCGAAGTTCTTCTTCGCTTCCTCGTAGGCGAGCTGGATTCCACCCGCGCCGTAAGTGCAGCCGCCGCACCTGAGCCCATCGACAACGGCACGGATCTTGTTCTTCTCGCTTCCTGGCGTCGAGGCAAGCTGCACCGTGGTGCCGTCCGCGTAGGTGACGATTGCGACGCGGTCTTCGGGGCGAAGCTTGCCGACAAGCATCTTAAGCCCGGACTTCATTATCTCGAAGCCGCCGTTCCCGCCCATCGAGCCCGACACGTCGATGAGGAATGTCAGGTTGCACGGCGGCAGCTTCTCGACAGGAACTTCCCGCGCCTGCACGCCGACCCTGAGAAGCTTGTGCGTTGGCGCCCACGGGCAGACGCCCATCTCGCACGCGACGGCAATCGGATCGTCGCCCTTCGGCTGCGGATAACGGTACTTGAAGTAGTTGATCCACTCCTCAAGCCGCACTGCCTCCTTCGGCGGCATGCGCTTCAGCTCGGCGACATAGCGACGCATCGTCGTATAGCTCGAGGTGTCCACGTCGAGTCCAAACGTCGACAGCGGCTCGCTCGTCGGATCGCGATATTCGTTCTCCTGTATCTCGGCATAGCGCTCGGTTCCGACGGGCTGGACTTCCGCTTCCCAACGTTCTTTTATTGATCCCGAGACCACCTTGGCTCCAGCGTGGTCATTCCACGGCACATTCGACTCGAGGTAACGCCGCCTCTTCATCGCTTCCGAGTCTGGCGAAGCGCTCCTGCCGTTGTCGTTCCACGGACGCGGCGGATCAGCACATACGGAGCGGGGTGTACGCGAACCGACCATCGACTTCATCTCGACGGGCGAACTTATGATGGCGACCGCATCCTTCGACTTAGCTGCAACGGAAAGCGATGGAGGGGGCGGTGGAATCGTTGTCCCCGCCGGTATTAGCGCTTCCTTGCATTGCCCAGCGACAAGATCTTTCGCAAAGTCTATTTCCGCATCAGGTTCGGATACGCGCCCATAAGACGTATCCGCCACAGTGGGCTCATCCACCACCCCCGACATGCGAATCACCCACTCCTGCTCTTGCTGATCGTGCATGAACATGACGAAACCAAGTCCAAGCAAGATGACAAAGCAAGCGGCTACGCCGAGGACCCTGCGCCACGAGACATGCACGATGCGAGGAATCTCCTTGTTGACGAACGGGATAAAGTCTCCGCCGGAGACAAGGAACTCGCGCTCGTATTCTGCGACGATTCCGTCCGCGGCAAGTTCGGTCCGCGCGGCACATCTGCCGCGGAGTTCCGCTAGCACATCGGCGTCCATCTCGTCGACGCGCCAGCTGCGCGCTACGAAACTGCGCGCTGCCGTGCACGCGTTCCAGAGCTGATAGACCCTCTCCCCTTCGAGCACCTCGCGCGGCGACGCGAGAACGGTGAACGGCGAGACGGGAACGAGCAGCCATCCGGCGACGCCGCGCTCTTCGGCGACGAGCGCGACGAACGGACGCGCCATGTCGGCGAAGATCCTTATCTCGCCGACCTTCACCGGCGCGTCGAATTCCGCCTCGCCGCGCGGCGCCTCTCCCCTGAACTCCGGACGGCTTCCGCCCTCCTTGTAGAGCTTCCACTCCTCTGCGAACGTCTTGTTCATCTTGCACCTCCGATCTCGGCGCGCAGAGAATCGGGCAGCGCAGCTTCGCAGGCTTCGAGGAGGATGCGCCCGAAGAGCGGACTATCCGCGCCCTCAATCGTCTTCGCCTCGTTTCTGAACTCCGCCATCGCCTTTTCCCTCATCGCGTACGCCCGCGATTTTCCTACTCCTAGGCCCTTGAGGATCGCCGCGTCCGTAAGCGGTACATCCTGGGCCGTCGCATACAAAAGGGACGCGACGGCGCGCTTTTCCACTTTTGTATTGAGGGAAATCCTTTCGAGAAGCGCGTCGACCTCGCAGCGCATCGGCTCTAGGTCGAGAAGAGCCGCGGGGTCGCTCTCGGAAGACGGCTCGAGCGAGGCGATCTCCTCCGGCCCCGCGCTCTCCCATTCGATGCAGCGGCGTCCGTCCGGACCTTTCACCTTGCGCGGACGCCACCCCTTGATGGACGCGATCCAGTCGAGGACGATGTCATGCACGCGTCCCGCGCCGGAGCCGAAGAGCGTGCCGCACACGAAGTCGGCGAGGCGCATTCCCTCGACTTTGATGCGATAGGCGAAGTAGGACTTGAGCGGCTTCTTCGTTTCGCGCGAGCCCTTCAGCTTGAAGTAGGCGTCGAAAATGGCTACGGGATCGTCCGCCCCCACCTCCTCGCGCGAGATGCCGCGCTTCGAGAGAGTGGAATACATCGCGGACTCCACCTGGCGGCGGAGCGCGGCGGAATGCTCTACTGGGCATCCGCCCACCGAGCAGATGTCGAACCAGTTCCGCCACGCGGCGTCCCCTGCGTAGCGATCAGGCGTCAAAGTGTTGTCGTCTTTCATAGGTACCTCCGCTTCACAAAGGGACGCCCCTTGAGTTTTTTCCACTTCGTCAAACGGCAAAGAGACGGTCGGCTGGAATCAGAAAGTCAAAATACCTGTCGGCTGCGACAGAAGGAGACAGTTTTCCTTCGTACACGAGCGCAGTTCGCAGGGTATCTCCTCCTTGATTTTTTGTGCGCATTATTGCATATTTAAGCGCACTTGTCAATCGCAACCTTTCTTCTAATGGCAGAGATATTGATTAGAAGAAAGATTCGGGCTGTTATTCAGCCAAACTTCTTCTTCTATTATCCTGAAATGTATTTAGAAGAAAGACTTTGGTTCATCGAAGAATTTAGTGGAACAGCATGCCTCTAAGTAATAGAAACTCCGAGCGTTGGGGCTCCCGCGCGTGCCCTTGCGGCCGCTTCGCGGCTCGGGCTTCGCCCTCGGCCAACCCGACGCCTTCGGCGCGGGCGCATTCCCGCTCCGCAGCTTCGCACCACTCAACGGCTTTGCATATGTCAATAGAAGTATTTGGGGATGCGACTGCGTCGCATAAATCGGCCGAAGGCCGCTCTAAACACTATGAATGGAGCCAATTGATCGTGGTTGAAAAGCGCGAAGCAGTGAAGCGGTAGCGAGAACCCTAACCATCGGAGTTTTTACTTATGCTCTTCCACTAAAAACTCCGAAGAGCCGAGACTTTGCCAAATTTCAAAAACTTGGCAAAGTCCCACCGCCTCTTGCCCATCAGGGCGACTCTGCTCGCGGCGCTATCTGCCCATCTCGAAGACAAGCTCTCCGCCGGACATGATGTCAGCGTGGGAGATCGTCTTGTCCACGGGCTTGCCGTTGAAGGTCACGGACTTCACGAACATGTTCTCCTTCGAGAGGTTCTTCGCCACGACTGCGAGAGTCCGCCCGCCTGGCAGCGCGATCGTCGCCTTCGGAATCTGCGGAGCGCCGAGAACGTACTCGCCTCCGCAGGGGTTGAACGGATAGAACCCGAGCGCGCTGAAGATATACCACGCGCTCATCTGGCCGCAGTCGTCGTTTCCGCACAGTCCGTCAGTTTTCGGAAGGTAGAACCTGTCGAACACGTCGCGAATCCTTCTCGCGGCCTTGTTCTGCTCGCCGACGAGAGTGTAGAAGTAGATGACATGGTGGCTCGGCTCGTTGCCGTGAACATACTGTCCGATGAGCCCCGTCACATCGGAGACGAATCCCGTGCCATCGACCGTCTCCGGCTGTTCGAAGAGTCCGTCGAGCTTCTTCACGAACTCGTCGCGTCCGCCGAGCGCCTCGACGAGACCGTGCGGATCCTGCATGACGTGCCACGTGTACTGGAACGCGTTGCCCTCGGTGAAGTCGTTGTCCGTTCCCGCGCCGTGTCCGAGCGTGAACGGATTGAACGGCTCGCGCCACCTGCCCTTCGAGTCCCTGCCGCGGACGAGACCGAGCGAAGGGTCGAACACGTTCTTCCAGTTCGACGAGCGCTTCATGAAGAACGCCGCGTCCTCGGCGTGTCCGAGCTTCTCCGCCATCTGCGCGGCGCACCAGTCGTCGTACGCGCACTCCATCGTGCGCGAGACGGACTCGCCCTTGATCTCGTCGAACGGATAGTAGCCGTACTTGTCGAGGAGGTCCCAGCGCTCCTTGTGCCGTCCCTCGTGCTTGTTCGTGAGCGTCTCCCTGATCTGCGCGTACACCGCCTCCCAGTCGCCCGAGAAGCCCTTGAGGAACGCGTCGACGAGAACAGGCACCGAGTGCGTGCCGATCATGCACTGGTTGTCCTTGCCCCAGAGCGTCCAGATCGGAAGATACCCCGTGAACTCGCCCTGGCGCTGCATCGACTTAACGAAGTCCGGCACGATCTCGGGCGTGAGGATCGTGTAGAGCGGATGCGCCGCTCGGAACGTGTCCCACGTCGAGAGCGTGGAGTAGTACGGATCGTGTCCGCAGTCGGCGATGTTGTTCGGCTGGAAGAAGAGATGGTAGAGAGACGTGTAGAAGTTCGCCTTCTGGTCGTCGTCTCCTTCGACTTCCACGCGGGAGAGCATCTTCGACCACTTCTCTCCGGCAAGAGCCTCGACGCGGCGGAAGTCCCAGTCCGGAACCTCCACGCGCATGTTGCGCTCCGCGTCCGCGACGCCGCCTAGCGCCGAGAGCGCGACCTTCACGACGAGCGGCTCGCCGCTGGACGCGCCGAAGTCGAAGACGAGGTCTCGCTCCGATGCGAACCTGCGGCCGAACTCCATCTTGAACGCATACGTGCGCTTGACCCAGTTGTTGCACACGACCTTGCCGGAGACGCCGCGCTTCGTGTCGTCCGGGAAGACGTCAGCCGAGAGGATGTGCTTCGACACCGGCGCGCCGCCCGCGATGCACCAGCGCGGGTCGACGGCAAGGCGCATCTTCGCGCCCTTTGGATAGCGGATGCGGTATACGGCGCAGTGCTCGCTCGCCGTCGCCTCGACGCGCACGCCTCCCGCGAGCGTCACGGCGTAGTATCCGGGACGCGCAGTCTCGCTCGCCTTGTCGTAGGCGACGCTCTCGGGGACGGAGGCACCGGTAAACGGCATGATCTTGACGTCGCCGAGGTCGGGGCATCCCGTTCCGTTGAGGTGCGTCTGCGAGAAGCCGAATATCGTCTTGTCGTTGTAGCTGTACCCCGAGCAGTGGTTCCAGTCCGCGTTGCCCGTGTCGGGTCCGGCCTGGATGAGTCCGAACGGAACGCACGCCGCCGGCGTGGTGTGTCCGAACCCGGCAGTCCCCACGAACGGATCGACATAGGTGCATGGATCGTCCTTCAGAATCTGCCGCGCGTGGTTCGCGTAGGCCTTGCGCGGATCTGCCGCGTACTCCCTCAGCGTCGCCGCGGCGCATCCGCCGCGGTCTCCGAGGTTGTAGAGCGCGCGGGCGACGCAGAGCTCGCGAAGGCAGTCGCTCCGCTCCATGTCGCCAAGTCCGAGGTTCTTCGTAGCAAACGATTCATATCCCGGAACCTTGTGCGTAAGGTCGTCGGACGCGAACGCATGTCCCGAAACGCCTTCGAGCGCCAGAAGCGCGGCGAGCGTGTCCGCTCCGCGCGGATCTCCCAGACGCTCGAGCGCGAGCGCGACTGCGCGGAAGTGCGAATACGTGGACTTGCCGGTAAGCTTCTTCGCGAGCGCGTCGATGCATGCGAACGACGACTCGGCCCCGCAGCGTCCGAGCGCGATGAGGTAGGAGTCGACGAGGCTCACGCTGCGTCCGAACTGGTCCATGCCCTTGTAGTTCCAGCCCTTGTCCCATTCCGTCGTCGCGGCGAGCTTCTTCTCCAGCGTCTCGCGTCCCGTCGCATCGCCGAGGAGTCCGAGCACATGCGCGTAGACGAGCTTCGCCTCCTCGCCTTCCGCCGCGGCGTATGCGCCGCGCAGGAGCGGAAGCGCGCGCGCCGTGTCGCTGAGCACCTTTGAAAGGCCTTCGTATCCGTTGGCGAGCGTCTTCACGGATTCTTCGATCTCGGTGTCCGCAAGCGGGAAGCTGTCCTTCATCCCAATGACGTTCTCTCCGACGATGCCGATCTTCGCGAGCTTCCTCTGAAGCGACGGAATGTCGATGTCGCGCAGGCGCGAGTTGTCCTTCACACTCGACGCGGCTGCGAGGCCTGCGGCATAGCCCTGGTTCTGGACGTCCGGCTGCATTCTGAGAACAGGCATCGCGTCGCGGTGCGCGCTCATTCCGAGTCCCGTGACGAGGAGTCCGTCGGTGTGCTTAGGCAGCAGCGCACGGAACGGGATGTTCACCTTGAGCGCCTCCCTCGCGTGCGGCGCCTCGATGAAGAACTCGTCGGAGACGGTCTGTCCGTGCGTGTCGAAGTTGGAGCGCGCGAGCGAGATGACGTCGGGATAGGTGCGCTCGTTCATGATGTCCTGAGCCGTGATGTAGTAGACTCCGTGCAGGCGACGACGCTCGCGGCTGTTGACGTTCTGGCTCTGGTCCCAGACATACGTGCCGAAGTTCTGGCGCGCACGCAGCGTGAAGTGGCAGAGATCCTCGGCGTCCGTGTCGTCGACGAACGCG
This sequence comes from Kiritimatiellia bacterium, assembly GCA_016296065.1. GTDB lineage: Bacteria > Verrucomicrobiota > Kiritimatiellia > RFP12 > UBA1067 > UBA1067. The sequence continues at coordinate 26,478 of JAEDKA010000049.1, forward strand.
TAGTCGGTGTTCTGGTAGCTTGTGCCGAGGATCTTGGGCGTGGAGCCCGCGCCCTGGAGCGAGAGCTCGGTCGCGTCAATGAACTCCGTCTCCTCCCCGGCAAACGCGGCGAGATCGGCGTTGCCCGTGGCGTCGACGGTTGCGAGCGTGCGGACGAGTCCGCGCGTTCCGTCCTGGAACGCCACCTCCACGGCGACAAGCGCGTCACCCTCCTTCCTGACGCCCGTGACGAGCGCGCCGAACCAGATCTCAGCGCCGGCCTTGCGCGCCTCCGCGCGCATCCACTCGGCCTTGCACTGTCCGTATATCGCGCCGAAGTCGTGCACGCCCTCGTCGAGCTCCTTCGTGAAGCCGATGGTGAGTCCGTAGCAGTAGAGCCCGATGAGTCCGTCGGTCATTGTTCCGCCCATGCGCGGAAGGTACTCCGCGACGATCGTCTTCGCGCCGGCCCTAGCGGACGCGATTGCGGCTGGCGCTCCGCCCGTGCCCGCGCCTGCGACGAACACTTCGCACTCGGCGATGACAGGCAGGTCCGCACCATCATGCCCTGGCTCAATCACTGGCATCTCTGCCGACTTCGCGCGCTCGGCGGCCATCGCGCCCTGGGAGCGTCCGAGACGCTCCTCCGCGGAGGCGTCATACGCGTCGGAGCCGAAGATTATGGAGTCCGCCGAGTCGATCTGCGTCGGGGTCCAGGTGAGGTCGCGGGCGAGCTGCTCGGCTGCGGCGAGGGAGCGCGCGGAGCCGTCCGCCATCGGAAGCGTCATCTCGCACTTCCACAGGCGCGCGGCGATCTTCTTGGGCTGGTTCTTGCTCTGGAACGGACCCCTCTCGCCCTCCTTGATCTCGATTGCGTCGGAAATCGCCGTCGCCTTGACCTTGTCGGACTTCGGCGCCTCGCCCGAGATGATGTACCTGACGAACGGATACTCTCCCTTCGCGATTTCGCCGAGCCTGTCGCGCGCATCGATCACGCACTTCGCGCGGATCGTCCTCTCGCCGTTGCGGTTCACGACCTTCGCGCCGGCGATCTTGCCGTCCGTGTCGCGCACATACTCCGCGCCGATCGTCCAGGTGATGAACGGGACCTTCGCGTCGAGGAGAGCGCGGTCAAGCGCCTTCTTCGCCTGCGCGGGCGTGGTGTCGCCGAACGCGTACGAGCCCTCGTGCCCCTTGGGGTCGTAGATGGCCGAGCATATCGGCCCGAGCTCCCCCGTCGGCTTCTTCAGCCTCAGCTTGCCCGCGATGTCCTCGCCGAGGAACGGACGCGGCGCAACGAGATACACGTCCGCGCCCGCCTCCTTCGCCGCCACCGCGGCAGATACGCCGCGCACCGTTCCGCCGAGGACGAGAACGTCCACCGACTCCGGGATGTCCGCGAAAAGTGCCGCGCACGCAAGCGCGGTTGTCGCCGACAGAAAGACCTTTACCTTGTTCATGTTTCCTCTTTCAGTTATGCAATGCCAGTAGCCATTTCTATGAGCTGTTAACGACTGAGCACATCATGCCGCCACAACGCTTCAAATTGTACCAAAGTTCAGTATTGCGTTTCAACCCTCGATGCGACCTGTATACCAAATTTTTCACGTCCTTTTGGCCAATGACTGGCGGACAGCAACCGCCGTCACTTATTGCAATATGTGACCGGGAGAGCAACGGTAAACAGCAGAATGAAACGGTTTACAAAACGCCTTCGCTACCGCTGCGGCCTATGCTTCGCGCTCCTCAACCGTCCGCATCCGACACTGCGAGGCGGTCTCTCACATGGAGACGCGGCGAGACGCCGCATCTCCTTGAGTCGCCAGACCGCTCACAACCTCCTTGACAAGACATATCCTCCCAAACTCCGAAACTCCCAACAGCGAAAGCAACCATATAGCGGCGGTTGAAAAACGCGAAGCACAAGGCGAAGTGGTAACGAAGCCCCTTTGCCAACCATCGGAGTTGAAGAAACAACGGGGCCCGGTATTATACAATCCCTACTCGGACTCCATGTCCTTCGGCGCGACGTAGCCGCGAAACAGATGGGAACTGTCTACCGTGGAAGGCAGCTGCCTCAGATAATCCGCAGTTTCGGGATTGTCGTGGGCGAACTGCAGAAGCGCCCACACGACCATGCGTTTTGCCTCGTCTGCCTATATCGACATATCTTTTCGCGCCACGTATTCCATTAGTTAAACTTTTGTTTCATCGCCTTGCTGTCTGAGAACTGCACACGTCTCGAACCAATGCAGGTAGATGTTCGACAGCAACGGGGAGATTACTCCGCCCT
>JAEDKA010000088.1 GCA_016296065.1 Kiritimatiellia bacterium
CGGTGCTCGTGAACAAGCACGGCAAGCCCTTCATGAAGAAGTACGATCCGCGCGGCTCGCTCGCACCGCGCGACATCGTGGCGCGCTCGATCGACTCCGAGATGAAGCGCACGGGCGACGACTGCATGTACCTCGACATCAGGAAGAAGGGCCGCGCGTACCTGATGAACCGCTTCCCGAACATCTACCACAAGTGCATGGAGTTCGGCATCGACATGGCGAAGGACCTCATTCCGATCGTCCCCGCCGCGCACTACACTTGCGGAGGCATCAAGGCGACGAGCGACGGCGTGACGTCGATCCCGGGGCTTTCGGCAATAGGCGAGTGCGCCTCGACCGGACTCCACGGGGCGAACCGCCTCGCGTCCAACTCGCTGATGGAGGCGCTCGTCTGCGCGCGCCTCTGCGCCGCGCGCCTCGCCGCGCATCCCGACAAGTGGGGCGCCGGCAGAAGGAAGAAAGCCCCGGCGATCCCGGCGTGGCGCATCGGGTCCGCCGTGCCGCCGGACGAGGCGGTGCTTGTCTCGCACATGTGGGACGAGATTCGCCGCCTCATGTGGGACTACGTCGGCATCGTGCGCACTAACAAGCGCCTCGCGCGCGCCGCGCACCGCATCAAGACGCTTCGCAAGGAGATACGCGAATACTACTTCAGGTACCTCGTGACGCCCGACACGCTCGAGCTGAGGAACCTCGCCGTCTGCGCCGAGCTCATCGTTAAGTGCGCGCAGAAGCGGCACGAGAGCCGCGGGCTCCACTACACCCTGGACTATCCGCGCCAGTCCAAGCGCGTAAAGCAGACGGTCATCGAGGGCTTCAAGTATTGACGGGGGAAAACAAAGGGCAAAGACACTGCAGATGAAGGATTCAGAAAAAAGACACGAACGCGTCGAGGCGGAGATAGCCGTCCTCCGCGAGATCGCCTCCGCCGTCGCGCGCGAACGAAACGTCCGCCGCCTGCTCGAAGACGCACTTGAGATCCTCGAGCGCAGCATGGGTATGCTGCGCGGGACGTTTACGCTCCTCGAGGGCGACGAGCTCAAGATCGTTGCGTCCACGAGCGGACTCAACGCCGAGGAGCGCGCTCTAGGACGCTACAGGCTGGGCGAGGGCATCACGGGCCTTGTCGCGAAGACGGGCAGGGCGGAGGTAGTGTGCGACGTGAGGAAGGACAGGCGCTTCCTCAACCGCACCAGGTCGCGCCGCTCCAACGAGGCGCTCTCCTTCGTCTGCGTGCCGCTCGTCCACCGCGGGCAGATAATCGGCACGCTCTCCGCTGACCGCGCCATGACGGGCGAGACGACGGCGCTCGCGCGCGACGTGGAGCTTCTAGAGATAATCGCCAACCTCGTCGCGGAGGCGGCGTTCGTATGCCGCGAGGAGGATGCGGAGCGCGAGGCGCTCGTAAAGGAGAACCGGGTTCTCAGGGACATGGTGAAGGAGACCCCGGGACGCATCATCGGCAACTGCCCGGAGATGCGCGCCGTATACGAGCAGATCCGCCAGGTCGCGCCGAGCGGTGCGACGGTTCTCATACGCGGCGAGAGCGGAACGGGCAAGGAGCTCGTCGCGCAGGCGATACAGGGGCTCTCGCAGCGCAAGGACCGTCCGTTCGTCGTCCTCAACTGCGCGGCGCTTCCCGAGGCGCTCGTGGAGTCGGAGCTTTTCGGTCACGAGAAGGGCGCGTTCACGGACGCGCGCGAGCGGCGAATCGGCCGCGCCGAGGCGGCGGACGGCGGAACGCTCTTCCTCGACGAGATTGGCGACCTGACGATCCCCGTGCAGGTTAAGCTGCTCCGCTTCCTCCAGGAGCGCACCTTCTCGCGCGTCGGCTCGAACGAGACGCTGAGGAGCGACGTCAGGTTCATCGCCGCGACGAGCCGCAACCTCGAGGAGCTGATGGCGAAGAAGCTCTTCCGCGAGGACCTCTATTACAGGCTTTCCGTGTTCCCGATATCGCTTCCGCGCCTCGCTGACCGCGCGGACGACGTGATACTCCTCGCGCAGAGCTTCCTCGCGAAGATGCGCATCAAGTACGAGAAGAACGTCACCCAGTTCTCCGTCCCCGCGCTCAACGCGCTCAAGGCGTATTCATGGCCCGGTAACGTGCGCGAGCTCGAGAACTGCGTCGAGAGGGCGGTGCTCACCGCGCGCGACGAGATCGTGCACACCTACAACCTCCCCGAGGCGCTTCAGGTCGACGAGTTCCGCGAAGATCCCTTCGGCTCAAGCACGTCTCTCACGCTAGACGAGCAGATCGCCGCTTTTGAGCGGCGCATCCTCGACGACGCCCTTGCGCGCCACGGCGGGAACCACGCGGCGGCCGCGAAGGAGCTCGGGCTCTCGCCGCGCATGATGAGCTACCGCCTCGCGCGCTCCGGCTCCAACGCATACCGCGGCTCCGCGCGCCCGTCTAGCCGAGCGTAGGCGCGGGGTTGTCCGAAAGGTCGCTTTTATCTTGTCGGAAAAGTCCCGTGCCGTGGTGGCGCGCGCATCGGGATTTTGGTAGAATTGCGGCATAAACCGAAAGGAGCCCCGATTCATGAAGACAACTATCGCCGCACTTGTGTCCGCACTGTTCATCGCGCCGCTCGCCGCATCCGCGGCGGATGTGCCGCTGATCGACGCCGACGAACCGATGTTCGGATGGTCGTTCGGACGCGGCGAGGAGTTCCCTGGGGCGAAGGGATCGCTTGATGCGGCGGAGGACGTCGAGGCGCAGAGGCGTCCGGCGCTGAGGCTCGCGGCGGACTTCACCGGCGGCGGCGCGTACGTGCAGATGGGGTGCAGGATCGATCCAGTGGACATCGACACCGTTTCGCTGTGGGTGAAGTGTCCGAAGGGCGCGGACGGCTTCACGCTGCGCCTCATCGACGGGACGGGGCAGTGCCATCAGCTTCCGCTGAAGATCGCGCCCTCGGGCGAATGGCAGCGCGTCGTCTTCCCCGTGCTGCGGTACTTCGACAGCGTCGGCACCTCGGACGCACTCGACTTCGTTGGGCGCTACGAAAAGTGGGGCGGCGCGAACGACTCGAAGTGGCACCAGCCGATAAAGGGCTTCTACATCATCGCCGGACGACACGTGCTCGGCGAGACGAAGAAGGGCGAGTTCCTCTTCTCCGGCGTGACGCTTTTCTCAAAGGATTCCGCAAGGGCGTCCGCAAAACCGTACAGCGAGAGCTTCGGCGGAAAGGGCGAGCTCGCTATGTCCCTCACGGAGGACGAGCTGATCGCGCACAAGGAATGCGCCTGGACAGGTCCCGAGTTCGCCGCGTGCGACGGACCGTGGAGCGTCTCCGCGACCGTGAAGAGCGCGCTCCATTCGCCCGACAACAGCTTCTGCGCGCGGCTGCACGTCGACTGCCTCGGCGGCGACGGAAATCGCCTTGCGCGCTTCGACATCGTCGACCAGTGCGGAGAGAAGAACTGGCGAAAGGTCACGCGCGAGTTCGAGTTCCCGTCCGGCACCGTGAAGGCGCGCTTCGCCGCGGCGTACTACAAGACGCACGGGACATGCTCGTTCAAGGACGTCTACGCGGCGCCGGTCGAGCGGAAGAAGGCAGACAAGATCGTCGACCGCATCCTCATCGACGGACGCAAGACGGTAGACGGGAAGAAGAAGACGAACGGACACCTCTTCCTGCCGGACGAGACGATGGACTTCGAGATCTCCGTGCAGACGCTGAAGCCGCTTCCCGCAGATTCCCGCACGGCGCTCGTGAGCGTGCGCGACTACTGGGGCGCGGAGGCGCTCGCGCCGGCAGAGATAAAGCTTGCGCGCGTTCGCGGATCCAACGGAGGCGTCCGCTACGCGGGAACGTATTCGGTGCCGAAGTCGGCAGTCGATGTCTGGAAGTACCACGAGCTGCACGTAAAGGTCGCGCCGAAGGGATTTGCCGAGGCGACGGAGCGCTCGGGCTTCGCGCGTCTGCCCGCGCCAGAGTCGAAGAAGTATCCGGCGAAGGACATTCCGTTCCAGATTCGCAACTGGGACAGCCGCATCCGCGAGTACTTCGAGCTGGCTGACAGGATAGGGCACCGCAACATAGGGCTTTGGGGCGACAGCGGATGGGACTACGTCGAGTCGCTGGGCGACAACTGGTACACGGGCGGATTCGCCTGCGAGGTGGAGCGCAACGGATGGAAGAACACGACGCCCGAGAAGGTGTACAAGGAGACGTTCGACCTCGTCTCGAAGCACAAGGACGACAAGTTCTGGTTCATCTGCCAGGGCAACGAGCCGAACGAGAAGCCGGAGAAGGCCAAGGAGAAGGTCGAGGCCTACGAGCAGGTCTACAAGGCCGCGCATGCCGCGAAGCCGGACATCACCGTCGTCGCTACGTCCGTGCCGGCGCTCGACTGCTTCTTCAAGGAGGGCTTCGGCAAGTGGTGCGACGTATACGACTTCCACGTCTACGAGACATACGAGAACGTGCGCCAGGCCGTGCGCCGCTACAGGGAGATGGGCAGGAAGTACGGATGCGAGAAGCCCGTGTGGTGTACGGAGCTCGGGCTCAACTCGCAGGGACAGACTCGCTATGCGGTCGCGCAGGAGGTCGTCAAGAAGATCACCGCGTTCTTCGCCGAGGGCGGCGCGAGCGTCAGCTGGTTCACGATACAGTATCCGGACGGTGAGGGCAAGGCGCGCGGAACTGGCGGAGACTGCCACAACACGTTCGACTGCCAGTACTGTCTCTACAACCCGCGCCTCGACGCGATCATGTACTACACGATGATCAACAACGTGACCGTCAAGAAGGTCGTCGACGAGGTTCAGCACGAGGACGGCGTCCAGACGTATCTCTTCCGCGACGCAGAAGGCGACTCGTTCCTCGTCGTCTGGAAGGAGGGCGAGCGCGTCGACCGCGGCATATCGCTTCCGACTGCAGAGGACATCGTCCTGACGCGCGTCGACGGCTCGAAGGAGAAGATCGCCGCCGCCGGCGGAACGGTGACGCTCGGCATCTCGGGTGAGCCTGTGATGCTGCGCTACCGCGACAGCGCGAAGAAGCTCGCGAAGAAGCACGCCCCCGCGTCGATTTCGGTCGATCCCAAGCAGAACGTCTCGATTCTCAAGGGCGCGAGCCGCAAGGTCGTCGTTGCGGGACCGAACCTCCGCGCCGCCGATCTCCGCGCCAAGCTTCCCCCGCGCTGGGAGGCGAAGTTCGCGCAGAGCGGAAAGGACGTCGTGATGACCGTGACCGCGCCGAAGGCGACGGAGGCGCGCACGGGACGCGTGATGGTGCAGCGTCTTGCGGACGGTGTGCCGTGCGCCGAGATCATACTCTCGATGCCGATAATGAGTCCGATCGGAGTGAAGACCGTCGCCGCTCCGCGCAACGCCGCGGGAGAGCCGGGAGTCGTGTCCGAGTTCGTCAACAACGCGACGGAGCCTAAGGACGTCACGTGGACGGTCGAGATCGCCGGCGCGTGGAAGATCGCAGACGGGACCTTCCGCCTAAACGAAGGCGGCGCGCCGTCCGCATACCTGAAGGGGCAGAACGAGGGACGCGCCACGATTGCACCCGGAGCGACGGCGAAGGCTGAAGCGCGCATAGCGGAATTCGAGCCGCAGACAATCTACAGGGTCCGCACGACGGTCGTCGACGACCAGGGGCGCAAGGCCGTGACGGAGCGCTACGTCGGAGGCTTCGCGAAGGCGGTGCGCGCGAAGGGCGCGGTGAAGATCGACGGATTCGGCGACGAGGCTTTCTGGAAGGACGCGCCTGTGGAGCGCATCGGCGCATCCGCCGCGGAGGCGATGCGCTATGGGAAGGACAAGCCGGCGTGGAAGGGTGCCGACGACCTTTCGTGCACGTGGAAGGCTGCGTGGGACGAGGAATGCCTGTACCTTCTCGTGGACGTGAAGGACGACGTCTATCACGCGCCGATATCGGGGGCGAACCTATGGAACCAGGACGGACTTCAGTTCCTGTTCGATCCAATGCGCGACTGCGCCGAGAAGTCCGGGAAATACGACTACGGCTGCGCGGTGACGCCTGCGGGACCCGAGGCGTTCTGCTACCTGACGGCGCATCCGAGCGTCAGCGAGGGACGCGCGCCGTGGAAGCTTGCGGAGAAGCGGCTGGAGGGCGGCTCGCGCCGCTACGAGGTGGCGGTTCCGTGGAAGTGCCTTGCGCCGTTCCGTCCGCGCAGCGGGGCGGACCTCGGGCTCTCGATGATACTGAACGAGGACGATGGTGAAGGGCGCATCGGCTTCAGCGGCTGGTTCTCGGGTCCGCACACCAAGGACCTCGACCACGTCGGCGACCTGATCCTCGAGTGACGCGGAATGCCGCATTCCCCGCATGGTTTACGCATTTGAACTTACGCGCGTCAGGCGGCATGGTCTCTGGCTGTGCGAG
>JAEDKA010000050.1 GCA_016296065.1 Kiritimatiellia bacterium
CGTCTATTCGGCAACTTGCTCGTCGGTGCTGATACCGGACGGAGACGGCGTGCGCATATCGCCCGAGCAAAGCGAGCATTGCGAAGCAATGTCACTAGAGGCGTGTGCGCCCGCCCTACTGGATGCGCTTGACTTCCGAGTATTCCTCTACTTCGCGCCGAAGGCGGGCAAATTCGACGGATATTCCGACGAGGTTCCTCTCGTCTGGGATGGTGTCGATTTTTCTGTGAAGTAGCATCGGAAACAACCCCTCACTGCGATTTCAGATAGTTGAGCAAGATCCAATTTCGTGCGGATGTGCCGCGCAAGGCCGGGGCGGCCTTGCCACATGCGCGCCGGCGCGGGCGAGATACGCTTCGGAATCTACGCCTGCTCCCCGGAGGACTCGTCGTTTACGGCCGTCTTCACCGACATGAAGATAACCGAATGCGCCTGGAAGGCGCACGACGGACAGCAGCCGGACTAAGTCCGTCGTCCGCGGCCCAGGTTCAGTGAGCTTGGAGGTTCCCCACTTTTTCTGGCATGAAAACGGCCACACCCCAGTAAACAAAGGGTGAAGTGGCAATTTTCATTTTGCGTTAAGTGAAAATCCACTTCCGGTTTGTAATTGAACTCCGAGCGTTTGGGCTCTCGCTACCGCTTCGCCGCTTCGCACCATACAACGGCTATACATGTGTCGGTTGAAGTGTTTTTGGATGCGGCTGTGCCGCATAAAACGGCCGAAGGCCGCTATAATCACAGCAAAGAGCGTCTCCTGGGTGTGGTTGAAAAGTGCGGAGCAGTGAAGCGGTAGCGGGAACCCTAACCATCGGAGTTTTTGAAATTCCGCGCGGGTTGTCGGGAAGGGGCGGCAGTACCTGCGAAAATTGGGGAACCTCCAATCAGTGAGCCCGTGGGCACCTCCTTATGCCAGGAAATGGTATAATAGTGGGACTAGGAAAGGAAACGTCAAATGTCGGAAATGTACGATAGGCTGATGGCGGACATGAAAGCCGCCATGAAAGAGCATGACATGGTCGCGGTGAACGCAATCCGCGGCGTGATCGCGAAGGCGAAGGACCTTACGGTGAACGCCGGGAAGGAAATGACCGACGAGGCCATTCTCGCAGTCGTCTCCAAGGGCGCGAAGCAGCGCGAGGAGTCGATAGCGCAGTTCACTGCTGCGGGGCGCGCGGAACTTGCCGAGGGCGAGAAGAAGGAACTCGAGCTTCTCAAGAAGTACCTTCCGGCGCAGCTTGGGGAGGACGAGGTCGCGGCGGTCGTCAAGGCGGTGGTCGCGGAGACTGGAGCCTCGTCGAAGAAGGACATGGGACGTGTCATGAAGGAGACGATGGCCCGTCTCAAGGGCCAGGCGGACGGCAAGCTCGTCTCCAGGCTCGTCGGCGCGGCGCTCCCGTAAGCGAGCGCAGATGCGCGATATTTTTGTGCAACATGCCATACAGGGGCAACCGCGTGCCGAATATGATATAATATGCGGCAATTATGTCAGATAGTGTTGGAATAGTCGAACGAAAAAAGGTAAGGCTCGCGCTCCCGGAGGGCGGGCTCAAGCTGGCTTATGGCGGGGTGCTGAAGGAAGTCGAGGTGGCGTATGAGGAATGCGGCGCGCCGATCGGTCCGGACAACGTCATCTACATCTGCCACGCGCTCACGGGCGATTCCCATGTCGCGGGCATTCTGCCGGGCGAGGAGAAGCCGAGCGGATGGTGGGAGGATATGGTCGGCCCGGGGCGTGCCTTCGACACGAACCGCTTCCACATCATCTGCGCCAACGTGCTTGGCGGATGCCAGGGGACGACGGGCCCCATGTCGATCAACCCCGACACCGGCAAGCCCTACGGCTCGCAGTTCCCGCAGTACACCTTCGACGACGCTGTAGACGTCTTCAGGATGCTTCTCCACCAGCTCGGCGTGAAGCGGCTCGCCGCTCTTGTCGGCGGAAGCTACGGCGGGCTCCAGGTCGTGAACTGGATGACCCGCTATCCCGACGAGATCGACAAGGTGTGCCTCATCGCGACGAGCGCGCACCTCAACACGCAGGCGATCGCCTTCAGCGTGATGAGCCGCAACTCGATCACGGACGATCCGAAGTGGCAGGGCGGAGACTACTACCTCGAAGGCGACGGGAAGGGCCCGCGCGCCGGTCTTGCCGCAGCGCGCCAGCTCGCTCACATCACGTATCTCTCGCGCGAGCTCCTGCAGGAGAAGTTCCAGCGTAACCTCCAGAAGAACTTCGTCGAGGCCCCGGCGGAGGATCGCGCGGAGCGCGACAGGCTCTTCAAGACGTATTTCCAGATCGAAAGCTATCTCGACTACCAGGCGATGAAGTTTGTGCGCCGCTTCGACGCGAACTCCTACCTGCACATCACGCGTTCGATGGACCTGTACGATCCGTGCGACCGCTTCGGCTCGCTCGACGCGGCGTTCGCGCTCGTCAAGGCGCGCGTGCTCGTCGTGTCGTACGAAAACGACATCCTCTTCCCGGCGTGGCAGTCGAAGGAGATAACGGCGTCGCTGATGCGCATGGACAAGCGCGTGAGCTACTGCCATCTCGAGAGCGGGACTGGGCACGACTCGTTCCTCACGGACATCGAGCACCTTTCCAAAGTCGTCGGAGGCTTTCTCGGCAACCGCGAGGTCAAGGTCATGAAGTGGCAGGAGCGCCACCACAGGACCGTCCTCGCGATGGTGAAGGAAGGCTCGCGCGTCATCGACATCGGATGCGGCGACGGAACTCTCCTCGACGTCCTGAGGGCCAGGAAGGGCGTCAAGGGCGATGGCGTGGAGATTGACGTCGACCGCTACGAGGAGGCCATCGCCGACGGACACGACGTCATCTGGGAGGACGTCGACGAGGGACTTTCGATGGTGCCTGACGGACACTACGACACTGCGATCGTGTCGGACACGCTGCAGGAGGTGAAGAATCCGCGCGGACTTCTGCGCGAGGCGCTCAGGATCGCCGACGAGGCGATAGTGACGTTCCCGAACTTCGCGGCGTACAGGATCCGCCTCACCCTCGCGCTCAAGGGCCGGCTCCCCGTCTCGAAGCACCTTCCGTTCCAGTGGTACGACACGCCGAACATCCACCTCATCACGCTCAAGGACTTCCGCGCGCTCTGCGACAAGGAGGGAATCGAGATACTCGAGGTGAAGGCGGAGAGCCGCCACTTCATCGGGCGCATCCTCATGGCGCTCGGATTCAAGAACCTCGGCGCGTCGCGCATAGTCGCCCGCATAAGGAGAAGGAAATGACGCTTCCTCAGAGAGTCGCCCACATCGTAAACCACGGCATGGCCGCGCTGCATCCGTGCGTCTACGGCGACCTCACGGCGCGCGGCGCGGTCGCGGACATCGCGGCGGATCTCCAGAAGGAGATAGCGCTCCTCTGCCCCGGCCGCGACGCGAAGGCGATAGTCGACGATTTCGTCGCGGCGCTTCCCGAGGTGCGCCGCCTTGTGGAAACCGACGTAGACGCCGCGTACGACGGCGATCCCGCGGCGACGAGCCGGATGGAGGTCGTGATGGCGTATCCCGGGCTCTACGCAGTCACCGTCCACCGGCTTGCGCACGTGCTCTACACCCTCAAGGTGCCGATCCTGCCGCGCGTCATGTCCGAGCTCGCCCACTCCAAGACCGGCATCGACATCCATCCGGGCGCCACGATCGGAGAGCGCTTCTTCATCGACCACGGGACGGGCGTCGTGATCGGCGAGACGACGGTCATCGGACGCAATGTGCGCCTCTACCAGGGCGTGACGCTCGGCGGCCTCTCCTTCGCGAAGGACGACAAGGGCGCGCTCGTGAAGGGCCTGAAGCGCCATCCGAACATAGAGGACAACGTCGTCATATACGCGAACGCTACGATCCTGGGCGGCGACACGACGATAGGGCACGATTCCGAGATCGGTGGCAGCGTGTGGCTCATCGAGTCTGTACCGCCCAATTCCCGCGTCTACAACAAGCCTCCCGCCCCCGTCATAAAGACGCTTGCGAAGGCCTGATCCGAACCCGCGAAGCGGAGAAATATGATATAATTACTCCTATCGAAGACCCGAAAGGAAAATTTCAATGAGAGACCTCTTTATTGTTGGCGCGGGCGGATTCGGCCGCGAGGCGATCTGGACCGTCGAGCGCATCAATGCGCTTTCGCAGCAGCCGCAGTGGAACATCATAGGCTATGCCGACGACGATCCCAAGTGGAAGAAGGGTGACAATTTCGAGGGCTTCCCGATTCTCGGCACGATAGAAGAGGCCTCTCGCGACTATCCGGGCGCGTCCGTCTTCATCGCGGTCGGCAAAAACACCAAGCGCGCGGACATCGCGAAGCGTCTGCGCGGGCACGACTTCCCGGCGATCATAGACCCGAAGGCCCAGATCTCGCCGACGACGGACTTCCTCGAGGGCGCGTTCATCGCGGCCGGTGCGGTGGTGCAGGTCGGCGCGGAGCTCGGCCGCTTCGTGATCGCCGGCGCGAACAGCGTCGTTGGACACGACGCGAAAGTCGGCGATTTCGTCAACATGGGCCCCGGCACGGTAATTGCCTCGGGAGTCAAGGTCGGCGACCGCGTTTCGTTCTTCGCCAATGCGTCCACGATGTCGTGGATCACCATCGGCGAGGATTCGGTCGTCAGCTGCGGCACCGGAGTCAAGGCGGACCTTCCGCCCGGCTCGAACATCTGAGGCGGCTCGTAGCGCGATGCTGAAGAAGGCGCTTTACAACCTGCTGTTCGCCGTCGTCTATCCGTTCCTTCTGCCTGGCTTCCTCGTCCGCATGCTTCGCCGCGGCGGATACGCCGCGCGGATGGGCGACAGGTTCGCGCTGTACCCGGAGGATGTCCTCGAGAAGTTCAGGGCGGCGGACGGCTTCGTCTGGATACACGCCGTCTCCGTCGGCGAGGTTCAGGTCGCGGGACAGCTCATGCGCGAATGGCGCAAGGCCGATCCGTCCGTCAGGTTCTGCTTCTCCACGACAAGCTCCACCGGATGGAAGACAGCGGAGAAGGAGGTCTCGCAGAACGACGTCCTTGTGTACAATCCGCTCGACTTCCCCAACTTCGTGAAGAGTGCGCTGAAGACGGTCCGTCCGCGCGCGATCGTCCTCACCGAGAGTGAGATATGGCCGAACTTCATCTGGACCGCGCGGAAGATGCGCATCCCGGTGTTTCTCGTGAACGCGCGCGTCAGCGACCGCAGCGCGCCGCGCTACAAGGCCGGACGCTGGTTCTTCGGCGACGTCCTCTCGTCCTTCACGCGCATCTTCGCGCAGTCCGACCTCGACGCGTCGCGCCTTGAGGCGGCCGGCGCGCCGAATGAGATCGTCGAGGTCACCGGAAGCTTCAAGTTCGACGTCGCTCACCGTAACGAGCCGAAGGAGAAAGAGCTGCGCGAATGGATAGGCCCCGGCCGGATACTCCTCGGCGGCTCCACATGGCCGGGCGAGGACAAGGTTCTGCTCGACATCTACTCCAGGCTACAGGACATCAAGCTCGTAATCGCGCCGCGGCACTTCGAGAAGGCCGACGCCGTCGAGGCGAACATCCGCGCGGCCGGCTTTGGCTGCATCAGAAGGAGCCGGGGAGACAAGGGCGAAGGCGTCTATCTCGCCGACACCACGGGAGAGCTGATGGGACTCTACGGAATCGCCGACGCCGTTTTCGTCGGCAAGTCGCTTTGCGCGCACGGGAGCCAGAACATGATAGAGCCATGCCTTTGCGGGAAGCCGACAGCGGTCGGACCCTACACCGAGAATTTCCGTCCGGTGATGAGCGACCTCCTCGCAGCGGATGCGATAGCGCAGGTCAAGGACGAGAAGGAGCTCGGGGAGTTCCTCGCCAAGGCGCTAAAGGACGACGGCGGACTCGGCGCGCGCGCCGCGGCGGCTGTTGAGAGGCGGCGCGGCGTGGTGCCGAAGTGCGTCGCCGCGATACGCGCCGCGCTCGCGTGCCTCGCGATTGCGCTTTTCGTCGCCGGCTGCGGGAAGGACTCTGCGGACGAGGAGGCAAAGCCTGCCGAGGAGCCGGAGGAGCGCACCTACCGTCCGGTGAAGATCGCCGCCGCGTGCATCGCCGCGATCGAGAAGCCGGCTGCGGCGAAGACTCTTCTCGCGGACGAGAAGGCCGAGGATTTCCGCCAGTTCCTCTCGCCGTTCGGCTTTGTCTGCGTTTCGAACGAAGAGTCTTCTGCGGAATCGCGCTACGACATGGTCTTTCTCGCGGGGCGCGCAGGCGCTGAGGCCCTGCGCTCCGCGTACTCGAAGGTCGGCGAGAGCGGCGTCCTTGTGTGGCGCCTTGATGTCAAGGACATGCCGGCTGCGGCGTTCAAGGAATGCGTAGAGGCCTTTCCGTGCCCGGATGCGCACCTGTGGATGCAGAGCGTCGACGAGTGGACGATTGTCGGACGGCGCACGCCGAGGAAGATAAGGATGGACGCGATGATGGACGTCTTCGCGCGGGAGGAGGCGTTCGAAGTGCTTGCTGAGGCGAAGGCGACGGCGCTTTCGGACGTCTTCGCGTGCTATGTCGGAAATCTCTCCGACACGGCGGACGCGTTCAAGTCCGGCGATCTTTCCGTAAATGTCCGCCCTGAGTTCTTCGTGACGAAGGACATCCCCTCTCTCGACTGGGTCTCGCGCGGCGACGTCGATGAAGACATATACCGCGACACGCTTGCCGAGATTCGGTCCATGCAGGTCGTCCGCAGGCTCGTGATACAGGGCGACCTCACGGCGGCGAAGGGCGGGGACGAAAATGCCGACGCGGCGACGGAGATGTGGTCGCGCGCGTTCAAGCGTAATCCGCGCGATCCCATGCTCCTTGACCGCCTTGACCGTCTCGCGCGCAATGCTGGATCGCTCCTGCGCATAGGCAACGTCGCCGCGGCGGCGAAGTGCTACGAGACGATGGTAGTGATTAATCCGTTGGACGCTTCCGCTGTGTTCAACTACGGAATATGCCTCCGTCGCCTCGGCAAGAAGGAGATGTCCAACCAGGTTCTGGAGCGGGCGAGGGAGCTCAGGAAATGAAGTTCCCCCTCGAACTGCTCTACACTGCCTCCGCGCTCGGACGCGGCAATGCCGAGACGCTTGCGAATCTTCTTGAGGGCACCGCGCCCGGAATGGCGGAAATATCGGGCGACATACCGGGCCGGTCCATCTGGTTCGGCGGCGTCCCCGGTGAGCTCGAGTCCGTCGGGGACGGGAGCCTCGACATCCGATCCAACAGGCTCCTCAAGCTCGCCGTCGACGGGGCGCGCGGCGCATTTGCCGCGCTCGCCGCGAAGTACGGGGCGGACAGGATCGGCGTCGTGCTAGGCGCGAGCAACACAGGCGTGGACGAGGCGGAGGTTTTCGTCGACCGCTGGCTCGACAGCGGCGAGAAGCCGAAGGAGTTCGACTTCGCGACGCTAGAACTCGGTACGCCTGCGCTCTTCCTCAGGGACTTTCTCGGACTGAAGGGTCCGGCCTACACGATATCGACGGCGTGCTCCAGCTCGGCGAAGGCATTTGCGGCCGCACGACGCCTTGTTGAGCGCGGCATATGCGACGCGGTGATAGCGGGAGGCGTCGACGGACGCTGCCGCTTCGCGATGAACGGCTTCCATGCGCTCGGCGCGCTCAGCGAAGGGCGGTGCCGTCCGCTCGCCCCGGACCGCGACGGCATCAACCTCGGCGAGGGCGTCGCGCTCTTCGCCCTCGAAAAGGAGCGCGAGGGCGCGGATGTCTTTCTCGCCGGCGTCGGCGAGAGTTCCGACGCATACCACGCGACGGCGCCTGATCCGGAAGGCCTCGGCGCGGAGGCGTCCATGCGCGCGGCAATCGCTGACGCCGGGCTTGCGCCTTCGGACATAGACTACGTCAATTTGCACGGAACTGGCACGCGCGCCAATGACGAGATGGAGATGAAGGCGGTAGGACGCGTCTTCGCGGGCGCGGCGCATTCGCCGCGCTGCGAGTCGACGAAGTCGCTCACAGGGCACTGCCTCGGGGCGGCGGGGGCGGTTGAGGCCGCGATCTGCTGTCTTCTCGTCCGCGCGGGGAAGTGCCGCGCCGCTCTTTCAAACAGCTTCGCCTTCGGAGGATCAAATGCCAGCGTCGTCATATCGGCTTGAAGACGTTCTCCCGCACCGTCCGCCGATGGTGCTTCTGGACGAGATTGTGTCCGTTGACGAGAAGGAGCGCTCGCTCGTCGCGCGCGCGACGATACGCGGCGAATGGTGCGAGAACTGGGCGTCGATAGAGCTGATGGCCCAGGCGGCGGCCGCGCTCGCGGGCGTGTTCGACCGCGTGGCGGGCTCGACGCGTCCGGCGCGCCCCGGGTTCCTTCTCGGAACGCGCAGGATAAGGATGCACGTCCCCGCATTCGAGGTCGGGAAGACATACGAAGTGACGGCGAAGGACGTCTTCAGCGATGCGGAGTCGGCGAGCTTCGAGTGCTCCGTGCGCGACGGCGACGCGGTGGCCGCGGAGGCGGTGCTAAACGCGTATCGCCCGAACGACGTCACGGCGTTTATGGCGACGCAGCATGAATCGCCGGAGCAGGGCGGATGAACCTGAGGCCATACGTCGACATCGCGAAGCTCGTGTGGCCCCTGGCGCTCGGGATGCTCAACAACGCCGTCATGCAGTTCGTCGACGGCGTCTTTCTCTCGCAGGAGTCGATGGAGAGCCTCGAGGCGTCGCTCCCCGCGTCGATGCTCGCGGTGCTCGTCATGGGGTTCTTCCAGTCGGTCGTCGCTTATTCCGGCACGTTCGTCGCGCAGTACCACGGCTCGGGCGACCTGCGCGGCATAAGGACCAGCTACAGGGCCGGGCTTGTCATAACGCTTGCCGCGGGGCTCCTTGCCGTCGCGGTGATTCCGCTCGGGCTCCTCGTCGCCCCGCTCATGTCGGACAACGCGGCGGTTGTCGCGCGCGCGACGTCGTACTACTCGATCGTGTCTTTCGGGGCGATCGCGCTGTGCGGACAGATGGCCGCGTCGTCCTACTTCACGGGACGCGGGAAGACGCGTCTCGTGTTCTGGGTGAACATTCTCGGAAACGCGGTGAACGCCGGGCTCGATCCGGTCCTTATCTTCGGACTTCTCGGCTGTCCGCGCCTTGGCATGTCCGGAGCCGCGTACGCGACGGTCGCCTCGATGTTCGTCCAGTGGGGCGTTCTTGCGTGGTTCGCCGAGCGCGACATGCGTTCGCGCGAGGACCGCGGCGCATCCGCCGCGCCGGGCCTGTGGCCGCTCGTCGGAAAGGTGCTGCGCTACGGCGTGCCGAGCGGCGCGTATTCCGCGCTCAACATACTTTCCTTCACGATTTTCGTATTTGTCACCGGACGCATCGGCGACCAGGAGTTCGCCGTCTCGAACGCATGCTTCAAGGTGAACTACTTCCTCTTCGCGCCGATGGAGGGGTTCGCGATATGCGCGGCGACGCTCGTGGGGCAGGCCCAGGGGCGCGGCGACAGCGCGGCGGCGCACCGCGATGCCATGCGCACGCTCCGCATGGGGCTTGCGCTCGTCGCGGTTCTCTCGCTCCTCGCGGTCGTGTTCTGCCGGCCGATACTCTCGCTCTTCGCATCCGGGGAGGCGGATTCCGAGTCGTTCTACTCCCTCGGCTTCAAGCTGTTCCTCCTGATGGCCGCGTGGCAGGTGTTCGACGCGGCGGACGTCATAGTCTCCGGCGCGCTCAAGGGCGCGGGCGACACGAAGTTCGTCATGTGGTGGATGGTCGCCGCGGCGTTCGGCTTCTGGCTTCCGCTCGTGTGGGCGGTGGCGGAATGGCACAACACGATGACGGCGCTGTGGGGCACGATGGTAGTGTACGTCGTGTTTATCTGCGCCGGAACGGCCGTAAGGTGGTGGGGCGGAAAATGGAAAAGGATAAAGCTGGTATGAACCTCGAGAAACTGACGCGTCTCTACGACGCATACGTCGACACGTACAGGGACGCGGACGGGAAGCTTCCGTCGATGATGCGCCTCAAGCGCATCCACACCGGATTTGTCGTCAAGAACGCCGAGGCAATCGCGGACGGCGAGAACTTCGACGCGGCGACGCGCGCGGCGGCGCTCGCGGCGGCGCTGCTGCACGACACCGGACGCTACGAGCAGCTGAAGCTGTACAACACATTCCGCGATTCGGATTCAGTGGACCACGCCGTATTCTCCCACGACATCGTGAAGGAGAAGGGGTGGCTCGTGGAGGTCTGTCCGGACGGGGCGACGCGCGATGCGGTGCTGAAGGCGGTACTGTACCACAACAGGCGCGAGATACCGGACGGACTCGACGCGCTCACCGAGGCGTGTTCGCATACGGTGCGCGACGCTGACAAGCTGGACATCTTCCGCGTGCTGGAAGACCAGGTGGAGAACACGGACTGGCGCACGGACTCGCGCGCGTTCTGGAACCTCCGCACGGACGCCGCGCCGAGTCCGGCCGTGGTCGACTGCATCGCGAAGGGGCTTCCCGTCGACTACCAGGAGATCAAGTCGCTCGCCGACTTCGTGCTCATCCAGGTGGGGTGGATGCTCTCGGGCCTCCACTACGCGACGGCGCGGCGCATCTGCCGCGAGCGCGGGCACCTGGAGTTCCGCCGCAGATTCCTCCACGAACTTACGGACGATCCCTCCGTAGACCGACTCTGCGATTTGGCCCTTGCGGCGGAGTAGCCGGAGCGGGAAGGGCCGCGGGGTCAGCCGAGCGAGCGCAGTCGCAGCTGTCCGCAGGCAGCGTCGGCATCCTTGCCGCGCGAGCGGCGGAGCATGGTCTGCACGTGGTTCTTCATGAGGATGTCGAGGAACATCAGCATCGTGCGCTCGTCGGGCGTCTTGAAGTCCGGACGGTGCGAGACAGGCGAGAGCGGGATGAGGTTGACCTTCGCCATCGGCACGCGGCGCACTTGCCGCGCGAGCTCCTCGGCGCATTCGCGCGAGTCGTTGACGCCCTTTATGACGGTGTACTCGAACGTTATGATTCGCTTCGTCGCGCGGGTGTAGTCCGCGCAGGCGGCGAGGAGTTCGTCGATCGGCCACTTGCGGTTCACGGGCATCAGCTGGGAGCGCAGCTCGTCGTTCGGGGCGTGGAGCGAGACGGAGAGCTCGAACTGGATGCCTTCGGCGGCGAGCTTCGCGAAGCCCGGGACGACGCCGCACGTCGACAGCGTAATGTGCCTGGCGCCGAGGTTCGGCCCGCGCCCGGCGTTGATGAGCTTGAGCGCGCGCATCGTCTCGTCGTAGTTCGCGAAGGGCTCGCCCATTCCCATGACGACGATGTTGGTGATTTCGCCGAGGGCGCGTCCGGCCATGTACTCCGCGACGATCTCGTCGGCGGTGAGCGAGCGTACGACTCCGCGCGCGCCGGAGGCGCAGAAGGCGCAGCCCATGGCGCATCCGACCTGGGTGGAGATGCACTGCGTGAAGCGTCCGGTCGCGGGTATGAGGACGGTCTCGACGGCGTTGCCGTCCTCGAAGGCGAGGAGGAGCTTCTTTGTGCCGTCCGACGACTCCGACACGGCCTTCACCTCCGTGCGGGTGATGGGGAACTCCGTCTTCAGCTGTTCGCGGAAGTCCTTAGGGAGGGTCGTTGCCTGGTCCCAGTCCGTGATGTAGTCCCTGTAGAGGGACTGAAGTATCTGGTCCGCCCTGAATGCGCGCATTCCGCGCTCCTTCAGGATCGGCTTCCATTCGTCCGGCAGTATGCTCCATGCCTTGTTCATATCGGACGATATTATACCAAATTGCGGCGGCGCATTGATTTAGGCGCAGAAAAATAGTATAATCTTCGGGTAAAAAGGGCGCGGTGCGCCCATGGAGCCACATATGAACAAGTATCTTGACGATTTCATGAAGACCTTCCCCTACGAAGGCCTCACGTACGACGACGTGACGCTTGTCACGCAGTATGCCGACTTCCTTCCCGACGACGCCTCCCTCGAGACGAAGCTCACCAGCCGCACGACGATGAAGATTCCGTTCATCTCCGCTGCGATGGACACCGTGACCGAAGCGCCGATGGCCATTGCGATGGCGCTTGCGGGCGGCATAGGAGTCATCCACAAGAATCTCGAGGAGGACGAACAGGCGAAGGAGGTCGCGAAGGTCAAGAACTATCTCAACGGGCTCATCGCGAAGCCGATCTGCTTTCACGAGGACGACGACATCTCCTTCCTGCGCGCGGAGAAGAAGCGCATGGGGCTAAAGTTCAACGGCTTCCCGGTTCTCGACGCGCAGGACCGCCTCGTCGGAATGATCACGTCGTCCGACATGCGCTTTGCGCCAATGGAGGCGAAGAAGCTCCGCGACGTCATGCAGCCTGCGCCGATTACCTCGAAGCCCGGCACCACCCTCAAGAAGGCGTACGAGCTCATGCGCGCGGCCAAGGTCGGCAAGCTCCCTCTCGTCGACAGGGATGGCCGCATCGTCGGCCTCTACAGCTTCACCGACGTGCAGCGTCTCGTCGAGAACAAGAACCCGACGTACAACTGTGACGACAAGTACCGCCTCAGGGTGTCCGCTTCCGTCTCCGGCGGGAAGGGCGACCTGGCGCGCATGGAGAAGCTCGCGGACGCTGGGGTTGACTGCGTGGTCGTCGATTCCGCGCACGGACACTCCAAGGGCATCATGGAGATGACGAAGTACATCGTCAAGCACTTCCCGAAGGTGGACGTGATTGCGGGCAACATTGCGACGGGCGAGGCGGCGGTCGCGCTCGCGAAGTGCGGCGCGCACGCGGTCAAGGTCGGCATCGGGCCGGGGTCCATCTGCACGACGCGCGTCGTCTGCGGCGTCGGCATCCCGCAGCTCACGGCGGTCTACAGCGCGGCGAAGGCGCTGAGGGGCACGGGAGTCGCGGTTATAGCGGACGGAGGCATCAAGCTCTCGGGCGACGTGCCGAAGGCGCTTGCGGCTGGCGCGGACTCGGTGATGCTCGGCTCTGTCCTCGCGGGAACGGAGGAGAGCCCGGGAGAGAAGATATACTCCAACGGACGCCAGTACGTCGTCTACCGCGGAATGGGTTCGATGGCCGCGCTCAAGAACGGCAAGGGCTCGCGCGCCCGGTACTTCCAGGACAACGAGGCGGAGGACGATCTCGTTCCGCAGGGAATCGAGGGAATGGTTCCGTACTCCGGCCACGTCAAGTCCATCATGACGCAGTTCTGCGGCGGCCTCAGGGCGTCGCTTGGCTACTGCGGCACGAAGACGATCGCCGAGCTGCAGAAGCGCGGCAAGTTCTACCGCGTCACCGCCGCGGGACAGCGCGAGGCGCGTCCGCACGACATCACGATAACCAAGGAAGCCCCCAACTACCGCACATGAGCGAGATCACCGAGGGTTTCAAGGTCCCGGACGAGCCGACTGCGGACGAGAAGCCTGCCAAGTCCTGGCAGGCGTACGGACGCGAGTGGCTCGACACGCTCGTCGTCGCGATATCGGTCGCGATGTGCTTCCGCGCGTACTTCTACGAGCCGTTCAACATTCCGACCGGCTCGATGCAGGAGACGCTGTGGGGCTACCACACGAAGGCCGGCGTCGAGAAGGGTGCGTGGGACGTGTTCCCTCTTTCGATTCTCAAGTGGGCGTGGACGGGCGAGCGCGTCGTAGAGTACAAGGCGACGGCTCCGGGCATCGCGCGCGTGCAGCCGCGCAACGACGGCTTCGCCAACGTACGCGTGGGGCCAAGCGGGAAGTCGTTTAAGCTTCCGACGGATGCGTGCCACTCGATCGCAGGGCGCCACTTCGACGCTGGCGACACGGTCTGGAAGGGCGCGGTGGTGACGGGCGACTTCATATTCGTTAACCGCTGGAAGTGGAACTTCTTCAAGCCGCATGCCGGCGAGGTGATGATATTCTCGACGACCGGCATCGAGGGGCTTCCCCAGGGGACGCACTACATCAAGCGCATGAAGGCGACGCCCGGCCAGACGTACGTGCTGGAGCATCCGGCGACCGACGCGCGCGGCAATGTGCGCGAAGACCTTCCCAAGACTGTGACGATGGGCGAAGACGAGTACTTCGCCTGCGGAGACAATTTCAACAACAGCTACGACAGCCGCTACTGGGGCCCCGTTCCGGGGTCAAAGCTGCGCGGTGTCGGCAGCGTTGTGTTCTGGCCATTCAACGGATGGAGGATAATAAGATGAGCGAAGAGCAGCTGATTCCGACACCTAGCGTGTTCGGCGAGACCGGAAACCTCCTTCTTGAGCGCGAGCTCGGGCGTGGCGGCATGGGCGGCGTTTACATGGGCCGCGACAAGATGCTCGACCGTCCCGTCGCCGTAAAGGTGATGCTCAAGGAGTACGGCGACGACGCGGAGTTCGTGGAGAAGTTCAAGCGCGAGGCGCAGGCCGCCGCGCGCCTGATCCATCCGAACATCGCCCAGATCTACACCTACGGCATCGCGAGCGGAATGCCCTATATCGCCATGGAGCTTGTGGCTGGCGGCTCGCTTGACCAACTAATGCAGCACGCCGGCTCTTCGATCGACATCACGCGCGTGATGAAGATAGGCGAGCAGGTCGCGCAGGCGCTCAGGTGCGCGGCGGACCAGGGGCTTGTTCACGGCGACGTCAAGCCGGAGAACGTGCTTCTCGACTCGAACGGAAACGCCAAGCTCGTCGACTTCGGCCTTGCGGCGATGCAGAAGAACACGAACGAGATCTGGGGCACGCCCTACTACATCGCCCCTGAGAAGGTCAAGAAGGAGCCGATTGACTTCAGGGCCGACATGTACTCGCTCGGCGGCACGCTCTACCACGCGCTCACCGGTGTCGCTCCCTTCGAGGGCGACGACGCGGCGGCGGTGGTGAGGAAGCGCTTCGAGGGCGCGCCCGTCCCGCCCAGCCAGGTTCGTCAGGGCATCTCCCCGCAGATCGACGCGCTCATCCTCAGGATGCTCGCGCTCGACCCGGCGGACCGCTTCCCGTCCTTCGAGGCGCTCCTCGAGGAGTTCAAGCGCATAATGACGTACGGCCTTACGCCCGGCAGCTCGGAGCGCATGGCGACTGGTTCGTTCAAGCTCGGCACTAAGGGGCGCAGGCGCTTCAAGATGAAGACTGCGACCTCAAACCTCGCCGACGACAACAGCGAGGGGCCGCAGTACGGAGAGGGCGGAGAGGAAGGCGCCGACTCGCCGACGACAACGACTACCTCAAAGGTAATGCGCCGCCCGACGATGACGTCCGTCGCGAAGTCCGGCGATGCTGAGGAAGGCGGCGGCGTTGCCGGCAAGGTCGCGGCGGTGATTGGCATCACTATCGGCGTGATCGCGCTCGTGGCGGGCGCGCTTGTCTGGTATGTCATTTCCGACCGCAATACCAGGGAGCGGGAGAAGCAGGAGCAGATTGCGAAGCAGCTGGACCTCGCGCGCACCGCGATCGCCGATACGCGCAAAAACGCGATCAAGTTCGGCGAAGAGGTCGACGAGCTTGCCCGCAAGGCGGTGCTCGACTGCGAGAAGGCGACGGAAAAGCTGAGAAAGGAGCTGTCCAGCGAGGTCGACGCCAGCAGGCTCTCCCGCATCAAGCCGCCGCCGACGGCGGAGCTTCTCGAGGCTATCGCGGCCACGAACGCGCCGCCAGCCGCGGCTGAGGCTCCCGGCGCTGCGGCACCTGCGGCCGCGGCAAAGCCCGCGGCGGCGAAGGCGGCCCCCGCGAGACGCGCGGTTGTCGTCCCGAAGTTCCGCGATCCGACCGACGCGGAGGCCGACACGGCCTCGCCCGAGCATGAGGAGTATCTCAAGGCGAAGGCGGCGTGGGAGAAGGAGCAGAAGGAGAAGCTCGAGCGCGAGGAGGACGAGCGCATAAAGGCGGAGGCGGCCGCGGCAGCAGCCATCGAGCCCGAGCCCGAACCTACAGCAGAGAGCGGGGACAGCCCCGAACTCGCCGCGATCAAGGCAGGGTTCAGGACGAAGATCAACGATATGCTAACGGGCGCGACTGTCAGCATGAACGAGCTCTGGGGACGTGCGTACGGATGCAAGGCCGCATCCCTCCGCATAAAGAAGCGCATTGACGACCTCGTCGCAAAGATCGACTCCTTCAGCGTGACCGAGGGGACCATGGAGGCGATGAAGCGCGCGGGCGACTTCAGCATCGACGTCAAGAGCGAATACGATGCGATCAAGGCCTCCGAGGACGTCTCGAAGGTCCAGAAGGCCGGCAACTACATCCGCCAGCGCGGCGCGAGCACCATTCAGCAGTCCGTCAACCAGATGCTTCTGGCCGTCAAGGAGATGAAGCGCGAGATCGAGAAGCTCGAGGAGGAAGAGAGGGAGAGGAAGCGACAGGAGGAGCTTGCCAGGATTAAGGCCCAGACGATCGAGGAGGACAACAAGAAGATCCGCGAGAAGTTCGACTCGCTCGTCGAGGCCGGGACGTTCCGCCAGCTCAACTGGTCCGGCGCGATCCGCCAGCTCCAGGCGATGCATGACGAGTTCAAGTACTCCGAGAGCCAGCTCTTGGCGAGAACCCTCATCAAGAAGGTCGCCATGATGGCCACCGTCCAGGAGGTGTTCATAGCCAACTGCAAGGACCTGAAGTTCCAGCGCTCCAAGCTCGCAGGCTATACAATCACCGAGATCAACGAGAAGGACGGGCTCAAGCTCCTCAAGCCCGACGGCAAGACGCCGATGAAGATGACGTGGGTGAAGTTCTACCAGCAGTACCACGGCAACCTCAACGAGCTCATCGTCAGGTTCATCGAGAAGGGCAAGGACGTCAGCAAGCTCAAGGACGGCAAGCGCCTGAGCCTCCAGCCCTGGGCGGACGCCATGATGGGCGCCGCGCTCACGATGCAGATCATCTGCGGAGACGACCCGACGGCCGCGGGACGCGCCGAGCAGATCGCCAAGGCCGCAGTGAAGGCGCTTCCGGACTATCTCAAGCATGCGCAGGAGATTTTCCCCGACTTCACGTTCGACGAGACGCCGGAGGAATAAGGCAATGAGCAGGGACAACGCCGCGCCGGTCGTGCCGCGGGGCTTCGTCGCCATCTTCGCGATGCTGACGAGCTGCTTCGCGCTGTGGGGGCTCCTCAACAACATGACGGACAATCTGGTTCCGTCGTTCCAGAGGATATTCATGACGAGCCAGTCCACGGCCGGCTTCGTCCAGATATCCTTCTACGGAGCCTACTCCGTGATCGCGCTCCTGGCGTCGTTCCTCATCCAGAGGGCGGGCTACCGCGTGGGCGTCCTTGCCGGACTCGGCGTCTACGTCATCGGCGCGCTGCTTTACGTGCCCGCCTGCGTCATGCAGAGCTTCTGGACGTATATCGTCGGCATCTTCATCGTCGCCGGCGGATGCGCCGTCCTCGAGACGACGTGCAATCCGTACGTGCTTGCCCTTGGTGACGAGTCGACCGCCGTGAGGCGTCTCAACTTCGCGCAGATGTTCAATCCGCTCGGTTCTTTCGTCGGCATCATCCTCGCGCAGCAGCTCATCCTGTCGCATCTCAATCCTGCGACGACCGAGCAGCGCCTCGCGATGCCGCCGGAGGAGCTTGCGGGAATAGTCCACGGCGAGCTGTTCTGGGTGTGTGTTCCGTATGTCGGACTCTGCGCCATCGCGGCCGCGATATGGTTTTTCTTCTTCTTCTCGAAGCCGACGGACGTTGACCGTCCGGAGTCCGATCCCACTCCCGTACGCGAGGTCCTCGGAATCCTCATGCGCTCCCCGCGCTGGTACTGCGGCGTAATCGCGCAGGTCTTCTACGTCGGCGTCCAGATCGCGGCATGGACGTGGATGAACGTCTACTGCCAGAAGGAGCTCGGCGTCACGCCGGAGCAGGGCGCGTCCTACTATCTCATTGCGCTGTGCCTCTTCATCGCGTGTCGCTGGATATGCACTTTCCTGATGAAGTGGTTCAACCCCGCCAAGATGATGGCCGTGTTCGCCGTCTGCGCGATACTCTCGAGCTTTGGCGTCATGTACCTGAAGAGCGACGTCCTTTTCACCGTCTGCTCGCTTCCGTTCTCCGCGAACGTGCTGTGCCTCTGCTCGATGAGCGGGTTCATGTCGCTTATGTTCCCGACGATCTACGGAATCGGCCTCGGCGGAATCGATCCGCGCGCGCACAAGCTCGGCGCGGCTGGGCTCATCATGGCGATCGTCGGAGGTGCGCTTCTTACGCCGTGGATGGCGTCTATAATCGACAACCCCGGCTTCTGGGCAAGGCTCGTGCCGATGTTCGACGCGGCGGTCGATCCGAACCTCCACGCCTCGTCGGTTTCGCTCCGCGCGTCGTTCGTCGTGCCGGCGATCTGCTTCGCCGTGGTGCTCGCCTACGCGCTGGCGTTCCGCTCCGCCAAGCGCGACTAGGCGTCGGACTGCTTCCCGTCCCCTGCGTCGGCGTCGGAACCGAGATGGCGTTTGCGCCATTCGCGCATCGTCATCCCGGTACGCTTGCGGAAGAAGTGCATGAGATGCGTCTCGGACCTCCATCCGCAGAAGTTCGCGATCGGGCCTATCGCCTGGTGGGGATCCGACAGATGCTCCAGCACCTTTGCGAACCTTACCTCCCTGATCTCCGCGGCTATCGAGGTTCCGTTTCTGGCGAAGGCGTCCGTAAGCTTCGTGCGCGACACGCCGATGGCGTTCGCCAGCTTGTTCACGTCGAGCTTCGTGGCGTCCGCGCGTATGAGGTCCATGGCGCGCCGCACGAGCAGCGGCTTGCCGCCCGACGGACGAGCCGACTGGCGCGCGACGATTCGGTTGACGCTTTCCGCGACCTTGAGCTCGCGCGGAGTGCGTCTGCCGTCCATCATGTTCTGCAGCGTTGCGGCGGCGATGAATCCGGCGCCGGCGAAGTTCGGCTCTATTGTCGCTATCGGCGGACGGGTGTGTCCGCAGATGAGCTCGTCGTTGTCGATGCCGAGCACGGAAAGCCTCTCCGGGACGTCGATTCTTGCCTCCGCGCACGTCTCCACGACGAGCAGCGCGGTGAGGTCGTTCGCGGCGAGGACTCCTGTCTGCGGAGGAAGCGCCGCGAGCCAGGAGGCGAGAGTGCCGTCGGATGGACCGGAATAGACGTGCGCCGCGAGGGAACGCTTCTTGGCGAGCTTGACGAAAGCCTCCTCGCGCGCTGTCGACCAGGCCTCGTGCGAAGGGTCCGGAACGAACGCGACCTCTGCGCCGGGGATTGTCTTCTCGAAGTAGTCGAGACCTGCTGCGACTATCGCCGCCGTGTCGAAGCGAACGTAGGAGAAGCGACCGCGCCTGATGCTCGGCTCGTGGTTGTCGAGCACCACGACCGGAACGCGTGCGTTCGCAAGCAGGTCGATGACCTCGCTTTGGCGTTTCGGCGACGTGATGCTCAGGAGAAAGCCCTCCGTTCCGTCGTCAAGCGCCTTGCGCACGGAGTCGGGCGTCAGATCGGAGGCGGAACGCGCGATTCGCACGTCCCACACGTGGCCCGCGTCGAGAAAGCCGAGGATCCCGGACAGATGCTCGCGCCCCGCCTTGCCCTCGAGCTTCGGCGAGATGAGCACTTTCCGCACCCCTGGATGTGACTGCGACTTTTTCATGCTGAAATTATAGCAGAAATCCCTCCCCGTGTGTATACCGAATCCATTGTCCGTATTCTGCGCGCGTCGCCTTGCGCGTGGCGGAAGCGCCGGTTTTTTGGTATAATGTAGGCATATGAGAATTACATTCTACGGCGCGGCGCAGACGACAACTGGCTCCATGCACCTCATCGAGGCGAACGGGAAGCGCATACTGCTCGACTGCGGACTGTATCAGGGTCACCGCAAGGAGGCGTTCGAGAAGAACCGCAACCTGCCCGTCGATCCGGCGAAGATCGACTACGTGATCCTCTCACATGCCCACATCGACCACTCCGGCAACCTGCCGCAGCTGGTGAGACAGGGCTTCCGCGGGCGCGTGTTCGCGCGTCAGTCGACGACGGACCTCTGCGACGTGATGCTCAGGGACTCGTGCTTCCTCCAGAAGCGCGACCTCGAGTACATCAACAAGCGCCGCCGCAAGGAGGGCAAGAAGCTCTTCGAGCCGCTGTACGACGAAAGCGACGTCGACGCCCTCATGCAGCTTTTCGTGCCGACGCATATGCACGAGCCGCGGGAGATATGCCGCGGCGTGACGCTCGAGTTCTTCAACGCCGGGCACATCCTCGGCTCCGCGCTGGTGCAGCTCGACATCCATTCGGACCACGGACACAACCACCGAGTTCTGTTCTCCGGAGACCTCGGCCAGCCGGACCAGCCGATCATAAGGCACTACGAGTATCCGGCAGGAGCGGACATCCTGATAATCGAGTCTACGTACGCCGACAAGTTCCACCCGAGCGCGGACGACGTTGAGCTGCGGCTCGAGAAGTACCTAAAGTACATAGACCGCCACAACTCTAAGCTTCTCATCCCCGCGTTCTCCGTCGGGCGCACGCAGCAGATCATATACTACCTGAACAAGCTGCGCGAACGCGGGAAGGTTCCGAGGGAAGTCAAGGTGTTCATCGACTCCCCGCTTTCGCAGAAGGCGACGCGCATATACGCCAAGCACCGCGAGGTGTACAACGACGAGGCGAGGCGCATGCTGCAGGAGGGGAAGGATCCGCTAGAGTATCCGGGAATGGTCTTCGTCGGCACGCCCGAGGAGTCGAT
This sequence comes from Kiritimatiellia bacterium, assembly GCA_016296065.1. Classification (GTDB taxonomy): domain Bacteria; phylum Verrucomicrobiota; class Kiritimatiellia; order RFP12; family UBA1067; genus UBA1067. The sequence continues at coordinate 20,605 of JAEDKA010000050.1, forward strand.
GGCGCTCAACGACATGCCGGGTCCGATGATCGTCATCGCGGCCTCGGGAATGTGCGAAGGCGGACGAGTCCTCCACCACCTCAAGCACTGCGTCCAGGACGAGGACAACATCATCCTCATATGCGGCTTCCAGGCGGAGAACACGCTCGGCAGGCGCATCGTCGAGAGGCGCGAGAAGATAAAGGTGTTCGGCGAGGAGGTTCCGCTCAGGGCGAAGGTTGAGATCATCAACGCTCTCTCCGCGCACGCAGACCGCGCGGGGCTCTCGGACTGGATCGGCGAGGTGAAGGACAATGTCCGGCAGGCCTTCGCCGTCCATGGCGAGCCCGAGAAGGTCTCGGCGATGGTCGAGCTCCTCAAGGAGAAGGGCATCGCTAACTCCGTCGCCCCCATGCCGGGGCAGACATACCAGTTCGCGTAGTCCCGCCCATGGGCGCGGATTTTTGGTATAATATCTCCTTAATGGCAAGGAAAGGCAAAGATCCGCGTCCGAGCTGGGACGAGTACTTCATGGAAATCGCGGCCGTCGTCGCGAGGCGCAGCAACTGTCTGCGCAGATCGGTCGGCGCCGTGATCATGAAGGACAACCACATACTGTCCGCCGGATACAACGGAACTCCGAAGGGCGTCAAGAACTGCTTCGACGGGGGGTGTCCGCGCTGCGCCGGAAAGGTCGCGAGCGGGACGCATCTCGAGGAGTGCCTCTGCACCCACGCCGAGCAGAACGCGATCTGCCAGGCGGCGTGCTACGGCAACTCCATCGCCGGTGGGACGATCTACATCACGATCTCGCCGTGTCTCACGTGCGCGAAGCTCATAATCAACTCTGGGCTCAAGGAGGTCGTCTATGGAGGCGACTACGCTTTCCTCGATACCGTCAAGAAGATGTTCAAGGCGGCCGGGGTGAAGCACAGGAAGTTCCAGGCCGAAAGCCGGAAGGGGGGAGGTTTGGATGTTTAGAGGTTTGGAGGTTTAGATGTTTGGAGGTTTAGATGCTTAGAAGTTTAGAGGTTTAGAGGTTTAGAGGTTTAGCCAAACTTCCAAACCTCCAACCCTCCAAACTTCCAACCCTCCACCAAGATTTCAAGGAGAAACACAAAAATGAGAACTAAAATCATAGCAGGAAACTGGAAGATGAACGTCAAGCCGTCGGAGACCGCGGCGCTTGTGAAGGCTGTTGCCGAAGCGACCGCGCAGTACGCCGACAAGGTCGAGATCGTGTGCTGCACGCCCGCGATCGACGTTCCCGCTGCGGTCGCGGCCGCGGCCGGCACGAAGGTCGGCGTCGGAACCGAGAACTGCCACTGGGAGGACCACGGCGCGTTCACGGGCGAGATCTCCACGGGCATGATCGTCGACGCCGGGGCGAAGTACGTCATCACCGGACACAGCGAGCGCCGCCAGTACTTCGGCGAGACGGACGAGACGGTCAACAAGCGCACGCTCGCCGCGATCGCCGCCGGACTCACCGTCATGATGTGCGTCGGCGAGACGCTCGCCGAGCGCGAGGCCGACCTCGTCGAGGAAGTCGTCGGACGCCAGCTCAAGATCGGACTCAAGGACGTCACCGCCGCGGACACGGCTAAGCTCGTCATCGCGTACGAGCCCGTGTGGGCGATCGGCACCGGCAAGACCGCGACCCCCGAGCAGGCCCAGGACGTCCACGCGTTCATCCGCGCGACGCTCGCGAAGCTCTTCGGCGCCGAGACGGCCGAGACGATCCGCATCCAGTACGGCGGCTCGATGAAGCCCGGCAATGCCGCGGAGCTCCTCGCGAAGAAGGACATCGACGGCGGACTCATCGGCGGCGCGGCGCTCAAGGCGGCCGACTTCGCCGGAATCATCCAGGCCGCGGCCAATGCGTAACATTGCCGCATACGCGCTCGTCGCCGCGCTTGCGGCGACGGCGGGTTGTTTCGACGAGCCGGAGCCGGCCTACAAGACCGTGCCGGCCGAGGCTCGCGCATACCTTCAGGGAAGGGGGTTCGCCGACTTCGCATCGGCGGCCTCCGGCCTTGACGCGGAAGTGGTCGACTACATCAACCTCGACCGCAACGCGATCACGAACCTCGACGGAATCGCGGCGTTCAAGGGCCTGAAGTGGCTCAGGCTCAACGAGAACAAGCTCTCGGCGCTGCCGTCGCTCGCCGCTCTCTCGTCGCTGCGCCGCATATACCTGCGCGACAACTCCTTTACCGAAGTCCCCGAGCAGCTGAAGGACCTTCCGTCGCTCACCGACATCGAGCTGAGCGGGAATCCGATCAAGGAGGTGCCGGAGTGGCTCGCGCAGAAGAAGGGGCTTGAGTTCCTCTCCCTTTCGCGCACGCTTGTCGAACGGCTCCCCGCCGACCTCTCGGCGTGGAAGGGCATGAAGGCCCTCCAGCTCGGCGAGCTGAAGATTCCGCCGGAGGAAATGGCCCGCATACGCAAGGCCCTCCCCGATGTCGCGATCGTCTTCTGAGATCGCGGAGCTTGCGTCCGGAAAGATCGGACGCGTCCTTCTGAAGTATTCCTGGCCCGCGCTCGTCGCGATGACCCTGAACGCGCTCTACTCGGTGGTGGACCGCGCGTTCATCGGCTGGTGCGGGGTGGACGCGATGGCGGGCCTGCAGATTGCGATGCCCGTCATGATGCTGCTGACGGCGTTCGGTCCGCTGGTCGGCGTCGGACACGCCGCGGTGCTTTCGATCAAGCTCGGCGAGAACGACCGCGTTTCCTGCGAGAAGCTGGTCGGCGAGACGGTCGCGCTCAAGATCGCGTTCTACGCCGTCCTCATTCCGCTTCTCTACATCTACATCGACCCTCTTCTGTCCGTCTGCGGGGCGGACAAGGTCACGGCCGGCGCACGGGCCGCCGCGAAGTCGTACCTCGAGATCGTCCTGTTCTCCCATCTCTTCTCCCATCTCGCGTTCGGGCTCTCCGCCCTGCACCGCGCCGAGGGCGGTGCGATTCGCTCCATGACGTGCATGATCGTCGGATTCGGCGCGAACATGGTGCTCGATCCGCTCCTCATCTTCGGCTTCGGAATGGGCATCGAAGGCGCCGCGTGGGCGACGGACGTCGCGATGCTGCTCTCGTGCCTGTGCGCGTTCTGGTACTACTGGAGCGGGAAGACCGTCATAAGGCTGAGGCTCAGGCGCGTGTGGATATATCCGAAGCTCCTCGTGCGCACGCTTGCGATTGGACTCGCCCCGTTCCTCCAGCAGCTCATGAGCGCCGTCATCGTCGCGTCGCTCCAGATCGCGTTCGCGAAGTGGATGCCGGACGAGGCTGCGCGCACGGACGAGATCGCGTCGCTCGGCGTGTTCAGCTCGGCGCTCATCCTCGTCTTCATGCCGATACTCGGATGCCAGCAGGGGCTTCAGCCGCTGTTCGGATACAACTGGGGCGCGCGGAACTTCCGCCGCGTGCTCGCGACGCTGAAGACAGGCTTCGTCGTCACGAGCGCGCTCACGTTCATGGCGTTCGTGGTCCAGGTGGTGCCTCCGTTCCCGTATCTCCTCGCGAAGCTGTTCGTGCATTCCGGCAGCGAGGAGCTCGTGTCGCTCTGCGCGCGCGACCTTGCGCTCGCGAACTGCATGATATGGACGATCTCGGTAAACGTCCTCGCGACGACGTACTTCCAATCCATCGGGAAGCCGGCGGTGTCGATTGCGCTCTCGATGCTGAGGCAGGGCGTGGTGCTGCTTCCGATAGTGTGGTTCCTTCCGCACTTCATGGACGACAAGCCGTTTGCGATATGGCTGTCGATGCCCGTCTCTGACGTTCTCTGCCAGCTCGCGACGATTCCCCCGCTTCTCCTGCACGCGCGATTCCTCTCCCGCGTGAGGCTGCGCGAGGAGATCCTGGGCAAGTAGTTACTTCTGGGTGATGGCGTGGGAGAGGACGGCGAGGGACTGCGCGAGGTCGACGTTCTGGACCGTAACCCCCTTGGGGACGGAGAGCTGGACGTTAGTGAAGTTCCATATGCCGACGATTCCGGCACGCACCATGAGGTCGGCGCACTCCTGCGCGGCCGAGCTCGGGACGGTGAGAATGCCGAGCCTGATGTTCAGCCTGCTCACGAGGCGCGGGAGGTCGGTAGGGGGCCTGACCTTGACATTGCGGATTGTCAGGCCGTTGAGCCCGGGATTCGAATCGAAGGCGACGGCGATGGAGAGGTTCTGCTCCTCGAAGCCGCAGTAGCCGAGAAGGGCCTGGCCGAGCGAGCCGACGCCGATGAGCGCCGCGTCAATGACGTTGTCCCATCCCAGCGCGCGGTTGATCGCCTGCTCGAGGTCCTTTGCGGGATAGCCGCGGCGCGGCTTGCCGGGGACGCCGGCCATCGCGAGGTCCTTGCGCGCGAGCACCGGGTCGAGCCCGAGCTTCTCGGCGAGGACCGCGCTTGAGACATGCAGTGCGCCCCTTGCGATCATGGAACGGATCTCCCGCAGGTAGATCGGATATCTCCTGATTGTGGGCAGTGGCATCGGACTGGGGCGTTCTTGCTGTTTCATTTGCATACTAGTATACCATATTTACCCTCCGTCTGTCATTGCCGCATTGGGCAAAGTCCGCCACGGGCCCTCAAGATTTGGTATAATAGCGGGTATCGGAAAAAGCTAAGGAGCAAAAATGAGCTACAACTGGAAATGGTTTAGGGCCGGGCGCATGAGCCAGGTCTCCCTGAAATGCGGCGCGGACGTCGCCGCGCTGGCGGAACTCGACCGCAAGCAGTGGATTGCTATCTCGATGCCTACGACGGGCGTGAGGTTCGACGCGCGCATGCTCGAACTCATGGACACCGACCACGACGGGCGCATCCGCACGCCGGAAGTCCTCGCAGCAATCGATTTCCTCAAGGCTAAGAAGGTCGACTTCGATTCCCTCTTCACCTCCGGCGAGGCAGAGGAGAAGGCACTCGCGGACATCACCGCGAAGCAGTCCGACCTCGCCAAGCTCGCTCCTTCCGCCGCCGACAAGCAGGCGCTCGCCGACTGGGAGGCGAAGGGCAAGGACCCCGAGGTGGCAGTCGCGGGAGACGCCACGGCCGACGCGAACGCTGCGCTCGCCGCCGTCGAGCCTGTCGTAGACGCGTTCTTCCTTCCGCCCGAGGACATGCCGCTCGTCACTGAGGAGGCGGACAAGGTTCTGCCGCTCAAGGACCATCTCAATCCGAAGCACCTCGAGGCGATCCTCGCGTTCGCGGAGAAGTGCGTGAAGCCGGTGCTCGGCGAGAAGGACTCCCTCACGCGCATGGAGTGGAAGAAGGTGAAGGGCGCGTTCGCGGCCTACCGCGCGTGGGCTGGCGCGAAGCCCGTCATGAACGCGGGCAAGAAGGGCGAGCTTGACGACGAGGAGCGCGTCCTGCGCTACAAGCTCCACCTCGTCGAGTTCCTCGAGAACTACGTCAACATGCGCCGCCTCTACGACCTCAAGGAGCTCGCGATCTTCCAGACGGGAACGCTCCGCATCGACGCGAAGGAGATGAACCTCTGCTTCCACGTCGAGAGCGAGGCCGCGCACTCCGCGCTCGTGGAGAAGTCGAACTGCTGCGTCATCTACCTCAAGCTCTCGCGTCCGTCCGAGGGTGCCACGCGCCAGATATGCGCCGTCGTCACGGCAGGCGCGGTCGCGCAGCTCTACGTCGGCCGCAACGGCGTGTTCTACGACCGCGACGGCAAGGACTGGGATGCCGTCGTCACCAAGGTCGTCGAGGCGCAGGTGTCGCTCGCGGAGGCCTTCTGGGCCCCGTGGCGCAAGCTCGGCGAGGGCATCGCCTCGTCCGTCAAGAAGTTCCTCGGCGACAAGCAGGCCGCGGCGCAGAAGAACGTCGAGGCGGGGACGCAGAACGCGCAGGCGGGCGGCGCCGCGATGGCGAGCTCGGTTGCGGCGATCGGCATTGGCGTCGGCATGGTCGGCGCGGCCGCGGCGTCGCTCATGGCCGCCATTTCGAAGATGACGGCGCTCCAGATCGCGATCTCGGTTGTCGCGCTCATCCTCGTCGTGTCGCTCCCGAGCGTGATCCTCACGTGGTTCAAGCTCCGTAAGCGCGACCTCGGCGCGATACTCAACGCGTGCGGCTGGGCGGTGAACCGTCCGATGCGCTTCTCCATGAAGCGCGCGCGCGCCTTCACGATCTGCGCGCCGTGCCGCTGGTGCCGCGTTGTGCTCTTCGCCATCGTGCTGCTTGCAGTGGCGGGCGCAGCGCTCTGGTACTTCTGCCCGTGCAGGAAGGACTGCAAGGCGCAGGAGCAGGCCCCTGCCTGCGCGGTCGAGGCTCCGGCGGCTCCCGCCGCCGAGGCGACTGCCGCTCCGGCGGAGACTCCGGCAAACTGAGTTTGTGGACAGAGGGTAAGGGAAAATGTCAGAGATTAGGGTTCGTTTCGCCCCGTCGCCGACGGGAAAGGTTCACATTGGCAACATCCGTGCCGCGATCTACAACTGGCTCTTCGCGCGCCACACCGGCGGGAAGTTCCTGCTGCGCGTAGAGGACACGGACCTCGAGCGCTCCACGCCCGAGGCCATCGCCGTCCTCTTCGACTGCATGAAGTGGCTCGGCCTCGACTGGGACGAGGAGGTCTTCTACCAGACGAAGAACGTCAAGCGCCACCTCGAGGTCGTCGACCAGCTGCTCGCTACAGGACACGCCTACAAGGTCGAGAAGACCTCGCGCGACGGCAAGACCGGCGTCGTGACGATGTTCAAGATGCCCAAGGAGGGCGTCATAGAGTTCGACGACATCGTGAAGGGCCACATGGCGAAGAAGGCCGAGGACATACAGGACTTCGCCATCGTCCGCTCCGACGGCTCGCCGATCTTCCACATCGCCAACGTCGTCGACGACATAGACCAGCGCGTCACGCACATCATCCGCGGAGACGACCACGTCGAGAACACGTTCAAGCACATCTGCATCTTCCGCGCGCTCGGCGCGGAGGTGCCGAAGTACGGGCACCTCTCGATGATCGTCAACCAGCAGGGCAAGCCGTACTCCAAGCGCGACGGTGCGGCGTTCGTCGGCGAGTACCGCGAGCAGGGGTATCTCCCCGAGGCTCTGTTCAACTACCTCCTGCTCCTCGGATGGAACCCCGGCGACGACCGCGAGGTGCTGACGCGCGAGGAGATGATCAAGCTCTTCGAGCTCG
>JAEDKA010000051.1 GCA_016296065.1 Kiritimatiellia bacterium
CCTCGATACCAACCGAATTGCGCGCAAGCGGTTCAACGGTTTAGAATCGCACCCATCTCGCAGAAGCCCGATTTGCAAGCCTAATCCGAAAGTGCTATAATATCATGGCCAAGCAAGAAAGCATCATTATCACAGGGTTATGCAACTGATGTTGCACTGATAACTGGCTGTCGGGAAAGGAAAAGCGAGATGAAGATGATAAATTATAGATTGTATTGTGTCATGATAAGTCTTATTCTTCAGTCAAATGTCATATATGGCAACAACGACAGCCTATTTTTGCACAATTCGTTAAGCCCAGTCACACATTTCGACAACGATTTATGCATCATGTCTAAGAGTAGAGAATGGAAAAATAAGAAAGGCAAGACGATCCAAGCTTATTGGACACATATATCAAAAGATAGCACGAAGGTATATTTAACAAGTGAAAAAACAAAAAAGTATTTCTGCATAGATGTAGGAAGTTTGTCTTCAGAGGATCAACTTTTTATAAAAAAAATGGTTGATAACTTAATTAGAAATGGTGCTGTGTGGTTATTGGGTTGTTATGTCGATAAAGGATTCTACGATGATTTTCAAAGCTATGAGAAAACAAAAGAGTATGTTAAGGCCAAAGATGATTTGGTGCGAAAAATTTCCTGTCTAAGAGTTTATCAATCATTGTCAGCATCCGATTTAATGGGAGCATTATGTGAGGCGGGACACATAGATACTAATGGGCGGTTTTGTTCAGACCTAGATAATGTTGTTTATTATGTCCCTGAGAAAAAAGGCCTTCTATCTAATTACGAGTTGATAAAAAAGAGAGTTTATTGGGCTGGGACGTTCAACTATACTCAAAAGAACGGTCGAGACAATACTGTTATACGGGTATGTGACAACATACAACAGGCTTTATTTTTTGCACGTATTGATTTAGGACTAAAACCAAAAAGTAATCACGGAAATGATGATAGTATGCCAAATAACTCACCGCAATCACGAGAACAACAGTTGGCTTGCTCAGGTTCGGGTTTTTTCGTCACAAGTGACGGGTATCTTGTGACAAATTATCATGTCATCAAAGATGCGATAGACATTAAGGCAACAACATCTGTTGGCGATTTGACGGCTAGAGTAATTGCGGTCGATGACAAGATTGATCTGGCTTTACTTAAAGTAGAAACCAAGCATGTGCCATCATTAAGCTTAGCCAGTGCACGGCGGGCAAGACTAGGAGAGGAGGTGTTTGCTATGGGCTTCCCAATGCCTGACACGCAAGGATTTTCACCTAAAGTAACCAAAGGGATAATTAGTAGCGAAAACGGCATGAATGACAGTCCATATGAGTATCAAATTGATGCAGCTTTACAACCAGGGAATTCTGGAGGGCCATTATGTGATAGAAATGGGAATGTGGTTGGTGTTAATACAGCTATTCTCAATAGTTCGTACTTTCTAAAAAAATCGGGAAATGTTCCGCAAAATGTAAACTATGCCGTTAAGAAGTCTTATTTAAGAGCCTTTTTAGATTCAGTTCCTGACTGTGGAAATAACGTCACCGAAACTACCGATGGCCCTGAAGCAATAACTGATGCGGTAAAGAAAGTAAGGGAAGCATGTGCATTCTTGCGTGTTTATAAGTAGAGGCATATGGGGCGCCGCGCGACGAGGCACCCACCTACGAATGGACGACCGAGTCGTACCGCAGGTTAATTGAGTTCGTATACGCCTATGTCGGCGAGATGTCCGATAGGGCCGCGAAGGAGATAAGAAAGGAGGCGGAGGATGCAATGCGAAAAGCCAAGGCGTCTCGGCGAGAGGACGGTTGAATATGGCCTCGCGGCGATGGACTTTTGCGGGACGTTGCCGCGCACAGCGGCTGGTCGGCACATTGCAGACCAGATGCTGCGCTCGGCGACGAGCGTAGCTGCGAACTACGCCGAGGCGTCGGAGGCGGAGAGTCCCGCAGATTTCATCCACAAGCTGAAGCTTGCGCAGAAGGAGCTGAAGGAATCCAGGGTCTGGCTGCTGTTTGCCTCGAGGCTTGCACCGGGCGGAGCCATTGAGCCGCTGATGGCGGAATCGCGGGAACTGCTGCTGATGATCGGCAAGAGCATCAACACGGCGTCTGCGCGCATGCAGAGAAAAGCCATCGGAGCGTAGGCTCGATGCCTACGCACAAAAGATGATCGGGCGCGGCCGATTTGTTGCCCCTAGTATGTCCTAGGGTCGAACTAGACGCGCCACGACCATTCGGATTGGACACTGCGCTGCTGGCTGCTGGTTGCTGAGACACTTCCAACGCATTAAAAAACGATCCAGGGGCCCCGAAGGGGAAGGATCGGCTTTTAATGCGTTGGCCGTACGCTGACAGCGCAGCGTGATGTCCGGCGTTCGATTTTTTGGTACAATAGGGGGTATGGAAGACATCTCCCATGAAAACGGAGCGCCCAGGCTGTCCGAAAAAGTGCTTAGGGCCGCGCCGGCAATTGCCGCCGCGGCCTTCGCCGTGCTTCTGGTCGCGTTCTACGCGAGCCTCATGGAGTACCGCGCCTCGATCGAGACGGACGCGCGGCGCGAGCTCGAGGCGCGCGCGGAGCTTGCCGCGATGACGCTTGCCGAGCCGCTGCGCACGCAGGACTTCGCGAGTGTGCATTCGTTCGGCGAGTCGTGCCGCGCTATGGGCTACTACCTCTGCATCACGTCGTCCGCCGGCGGCAGGCTGTTCGCGAACTACCAGGGGGTCGGGCCGACGAAGGTCTCGATCCATGCGTTTGCCCGTGCCGGGGAATACGACGTCATGCTCTTCCGCATGCGCGCCGAGGTGTTCGCGCCTTTCCGCCGCGCCTACCGGCTCTTCCTCCTCGCCGCGCTTGCGGGCGCCGCAGGCATGTTCTTCTTCTTCTTCGCGTTCTACCGCCAGCGGATGAGGCTGCGCGAGCTTGCGCGCTCCGAGCGCTTCAGGCGCGAGTTCGTCGCGGACGTCTCGCACGAGATCAAGACTCCGCTCACCGGTATACTCGGAGCGGTCGAGATGCTCGGAGACGATCCGCCGGATCCCGCAGTGCGCGCGAGGCTCCTTGGAATGGTCGGCAAGGAGTCAAGGCGTCTCAACGCGCTCGTGCAGCAGATACTCGACCTCGCGCGCCTGGAGCGCGAGGGGGAGTCGTTGGATCTCGCGGAAACGGATCTTGCGGACGTCGCGCGGGAGACCGTGGAGTCGATGCACGGGCGCGCCGTGGAGGCGGGCATCCGGCTGGAACTGTTCGCGACGCCCGGAGAATGCGTGGCGAAGGTTGATGCGCGGCTTGTGGGCGAGGCACTCGGAAATCTCGTCGCTAACGCGATAAGGCATTCTGGTTCGCCGACGGTCTCCGTGTCTGTGTCGCGTGCGCCGCGCGGCTTTTCGCTCTCCGTAGAGGATCACGGGACGGGAATCCCGCCGGAACACGCGGAGCGCGTGTTCGAGCGATTCCACAGGGTCGACCCTGCGCGCGCGGCGGAATCGGGCGGCGCGGGCCTTGGCCTTGCGATCGTGCGCCGCATAGCGCGCATGCACGGCGGCGAGGCGACGCTTGAGCCGGTGAAACCACACGGATGCCGTTTTTCGCTGTTCATTCCGGTCGCGTGAAGTTACACAGGACGGGGGGAAATTTGCTATACTATTTTGCCAAACGGAGAGTCGTAAGATGAGAGAGTTTGGAGAGATTCTTGAGGACGTCCGCGGCAGAATCGCCGCGGCGTGCGAACGCGCGGGGAGGAGTCCCGACGAGGTGGAGATCATTGCCGTGACGAAGACGCACGGCGCGGAGGTCGTTAAGGAGGCGTGGGACGCCGGGCTGACGATCGTCGGCGAGAACAAGGTGCAGGAGGCTGCGTGGAAGAAGCCGGCGAGCGTGTCGGGTCCGTCCTGGCACCTCATCGGGCACCTCCAGTCGAACAAGGTCCGCCACGCGCTCGAGCTGTTCGACTTCATCCATTCCGTCGACTCGGTGAAGCTCGCGGACAGGATAAACCTCATTGCGGACGAGACCGGCGCGTCGCCGCATATCCTCCTCGAGGTGAACGTCTCGGGGGAGAAGTCAAAGAGCGGGATGAAGCCCGAGGAAGTCAAGCCTGCGGTCGAGCACATCGTCGCGGAGTGTCCGCGCGTTACGCTCGAGGGGCTTATGACGATGGCGCCGTTCAGCGAGAATCCGGAGGACGCGAGGCCGTACTTCCGGCGGTTGCGCGAGCTGCGCGACTCGCTCGAGGGCGAGCTCGGGGTCGGGCTCCCGAGGCTGTCGATGGGCATGAGCGGAGACTACGAGGTCGCCGTCGAGGAGGGCGCGACGTGGGTGAGGCTCGGCACGGTGCTGTTCGGCGAGAGGCCGAAGGTCAAGCGCGTGGCGTCATCCGACGGCGACGACGGATCGACTCCGTGCGGTGATTCGGACACGTACGCGGGCTTCGGCGGGCTCGACTCCTATTCCGGAGCGGGGCCGACGGCGAAGATACTCGACTGACCGCGCCAACTTTAGCCTTGTCCATTTCGGTCAATATTTGGTACAATTCTAGGCAGAAGGGTTTGTCCGTTTGAATTAAGGTCGCAAGAAGTGAAAACAGTTAACAGTCCATTCAAGTTCAAGGGCGGGGTGCATCCCGACTACAACAAGGAGCTCGCGCGCGGGAAGGCAATCGAGGCAATGCCCGTCCCTGCCGAGCTGGTCGTCTCGATGAGCCAGCATCTCGGTGCGCCCGCGAAGTGCGTCGTGAAGGCGGGCGACTATGTCGCGAAAGGACAGCTCCTCGGCGAGAAGAACGGCTTCATCTCCGTGCCGGTGTATGCTTCGGCGGCAGGGCTCGTCAAGTCCGTAGAGCCGCGCCTCGGCCCGGCCGGCGGCAAGGCCCCGGCCGTCGTCATCGACACGACCGCCCCGGCGCCCGAGGACTTCGACGCCTCGGAGCGCACGCTTCCCCCGCTCGACTGGAAGACGGCGACGAAGGAGGAGCTCCTCGCGCGCGTCAACGACGCCGGAATCTGCGGAATGGGCGGCGCGGGCTTCCCGACGTGCGTGAAGCTCAATCCCCCGCCCGGCAAGCGCTGCGAGTACCTCATCCTCAACGGGGCGGAGTGCGAGCCGTACCTCTGCGCAGACCACCACCTCATGCTCGAGCGCGCCGACCGCGTCCGCCTCGGCGTGGAGATCATGCGCAAGGTGCTCGGCATGCCAGCCGTCAGAATCGCGATCGAGGAGAACAAGCCGGACGCGATAGCGGCGATGGAGAAGGCGTTCGCCGACATCGACGGCAACGTCGAGATCGTCGTCCTCCCGGTCCTCTATCCGCAGGGCAGCGAAAAGCACCAGATATTCGCGACCGTCGGGCGCGTCGTGCCCGAGCCGCCGGCGCTCCCGATCGACGTCGGATGCGTCGTGGAGAACGTCGGCACAGTCGCGGCGATCGCCGACGCCGTGGAGAAGGGCCACATCCTCCTCTCGCGCGTCACGACAGTCTCAGGCGACGCCGTCGCGGAGCCTAAGAACGTCGAGGCGCCGCTCGGGACGAAGTATTCGGACCTCGTGGCGTTCTGCGGAGGCGAGAAGGGACATGTCGCAAAGCTCGTCTCCGGCGGAACGATGATGGGCTTCGCCGTGTCGACTGCCGAGATCGCGACGACGAAGACGACGTCGGGGCTGCTGCTCCTTTCCGACAGCCGCGTGTTCCAGTACAGCTCGCAGGCCTGCATAAACTGCGGCAGGTGCGTAAGGGCGTGTCCGATGAACCTGAACGCCGCTGAGATCGCGAAGGCGGTCGAGGCGGATGACATAAAGGCCGCGGAGGACGCGCACGTCATGACATGCATAGAGTGCGGCGCGTGCAGCTTCAGCTGCCCGGCGTACCGTCCGATAACCCAGTTCTGCCGCCGCGCGAAGAACTCGATCCGCGCGCGCATCGCCGCCGAGAAGGCAAAGGCTGCAGCGGCAAAGGAGGCGAAATGAAACCGAAGGACACAGCCGAACACTTCATCCTCAGCTCGTCGCCGCACGCGCACGCGAAATCGAGCGTGTCGCGCATAATGCTGGACGTGATAATCGCGCTTCTTCCGACGACGGCGGCGGGCATATTCTTCTTCGGAATGCCCGCGGTCTGGACAATCGCGACGTGCGTCGCGACATGTGTGCTCACCGAGGCTCTCTGCCGCATGGCGATGAAGCGCGAGTCGACAGTCGGCGACCTTTCGGCCGTCGTGACGGGACTTCTCCTTGCGCTCAACCTTCCGGCGGGGATTCCGCTCTGGATGGCCGTCGTCGGCTCGGTGTTCGCGATAGGCGTAGCCAAACAGGTCTTCGGCGGACTCGGGATGAATCCGTTCAACCCGGCCCTCGCCGCGCGCGCGTTCATGCTCATCTCCTTCACCGGGCCCATGACGACGTGGCTCAAGCCGTTCTGGTGGAAAACCCCGGACGCGATGACGACGGCGACTCCGCTCGCCTCGATGAAGACGATGTTCGCGGCCGAGGCGGCGACGACCGCTTCCCCGCACGGACTGTGCAGCGCCGCCACGGGCGGCCTCGAGGGCATCTGGAACCTCGCCATCGGCAACGTTCCCGGGTGCATAGGCGAGGTGTCGGCGATAGCGCTCGCGATCGGCGCGGTCTATCTCCTCGTGCGCAAGGTGATCACGTGGCACATTCCCGTGTCGTTCATCGCCACGGTGTTCGTCTACTCGCTCATCGCCGGCGGAGCGCCCGCGATGGCGCAGGTCCTCGCGGGCGGCGTTATGATCGGCGCGTGCTTCATGGCGACGGACTACGTCACTTCGCCGACCACGGCGAAGGGCAAGCTCGTCTTCGGCTTCGGGTGCGGACTCCTCTGCATGCTCATCCGCCAGTTCGGCGGATATCCCGAGGGTTGCTCGTTCGCGATCCTCATCATGAACGCCGTCTGTCCGCTCATCAACCGCTTCACCCAGCCGAAGCCCTTCGGCGCGAAGTGAAGGCGGAGTGGATTCTTCGGGGACAGTCCCCCCGAAAACCATCTGGCCTTGCATGACGCCAGCTGAATTCATAGATGATCCTAACTGGGCGGGGTTTCTTCCTGAAATCGACCGCGCGGCAAAGTCACGTGCGCTTCCCACGCACGAGGACTGTTCGCCGATAGACCCCGAATCGGCCGCGATGCACCTGCGGAAGGGCGGCACTCTCGGCCTTATGGACGGATACGAGGAGCGTCCCGGACAGATCGACATGCTCTCCGCCATCGTGCGGGCGTTCAATTCGCGCGAACACCTCATGATCGAGGCGGGGACGGGCGTCGGCAAGTCGCTTGCCTATCTTATTCCGTCCATCCTCTGGGCCGCCGCCAACGACACGCCCGTCGTAATCTCGACGGCGACCCGCAACCTGCAGAGCCAGCTCATCGGGTCCGACATCCCGCGCGCGCTGCGCGTTCTCGGCGACGGCGCGTCGAAGTTCCGCGTCGCGCTTCTCAAGGGGCGCACCAACTACCTGTGCCTCCGCGCCGTAGGCGACTTCTTCTCCGGCGGATACTGGACGATGTCGAAGGAGGAGCAGGACGAGATACCGCACTTCATCGACTGGCTGAAGTCAACGCCCGACGGTGATCTCGACCGCTACGAGGGACTCCAGCGGAGTCTTCTCACGTGCCCGGGCGAGGAATGCGGCGGCAGGAGGTGTCCGTTCTACTCTCGCTGCTTCGTCTACCGCGCGCGCAAGAAGGCGGCGGAGGCGGACCTCATAATCGCGAACCATTCGCTCGTCCTCGCCGAGGCCACGGGCGGCAACGCGACGATCCTGCCAGCCTACGGGCGGCTCGTCCTCGACGAGGCGCACAACCTGGAGGCAATCGCGACGGAATACCTGAGCTACGAGTTCTCCATGCCCGCGCTCACGCGCCTCCTTAACCGGCTCATCCGCCGCGGAAAGGGAAAGCGCGGAAGAGCCGGCGGCATACTCGCCTCGGTGGAGCGCCAGCTCGCGAAGGGGATTCTCTCCGGAACTGATATCGGGAACCATGTCCGGCGACTGCTTACGGAAGCGTCCTCGCTCGTCGTTCGCGTCACGGATTCCGCAGACGAGATGCTTTCGCTCGCGGAGGCCCAGGTGCTGGCGGACCACACGCGGGAGATAATCCGCTACCGCGGTCCGCTCGACATGAAGGACGCCCATGCGCGCTTCGACGACGCAGTCGCCGCTATGGTGACGCTTCTGCACGACCTCCGCGACACGCTGGACGATGCGGCCGCGCCCGGCGAGATGAATTTCATGGCCGACCTCTCGACGCAGGTAGGCGGCATGGCGGAGAGCTTCGTGTCGTTCGCGAACGAGGCGGACTTCGTGGTCTCAGGAGACAAGGATACCCACGTCTACTGGGCGGAGCGCGTGCGGCTCGAGAAACGCCGGCGCTACGTGCGGCTAGTCGCCGCTCCGCTCTCGGTCGCCGACGCTCTGAGAAAGCTCCTCTACGACCTCAAGGATTCCGTCGTCATGTCGTCCGCCACGCTCAGGGTCGGCAACGACTTCAAGTACATGTGCAGACGGCTCGGTTTCTTCGATCCCGCCAACAGCGAGACTAGAGCCGCGAGCCAAGAACCAACCCGCTACCGCTGCCTGACGGCGGCTTCGCCGTTCGACTACCTGCGGCAGTGCCTCGTCGTCGCGCCGGACTGCCTGCCTGATCCGTCAGCCGATGCGCCGGGCTACGCCTCCGCGCTTGCGGGAATGATGAAGGACCTCTTTGCGGCGACCGAGGGTCGTGCGCTCGTGCTGTTCACGAGCTACGAGATGATGAAGGCCGTTGCGGACCTCGCCGCTGTTCCGCTCTCCGAGGCCGGCATACGTCTGCTCGTGCAGGGCGAGGGCCTTTCGCGCGAGTCGATGACGCAGATCCTGAAGGACAACGCCAAGGTAGTCCTCTTTGGCGCGCAGTCGTTCTGGGAGGGAGTTGATGTCGCAGGCGAGGCGCTGAGCTGCGTCGTGATAGCGAGGCTTCCATTCGCGCAGGTGGGCGATCCCGTTGTCGAGGCGCGCGGAGAGAAGGTCGAGCGCGAAGGAGGAAGTCCGTTCAGGGACTACGCGCTACCCGAGGCGGTGATTCGCTTCCGTCAGGGGTTCGGACGCCTCATACGCACCAAGTCGGACCGCGGCGTAGTCGTGGTGACGGATCCGAGAATCGTGACGAAGAACTACGGCGCGGTGTTCAGAAAGTCGATACCTGCGTCCGTGCACACAGTTGTGTCGCCGGACGAGCTGCTCGACCGCGTCTCTGGATTCTTCTCCTGAAGTCCGCTACGGGCGAACTTCCGCCCACTTCGCGTCGAGTCGCTTCTCGCTCACCGGAATCGCCGCACGCACCTCAGGCGCGAACACCGAGACGCGGAATTCCTCCACCATCCAGCGGTACTCGGCAAGCGCTTCGCGGTCGATCTTCGCGTCCTTCGAGACAGCCGCCTCGCGGTAGCGCTCCCAGAAGGGCGCGACGCGCGATTCCTTAGCGCGGTCTCCCGACGGATTCGACCTCGCGCGGTCTACGCGCACGGCGATTGCCTTCATGTAGCGCGCGTAGTGGCGAAGCCGCTCCGGGGAGACGGCGCGCAGAAAGCCCGGGAAGACGAGCCACGCGAGCTGGGTGTCTATAGAGTCCGCGACGTCTTCCGCGGCGTTGGAGCGCGCGAGCGCGTCCGAGCAGTTCGCCGCGGCGTCCAGCGCGGACGCGGACAGCGCCTCGATCTCCGCCTTCGCCGCGGCAAATGCGCCGCGCCGGTCCTTGAGTCGCGACTCGAATTCGTCCTTGTCGCGCACGGTGGGAAGTCCGTCGACCATCGACGCCCTTACGGCCGACCAAAGTATGTCCGACCCGATTCGCTCCGAGTCGTATCCGATTGACTTCAGGTATAGTGCTGCGCCGAGCGAGAGTCGCTTCGTCTGGAACGTCGGGCGCGACTTGCCCGCGATCCTGATGCACATCAGCCGCGCGACTCCAGCCGCGTGCGAGCGCGCGGCCTCGGCAGCCGACTTGAAGAGACGCACGACAACGCCGTCGCCGCAGTCCGAGAGCGCGGGGTAGTGCGCGAGCGTCCAGCCGCCGCTCCGCGACTCGACCTGCTCGGCGACCGCGCCGAAATCCCAGTCGACATGCTTCGCCGATTCGCCCTGGATGGGCTTTCGGCCGGACGATGCACCTGCCGCGGTGAGGGCTTCGTCGAGGCTGCGCGTGTCGGCGATGATGCGGCCGTCTTCGTCCTTGATCCTGTAGCGGACCATCAGATGCGGCGGATACTTTACGTTGGCCCACGCGCTCTCCGGCACGATGATTCCGTTGTGGTCGCGCAGCAGCCTCCTGAGCGCGTCGGCGAGCGGCGTGTCGTCCGGCCGGAGAAGCGGCGCGAGAATCGAGACCGTGTCTGAGATCGGCGAGACGACGCGCCGCAGCGACGATGGGAGACTGCTCAGCAGGAACGAGAGCTTCTCCGGTAGCGCACCAGGGACGAGCCAGTCGGCGTTCCACAGCGCGAGAGCGCCTGCGTCCGCCTTCGCGACGGTGCACGTTATGCCGTCCGTCGCCGGATCGTCCGGCGTGTGTCGGTACGAGAGGGAGAGTCGGGCCTGGCCGATGCGGAGCGAGTCTGGGAACGCCGAGTTGGAGGTGCCGACCTTCGGGAGCCATTTGCGCCTGTCGAGTCGGAAGCGCGACTTCTCCTCGTCCGTTGCGGACCAGAGCCACTTCGCAAGGTCGCGCGCCGAGACGATGCCAGGCGGAATCGCCGCCTCGAAGTGGGCGGCGAGCGCGTCTTCGTCGAAAAGCTCCGGACGCCTCATGCGCTCGGCGCGGCGGAGCATTTCGGCGATGACGGACGAGTTCTCGCGCACCTCGCGGGGCGGATGCGGGAATTCGCGGCGGACGAGTCCGCAGAGGATGAAGAGCCTGCGCGAGACGACGGGGTCGATTCTGCTGTAGTCGCGGCGCCGCGCCGGGACGATGACGAGTCCGTAGAGCGTCACCTGCTCCGTCGCGCGGACGAATCCGTTCGCCGCGTCCCACTCCGGCTCGCGGTAGCTGCGCTTCACCACGTCGGCGGCGATGGACTCGATCCAGCGCACGTCTATGACTGCGGCGTTGCGCGCGAAGAGGCGGGAGGTGTCGACAAGTTCGCCTGCGACGATCCACTCGGGAGCGTGGTTTGCGGACCGCTGTTCGTGGTTAGCGGGGCGTGGCGCGCGAGTCTTCTTCGTCAGGACCGAGCTTGGGTGCAGCGCGAAGCGAAGGGCATGTGCGCCGCGGTAGTCGTGTTCCTCGGGGTCGAGGTGTCCGATGCGAGAGAGGAGCCCCGTCATGAGCGCTCGGTGGAGCGAGTCGGGTCCGCCGTTGTCGCTCGCGACGTCGAGTCCGAGGCGCTTCGAGAGTTCCGTGAGCTGACGCGACAGGTCGCGCCATTCGCGCATCTTCGGATAGGAGAGGTACGTCTTCTTCGCGAGCTTTCTGAGCTGCGACTGCGAGAGCGTCTTCGACTGCTCGTCCCACCACTTCCAGAGCGCGAGCGTTCCGAGGAAGTCGGAGCCCGGACGCCTGAACTGCGCGTGCGCCTGGTCCGCCTTTTCGCGTTCCTCGACCGGACGCCGCTTCGGGTCGTCGCAGCTCATCGCGGCGACAACGGGGATTGCGGAGGGGAGCGTCGCGAACTCGGAGGCGGCGATGAGCATGCGCGCGAGGCGCGGCTCCACGGGGATGCGCGCGAGGCGGCGTCCCGTCTTCGTAAGCGCGATGTCGTGTTCGGCATCGTGGCGTATCGCGCCAAGTTCGAGAAGCTCCTTGAGCCCCTCGCGCACCATCGTCGGCTTCGGTGGGTCGATGAAGGGGAACTCCTCGATGCTGCCGAGACCTAAGTCGAGCATCGTGAGGATTACGCCGGCGAGCGACGAGCGCAGGACTTCCGGCGGAGTGTACTTCTCGCGCGATTCGAAATCCTCTTCGGAGTATAGACGAACGCATGTGCCGGGCCCGAGTCGTCCGCACCTTCCCGCGCGCTGCTTCGCCGAGGCCTGCGAGACGGGCTCGATCTGGAGGCGCTGCACCTGTGTGCGGTGGATGTAGCGCGAGATGCGCGCGAGGCCGGAGTCTATGACAGCGCGGATTCCGGGAATCGTGACCGAAGTCTCCGCCACGTTCGTCGCGAGGACGACGCGGCGGCGCGGCGAGAGGCGGAACGCGCGCTGCTGCTCGCCGGAAGGCAAGGACGCGAGAAGGGGGATGATGTCGTCTGTGGCGAAGGAGGGAGTGCGACGCAGGTGGTCGGCGGTCTCGCGGATGTCTCGCTCGCCCGGGAGGAAAACGAGTACGTCGTCCTTCGGCGGAAGCGTCGCGAGCGCGGCGGATATGTCGCGCGCGAGATCGCGCTCCTCGCGGTCCGGCGGATCCATGTAGCGTATCTCGATCGGATAGAGCCTTCCCGGGACCGATATCGCCGGCGCGCCGTTGAAGAAGGCGGAGAAGCGTTCGGAGTCGAGCGTCGCGGAGGAGACGATTACCTTCAGGTCGCGGCGCTTCGCGAGAATGCGCTTGAGGATGCCGAGGAGGAAGTCGACGTTGAGCGTGCGCTCGTGCGCTTCGTCGACGATGATTGCGTCGTAGGCGCGGAGGAGCGGATCGGCGCGCGTTTCCGCGAGAAGGACGCCGTCGGTCATGAACTTGACGCGGGTGGAGTCCGATATCCTTTTCGCGAACCTGTGCTGGTATCCGACGGTCGCGCCGACCTCGCATCCGAGCTCCTCGGCGACGCGTTCCGCGACGGTGACGGCGGCGAGTCGGCGAGGCTGGGTACAGGCGATGCGGCGCCCGTGCGCGCCGAGTCCGAGCTCCATCGCCATCTTCGGCAGCTGCGTAGTTTTTCCCGAGCCGGTGTCGCCGCAGACAATAACGGCCTGGCTGCGGCGGAGCGCGTCCATGATCTCCGCGCGGTGCGCTGAGATCGGCAGCTCCTCCGGGTAGCGCAGCGTGATTCCGCCGTCTTCTCTCTCGGTCTCCGTCATATGGCGGATATTATACCAAAAGAATTCCGCGCGGCATGTGCGCGCCGCGCGGAAATATGGTAGAATATTGGAAAACAACAATCCAACAAAAGGAGTGCATCAATGAGCGGAGGCCTTATCTTTTTCGCCATATTGGCGTTCATCGTCCTCGTCGCGGTTCTCAAGACCGCGGTGATCGTGCCGCAGAAGACGGCGTACATCGTTGAGCGGCTTGGCAAGTACCGCTGCACGCTCGACGCCGGCTTCCACATCCTCGTCCCGTTCTTCGACAGGATCGCCTACCGCCACACGCTCAAGGAGCAGGCGATCGACGTTCCGCCGCAGGAGTGCATCACGAAGGACAACATCGCGGTTTCCGTTGACGGAATCCTCTACATGCAGGTGATGGATCCCGCGAAGGCGTCGTACGGAATCGGCAACTACCTCTTCGCGACGACGCAGCTTGCGCAGACCACGATGCGTTCCGAGATGGGCAAGCTCGACCTTGACCGCAGCTTCGAGGAGCGCACGTCCATCAACGCGGCGATCGTCGCGGCCGTAGACAAGGCGTCCGACCCGTGGGGCATCAAGGTGACGCGCTACGAGATCAAGAACATCACCCCGCCGCGCACGATCCGCGACGCGATGGAGAAGCAGATGCGCGCCGAGCGCGAGAAGCGCGCGATGATCGCAGAGTCCGAGGGCGAGCGCCAGGCGAAGATCAACCGCGCCGAGGGCGAGAAGCAGGAGGCGATCAACCTCTCCGAGGGCGAGAGGCAGCGCAAGATCAACGAGGCCGAGGGCCGCGCGAAGGAGATCCTTCTCGTCGCCGAGGCGCAGGCCGCCGGAATCCGCAAGGTCGCCGAGGCGATCAACTCGCAGGGTGGCATCGAGTCCGTCAACATGCAGCTCGCCCAGCAGTACCTGCAGCAGTTCGGCAACCTCGCGAAGACGAACAACACGATGATCATCCCGTCCGACCTCGCCAACGTGGCAGGCGTCATCAAGGCCTGCACGTCCATCGTCGGCAAGGTCGACAAGGCGTGAGCTTCGGCGGGCGGATCCTCGACGCCGTCTGGCCGCGGCGGTGCGAGGTCTGCGGGGCGGACGTCGACAGACCGGCGCGGTACATCTGCGCCGACTGCCTGAACCGCGTTCCCTTCGTGCGTCCTGAGGACGGCGTCTACGAGATTCCGGACGCCGCGAGCGCCGTCCGCTTCGAGTGCGAGACGCGCGAGATGGTCCTCGGCTTCAAGTTCAACCGGCATGTGTGGCTGAGGAACGACTTTGCGGACTGGCTTGAGGCCGCCGCGGCGTCACGCTTCGACCTTGCCGCCGTCGATCTCGTCGTCCCGATGCCGACGACGGTGCGACACCGGATGGACCGCGGATACAATCCGTGCGATCTGCTGGCCCAGGAGCTTGCGCGGCGCATTTGCCGCGCCTGTCGGCGCGTCCTCGCGAGGTGCGGGAAGTTCGCGCGCCAGGGCTCGCTCAACGAGGAGGAGCGCCTCGAGAACGTGAAGGGCACTTTCGCGGTGAAAAGGCCAGAGTACGTTCGCGGCAGGACCGTTCTCGTGGTGGACGACATAATGACCACCGGCGCGACGCTCGCGGAGTGTGCGAGGACGCTGAAGGACGCTGGTGCCTCGCGCGTCTGGAGCGTCACATTGGCGCGCAGCGTCCGTACATGACCGACTTTGGACCATAAAGTGCCGCAATTCGAAGATGAGAAGTAATTCTGCGCAATTATGCGGCCATATGAAAAGACTTCATTTTCCCCCTCCACGCATCGCGGCAATTTGGTATAATATTCGTCCGATTGCAAACATTTTCAAATTGAAAGGCAGTTGGTTATGAAGCGTGCGGACATTGACAAGGTCCTTATCATCGGCTCTGGTCCGATCGTGATCGGGCAGGCCTGCGAATTCGACTATTCCGGAACGCAGGCGTGCAAGGCTTTGAGGGCCTGCGGATACAAGGTCGTCCTCGTGAACTCGAATCCGGCGACCATCATGACGGACCCGGTGATGGCCGACGCCACTTACATCGAGCCGCTCAACGAGGCGCGTCTCGAGCAGATAATCGAGAAGGAGAGGCCCGATGCCATTTTGCCGAACCTCGGCGGGCAGACGGGCCTTAATCTTTCCATGGAGCTCGCGAAGAAGGGAATCCTCGACAAGTACGGCGTGAAGGTCATCGGCGTCAACCTCGACGCGATCGAGCGCGGCGAGGACCGCGAGATCTTCAAGGAGACGATGCAGAAGCTCGGCATCGAGACGCCGAAGTCGGGCATCGTCCACTCCGTGGAGGCGGCTCTCAACCTCGTCCACGACACGATCGGCTACCCGGTTGTCGTCCGCCCCGCGTACACGATGGGCGGAGCGGGCGGAGGCTTCTGCTACAACGACGAGGAGCTGCAGACGATCTGCGCGCGCGGACTCGACGCCTCGCTCACGCACCAGTGCCTCATCGAGGAGTCGATCCTCAACTGGGAGGAGCTTGAAGTCGAGGTCGTTCGCGACGCGAAGAACCAGATGATCGCGGTCTGCTTCATCGAGAACATCGACGCGGTGGGCGTCCATACCGGCGACAGCTTCTGCGCGGCGCCGTTCCTCACGATCTCCAAGGACCTCGAGGAGCGCCTGAAGCGCGACGCGTTCAAGATCGTCGAGGCGATCGGCGTCATCGGCGGGACGAACGTGCAGTTCGCGCACGATCCGAAGACGGGCCGCGTAGTGATCATCGAGATCAACCCGCGCACCTCGCGCTCGTCGGCGCTCGCCTCGAAGGCGACCGGCTTCCCGATCGCGCTCGTCTCGGCGAAGCTCGCCTCGGGCATGACGATGGACGAGATACCCTACTGGCGCGACGGAACGCTAGAGAAGTACACGCCGGACGGCGACTACGTCGTTCTCAAGTTCGCGCGCTGGGCGTTCGAGAAGTTCCGCGCAGTCGAGGACAAGCTCGGCACGCAGATGAAGGCCGTCGGCGAGGTGATGTCCATCGGCAAGACCTACAAGGAGGCGTTCCAGAAGGCGATCCGCGCGCTCGAGCGCGGCAGGGCGGGCCTCGGGTTCGTCAAGAACTTCCACGACCTCTCCCTTGAGGAGCTCCTCAAGCTCCTCTCAGTCCCGAACTCCGAGCGCCACTTCCAGATGTACGAGGCGCTTAGGAAGGGCGCGACGAACGAACAGATCTTCGCGCGCACCGGAGTCAAGGCGTACTTTGTCGACCAGATGCGCGAGCTCGTGCAGGAGGAGGAGGAAATCCTCAAGCACAAAGGCGCGAAGCTCCCCGACGACATGCTCGTCCAGGCGAAGAAGGACGGATTCAGCGACAAGTACCTCGCGCAGCTCCTCGGCATCGCGGAGAAGGAGATTCGCGACCAGCGCAAGGCGCTCGGATGCAAGGAGCGCTGGTTCGCCGTCCCCGTTTCGGGAGTCGAGGGCCAGGCGTACTACTACTCGACCTACAACGACCCGAAGCCCGGTCACGCCGCATTCGGAGAGGCGCCGGTGTCGTCCAATCCGAAGAAGGTCATGATCCTCGGCGGAGGCCCGAACAGGATCGGACAGGGCATCGAGTTCGACTACTGCTGCTGCCACGCCGCGATGGCGATGCGCAAGATGGGCTACGAGACGATCATCGTCAACTGCAACCCCGAGACGGTCTCTACGGACTACGACACGTCCGACAAGCTCTACTTCGAGCCCGTCACGGTCGAGGACGTGCTGCAGATCTACGAGGCCGAGAAGCCGATGGGCGTGATCGTCCAGTTCGGCGGGCAGACCCCGCTCAACATCGCGCGCGGACTCCAGGAGGCCGGCTGCAGGATCCTCGGCACGTCCGTCGACTCCATCGACGACGCGGAGGACCGCGATCTATTCCACTCCATCATGGACCGCCTCGGCATCCCGATGCCGGAGTCGATGATGGCGAGCGACATCGACGGCGCGCTCAAGTGCGTCGAGAAGCTCGGCTATCCGATCATCATCCGTCCTTCGTTCGTCCTCGGCGGACGCGGAATGGAGGTCATCTACGACGAGTCGGCGCTGCGCGAGTACGTCGCCAAGGCGGTCGGCGTCACGCCGGACCGTCCGCTCTACCTCGACCGCTTCCTCCACCACGCGCTCGAGTGCGAGGCGGACGCGCTTTCGGACGGCAAGGACATCTTCATTCCGGCGATCATGCAGCACGTCGAGCTCGCGGGCATCCACTCCGGCGACTCCGCGTGCGTGCTCCCGCCCGTGTCGATCAGCGAGAAGAACAAGGCGACGATCCTCGACTACACGCGCCGCATCGCGACGGAGCTCAAGGTCGTCGGACTCATGAACATGCAGTTCGCGATCGAGGACGACAAGGTGTACGTCATCGAGGCGAACCCGCGCGCGAGCCGCACGGTTCCGCTCGTGTCTAAGGTCGGCGGAGTCCAGATGGCCGGCATCGCGACGCACCTCATGCTCGGCGACACCGTGAAGTCGATGGGGCTCGACAAGAAGCACGTCGTCCCGTACTTCGGCGTGAAGGAGGCGGTGCTGCCGTTCGACAAGTTCCCGGAGGTCGACCCGGTTCTCGGACCGGAGATGCGTTCCACGGGCGAGGTTCTTGGTCTTGCGGACAACTTCGGCCTTGCGTACTTCAAGTCGCAGGAGGCCGCGGGCGCGCCGCTTCCGACGAAGCCCGGCCGTGTGCTCGTCTCGCTCACGCAGAAGCAGGCCGACATAGAGTCCGCCGTCAAGAAGCTCGTTGACCTCGGCTTCACGATCCTCGCGACGGAAGGCACGGCCAACTGGCTCCGCGACCTCGGCATCCCGGCGTATCCCGTCGCGAAGATCGGCGAGGGACGCCCCGACTGCCTCGACGTCATCAAGAACCGCGAGGTTTCGCTCGTCATCAACACTCCGTCGGTGAAGGCGAACTCGATCGAGCACCTCGGGCGCATCCGCAAGGCGTGCATCAAGTACAAGGTGCCGTACCTCACGACGATCGCCGCGGCCTACGCGGCGGCGGAGGGCATCGAGGCCGCGATGAACGGAAAGGGCGAGGTCAAGTCGCTCCAGGAGTACCACGCGACGATCGGCTGAGCGGCGACGCCAGACCAATTTGTCGGCAATGAGTTGGCTGTTGGGGATGCCTGACGGCCAACTCATTATATTTCAAACATCTCGCGCTTGTCATTTTGAAGTGCGGTGTGGCATGATCATGGTGTCTTGCGGGTGACGCATGACATTTGATTTTTGCTATACCGTCCAAATAGTTTGCCGAGCGGCTGCTGTCGTGCCGAAGCAGACGGGCGAGCAGGGCTTTTACAAGGCCTGGGTGGGCGATGGGCCGATGGTGGCGGAGTAACGCGGCCAAAATGGTAAAACGCGCATCCTGCGCGTTTAAAAGGGGAGGGGACTTTTGTGTGAGGAAACGCGCTGGAAGCGCGTTTTACCATGGTGCGAAGCGCCGGGACGGCGCTTCCCCCAGTTAGGGCGCTGCAATCATGGATAAAGCATCCGGTTCTCGGTGATTTATGGGTGAGCAAAGCCATGAATTCAACGAGGCCAAATTCTTCTTTTCGTTAACATGCCGTTAACATTCGTTTTGTATAATTATTGCAACACTGGGCAGAGTATGCCTGCGTTTTGGTATAATATTCGGACTTCAATATGAAAGACAGGAAAGAATATGCTTGAAGTAAAGAACCTTAAGAAGAGCTTCGGCGACTTCCTCGCGGTGAAGGGCGTTTCCTTCTCCGTCAAGGAGGGCGAAGTCCTCGGCTTCCTCGGGCCCAACGGCGCCGGAAAGTCCACGACTATGAGAATGATCACCGGCTTCCTCCCTCCGACTGAAGGAACGGCCGTAATCGACGGACACGACATCACGTCCGACCCCATCGCCGCCAAGCGCGCGCTCGGGTACCTGCCCGAGTCCGCGCCGAGCTACCGCGCGATGACCGTGCGCGACTACCTCGCGTTCGTCGCGTCCGTCAGGAGCGACGCGTGCCCGGACGTCAAGAAGGCCGTCGACGAGGTGATCGTGAAGGCGAAGCTCGAGAAGGTCGCCGGACAGACGATCGAGACGCTTTCCAAGGGCTACCGCCAGCGCACCGCGTTCGCCGCGGCGATCATCCACGACCCCAAGGTGCTCATCATGGACGAGCCGACCGACGGACTCGACCCGAACCAGAAGTTCACCGTCCGCGAGATGATCAAGTCGATGGCGAAGGAAGGCAAGGCCATCATCATCTCTACGCACATCCTCGAGGAGGTCGACGCGGTCTGCACGAAGGTCGTCGTCATCGCCGACGGAGAGAAGAAGTTCGACGGAACTCCCGCCGAGCTGAAGGCGAAGGATCCGAGCGGAAAGCTTGACGTCGTGTTCCGCAACCTCACGATGAAGCAGTAAGAAAGGGAGGCGGAAAGATGAAAAACATAAAGGCTGTTTTCAAGCGCGAGTTCAAGGCGTACTTCGATTCGCCGGTCGCGTACGTGTTCCTGACGGCGTTCCTCGTGCTCGCCGGGTTCCTCACCTTCGGCGTCGCGATGTTCTTCGAGCGCCGCCAGGCGGATTTGACTCCGTTCTTCTTCTGGCATCCGTGGGTGTACCTGCTGCTCGTTCCCGCCGCCACGATGGGCGTTTGGGCCGACGAGCGCCGCAACGGCACCGCGGAGCTGCTGCTCACGCTGCCTGTTACGATCACCGAAGTCCTCGTCGGCAAGTTCCTCGCCGCGTGGAGCTTCGTCGGCATCGGCCTCGCGCTGACGTTCCCCGTCGCTCTCACGGCAGGCTACCTCGGCTCGCCCGACTGGGGCGCCGTGTTCTGCGGCTACCTCGGCTCGCTGCTCCTCTCCGGCGCGGCAGTCGCGATCGGCGTGTTCGCGTCCACTCTGTCGCGTTCGTCCGTCGTCGGATTCGTCGTGTCGCTTGCGCTCGTGTTCCTGCTCCTGATCATCGGCTTCGACCCGGTGATCGGCGCGGTCGCCGCGTGGGGCGTTCCCACGGCGATAACCGACTCCGTCGCGTCCTGCTCGCTCCTCTCGCACTTCGAGTCGATGAGGCGCGGTGTCGTAGACTTCGCGGACGTCGGATACTACTTCGCGATGATGGTGTTCATGCTCGCGGCGGCGAAGACCGTCACCGACGGACGCCGCGGCGCCTCGAAGGGCGTCGTCGGACTCGTTCTCGTCGGCGCAATCGCCGCGTCGTCCGTGGTGATCCTTGCGAACCTTCCGCTCCGCTGCGACATGACAGCCGAGAGCCTCTACACGCTCTCGAAGGGCTCCAAGGCCGTCCTCGGACAGCTCACCGAGGACGTGACGCTCAAGTACTACGTCAGCTCCTCGTCCGCCGAGATGCCGATGGCGCTCAAGACATACGCGCAGCAGGTCGGCAACCTCCTCAAGGAGTACGAGCGCGCCGGCGGCGGAAGGCTTGTCGTCGAGGAGTACGACCCGAAGCCCGATTCCGATGCGGAGGAATGGGCACAGCGCTACGGCGTCGAGCCGCAGACGGGCGGGAATCCCTTCGGACAGGGCATCTACTTCGGCGTCGTCGCGGTATGCGGCGACCGCGAGGAGACGTTGGGCGTCCTCTCGCCCCGCACCGAGTCGACGCTCGAGTACGACCTGACGCGCCTCGTCACGCGCGTCGCTTGGCCAGAGAGGCCGGTCGTCGGCGTTATGACCTCGCTCCCCGACGTCCTCGGCGGACAGATGAACCCGATGATGATGCAGATGGGGCAGCGTCCGCCGCAGGGCTGGGCCGCGTTCAGCGAGCTCGCGAAGGACTACGACGTCCGCGCAGTCGAGCCGGACTCCGAGAAGATAGACGATGACGTCAAGACGCTCGTCGTCGTGCATCCGAAGAACCTCTCCGACAAGGCGCTCTACGCAATCGACCAGTTCGTCCTCCGCGGCGGAAAGCTCGTCGCGTGCGTCGACCCGTTCTCGATCAAGGACATGCAGAGCTCGCGCTCGCAGCAGAATCCGATGATGGGGCAGATGGGCGGTGACGGACCCTCCACGCTCGGCAAGCTCTTCGACGCGTGGGGCGTCAAGTTCGAGGAGGGGAAGATCTCCTGCGACCTCGAGGCGGCGACGAAGCTCAACAACGGACAGGGCGGCGTCGAGTCCAACCCCGCGTTCCTCTCGCTCGGAACCGCCAACATGGACAAGGGCGACCTGATCGTCTCCGACCTCACGAACGTCATGTTCCCGTTCGCCGGCGCGTTCACGTTCGAGAAGAAGGACATGGACATCTCCTTCGAGCCCGTCATCACGACGTCTAAGGACAACTCCTGCTCGACGGACAAGATGTCGATGCAGTACGGCGGGATGAAGGACATGGTTCCGGACGGGAAGGAGCGCATCCTCGCCGCGCGACTCTCCGGCACGTTCAAGACCGCGTTCCCGAAGGGTCCGGACGGGACGAACGACGTCTCGAAGGCGCTCGCGGAGGGCAAAGGCAACGTCCTTCTCTTCGCCGACAGCGACTTCCTCGCGGACGACTTCTGCGTCCGCATGATGAGGACTCCGTTCGGCTCGATTCCGCAGCTCATCAACGAGAACCTCACGCTCTTCTCGAATGCGATGGAGCAGTTTGCCGGACGCGAGGAGCTCATCGGCGTCCGCTCGCGCGGCGCGTCGGACCGTCCGTTCACCGTCGTGAACGAGCTTGAGGCCGAGGCGACGAAGAAGTGGCAGGCGAAGGAGGCCGAGTTCCAGGAGGAGCTCCAGCAGACGCAGCAGCGCCTCTCCGCGCTCCAGAAGGAGAAGAAGGGCGGCGAGCGCTTCATCCTCTCGAAGGAGCAGCAGGACGAGATCGTCAAGCTCCGCAAGAGCCAGGCCGAGACGCGCAAGCAGCTCAAGAACGTCCGCAAGGAACTCACCGCCGACATCGACTCGCTGGGCCTCAGGCTCAAGGTCGTCAACATCGCGCTGGTGCCCGTTCTCGTCGTGCTGTTCGGGCTTCTCCGCGGCTTCCTGCGCAGGAAGCGCGCGTAAAGTGAATATGAGTCGATTGCTGTCGACGGCTATCGAAGGCTGTCGACGGCAGTCGGCAAAAACCTAAAGGAATTTAAAGATGACAACAAAGCAACTTACGATCCTACTTGGCGCGGCCGCCGTTCTTGGCGGCGCTGCGCTGTGCCTCTCATCCGGCTCGAAGCCCTCGGGCGCGAAGCTCAACGGAAAGGCCATCTTCCCGAAACTCGACATCTCGCAGGTCGCGCGCATCGAGCTCGGCGACAAGCTGAAGCTCGCGTCGGGCGAGAAGGGGTGGACGGTCGAGACGTACCACAACTATCCGGCGGACCACGCGAAGCTCACCGAGAACCTCCTGAAGCTCACGGAGCTCAAGGTCGGACAGGTCTCTCGCGGAAAGAAGATCGAGAACGCCGACGTCCTGACGCTCAAGGACGCCTCCGGCAAGGAGGTCGCGTCCCTCCCGCTCGGCGAGAAGCACGCCAAGTGGGGCCACGGACGCTACGCGACGTTCGAGGGCGAGACTGTTCTCGTCTCCGATTCGCTTGACGCGTTCGGCACCGACGGCAAGTCGTGGGTGGAGACGAAGATCGTCGACACGCCGTGGATCTCGTTCAACGACATCGCCGAAGGGGTATCCGAGGAGGAACTCGGCTTCGCTACAGGCGTTGTCGCGAAGGTGACGATCGCCGGCGACACGAACCGCGTCGCCACGATCGGCAACAAGGTGAAGGACGGAAACGACCGCTACCTGAAGCTCGACAACTCCGACTGGGTCTACATCGTCTCCGGATACTCCGTAGACAGCCTTCTCCCCAAGCCTCCGAAGGAAGAGGAGAAGAAGGACGAGGCAAAGGAAGGAGCGCCCAAGGCCGAGGAACCTGCAGCCGAGGAGCCGAAGGTCGAGGAGTCCGCAAAGGCGGAGGAGCCTGCAAAGGAAGAGCCTGCGAAGGAGTGATTCGGCAGGAATCGTTGGGCAAAAAAAGAGGAGGGCGGCGTTACTGCCGTCCTCCTCTTTTTTTGCCCAGCGATTGCTTAGGACTTGGGCCAGAATTTGTCGCTGAGCTTGGAGGGAATGCCGACCTCGCCTTTCTCGAAGTTGTCGGCGAGGATCTTCCATCCGAGGTCGAGCGCGTCGATGAGGTCGATGTTCACGGAGAGGTCCATCATCTTCTCTTCGAACTCCGCGCCGTACTTGAGGAGCTTCTGGTCCCATGCGGACATCTTGAAGCCCATGGACTGCTTTTCGACGGTCTCCTTGTACTGGGCGTAGAGCTTGATCATCGCGTCCATGAGGGTGCGGTGGTCTTCGCGGGTCTTGTTGATGTTGACCTTCTTGCCGTCGATTTCGACGAACTTGTCAACGCCCTTGTTGACCTGCTGCTTGAGACGGGAGAGCGAGCCGAACGGCTCGATGCGTCCGTTCCTCAGGTAGAACTGCCCCTCGGTGATGTAGCCGGTGTTGTCCGGCACGGGGTGCGTCACGTCGTCGCCAGGCATCGTGGTGACTGCGAGGATCGTGATGGATCCCGCGCCGTCGAAGTCCACGGCCTTCTCGTAGCGCGCGGCGAGCTGCGAGTAGAGGTCACCCGGATAGCCGCGGTTGGAGGGGATCTGCTCCATCGTGATGGCGATCTCCTTCATGGCGTCCGCGAAAGAGGTCATGTCCGTGAGCAGCACCAGCACGTCCTTGCCCTGGAGCGCGAACTTCTCCGCGACCGCGAGCGAGACGTCCGGAACGAGCACGCATTCAACCGTCGGGTCGGCCGCTGTGTGGACGAACATGACGGTCTTTGCGAGGGCGCCGGACTTGTCGAGCGTGCTGCGGAACTTGAGGTACTCGTCGTACTTGAGTCCCATGCCGCCGATGACGATCACGTCGGAGTCCGCCTGGAGCGCGATGCGCGCGAGGAGCTCGTTGTAGGGCTCGCCTGCCTTCGCGAAGATCGGGAGCTTCTGGGAGATGACGAGCGAGTTGAACAGGTCGATCATCGGGATGTTCGTCTTGACCATCCTGTTCGGCATGATGCGCTTCGCCGGGTTGACGGAGGGCTGTCCGATCGGCGAGGGGTTCTCGGTGATCGCGGGGCCGCCGTCGCGCGGGACGCCCGAGCCCGTGAAGGCGCGTCCGAGCAGCGCCTCGGAGAAGGGCACCTTCATCGTCTCGCCGAGGAAGCGCACCTTCGCAGCGGTGTCGACGCCGCGCGCGCCTGCGAAGATCTGCAGCGTGACGTTCGGTCCGTCAAGCTTGATCACCTGCGCGAGGGAGGTTCCGGCGCGGGACTCGATTTCCGCGATCTCGTTGTACTTCACGCCTTCCGCGCGCAGGGTCGCGACGGATCCCGACAGCGCGTCGATCTTGTGGTAGACTTTGTTGTTGAACATGGCAGGAATAGTTGAAAGGTTGAAAGGTTTAAAAGTTGAAAGGTTGATGGCGGCTATTCCCCGTCCGTCGCCTCAGCGATCTTCCGTCCGAGTTCATCCTTGAGGGCCTTGAACTCGTCCGATTCGAACGGCTTGTCGTTCCAGTCGATGAACGTCTGCTGCAGGCCGAGGAAGAACTTGCGCGTATCGTCCTTCTCCTTGAACTCGAAGTTCGAGGACAGCACCTTCTCGACCATGTCGAACATGACCTTTTGGCGGGCGACGGGCGTCGTGGCGTCCGACTCGGAGAAGGCGTTCTGCTGGAGGTAGACGGCGTCGAGGAACTCGGACTTCAGATACGTCGTGAAGTCCTCGAGGCTCGTTCCCTCCTCGCCGACGACCTTCATCATCTGTCCGATCTCGTTGCCCTTGCGAAGGATCGCGCGTGCCTTCTCGACCCTGTCCTGCTCGATGACGGAGTTGTAGTGGCTCCAGGAGTCGAGCGGGTCGATCGCGGGATAGCGGCGCGCGTCGGAGCGGGCGCGGGAGAGTCCGTGGAAGCCGCCGACGACCTTGAGCGTCGCCTGCGTCACGGGCTCGTCGAAGTTGCCGCCTGCGGGCGAGACGGTGCCGCCGATGGTGACGGATCCCGTCGCGCCGCTACGCAGCTTCACGCGTCCTGCGCGCTCGTAGAAGGCCGCGATGCGGGACTCGAGGTATGCGGGGAACGCCTCTTCGCCCGGGATCTCCTCGAGTCGTCCGGAGAGCTCGCGCATTGCCTGCGCCCAGCGCGACGTGGAGTCGGCGAGAACGAGGACGTTGAGCCCCATCTGGCGGAAGTACTCCGCGAGCGTCACGGCCGTGTACACGGACGCCTCACGCGAGGCGACGGGCATGGACGACGTGTTGCAGATGATGATCGTGCGCTTCATGAGCGACTGGCCCGTCTTGGGGTCGACGATCTCGGGGAACTCCTTCAGCGTCTCCACGACCTCGCCTGCGCGCTCGCCGCATGCGGCGGAGATCACGACGTCGACCTTCGCGTAGCGCGCGGTCGTCTGCTGGAGAACCGTCTTGCCGGCGCCGAAGGGGCCGGGGATGCAGTAGGTTCCGCCGACTGCGACGGGGAAGAACGTGTCGATTGTGCGGACGGTCGTCTCGAGAGTCTCAGTCGGCTCGAGGCGCTCGGTGAAGCACTTGATCGGAACTTTCACCGGCCAGCGCTGCATCATCTGCACTGGGATTTCCTTTCCGGCCGCGTCAGAGAGAGTCGCGATCGTCTGCGTGACCGTGTAGTCGCCCGCAGGTGCGACGGTCTTGACGGTGTAGACGCCGCGGAGCGCGAAGGGGACCATGATCTTGTGTCCCGGCATCGTCTTGTCGTCGAAGATTCCCTCCGTCACCCAGCCGAGGAAGTCGCCCGCCATCACGCGGTCGCCTGGCTTCGCGAGGGGATGGAAGTCCCACTTCTTGTCGCGCGGGAGGCCGGGGATGTACATGCCGCGCTGGAGGAAGAAGCCGGCGTCCTTCGAGATCTTTGAGGCTTCCGCCGCGAGGTCCGCGAGCGGATTCTGAAGTCCGTCGTACACCTGCGCGAGCATGCCCGGTCCGAGCTCCGCGGCGAGCAGCTCGCCCGAGAACTCGACGCGGTCGTCGACCATGAGGTCTGTCGTGGCGTCGAACACCTGCATGTCGCAGCGCGTGCCGCGGACGCGGACGATCTCCGCCATGAGCTTCTTGTCGCCGCAGATCGCGTAGCCGACCTCGTTCTGCGCGACTGCGCCGTCGAACGCGACGGTAATCATGTTTCCGTTTACGGCGACGATCTTTCCTGTGGTTGTCATAAGAGGTTTGGAAGATTGGAGGTTTGGAAGTTTGGAAGATTGGAGGTTTGGAAGTTTGGAAGATTGGAGGTTTAGAATTCAACCTTTGTCTTGGAGGTCAGGGTGTCGAACGCGGCGTTGCCTTTCTCCTTCGAGATGGCGGAGCGCCTGAGTGCGATCTTGAGCCGCACCGCGTATGCGGCGAGCGCGCCAGGCCCGAGGGGCGATGCCGGCGGAACGAGCTCCTCCGCCGCGTCCCACCACACCTTGTCGAGCTGCTTCTGCCGCGCGGCGACGTCCTTTTCCTGGAAGCACGCGGTGACGCGGTTCTTCCAGTAGAGCGAGCAGCCTTCGGCGGGGCGGACGTACTTCGCGCCGCCGCGCGCCTCGGCCATGGCGTTGCGGAGCTGGGTCTCGATGTCGTCCCAGCCCTTGTCGCTGACGAGCTTCGCCACCTCGTCATCGCCTCCGCACTTTTCGGCGAACGCCTCCCACGCAATCGGGGCGGGCGCGTCGAACTGGAGGGCCGGGAGGCTCGCGACTATGTAGTCGACGCTCATTTCACAAGCTTCGCGAGTTCGGGACGGAGGCGCTTCGCGATTTCGGCCGCGATCGCGTCCTCTGTGAAGGTGTGCTCGACGCGTCCGCCGTCCGTCTTCACGGAGAATCCCGCGCCGATGTCCTCGTCTGTCACGACGGTGACGCTGCCCTGCGCCGCGAGCTGTGCCTTGAGCGCGGCGGCGAGCTTCGGGCTGACCGCGACCTCGACGGGTCCGACAAGTCCCTTGATTGCGTCCGCTACGAGCGCGGTGACCGTCTTCTCGTCCGACAGTGCCCTGTCGACGTCCTTTGCGAGCGCGTTCTCGAGAAGGGCGGAGACGGAAGCCTTCACCTTCAGCACGGTGTCGCGCGCTGCCTGGCCGATCGTCTCTTCGGCGCGCGCGGTGTAGTCTTCGGCCGCCTTTTTCGCGTCCGCCTTCGCGCGTTCGGCCTCTTCGGCCGCTGATTTGACGAGCGCGTCGGCTTTTGCCTTCGCCTCTGCCATGATGCGCGCGGCCTCGGCCTTTGCCTTTTCCACGCCATCCCTGTTGATCTTCTCAAGGAGACTCTGCAGATCTTCGGACATATTCTATTCCTCTTAAAAAATTGCCTATAATTATATCGTTTTTTGCGGTCATAAGTCAACCGCCAGGCGTCCAGCGCATTGAAATTGTGAATTGAAAAGTCAGATGCGCTATTGCAACGCCAGATGGACACATGTAGCATCTGGCGTTGCAAACACAAGCTTCGCAAGACTCGATTTTACAGGGTTTTCTGGGCAACCCGGCTTTCGCGAGACTGTTCCCGGCCGAAAAGGCCGTTTTCGGGCAAAGCTCCGCCATGCGGACCCAGGCCCCTGCG
>JAEDKA010000052.1 GCA_016296065.1 Kiritimatiellia bacterium
CCACCTCGAAACCTTGCCTTTCCGATTTGACTCACTTAATTGTACAACTTTCCGTAAAATATTTGTCAGAGAGGGGGGTAGATTTCTTGGCCCCGTTGTGGTAGAATATGCGGCGTTGCGGCGGCAATCTCCGCCGCAACGCAACCCTCAACCCCAACCCCTCACGCGCGCCCCCGTCCCGGGGGTTTGCAAGAGCCTCATGAAACCGTTTCCAGCGATCCGTTCCACCGTTGCGCTCGCGGCGCTGCTGCTGGCGGCGGCGCCCGCCGCCGCCGTCGACTTCCCGCCCGTCCCGACGATCCATCCCTTCCTGTTCGCCCGCAAGGTCGAGCTCGTGGCCAACGCCCCCGCGGGCGAGAAGCTGCGAGGCTTCCCGCTGCTCGTCCGCCTCTCCGAAGCGGCGATCGCCGGGTTCCGCTATGCGGACTGCCCGCCGGCGAGCCTCCGGTTCGCGACTCCGGACGGGACGATCGTCCCGCACGAGATCGACGCCTGGAACGAGACGGGCGAATCGACCGTCTGGGTCTCCGTCCCCGAGCTTTCGGGCCCGACGCGGTTGGCGATGTTCTACGGCGGGCGGGGCGACCGGTCGGCGGTCGCGGACGGGACCGTCTGGACCGCCGCCGGCTACCTCTCCGTCTGGCACCTGGACATCGACCCCGCCACGGGCGTGACGGCCGACGCCGCGTCCGCCGCGTCCGGCGCCGTGCAGAACCTCGCGAACGCGGACAAGACCGCCGCCGGCGTCGCGGGCGGCGCCTACCGCAACCCGGCGTCCGTCGATTCGAACTTCCCCTATGTCGAGATCCCTCGCGACGGCGTCGCCGCGATCGACGCGGCCATCGACGACGCCGCGTGCACCTACTCGGCGTGGGTGCGGGCCGAGGCGGCGAACTACGGCGTCATCCTCAACACGCAGCCGACCAGCCCGTGGAACAGCGACATCAACGGCCTCGAGTGCGGCCTCGAGAACGGCTACGACCTCTTCACGATCGCCGACTACGGCACGCGGCGGACCGCCCAGGCCTGCACGCCGCTCGACGGCACGTGGCATCTCGTCACGATCTCCTACGACGGGACCGACCGCACCGTCTACTTCGACGGCGTCCGCAACACGACCGCCCTCTCCCAGGCGTCGCAGCACCGCGACGCGGGCGAGCGCTGGACGATCGGCACGCGCCCCGGCAACAGGAACTGCCAGTGGGTCGGCGCGATCGACGAGCTGCGCGTCCGCGGCGCGGCGACGTCCGCCGCCTGGGTGCGCGCCGAATACGAGGCCGTCGCGCGAACGAACTTCGTGTCGTATGGCCCCTCGCGCCCCGCGATGTCCCGCGCGACGGTGATCAGCTTGCGCGGCCCCCTTCCGGAACCGCCGCCGCAGGAATTCTTCGAGGCGCGCTTCGTCGACGCGGACGGCGCCTTGCTCCGCACGCAGGCGCGCATTCCGCGCGGCGGCTTCGCCGTTCCGCCGCTCGCCGAGTCGGACGAGCGCGTCCTCGCGGGCTGGACGGTCGGCGGGCGCGAGCTCACGTCCGCCGAGCTCGCGGCCGAGCCCGTCGAGGCCGACTTCGTCGCGACGGCGCGGTTCGAGCCGCGGACGTTCTCCGTGGCGTTCACGGACGCCGACGGCGCCACGCCCGTCGCGCCGACGCAGACGGTGGCGTGGGGCGAGGCGGCCGTCGCGCCCGCCGCGCCGCAGAAGGAGGGGTTCTCGTTCCTGCGATGGGACCGCGACTTCTCGCGCGTCACGTCGGACCTGCGCGTCCGCGCCCTCTGGCGCGACGCCTCGCCGGTACCGAGCGGCGCAAAGGACGTCACCGAGTACAGCGGCTCGTCCCTCTTCTCGAGCTTCTCGCCGCTCGAGCGCAACGATCCCTTAAAGGCCTCCGCCAACTCGGACAACCTTTCCAGGATGATCTCGAAGGTCGGCAGCGGCGGCGTCCTGTACTTCCCGGCGGGAACCTACTACTTCGGGAAGCGGCTCGACATCTCGACCGCGGGCGTCACGCTCTGGGGCGCGCCGGGGGCCGAGTTCGTCCGCACGGGCGTCCCGAACACGAACTCGACCGCCTGGCCGGACAACGCCGAGAGCGGCAGCGACTACAACTGGGCGACGCTCGTCTTCGTCAAGGCGAGCAACGTCCGCATCCACGGCCTGACGTTCCGCTATGACGTCCCGACGAGCTTCTCGGGCGTCGTCACGGCCGTGTCCGGCAACTGGGTCACCGTGCGGCTCGCGGACGGACGCAGCGACCTGCTCACTGGCTCCGAGCGCTTCATGCGCATCAACGACTTCGACGAGACGGGACGACCAGGCGACTACGACCTGGTCTGCTCCGCCGGGACCGCGGCCGGCACCAACTACAGGCAGCCCTCGTCGATCGTCGCGGACGCCGACGGCGTCAAGTCCTTCCGGCTCCAGCTCTCCTCGTCGATCCGCGTCGGTTCGCGCCTCGGGATGTGCTGCAGCACGGCCTACAGCCAGGCGTTCATCGTCTACCCGACCTTGTCTGCGATCGAGAACACAGTCTTCGAGGACGTGGAGATCCAGAACGCCTTCGGCATGGTGATGAAGGTCGCCGGCGCGAAGAACCTCACGCTGACCCGCTTCCGCGTCGCGAGCCCGGACGCCGGCGCGATCTACGCGACCGGCATGGACGGCATCCACGTCGCGGCCCTCGGGGGCACGCTGCGGATGCGCGAATGCGAGTTCCGCGGCCTCGCGGACGACCCGCTCAACGTGCACTGCACCGCGGGCGTCGTCGGTTCCGTCTCCGGGACCACAATCACGCTCTCCTCCGCGGTCGAGGCGCCGACCTTCACGAAGGGGGACACGGTGAAGTTCTACTCCGCGCGTCTCGGCGAGCTCGGCACCGCGACCATCTCGTCCGTGACGACCGGCTCGTCCGGCGTGACGGGCTTCAAGGTCGACGCCGTGCCGGACGGCACGGCCGCCGGCTCGCTGATCGGAAACGAGTCGCGCATGCCGGCCGTGGACATCGCGGACAGCCGCTTCGGCGTCACACGCGCCCGCGGGCTGCTCCTGCAGACGGACTCGCGCATCGACGTGCGCGACTGCGAGATCCACGACACGCGCCTCGCTGGCGTCCTGCTCTCGCCCTCCGCCACCGGGACCTGGTGCGAGATGGGCCCCATCCGCGACGCCGCGATCACCAACTGCGCCTTCGTCGCCTGCGGCACCGGCCAGGCGAGCGCCGACGGCAAGAACAACGGCGCGATCGTCGTCCGCTGCAACCACGACGGCGACAACGGCTGGGCGTTCGAGTACGGCGCGAACCGCAACGTCCTCGTCCGGGGCTGCGTCTTCCGCGACTGCCCCTCGGCCGGCGTCTTCGCCGCCAACACGACGGACCTTTCGGTCCTGGACAACCGCTTCGAGGGCTGCGGCGGGCGCGTCCCGGCCTACGACGGCGCCATCGTGCGCACCGAGTTCTGCAGCCGCGCGACCGTGTCCGGCAACGTCTCCCGCGGCCCCGGGTTCACCGAGGCGCTCGGCGGGTCGAACTCCCTGGGCGGGACCGCCGCGGACAACGAGCTGCTCTTCGAGGTCGTCTTCGCCGACGCCGGCTGCGTCCTCGCCCGCGAGCTCGTCCGCAAGGGCGACCTCGCGCGGCCGCCGGCCTGGTCCGCCTCCCTGACCTCCGCTTCCGGCGCCTTCGCGGGCTGGGCCGCCGCCGGCGCCGCGGAGCCCTACGACTTCTCCGTCCCGATCGCCGGGCCGCTCTCCCTTACGGCCGTGTCCGGGCCGTAGGGCGGAACCGCCATGAAGACCGTCGAACCGCACTACGAAGGAAAGGCCGCTTCGGCCTCCCTCGATGGGGCCCGAATGACGACGTCCGAAACCGATGCCGCGTGGGCCGCGGCGAGGCGGCGGTTCCTCGTGCCGGAGACGGGGCTGCTCGTCGACTTCCTTGGCGCGGACGGCCTCGCGGGTCTGCCGACGCCGGGCTCGATCTCGCTGACGGTCGGATCGCTCGCCGGCACGGGGATGATTTCGGCGAACGGTCATCCCGGCAATACCGGGGTCGATAAGACCAACGGGTACGGCCCCTCGGGCGGTGGGCGCATCGCCATCCGACTGACGGACGCGAACGCGGCGTTCTCGGCCCAGGACCTGGCGCGCATCGCGGCGCGCGGTGTGACGCAGGCCACGGTCAACTCGTGCACGAACACGTCCTCGGCGCGCATTGTATTGTCTGTCCACGCCCTATTGACAGCGAACGGGGGAATATAGTATACTATTACCCGTTTCGCTCATTAGGCGAAGCATCCCGCAGTCGGAGCGTAGCGCAGTCTGGTAGCGCGTTTGCTTCGGGAGCAAAAGGTCGAGGGTTCAAATCCCTCCGCTCCGACCATTAAATTCCCGTTCAAAGTTAGCCGTTTTCGCGAAACTGTGGTATAATACGCCACTGTTATGGAAAAGAAGACTCAGCAGTTCAAAGCAGAGATCGCGCAGATGCTCGATCTCGTCGTCAATTCACTATACTCGAAGAAGGAGATTTTCCTCCGCGAGCTCGTCTCGAACGCCTCCGACGCGATCGACCGCGCCAAGTTCCTCGGCCTCACCGACAAGGCGCTCGTCGCCGACAACCCCGAGTGGAAGATCCAGATCGCCGCGGACAAGGGCGCGAAGACCCTGATGGTCTCCGACAACGGAATCGGCATGGACGCCGAGGAGCTCGAGCGCAATCTCGGCACGATCGCCAGCTCTGGCACGAAGAAGTTTCGCGAGATGCTAAAGGAGAAGGGCGGAGAGTCCCTTCCCGAGCTCATCGGTCAGTTCGGCGTCGGCTTCTACGCGGCGTTTATGGTCGCGGACAAGGTGACGGTCGAGACAATGAAGCGCGGGACGGACGCGTCCTTCAAGTGGGAGTCCGACATGTCCGGCGGCTATACGATCTCCGACGGCGATCGCGATTTCCCCGGAACCTCCATCACGCTCCACCTCCGCGACGACCAGCTCGAGTACCTCGACTTCTGGCGCGTCTCGGACCTCGTGAAGAAGTACTCCGACTTCATCGCCTATCCTGTCACCTACCGCCAGCTCGACGTCCCGAAGGACGAGAAGGAGGAGGACAGAAAGAGCCGCGAGGAGCGCGAGGCGAAGCCGCTCAACACGATGGTCGCGCTCTGGAAGCGCGCGAAGAAGGACGTGAAGCAGGAGGAGTACGACGAGTTCTACAAGCACCTCACGCACGACTGGGAGGGTCCGTTCGAGACTATCCCCTTCGGCGCGGAGGGACAGGTCGAGTTCAAGGCGCTCCTTTTCTTCCCGAAGAAGCCGACGATGGAGCTTTTCATGCCCAACCAGAAGCGCGGGCTCTCGCTCTACGTGCGCAACGTGTTCATCGGCGACGACATCGAGATGCTGCTCCCGTCGTGGCTACGCTTCGTGAAGGGCGTGGTGGATTCGAGCGACTTGCCGCTCAACGTCTCGCGCGAGATGCTGCAGGACGACGCTATCGTCCAGAAGATCAAGTCCGCCGTGACCGCCAAGGTGCTCTCCACTCTCGAGGACATGAAGAAGAAGGACGCTAAGAAGTACGACGAGTTCTTCGCCGCGTTCGGAACCGTCCTCAAGGAGGGGATCCACACCGACTGGGAGAACGCGGACCGCATCAAGAAGCTCGTGAAGTATCCGACCGCCCGCACTGAGGCCGGGAAGCGCATCTTCCTCGAGGACTACGTCAAGGACATGGCGTCCGGACAGAAGGACATCTACTACATCGTCGCCGAGCGCGAGGAGGACGCGCGCCGCGCGCCGCAGCTAGAGTCCGCCAGGAAGCACGGATGCGACGTGCTTCTCTTCTGCGATCCCGTCGACGAATATCTCTCGGAGTCGCTGAAGGAGTTCGACGGAAAGAAATTCGTTGACGTCGCGAAGGGCGACATAGCCTTCGGCAGCGAGGACGAGCAGAAGGCGGAGAAGGACGCGAACGAGAAGGCGGCTAAGGACCTGAAGCCGTTCCTCGAGTCCGCCAAGAAGGCGCTCGAGTCCTACGTCTCCGACGTGCGCGTGTCGACGCGCCTCGCCGACTCGCCGTGCTGCCTTGTCCAGCAGGAGCACGCGCTCCCGCCGTCGATGGTGCGCATGATGCGCGCGATGAAGCAGAACGTCCCGGAGGAGAAGCGCATCCTCGAGGTCAACCCGAACCATCCGCTCGTCGCGAAGGTGAAGGGACTCGAGGGCGACGCGCTTTCGGACGCGATGACGCTCCTCTACGACACCGCGCTTGTCGCGGAGGGCTCGCCCGTCCCGGACGGCGCGAAGTTCGCGAAGCTCCTCTCCGACCTTATGCTGAAGTGACCGTGAAGACGCTTTACATCGAGAGGTCCACCGGAGAG
The DNA here is from genome assembly GCA_016296065.1 of Kiritimatiellia bacterium. Lineage (GTDB taxonomy): Bacteria > Verrucomicrobiota > Kiritimatiellia > RFP12 > UBA1067 > UBA1067. Next base: position 6,367 of record JAEDKA010000052.1, read on the forward strand.
TGCAGGGACGGCGCGTGGGTCGAAAAGCTCGACCTCGAAGGAATTGGCCGCATCGTGGTGGGGACAGGCCCCGGCAGTTTCGCCGGGATACGCTCCGCCATCGCCTTCGCCCAGGGCTTCGCGCTTGGCGGCAAGTGCGAGGTGCTTGGGCTCCCGTCCCCCTGCGCGGTCGCCGCGCAGGTCTACGCCGGCGCGCCCGGCGCGTCGTTTCCGCTCGCCGTCGTTGGCGACGCGCGGCGCGGAAAGTTCTGGATCGCGCTTTTCGAGGGCATGAAGCTCGTGTGTCCTGTGTTTCAGGTTGACCGCGACCTTCTCGAACTGCGCGTTCCGATGGGCGCGAAGGTGGCGACGCCGGATCCCGAGCGCATCGACGCGCTTCTGAAGGAGGTCTTCGTAGATCGCTACGTCGGCGGCGTCAAGCCGACGGAAGCGGGTCTTAAGGCGTTTGCGGAGGCGAATCCGTCCGCTCTCGCGCCCGAACCCCTGCCTATATACTTGAATCCCGCAGTCAGGGACTGACCGCGGGATTCCTGTTTTTTGCTTTGCCTGTCCGTTAGAGGATCTCTATCTTCTTCGGCTGCGTTTCCGGACGCTTTTTTATCGTCACGGAGAGGATGCCGTTCTCGAGTTTCGCGGACATCGTGGAGAGGTCGGCCATCTCGGGGAGGTCGGCGCTCATTGCGTAGTTCTCGTAATCGAACTCACCCGCGACCTGCTTGAAGCCGGCGGGGTTCTGGTACTTGGAGTGCGCCTTCAGGACGAGCGTCCTGCCTTCGACGTGGAGCTCCGCGTCTTCCTTACCGATTCCCGGAAGCGAGACCTTGAGTTCGTAGCCTTCGGGATTTTCCACGAACTGGGTGGACGGAACAACGAATTTCTCTTCAGCGTTCATTTTGATGTCTCCTTTCTTCTTTTCCGGTCCTTACTTAATGGTGATGTGCTTCACGCCGTCCTTGTCGGTCTTGGGAAGCTCGATGCGGAGGATTCCGTTCGTGAACTTCGCGTTTGCCTTGTCCGCGTTGACGCGGAAGGGCAGGTCGAGGCGGCGGCTCCATGCGGGCTGGCCGGGTTCCTTGCCTTCCACTGCGGCTGGCTTGTCTGCGATTACAACCGCCTGTGGCTCAAGGGCCAGCGTAACGTCTTTCGCGGTTTTTCCGGGCAGCTGCAGGTCGATCAGGATCGCGTTATCGTCGAGGAACACGTTCACGGGCGGGAAACGTCCGGCCGCACGCGCCCTCATGGCCTGGAACGTCCGGTTCGGAACGCCGAGCAGGTCGTCCAGAAAACCCCACGGATCAATGTTCATTATCGTGTTCATTTCTTTTTCTCCTTTCAAATTTTTCCCTCTGTCCTAGCCATCCGGTTCGGACACCCACATCAATGCACCGCCCGTGCCAACCGTGGAAAGCGCGGTTTACGACGTCAATGTGTGACATATTGTCGCCCCGTGGTGACAATATTGCTCGCGAGGAGCTCCGCCAGGAATGGACAGCGCGGCCCCGCGCGGCTTTACCACCCAATGGAGTGATGGCGCGGTGGTGCGGCAGATGGTATAATGTCGGCATGAAAAGCACCACAGTACTTGCGGCTGCTGCCGCGCTATCGTCTGTTTCCGCTGTCGCGGGAAATCCGCTCGTGAAGAGCGTGTTCACGCCCGACCCCGCGCCGTTCGTGCACGGCGACAAGGTGTACTTGTTCACCGGGCACGACGAGAACGACGCCAAGTTCTTCAAGATGAAGGAGTGGTTCGTCTTCGAGAGCGAGGACCTCGTCAACTGGAAGAGCCTCGGCGCGCCGCTGAGCCTCGAGACGTTCGCTTGGGCGAAGAAGGACGACAAGGCGTGGGCGAGCCAGGCCGTCGAGCGCAACGGGAAGTGGTACTGGTACATCTGCTGCAACTGCGCGCAGGGCGACGCAATCGGCGTCGCGGTGGCGGACCGCCCCGAGGGGCCGTACCGCGACCCCATCGGCAAGCCGCTCGCCGTCGGCGCGTCGTTCATCGACCCCACGGTCTTCGTTGACGACGACGGACGAGCCTACCTCTTCTGGGGCAACAAGGGATGCTGGTACGGCGAGCTGAACGCGGATATGGTCTCGTTCAAGGACGGATGGCGCGAGATACCGGGCTTCGACGACGAGAAGTGCTTCGGTCCGAAGTCCGTGCGCATGAACTGGGCGCACGGCAAGGAGGAGCCCATCGTCTCCTACGAGGAGGCGCCGTGGGTGATGAAGCGCAACGGAACATACTACCTCTCCTACGCCGCGGGCGGAGTTCCCGAGCACATGGCGTACTCCACCGCGCCGACGATCAACGGACCCTGGACCTACCGCGGCAAGATCATGGACACGCCGCACAACAGCTTCACGATACACGGCGGCAACATCGAGTTCAAGGGCCGCAGCTACATGTTCTACCACAACGGCGCGCTTCCGGGCGGCGGAGGCTTCAAGCGCTCCGCATGCGTCGAGGAGTTCAAGTGGAACGAGGACGGCACGATCCCGTTCATCCCGCAGACGAAGGAGGGCGTTCAGCCCCCTGGGTCCATCGAGGACAAGGAGGGGAAGTTCTGGATCGACGGCTCGAAGGGAAAGCTCTCCGCGATTCTTCGCCTCCCCGACGACAGAAGGCCGGGCGCGAAGTATCCGATAGCCGTCATCTGCCACGGCTTCGGCGCGAACAAGTGCGAGCACGGCGGGTTCTTCCACGAGTTCGCCGAAGCCTTCGCGCGGCGCGGCGTCGCGTCCGTCAGGTTCGACTTCAACGGACACGGCGAGAGCGAGGGCGAGATGCGCGACATGACGGTTCCGAACGAGGTCGAGGATGCGAAGCGCGTCGTCGCGTGGGCCGCGTCGCGTCCGTGGTGCAACGGAAAGGTCTCGGTCGTCGGACATTCCCAGGGCGGAGTCGTCGCGGCGATGACGGCGGGCTCGCTCGGCGACAAGGTGTCGCGCGTCGCGCTCCTCGCGCCAGCGTGCGTGCTGAAGGACGACGTGCGCAACGGCTGCACGTTCGGATCGCGCTATGATCCGAAGAATCCGCCGGACGTTGTGAAGCTTCCGGGCGGAAACGTCATCGGCCGCGAATTCATCAAGACGGCGTACGACCTGCCGATATTCGAGACGGCGAAGAAGTTCAGGGGCCCGATGTGCATCGTCCACGGAACGGGCGACCCCATAGCGAAGACGCGCCACGCCGAGCAGTTCCACAAGGACCATCCCGGCAGCGAGCTGCACCTGATGGAAGGAGACGACCACGGGCTCTCGCACACGTTCGGAGAAGTGCGCTCGATCGTCGCTGAGTTCATTTCGCGCGACGCGCCGTTCGGACAGCCGTTGATGCCTGTCGTGCAGACGAAGTTCACGGCCGACCCAGCGCCGATCGTGCGCGACGGGACGGTGTTCCTCTACACTACGCATGACGAGGACGACGCGGACGGATTCAAGATGTTCGACTGGCTCCTCTACACCTCGACGGACATGGTGAACTGGCGCGACTGCGGAGCGGTGGCGTCGCTCAAGGACTTCGAGTGGGCGCGCAATAAGGAGAACGGCGCATGGGCGATACAGGTCATCGAGCGCGGCGGAAAGTGGTACATGTACTGTCCGCTCCACGGCAACGGAATCGGCGTGCTGGTAGCGGACTCTCCGTACGGGCCGTTCAGGGATCCGATAGGCAAGCCCCTCGTCTGGCAGCGCGAGCACTGGAACGACATCGACCCCACGGTGTGGATCGACGACGACGGACAGGCCTACATGTACTGGGGCAATCCCGAGCTCTACTGCGTGAAGCTGAACAAGGACATGGTCTCGTATTCGGGAGACATCGTGAAGTTCCCGAAGATACAGGACTATCAGGAAGGTCCGTGGTTCTACAAGCGCGGCGAGAACTACTACCTCGCGTTCGCGTCGACATGCTGCCCCGAGGGCATTGGCTACGCGATGTCGAAGTCGGCGATGGGTCCGTGGGAGTACAAGGGCCACATAATGGACCACACGCCGAAGACTCGCGGAAACCATCCCGGCATAATCGACTTCAAGGGACGGAGCTACTGCTTCGGACTCAACTACGACGTCCTGCGCCTTCAGACGAGCAAGCACCACGAGAGGCGGTCCGTCTCCGCGCAGGAGATGGAGTACGCGCCTGACGGGACGATTCCCGAGCTGCCGTACTTCAAGTCCGGCGTGCTGCGCCAGGTCGGCGCGTTCGATCCGTTCCGCCGCGTCGAGGCGGAGACGATGGCGTGGGGCGTCGGACTCAAGACCGAGCCTGCGTGGAAGAGCTCGAAGGAGCATTGGAACCAGATCGTCGCAAACGTCGACGACACTGAGCACATCCTCGTCAAGGGAGTGGACTTCGGGAAGGGCGCGCGCACGATCGTCGCGTCCGTGCAGTGCCTGGTTCCCGGCGCGTCGGTCGAGGTGCGGCTCGATTCGAAGGACGGACCTCTCGCCGGCAGGCTCGAGCTTGCCGCGAAGGACTCCAAGTTCGCCGAGCGCAGGATTTCTCTCAAGGGCGCGAAGGGCGTTCGCGACCTCTACTTCGTCTTCCGCTCGCGCGAGCCGGGCGGAAAGGACCTCCTCAAGCTCGACTGGTGGAAAGGAACAAAGTGATGATTAACATCAAGTTTGCAGTTGCAATCTGCGCGGCGTCCGTCGCGCTCGGCGGGGCGTTCGCGGAGGAGAAGGAGAATCCGTTCGCTGCGGAAGTCGCCGCGTTCGGGAGGATCGTCGACATATGGCCGGAGGGGAAGATGCCTGGCGGGGCGACGGACAAGGCGGAGATACTCGATCCGGGCCAGCCTTACGGCGACGTCAACTACCAGCAGGTGAGCCATCCGACGCTGACGATTCGCCGCGCGCCGGGCGAGGGCGTGCATCCTGCCATGCTGATATGCCCGGGCGGGGGATACTTCCTTCTCGCGTGGCGGCACGAGGGAATGGAGATCGCGGAGTGGGCGAACAGGAACGGATTCGACGCGTTCATCCTCAAGTACCGCGTCCCGAACGACGGGTCGATTGCGCTCATGGACGCACAGCGCGCGGTGTCGTGGATTCGCGCGCACGCTGCGGAGCTCAAGGTCGACCCCGCGAAGATCGCGCAGATCGGATTCTCCGCCGGCGCGAACCTGACGGCGCGCACGGCAAACAACTTCAAGAGCCGTAAGTACGAGGCGATCGACGAAGTAGACTCCTTCTCCTGCCGTCCCGACGCGACGATTCTCGTGTACCCGGGCGGACTCCTCAAGGGCGGATTCCGCGCGAAGCCCACGCCCGACCTCGCCCTCTGCGAAGACACGTTCGTGACGAAGGAGACGCCTCCGGTGTACATCACGCAGACGGAGGATGACTTCTGCCAGGTGGAGAACTCGCTTGCGTACTACCTCGCCTGCAGGAAGTGCGGCGTCGAGGCGGCGATGCTGCTTGGTCCGAAGGGCGGACACGGCTACGGCAGCCGCAGGACGGGACGCGACAACGACGCGTGGCCCGAACTCGCCGCGGTGTGGCTGAGGCGCACGTTCGGACTGGACGGGAAATAGTTCGTAAACCACTCCGTAGACCCAAGTATGCGGACGGCCGCCGAAGGGGCTGGTTTGACCCCTTCGGCGGCTATTTGATATAATTCTCGCATGTTCAACGTAAAGGAATACGATTTCTGCCTGTCGCTTGGGGGCTCGTGCGCCTCTGCGATGCAGATGAAGCAGAGGGGGCTAAGGCTCGCCTCGATGCCTTTCGACTGGGTGCGCGGTCGGGGCAATGTAAAGTATGCCGACGTTGTGGCCACGTTGCTCGAGAACCACTTCAAGGGATGGTGCAAGTTCGAGACTCTCGTGCCGATTCCGCCCGAGCTCGACCGGCCGAAGTCGACGGATCCGCTGGAGGTGCGTGCCTGGGACAAGGAACTTGAAATCGGCTTCTACCACGACTTCCGCTTCAACATCTTCGGCGAAGGCGGCCGCGCCTACTACGATGGAGTCGCCGCACGCTACCGTCGCCGCATAGAGCGGCTGTATGAAATGCTCGGCAAGGCGTCGAAGGTGCTGGCGGTGGTGGTATTCCCCGACGAGCCGGCCTCAGAGGAGGTCGCGCGCCGGCTGAAGGCGAGGCTCGACGCGCTTGTGCCGGGCGTATCGTTCACCCTTGTCGCGCTCAACTTCAACGCACCGGAGACCAAGGACGTCGGCAGTCTCGACTCGGGGCTGTTCGTGCGCTATTTCGCGAGGGACCAGCATGCATACGACTACATGCGCACGACGATAGCATGGGACTTCTTCGAGGACGTGAAGCTCTCCGGCAAGATCGCCGCGGCGAAGGACGAGAAGCGCAACGCGACGAAGGGGATGACGTTCTGGTACCGCATCCACAGAAAGCTCTTTCTTCACTGCAAGAAGGTGCTGGAGCGGAGCAACGCGAAATGAACGGAGAACTCCATCTCGTTGTCCTGTGGGAGAAGGCGCGCGAGTGCGAGGAGCGAATCCTCGCGGACATCCCGCGTCACGTGGAGGTCGTCGCGAAGCTCGAGCTTACGTGGCCAGGCGACCCGACGGAGTGCTTCGGCAGGTTCTACGGCGCGAAGCTCCGGGAGGCCGCGGGAAAGACCGCGCTCTGCGGGGGCGGACCGTTCCTCGCCGTTCTAGTCCGCGACACGCGTCCGCGCTACGGATGGCGCGAGACGTCGCGCGGCAGCGAGCTCGTCAACCTGAGGCTCTTCGCGATGAAGTCGCGCTACCGCGCTTGGACTGGCGGAGGCCACAAGGTGCACACTACCAACAGCCCCGACGAGGCGAGGCGCGATATATTCCTTCTCACCGGCAGGACGGCGGACGACTGGAACCGCGGCAGATGCGCCGCGCCGAGCGAGACGCTTCCGGGGCGGAGCGGATGGCGCTCGCTGCGTGAGCTCTTCGCGTGCCTTGGCGAGACGATGCAGTACGTCGTCCTCAGGAATTCGGAGATGCTGCCCGACGCGTTTGATCCGTCGATCCACGGCGACATCGATCTTCTCGTGCGCGACGCGGGCGAATGCGCGGGGATACTCGGCGCGCGCAAGGTCTTCCCCGAACCGCACAGGGTGCATTACGAAGTTGATGTCGCAGGACGTCCCGTGCGCTTCGACTTCAGGTTCGTCGGCGACGGATACTATGACGAGCGATGGGAGCGAGCGATGCTCGGGCGCGGCGTCGTAACGGACGGCGTGAGGCGTCCGTCTCCCGAAGACGCCTTCTATGCGCTCGTCTACCACGCGCTCTTCCAGAAGCGCGAGATTGCGTGCGATTACGGGGCGAAGGCGCTAACGCTCGCCCGCGCGGCGGGGATTGCGGGCGAGACGTTCGACGACTGGATCGTCCCGCTCGGCGAGTTTCTGCGCTCGCGCGGATACCGCATCACGCGTCCGGTCGACACTAGCGTGTATCTCGACGACCTCCTGCCGCGCTGGGAGGAGATCGCGGCGGAGATAGAAGACCTTTCGCCCCTCAGGGACGTGCGTCCCTTTGGCCTCGCCACGCGAAGGGTGAGTCCGTACCTTCCGACACTGCTCTTCTCGGCCAATCTCGGCGGAAGTCGCTGCTTCGTGAAGTACTCGCCCGTCGCGCCGAAGGCGGTCGCGGCGGAGTGGGAGTTTCCGCGGCGGATGTGCCGCGCCGCGGAGGGGCTGTGTCCGAAGCCGCTCTTCTGGCACGAGACGTCGGGTGGCGGCGCATTTGCAGCTACGGAGCTCGTGGAGGGCGAGACGCTGGAGGCGCGGCTTGCCGGCGGACGCGCGATCGGCGCGGAAGAGGCGGCGAGGCTCGCGGCGGACATGGCGTCCGTGGTCCGCGCGCTCGAGGCCGCGGGAATCGTGCATCGCGACATACGCCCCGCGAATCTGATGGTAACGCCGGAAGGTAGGCTCAAGCTGATTGACTTCCAGTTCGCGGCCGACCGTTCGCGTCCCGTCGAGTACGGCTACTTCGCCGAGCGGGCAAACGAGCTACTGTATCCGCTTGGCGCAGAATTCGCCCTTGCGCCCGGAGTGTGGAACGACAGGTACGCAATGGCGAAGTGCCTTGGGCTGCTGCCGCAGTGCGCGGCGCGCGACGAGGCTATCGCGGAGGTCGAGGAGGGGATGTCCGAAGGGACGCTTCGCGCGAAGCTCACGCGCTCGCAGCGGCGCAAGCTCAAGAAGGAACACAAGAAGATGGCGCTGCGCAGACTGCGCCACAGGCTCCTCGGAAAGAAGGAGAAGCAGCACGACGAGGAGCGCTTCCAGCGCATCTCGCACATGCTACGCGAGTGGGAGTGACGGCCCCTTCGCGCGCTACTCGAACTTGAACGAGTGGGCCTTCGGAAGTATCTTCGCGGGGGCGAATTCTGAGAATATCGCGTTCCAGGCGACTGGATCGCCCAGTTCTTCCCATGCGACCTTTGCAGGATGGTTGAACGACTTGACCGACCTGTATATGCGCCGCTCGCCGGCAGGCATGCGCGCGCGGTCCGCGTTTCTGCACACGACCAGCAGCGTGACGTTCTTGGCGCCGAGTTCGGCGAGGGCAGATTCCAGCGCGTCGAGCCTCGCGGGCAGATCCTGCGCTTCGGCGTCGGCGTCACAGAGCCTATGGACGACGAGCGTTGACTCGTCGTCGGAGAGGACCCGGCGAAGTTTGTCGACGAGGTGTGCTAGGCGTCCGCGGAGATCTTCGAGATCGTCGTCGAGTGCCTTGGCGGAAGGGGCTGGCGCTCCGGTCTTCCACTGGAGGCGTCCGTGGAACTGGATCCTGCTGGCCTTGTGTTGCCACATATGGGAGTGCTCGATGAGTTCGAAGTCCCCGGTCGGCAGCGAGTCGAGATTGCGCAATGCCGCAGTGACGGTCGCGAGGTCGCGCGACTGCGCCCAGGCAAGGAGGGACGAGTCCACGAACTTCCAGCGGCAGAAGAAGCGGAACGCCACCTCGCAGTTGATTCCGAGCGGGACGATGTGCTGGAAACGGCGGCTGCGCATTTTGGCTGCGAGTGCCTTCGGACCGACTGCGTAGGCGATCTTCCTGAAGACGCGCCTTACGCGGAAGTACCAGTACTGCGCGGCGTTCTCGGCGCCTATGGCGGCGATCTTCTTCGCGAACTTCTGGCGGCGCTTGTCTCCCTTTCTCGCCTTGTAGGCGGCCTTTTCGGCGTCCGTGCGGTAGTCACGCACCGCGTACTCTCTGCCGAGGAAGCCGGCGAGCATGTCGATCTCGATGCCGTAGGCGGGCGCGTCAGGGTCGTGGCGCGCGTAGTCGAAGGCGATGCGCCTCACGCCAGGAAAGGGGTTTTCATCCACGCGGTCGGAGAACTTCCGTCCGTTCTCGAGGTTGAGCAGCAGGTATTCGACTGTCTTGTCGGGATAGGCGGCGTTCATCACGTCGAGGGCGTCGCGGCATTCCTTAGCGGTTGTCGGGACGGGGGTGACGGGTGCGTCGATGGTGACGAGCAGGATGCTCTTCGCGGAGGCGATGCACTTCGCGAGACGCTTTATGCGGCGCTCGTACTTGGCGGCGATGGCCGGGTATTGCTCTGCGAGCGGCACGCCAGAGACGAAGTCGTGGAGGATAAGGAGGTCGTTGCGGGTGTTGCGCACCTCCTCGTGTCCGTAAGTGTCGTTCATCCCCATCCACTGCAGGTCCTCGAGGTTCATGAAGTCCGGAAATCCGTCGCGAATTATCTCGCACTTCTCGGCGGGCGTGTGGATGCCGACCCAGTCCCACGGAAACGAGGCGAGCTGGAGTCCGGCGCGGCGGAGCGTCTGCGATGAGCTGCACGCGTAGCCTAGCGGGATGATGAGGTCATAAGTCTTAGCCATGCTGACATTATACCATAAACACGCCGCGTGAGCGGATATTCCCAACGGCTACGCGCGAATTTGGTATAATATAGCAAAAAGCGACACACGCGCATAAACAGATGCATCACAAGGAGTTGACGCAGCATGACGCAGGAGCAGAAAGACATTCTTCTGAAGGCCGGGATCGGCGACGCGACGGATGTGAGCCGCTACGGCAGCGGACACATCAACGAGACGTACAAGGTCGAGACCGCGTCGGGAACGCGCTACATACTGCAGCGTGTGAACACGTCGATATTCGACGAACGGCTCCTGAAGTCCAACGTGATGCGAGTGACGGAGTTCCTGAAGTCGAAGGGCGTCAAGTCGCTGGAGGTCGTCGCATACGACAGCCCCTGGCGCGTTTACAAATTTCTCGAGGGCTACGAGTCGCATGACGTCGTGGAGGAGCCGCATCAGGCCTACGACGTGGGGCGCGCCTTCGCGAAGTTCCAGAACGACCTCGCGGACATTCCGCCTCCGCGCCTCGACGACATCATCCCGAAGTTCCACGACACGCCCGACCGCCTCAGGCAGCTCGACGAGGCGATTGCGCGCGACGTGAAGGGCAGGCTCGCCGGCGTCGGGCAGGAGCTTGCGTTCGTTGACACGTGGCGCGAGCGAGCCGGGAGGATCGTCGAACTGATGGCGAGCGGGGACATCCCGGAGCGCGTCACGCACAACGACACGAAGATCAACAACGTGATGATCGACGCGCGCGGCGAGGCGGTGGTGATTGACCTCGACACGACGATGCCCGGGTCGGCGCTCTTCGACTTCGGCGACATGGTGCGCACCGCGACCGCGGCCGCGGCGGAAGACGAGCCCGATCTCTCGAAGGTGTTCTCGAAGCGCGAGTACTTCGAGGCGCTGGCGCGCGGATACCTCGAGGGCGCGGAGTTCCTCAACGCGGCAGAGCGCGAGAACCTCGTGTTCTCCGGAATGCTCGCGACGTTCGAGGTGGGTGTGCGCTTCCTCACCGACTACCTCGCGGGTGATACGTACTTCCACACCGCATACGCGGACCACAACCTCGTCCGCGCCCGCAACCAGTTCCAGATGGTGAAGTCGCTCGTGTCGCAGGAGTCCGACTACGAAGCCATCGTGAAGTCCTTCTTGTGAACCCTCCAACCTTCCAACCCTCCAACCTTCCAACCCTCCCCTTGAACTTTCAGATTCTTCCATCTCTTCTCGCGGCCGACCTTGGCCGCCTTGCCGACGAGCTGAAGCGCGCCGAGGCGTCCGGCGCTGACGCGATACACATCGACATAATGGATCCGCACTTCGTTCCGAACATGAGCTTCGGTCCGTCCATCGTTGACTTCTGCCGCAGGACTTGTCCAGGCTTCTACCGCCACGTGCATCTCATGTTGTCGCGTCCCGACCTCTATCTCGAGAAGTTCGTCGCGGCGGGGGCGCAGACGATACAGGTGCACATCGAGGCGGACTGCAATCTGCACGTCGAGCTCCGGCGCATCCGCGCGCTTGGCGCGAAGCCGGCGATCGTGCTGAACCCGGAGACGCCGGTCGAGAGACTTTTGCCGTATCTCGGCGAGGCCGAGGAGGTGCTGGTGATGACGGTGCATCCCGGCTACGGAGGGCAGAAGTTCATCGCCGAGTGCCTCCCGAAGATAACGTGGCTCAGGGAGCGCTGCCCAGGGCTCGACATCATGATCGACGGAGGAGGAAACGCGGAGACGATTCCGCTCTGCGCCAAGGCCGGCGCGAACCAGTTCGTGGCGGGCTCGTACCTCTTCGGCCAGTCCGACATGCGCGCCGCGGTCGCAGACCTTCGCGCGAGTTTCCGGTGTTGCAAAGACTGACCATAATTGGTATTATAGCGGCATGAAGACTACGAGACGCCAGTTCCTCGCCTCCGCCGCGGCCTCCGCCGGCGCGTTCGGCTTTCCCGTGATCTTCTCCGGCTGCGCGGCCAAGTACCGCGCGAACGAGACCGTCCAGGTCGCAGCCATAGGCGCGGCGGGGCGCGCGGTCTCGAACATCAACGGACTTGCCGCCGCGGGCGCGCGCATAGTCGCGCTGTGCGACGTGGACACGCGGCGCGTCGGACCGATGCTCGCGCGCTACAAGGACGCGCCGTTCTACCGCGACTGGCGCCGCATGCTCGACGCGCACGACCGCGAGGTTGACGCCGTCATGATCGGAGTGCCCGACCACTGGCACGCGCGCATGGCGATCGAGTGCCTCGACCGCGGCAAGCACGTGCAGTGCGAGAAGCCGCTGTGCCAGAGCTTCGACGAGATGGACGACATGCTCGCCGCCGTGCGCCGGCATCCGGGGCTCGTCAACCAGGCGATGAACCAGGGGCACGCCTACGACACGATAAGGGACTTCCGCGAGTGGATAGAGGCCGGGCTCATAGGCGAGGCCACGGAGGCGCACGTGTGGTGTCCGGCGGTCTACAGCTTCATGGACCGGCTCGACGAGCTGAAGAAGGAGACGAAGGTGCCCGACGAACTCGACTGGGAGCGCTGGCAGGGTCCGGTTCCGCACCGCGGATACAACCCGATGTTCCTCCCGGGCTCCTGGCGCTTCTGGACGCCGTACGGATGCAACACGCTCGGCGACTGGAGCTGCCACCTCATGGACCCCGTTTTCTGGACGTTCGGCTTCGGCCTGCCGGAGACGGTGAAGGCGGAGGTCTCGGGCTCGTGGGATCCGTCCGTGCACGGGCTCACGTTCCCGAAGGGCGTGAAGACGACGTTCACCTACAGGAAGAGCGACGGGCGTCCCTTCACCTTCGTGTGGTTCGACGGCATCGCCTGCAACGACGTGCCGATTCCGGAGCAGTGGAGGGGCGAGCGCGAGATGTTCCCCGCGTTCAACTCCGAGAAGGTGCGCAGGACGCGCGACGGAATGGCGAACGGCGCGTTCGTGTACGGCACGCGCGGAGTAGTGGAGTACGGACACCACGGCGCGAACTACCTGCGGCTCCTTCCGGACACGACGCTCGAGAAGATGCGTGCGGCCGGCGAATGCCCGGAGCGGAAGTACGCGCGCGTCCCGGGAGGGGATCCGTACGCCGAGTTCCTCTCCGCCGTGAAGGGCGGCCCGAAGGTTGGCAGCGACTTCGCCTACGCCGGAGCGATGACGCAGTGCTCGCTGCTCGGCGTGGCCGCGCTGTTCGATCCGGGCAGGGAGCTCAGGTTCGACGCCGCGGCGAAGCGCTTCGAAAACTCCTCCGCCGCGAACGCACGCCTCGCCCAGCCGCGCGTCGAGGCGTGATTCGGGGTGTTTCGCGAAGGTCTCCCAAACTGTCGGGTCTTGGCGTCGCGACGGCTTCCGCGCTTCCGACAATAAGCTTAGCTTGGCCGGCCATGCCTCTGCGTCTATCACTGGTTGCATACGATACGTCTCCTACGCCTGCGAGCCAAGACCACTCCTCTTGTGAGACCTTCGCCTCCACACCCCTCCACTATATTCATGGCTTTGCTCACTTGTGAATCAGCCGTGAACGGCTACGCTTCGTTTGTTATGCGATTACGAGGCGAGCACTGACTGGGGGAAGCATATCCCCCAAGGCCGAAGGCCGAAGTCGCCGTAGGCGAGCTCAATGCGGGGTGCGTCTCGCCGCTTATGGCGCTACGCGCGCTCGGCGCGGTAGCGCCCGAACCGTCAATTGGTGGCAGCCCGCCGACATGGCTCTGCGACCGTCAATTCTACACGCCGCTTGTCGCTTACGCTTACAAGTTCTCCGCTGTTTCTGAAATACGCCGCAGCCACGTCGGGCCACCAATCTCCTCTCGTGCGCTTCCCCGCCTCACGCGCTCCGCTTTAATTCATGGCTTTGCTCACTTGTGAATCAGCCGTGAACGGCTACGCTTCGTTTGTTATGCGATTACGAGGCGAGCACTGACTGGGGGAAGCGGCGTCTCGCCGCTTATGGCGCTGCGGGGTGTTTCGCGAAGGTCTCCCGAACCGCAGGGGCTTGTCATCGTGGTGCCACCCAGAAAAATCGCAATTTACCCCATTGACGAAGCGAACAGATGAAGCGTATAATATGCGCCGTTTTACTTGATCAGGAAAATCATGAGGGGAGTTTCAATATAGTGCTAGGGTATTGTGCGTTTCAATATGGAATCTTGGCCATGCTCGCGGCGGGATGCGTCTTCGCCGACACCGCGAAGATTGAGGCGTTCGTTATAGACGAGACGACTGAGCGGCCTCTGGCGAACGTTGAGGTGACAGGCTGTTTTAGCATGAATTATGGCTGGCTGGCTGTCAAAGGGCGGTCTGGGCCTAATATATGCAAAGCAACAACGGATGCATCCGGACGCTGCAAGCTGTCAGGGAAGACGAATGTCGGCTCGGTCGGATGTTATGTTCACCAGGCTCCTTCTGGATACTACGCTCATTCAGGCGGCGGAGGCTACGATTTCAAGACCAAGAACATGCTTGGCATCTGGCAGCCGGATGACCTTGTCGTTACGGTGCGCCTCCAGCGAGTCGAGCATCCGATACCATTGTTCGTGAAACGAGTGGGTAAAATTCTGCCGGGCCTAGCGAAAGACATCTTTCCGGAGGGGAAGGATACGCTGAAGTTCGACATGATGAAGGGCGAGTATCTTCCGCCGGTCGGCAAGGGGGAGGTCGCTGACGTGGAGTTCCGGCGTCTGCCACGAGAAGAGCTTGGAGAGGGTGTCAATTTCGGTGGCGACAAGGGGCGCGCGTACCGAGACTCAATGGAGGTCAGGTTCCTCGGTGAAGGCAACGGCCTTGTCGAGATGTCGTATCCTGCGACTGCGAGGCTCAAGATAAGGACGGCACCGGAGACAGGCTACAAGCAGGACTATCTGTGCTGGTCGGGCGTCAACAAGCAGCTTCGGCATGAGAAGAGCTTCAACGAAGACCGATGCTTCTGCTTTCGGATTAGGACTAGGAAGAATGAAAAAGGCGAAATAGTCGAGGCGTACTATGGCAAGATATATAGAGACATATCTTTCAGCGGCGAGTATCATGAAGGCAAGCCAATAGCGCCCGTCTCGGCCGTTAACTTCCTATACTATCTGAACCCGACGCCGCTTGACCGCAACCTTGAGTGGAACAATCAGAACCTGTGCAAAGAGCCAATCTATCCGCGTCCTGATTGTCGCAATCTCGAAATGGAGTACAAGTCGTTCAACAGGAACCTGAAGCCCTGACGGGCGGGTTGATGTGCGGTGATTTTGCGGGGACTGTCCCCGATAGATTTCGTTTACCCACTATATGACGAACTCGTAACGAAAGGAAGTGTAAAGTGAAAATCCTAGTTGCCCTTGTTTGTGTGTCTGGTCTGGCACTGTGCTGCGCTGCTGAGGAGATGCCGGAGGAGATATTTCGCAAAGTGTCGAAAGACAAGACGCGATGGGTCGCGAACGCACGAGGCGCCAAGGCGACGGAGCGTTTTTGTGTTGTTGATGATCTGGGCGTTCCAGTTCCTGACGCCAGCGTCATGGGGGTGTGGGGAACGCCAAGTTCTAATGCGGCGACATTTGAAGGATTGACAGATTCGAAAGGCGTGTTCACGGCAGATGGGGTGACAAGGGACATGGTGCGGTACATTGTGAAGAAAGATGGCTTCTACACTTCGGAAGGCGAGGTTCGCTACATTGACACATGGACGGTGCCGGCCGTGAAAGACGGAAGATGGCAGTCGAGCAACGCCACTAGGCGAATCGTCTTGAAACGCATGCGAAACATAGGCAAGTTGGCCGTTCCAAACTGCAGAGGCACCATTGAGTTTGATGCTCCTGTTCAGGACGAATGGCTACCGTTTGACCTGGAAGTTTTCGACTGGAATGCCCCATATGGCGCTGGTAAGTTTCCTGACGTGCTGCTGCGCTTCCACGGACGGAAGGCGGCGTGGAATGATTTCACATCTACAATGGAAGTTTGCTTCACGAACAATCCGTATGCGGGCGTCTACGAACTGAAGAAGGATTTGTTTTCGTGCTTTAAGACAGTTTACAAGGCTGATTCCAACGCCGTTTACCGTAGCAGTCTCGACTACAAGTGTGCGCGAACTGCATCAGGACAGAAAACGGAGAGAATGCTCGACCGGAACTCTTATCTGGTGTTCCGAACGCGCACGAAGATCGACGACAAGGGAAACTTGAAATCGGCTCACTATGGCGTTATACAGGGAGAGTGGGCATTCGATGGAAAATCCATGCGCTTCTCGGACGCTTGCTTTAATTCGCGCGAAAACGACGTTGATGTTGAAGATGGATTAATCTTGCGGAGGCAGCAAGATTATGAGACTTGGTGAAGGCCCAAAAGAGTTCAAGAGTAACGCTACTATGCATTTCAGCAACGCCAATATGTCAGCCGTCCTGCAATGCCTGATTGCCATTCTAGTCCTAGCAGGCTTTGCCACGCGCTGCGGGGCCGAGGAGATGCCGGAGGAGGTATTTCGCAAAGTGTCAAAGACAAGACGCGATGGGTCGCGAACGCCAAAGGAGCAAAGGCCAAAGAGTGCTTTCTGGTGTTTGACGACGAAGGTGCCGTTGTTACGAATGCGACGGTACTGGGTGCGTTCGGGCGTTACAACGATGGCGAAAAGTGTTTCAGGGGGACTACGGATACAAATGGCTGCTATTCTATCGCTGGTGTGTCCCGTGACAGAATGTGGTATCGAATCTCGAAAGAAGGCTACTATTCTTCATCGGGGGTGAAGTCGTATATTGATACAGAAGAGGTCCCTGCCGTGAGGAATGGCTGCTGGCAACCGTATGGAGAGCGTCACTCTGTTGTCTTGAAGAAGATTAGAAACCCGACAGCGCTGATAAGATCTCCTGCGCAAAAGTATTTTTCATATCCTCCTTCAGGTAGCTGGGTGGGCTTTGACTTGGAAGTATTGGATTGGGTTAGTCCAATGGGAAAAGGAACTCATTCAGATGTTCTGATCCGTTTTACGGATGAAAAATCCTCGTCTGCCTTTGCAAGAACCATGGAAGTATCGTTTACCAACAACCTATATGCTGGGGCATATGAGATGAAATGTGATTCACATTCGGAATTGAAGACCATCTACTCGGCAAGTCCGGATGAGAAGTACTTGGAATCATTCACGTACCGCTATAAGCGTGATTCAACGGGGTATCATGGAGAAGAGCTTGATGATGGAAAGTATCTTGTCGTCCGGACGAGGACGAAGATTGATGACAATGGAAACTTGTTGTCTGCCCATTACGGCATTATCTTTGGGAATTGGCGGTTTGTTGAGAAAGGTGGCATGTTTGTCGAACGCTTAATATTCAATCCTCAACCGAATGACACTAATCTGGAAGACGCGGGGACCTACTACCTCAACCCCTGCAATCTCGACCGCAACCTTGAATGGAACAACCAGAACCTGTGCGAGGACCCGCTCTACCCGCGTCCCGAAAAACGCCGCCAGCAGGAGTACGAGTCGTTCAACCGGAATCAGAAACCGTGACGGGCGAGCTGATGTGCGGTGATTTTGCGGGGACATTCCCCATCTTTTAATGAATTGGTAGGGACAGTCCCCATCGTTTCCTTACTGCTTTGTCCATAAACTGTTCAGGCAAATTGCCGAATGGAAATAAAAGGAGATACAACGATGCGACGAATAATCACGAGTGTAATCTTGGCCATGCTGGCGTCGGGATGCGTTTTCGCCGACACGGCTAAATTAGGTGTTCTTGTCCTAGACGAGGTGACTGGTCTGCCCGTAGAAGGAGCGAAGGTTCGCGGCGGGTTTAAAGTTCGGGCGCGCAGCTGGGCCGCCGTGAAGTGTTCGCCATTGGCAAACGAATGTTTTAGGTTTACCGATAAAAACGGCAGATGCAGCGTGGAGGGTGAGACTAACTGTGGGGAGGCAGGTGCTGCGGTGGAAGAGGCGCCTAAGGGATACTATTGTCCATCTTACGGACAGGGCTACGATTTCAAGACCAAAAACATGCTTGGCATCTGGCAGCCTGACAACCTCGTCGTCACGGTGCGCCTCCAGCGCGTCGAGCATCCGATTCCGCTGTTCGTGAAACGGGTGGGTAAAGTTTTGCCGGGCCATGCGAAAGACATCTTTCCGGATGGGAAGGATACGCTGCAGTTCGACATGATGAAGGGCGAGTATCTCCCGCCGGTCGGCAAGGGCGAGGTCGCCGACGTGGAGTTCCGGCGTCTGCCACGAGAAGAGCTTGGAGAGGGCGTCAACTTCGGTGGCGACAAGGGATGCGCGTATCGAGACTCAATGGAGGTCAGGTTCCTTGGCGAAGGCAACGGGCTTGTCGAGATGTCGTATCCGGAGACTGCGAGACTCAAGATAAGGACGGCACCGGAGACGGGCTACAAGCAGGGCTATCTGTGCTGGGATGGCGTTAGCAAGCAGCTCCGGGACGAGACGAGCTATGACGAAGGCCGCTGCTTCTGCTTTCGGATTAGGACTCTGAAGAATGAAAAAGGCGAAATGGTCGAGGCGTACTATGGGAAGATATATAGAGACATATCTTTCAGCGGCGATTATGACAAAGAGCCAATAGCGCCCGTCTCAGCCGTTAACTTCCTATACTATCTGAATCCAACGTCGCTCGACCGCAATCTTGAGTGGAACAATCAGAACCTGTGCAAAGAGCCAATCTATCCGCGTCCTGATTGTCGCAATCTCGAAATGGAGTACAAGTCGTTCAACAGGAACCTGAAGCCCTGACGGGCGGAGCCCCCTGAAGCACCCACCTTCCAAACTCCAAGACTCCCAGCAGCGAAAGCAAACCCCCTCTGCGCACTCTGCGCCCCGCGCCTCTGCGTTAAAATCAAACACTCAAACAATTCCCACTTCGCCACTCCGTCAATTGCCATTGAAATTTGATATAATGTTCCCGCTCGCCTGAAGGCATAGGGGTCCAACAAACCCGGTAGGGCGGCCATCGGAAATGATGCTGATTAACTCGCAGTGAGGAGAGCCCCGGAGCCAAGGCGTCGAAGGGGCGAATCTGCGAGGCCAGCGGGCAGGACGCGGCAGGGTCCATATCACCGGCGGTGGGTTACCGCGAGGGGTTACTGCTTGAGCACAGTACCACTATGCCCCGGAGGCATCATGAAAAATCAGCAGACGTCTAATACATCTGAACCAAAGAACGAAATAATTGTCTACCAACCGGACTCAACGATCAGACTCGATGTCCGTCTCGAAAACGAGACGGTATGGCTTAATCAAGCACGTCTCGGAGAGTTGTTTTGTGTTGATAGGACGGTAATAAATCGTCATATACACAACATATATAAAACAGGAGAACTGGAAGAACGGTCAACCTGTGCAAAAATTGCACAGGTTCAAGTAGAAGGAAGCCGTTCGATTACGCGAATAATGCCATTTTACAATCTCGACATGATCATCGCTGTCGGTTACCGAGTCAACTCCATGCAGGCGACACGTTTCAGGCAATGGGCGACCAAGATACTCAGGGAATATCTCCTGCGTGGATATGTCGTCAATACGAGACTGAACCAGCTGGAGGACAAAATGGATCGCAGACTTGCACAGCACGACCAAGCAATAATCGAATTGAAAGACAAGGTCGATTTCTTCGTGCAGACTAAGGAGCCGCCGCTGCAGGGCGTCTTCTACGACGGACAATTGTGGGACGCACGTGCTCTGGTGCTTTCGCTCGTTTCTCGCGCGAAGCGATCGCTGATCCTCATCGACAACTGGGCGACGCCGGAGACCCTCGACCTCTTCTCGAAAAAGCGCAGGGGCGTGAGGCTCACGATCTTCACCTCCGAGCATTACGACAAGAAGCATGTGCCGCACCGCAAGATATCCGATGCAGACATCGAGACCTTCAACGCACAGTATCCGAAACTCGCCGTCCGCTACAACGAAACATTCCACGACCGATTCCTCATCATCGACGACAAGGAGCTATTTCTCATAGGTGCCTCGCTCAAGGACCTCGGCCGGAAGTGCTTCGCCTTCACGAAACTCGACGCAGGCGAAATCCCGCGAATAAAGAAAGCGGCATTCTCGTGACGCCCCGCGTCTCTGCGTTACAATCTCCCAAACCGTCAATCCTACAATTCCCGCACGAATTTTGCGGTGGCTGGGTCCGTGTGAACGAAAAAGAACGCCGCCAGGGGTGACCTGTCGGCGTTCAGTCGTTCTTTGCTGATTTCATGTCAGTCTACAACCATCGCTCATATCTGCGTTCTCCTTTCCTTTTACCGCCTTTGCCCGTCGGTTTCCGCGGCTTCCCGCCGAACGCGACCCGCCTGACGACGCTGGTTTTGCTTTGTCCGGCGGAACGCGTTGTTCTCTGCCGGCGATGTTGCGTCAATCTTCGGTCTTCATCCGCGGAAGCGCCCTCGGCCCGTCCGAACATCGGCACTTCGCTGTCAACGGTGAATAGTTTAGCAAATCCCCGTTTCATAGGCCAATCGGAATAAACCTCAATCCTCCATAGGTCTGTCCGATGGGGCTGTCATGCCGCCTCCGCGGCACCTCCGCCGCGGTAGGGTGCGGTCGCCGCAATGGGCGGGAAATCCGAAAATTTGCCCGCGAGGTACCATATGTCCACCTCGCGAGGTACCCCATGTCCACCTCGCGAGGTACCCCATGTCCACCTCGCGAGGTACCTGCCATGTACCTCGGGAGGTGCCCGCCATGTACCTCGGGAGGTGCCCGCTACCTTTGGCGACAGCTCATTTGCCCCAGCTGCGTGGAGTTTCGCAGTCTCGAAGGGGGGCCGTCGCTCCGCGACGGACCAAACCCCTGCTCCGGGTGCGATTTTAATTCGTTGAAAAATCGCTGAGGTTGCGGTTGCATTTGAGC
>JAEDKA010000009.1 GCA_016296065.1 Kiritimatiellia bacterium
GATGCGCCCGGCGCGGCTAAGCCGTGACGGGCGCATCATTTGGAATCCTTGGGCCCGGAGCAGCAGTCGGCACGGTGACGCGGAAATATGCTATACTGTTGGCGATGGGACTGACAGCATCCATAGCGTCTGCGGTTCTCGCCGCAGTTGAGACGCCTACCGGAAGAGGAGGACGCGTCTCCAATTCCTTCGTCACTGTCGAGGGGGAGGGTGTTTGTGTCGCGGATGACGGGCGGATACACTTCTCGGGATCGGAATCTCCCGTCTCGGTCGAGGTGACTGCGCGCCCAGGATGGCTTGTGGACGGGCGGCGTTCGCTGTCGTTTGTGCGCGTTCCAGGGGAGAGTAGGACGCTTCTAGTGAGGAGCGCGACTCTGGAGGACGAGGAACATGTCCCACTCGAAGACTGCGATTTCGACGAGTCCTTCACGAACAGGCACGTGCTTCCTCCCGCAATCAAGATGGCAGGAGGGGGCGACCGTCTTCTTCTTGTGTATGCGCATCCAGAGTCCAACGTTTTGGTTTCGGCTTCCGCCTCGTGCGAAGTCGTCTCAAACGGCGTACACGAAGTGGAGCACATATGGCTTCCCTGCAGCGAGTGCGGTTCGCAGCGCGTTCCGTCAGCCGAGACGAATACCGTAGAAAGTATACCGGGCGAACAGTACTGGACGGCGTCAGGGGCGGGAATCACGACGAATTCAAGCTCCTGGAGCGGTTATCTGACCAAGGGCCTGGGGCAGAAGATTGACCTTTCCGTCGTCGTGACCAACGTCTGCACGAACTGCATATGCAAGGCCGGCACAAACGTCGTCGTGGACGTGCACGAGCTGTACATCGACCTCCCCGACGAATACCTCGGGCTTGACATGCGGGACTAGGGGCGCGGCAAGTACGTGACGCGTGGGGCGTCTGCTGTGATCGAACCGGCCGCCGGAGATGCGTCATATATCTGGACGGACTGCGGGATATGCGTTTTCCGGTCGGCGACGAACGGCGTCGACGTCACGTACGGCGCAACCGACGCGACGGGCCCCAGCGCATCTTACAGGGCGGAGCCGCTGACCGTAGTGGCGACGATTTCCAGTGGAGAGCTGACGGCCTCGGCAGCCTGCACTACGAACTTCACGGTGGTGGCGGTTGACGTCACGATTAATGGCGTCGGGGAGGACAAGGAGGAGACTGAGGGCGCGTTTGTGCAGTATGTTCCGGACGCGGCTGACGGACTGTGGACTGAGGAAGGCACAAATGCGCTCGTCGGCGTGTCGATCGCATGCATGCCGGAAGACCTCCCGCCCGAAGAGGAGGTCACGATCTGCGCGCCAGCTAAGTCGCTGTATATACGGCACAACGGCAAATACTATGCTCTTCCGGAGGAATGCGGATTTCCGGTCTATCTTCTGAAGAGCGTCGAGTTCTTCCTGCACGGGCACAAGGAGTCTGGCGGACTTCGCGACAAAGAGATCAAGGTCGAGCACAAGAAAAGCGGCGCGGTCGACCTGGCAAAGTTCACGAACGTGAAGCTTCGCGTGACTAACATCAAGTTCAACCACGACACCGGATCGTCGACTCGCGATGCAATCAACATAAGAAGGTCATATGCGGAGGGGATCAATGTTTCGAGCGGCGAGTGGTTTGAAGCCAACGGCGTTATTGCGAACGAGCCCTGCTGCTACACGACGAATCGCGAGGCTACCGTCAAGGCAAGATTCGAGGCGTCAAGTTTCATAAAGTCGGCGCTGATAGAAGCGCCATGCTCTGGCGGTGGGTCCCTTTCCGGTCTGATGCCGACCAACGTCGCTTTCAGCGGCGGGGTGTCGTCGCCGGAATATGTAGAGTTCAAGATGGAGCGGAGCACCCTTTCGCGCATAGACGCAAGCAAGGGCGGCGTCCTTTCCTGGACGGCGTCGAAGATAAACGGCGGGGGCGGCGTCCCGTGCGTGATGAACGCCACGGGTCCGCACGTGGTGTACACGGTCCTCGGCGAGCCCAGGCCGCCGTGGAAAAACGCATACGGCGAGCGGGAGAACGCATGGACGAACGCACTGGAGTTCGCGATAGTCAAGGCGGGTGCCGCAGGGAAGAACAAGGACAAAGACGCCCTTGCTGCGATAACGACGTATTTACACGGAAGCTTTGGACTCTTGTATGATACAATAGACGGAGAACCAAATTATAAGATTGGCGCGAAATATTATCTAACGGATTTTATGTGTAAGGTGCCGCATGGCAAAACAGGGAAACCTAGAAACGTCGTGTGTTGCTATGATATGGGTGCTTCGACTTGCTCGTTCGGTAGTATTGTGGGGGCGGATGTTCACTATTGCTTCATGAGTCCTTTTGGCTATATTAATGCAGTTGATTTGATAGGAGTTGGCAATTGCAACAACCCTTTTTATTCCGATCCTAACGCGCCAAGTAATGCAAAAATTGTTGGCAATGACGACAGTAGGACTGGATTCGGCAATCATGCGTTTGCAGAATGCAACAATCTGATATTTGACGCCTGCGCAGGCCCTGTACTTGGCAGAACGAGAAATGATTATTTATCGTTTGCCATAGACAGTTCGACACCTGCTGAAGCGCGTCGGGCAGGCGGAATCACTGATATCAGTGTGCAGACGTTTAACATAGAGTAACACGTAAATGGAATCATTAGGTTGACATGAAAGGAACCCATCAAATGGTGAAGCAAGCCAAGCAATTCGTGGCGATTGTGACTGTCTCTATTGTCATGGATGTCATGTGTTCCATGGCGTACGCAGACTCAAGAGATTTGACGTGGCATTTTAAGGCGGGCGGAGTCATAGCCGCAACAAATGTCGATGATGCGGTGGACATGCTTGCCCGAAACTCTGGCTGTGGCAACGAGCTGACATTTTCTGCTACTGTCTCCAATGGAGAAGGCATCAACAATAACCTGCGAGGCCGTATGGCGGTGTTTGAGTCGGAAGCCATGGCATGCACAAACATTTGTGATAGCATTGTTGAGACTTCAATGATGCTTGATCTGTATTTCCAAGATGTATTTATTGATTATGGCGACATAGGAGATGTCTGCATAGTGAAGGGGAAGGATGCTCTGAGCAAAGATAGTCATTCGCGTTCCGTTTTTTACAATCCTAGGGCAGCGTCCTTTATCCGCGGTCGTTATCTTGTCGAAGTGTGCGGATCTGAAGCAGACAACATGCGTGTAGCTAGAGCAATTGACTATGTCATAAAAACGAGGGAGAAAGGGGACGGCGAGGCTTCTGGCATCTTGGCGGTTGAGTTGCTTCGCAAGCACTTTGGCCGCCACATGTCTCAAGCTGAAGTGTTCAGTACTCTTGCCGGGCTTAACCGCAAAGGTGCTGCTTTCTATCAATCGGCGAATGATGCGCTTCTTGATTTTGGGGAAGGAACTATTGGTCTTGACGGTTGGGCCATTGCGCGAAGAAGCACCTGTCTTCGGAACGGCGCGACATTCACAGTGCTTGAGGTGCGCAGTTTGGACGGTTCCGATATTGCGGACATTAATGTGTGCGAGGCGCCAACGCCAAAAGCGGCGCTTGACAGTCTCATTGCAGACAAAGGGCTGTTTTCGGGTGTGACGGCGGATGAGGTTATGCGTTGGAGGCCTATTGGCGGCATAGGCCGCCGGTGCGTAGGAAAGAGGGTGCTTGTCGCGGACATGAAGACAGCCACCAACCGCTATTGCGATGTCGTATTCACCAGAGGCGGCAAGGCGATAGAACTCAAGACGAACAAAGTCGATGCTATTGACCTTGTCAATCTGGCTGAGCGGCTTGACGCGTTGATACTCGAAGCGACATCGACCAATGCGAAGTCTGCGAGCATAGCCGATGCGGCTAGGCGTCTGAACAAGAGACAAGTGGTACATGGCAAGCGTGAGGCAGAATAGGTTCGGGAAACTGCTTGGAAGCAAGGCGTTTGTTGGACCGATGGTAGGAAAGATCGGCGGCGGCGAGTCGTATCTCGCGGAGCAGCTGACGGTGAAGGCGACGGTGGAAAACGAATACGGCGAGTCTGCTTCCGCAACATGCAAGACGAACTTCACGGTGGTGGCGGTTGACGTCACGATTAATGGCGTCGGGGAGGACAAGGAGGAGACGGAGGGCGCGTTCATTCCGTTTGTAAGGGATGAGACGAACGGCGTCATCAGCGTCGAGGGCACGAACAAGATGGTTTCAGTGTCATTTTCCTGCTTGCCTAAAGATCTCCCGACAAACGAGGTTGTGACAATCTCTTGCACGCCGCCCGGAGAGCTGTACGAGGTTCTTTTTAGCGGGGAGCTTTTGAGGATAACGTCAACCAACTATCCCGCGTGCGAAATTGAAAGCCACGAGTTCAAGCTGCACGGACATGATGTTTCGGACTCATGGAAGGATGGATTGATTCAGATTGCTCATTTGGGGAGCGAGGCGCTGGATATTGCGAAATACACGTCGGTCAAGGTTAATGTTGAAATAACCGATTTCCCTACAGGTGAACTTCTGGACGAAGACAAAGAGGAAATGCCCGGCGCGTTCATACCGTACGCCGCGGACTGGGCGTTTGAGGAGACTGAAAGCAGCCAAGCAGATATTCCATTCGGGCCGTCCGCAGAGAAGAAGCTGGTGGAGGTGTATGTCTCGTATGAACCGTCCAATCTGCCCGAATACAACGATGATGGGGAAAAGTTCCTGGAGTTTGCGGCTCCCCCGGAGTCTCTGTATTTGCCCGCGTACAGCGCCGGCGTGGATCGGCGGTGGGATGAGTTCATCGACTGGTGGAACTCTCGTCCGCCAAGCTGGAGCCTGGCTTTTTCGGGAAAGAAGCGTCTTGTCCTACATGGGCATGAAATATCAAGTTCACAGCGTGACAGGGAGATACGCATCACGCATCCAAAGAGCGGAGCGACCGACGTGGCAAAGTATACGGTGTACCATGTCGACCTTGACATCGATTCCGACAACGACCTTCAGATTGAGGGGAGAGACGGATTCGAAGACGCGATTGAAGAGCGCGAGCCCGGCAAGATCATCTCGTGGGACCAGTCCGGAATCTCTCCCGGACAGGACTACCGTGTTCCGCTTCGCCTAAATGCCTGGGGAGGCGAGACAAATGCGGTGGTGAGGCTCGAAGCCGTCGCCTCTTCGGCGCGGGTCGCCGAGATTTACAGGACCGAGTCTGGCGGGAACAAGCTCGACCTGCCGTTCTATTTCCCCGCCGATTCGATTCCTCCGCTTTACGTCGACGGGGTCACAAACGGCACGATCTCCATCACGGCGACACTGATCAATCCGCCCGAAGCCTTTTCGGCGGCATCTTCTGTTCGTCCCATCCCCGGCCTTGAGCTTGCCAAGGACAAGGTCGCGGCGCTCGTCATCCAGCCGATATCATTCTCGCCAGGCGGTGGCGCCGCAGTCTGGTCTTCAATTCCAAATGGAATTGGTGATGGGGATGGCGTCTTATTTGATTCAATAATATCGAATCAGGGATATAAAGTTACTTGGTACAGGGACGGTAACGGGGAAGGGGATTTAGGCGTCGGAGATTGCTCGGCAAATGCATATTTGAACCTGGATGGCTATGGTGCCGTGACAATAATATCGCATGGTGATGTGGATGAACATTTAGCGGTGTATTTCCCAGACACGGTAGATGGCTTTAATGAAGCAACGAAGTGGGTCTCTGATGTCCGAAATAGCGGAGGGCATATTACAGACATGGCGGCGAGAGAGAATCCAGGCTATTATTGGTATGTTTCGGTAAAACCACGATGGTTTGAGAATAATTGGAAGCCTGGATTTGACAGGCACAATTCGGTTATTCTTTGGGGGAGTTGTTATTCCGCATCTTTGCTGAATTGTTGCGGGGGAAGATGGCGCTCAGGTTATGTGAACCCTACGGATGAAGGTGAGTGCAGCGTAGTTAATTCACAATTTTTGGCGAGAATGAACGGAGTCATAGGGGCAGGGGCATTGCGTCCAGCCGGTATGGCATATTCTCATGGTAGAAGTTCTATGTCCAATAATGTTCGGATGGAAGGAATCCCATGGACGACATTATGTCCCGCGCCGATAATTGGAACGCCGACATTCCCATCTTCGAATCTTTCAGAAGGTGATGTTGCGTTTGGGTGTTTGTTGCTGGATACTTTTGTAAAGGCGAAAAGCAACATG
This sequence comes from Kiritimatiellia bacterium, assembly GCA_016296065.1. Taxonomy (GTDB): domain Bacteria; phylum Verrucomicrobiota; class Kiritimatiellia; order RFP12; family UBA1067; genus UBA1067. The sequence goes on from JAEDKA010000009.1 coordinate 6,162, forward strand.
ATAAAAGTGATTGTCGGAGATGGAGTGACTGGGATTGCCCCATTGCGGCAAGAGGGTGCCGCATATCCATTTGGCGTAGGTTTTCGGATCAAGAAAGGGGCGGGAACCATTAAGGTTAAATCTGAGGCGATAAAGGTTTATATAGAGAGTGCGACGCCTAATGACGAGTTTGCCTCCGGAAAAACTATGGATGCTGATCGAATTACGCCGAACGGCGGAACCGTTGAATGGGCGTTCTAATGAAAGGAGTAGTCATGTTTGTGTTGTCTATTTGCTGTTTGTTTGGGGCTTTGGGTGTAGATCCTGCAGCAGTGGAATTTCTTGGTGAGAAAACCGAGCCTGAGATCCGCACCGGGTGTGTTGTATATGGCGGTGAATATCTGAAGCCGCCTTATGTCGTCAAGCGGATGGGGAACGAGGTGTTCATTAACGACAGGTCGATTCGGTGGTTCGTCCCTTGGCCGATTCCGAAGCCAATTGTGAGAGGCGTGACAAAAGTCATGCCGACGATACCGGACGGCTTAGATGAAAATACATCTGAGTGGGATAATGAGGTTAGAAAGTTTAAGTTAGAACTTATTGATCATTTGATATATCTCGGTATAACAAATCGTGTCGAGAGGTTTGTCTCTGAAATAAGCAAGCTACCTAACGTATCTTCGGCTCAGGTGCTTTCTGATCGAGAAGTTGCAGTCTGGTGGAAAAACGGGACACAGGGGGTGCCATGCATGATATATCCCGAGCGGCATGATCATCGCATGAAAAAGTGGCCGCAGGACAAGAAGACACTGCAGGAGATGGGGGATCGCGAAGTGGCGAAGCTAGCAGGTGCGCTGCGCGGTGATTCGTTTCTGCTCTTGCCGGGTGGAGATTGTCACGTTGCCATAACTGGGGCGGGACTTGATCGCGATGTTTATCACGCAATTGAAATGTGTGATAAAGGGCTTTCCGCCGAGCAAATCTGCGAAAAGCTTGGAGGGAGGACTGAATTCCCGAAGGAGTTGTGCGAAGCCTTGATAAGGCATCGCGGTTCGTTCGGAGACTCGTATTTCGCATTGGCGAAAAGAAGAGTCGTCGCCGAGATCGAAGCCGAGAAGCGCGCGGAGCGCGAACGCGAAGAAATGGAGGCGGCGGAGCGGAAGCGCGCGGCCGAGGAGTATGCAAAGCGCAAGGCGGCGGAACTCGAGCCGACCGTCAAGTGGACGCCGGAGAACGCGCGGAAGGGCGGGGCGCGCTTCTACGCTTTCTACAAGGGCCTCCGCTATTCTGGCGAACCTTACGTCCCGTATGCGTTCTGGCCGCGATCGACCCAGCCGGGGGACAAGTGGAAGTATCGGCTGCGTGAGAACTCCATGCAGGCTTTCAAGGGCTTCTTCGGCGGGGATGATGCCGAGAACACGCGGATTCTGGAGGACATTGCCGCTGGCAGCAAGAGAGTCAAGGGGCAACTTCGACCGGAGACCATCCAGTGGAGCATCTCCTGTGACTTCCCCGTGGCGAAGGACGATCCCGCAGCATATGCGCGCATTCCGATGCTGGTTTCCGCCAATTTGAATCCGGCCTATCTGCTCCGCGAATGGGACGGAGAAAAGGACGCGGACAAGGTGATTCCGTTCGGGCCGAAGTCCGGCGCGGAGAAGTCGCTCTTCGGCGACGCCTGCGCGGTCATCGTGTTCAACGACGGGACCGGCGAGGTAATCCCCGCGAAGGAGTTGACGTACGCGCGCATCTACCGCCGCGCGTTCAAGGGCCCGCCCGAACTCGGCTATCTGACAGTCCGCGGCTACGTCGCGCCGAAGGGCTTGGAGTCCGAGTAGGGATTGTATAATATCGGTCCCCGTTGTTTCTTTAACTCCGATGGTTGGCAAAGGGGCTTCGTTACCACTTCGCCTTGTGCTTCGCGTTTTTCAACCACCGCTATATGGTTGCTTTCGCTATTGGGAGTTTCGGAGTTTGGGAGGATATGTCTCGTCAAGGAGGTTGTAAGCGGTCTTGGCAGCGCAAGGAGATGCGGCGTCTCTGGCTTGTTGTAGCGCGGAGAATTGCATTGGCGGCGGCGGCACGTTGTGGTATAATTTTACCTGTTCACCCGTCGTAGTGACGGGCAGGGAGGGAACACGACGAGATGGAGGGGCTTGTGCGCAACACGCTGCACCGACGACATGGTTGGCTCTGGGCTCGGTCTCGCGACTGTGCGAGAGATTGTCGAGTCCCGCTACGGCGGCAAGGTCTCGCTGAGCTCCACGCCCGGCAGAGGCTCGACGTTCACAGTCACCTTTCCGCGCAGTTGCTGAAGCGTTTTCGCTTGGGTGTCTGCGCGCATTTTGATTCAGGTGTCTTTGCGTGAAACGCGCCGCAAGGCGACGGCAGTGCATCCCGCAAGTATACGTGAAGTATACGTTTGCGAGAAATGCGGCCCTCAAGTATACGTTTGCGTATACATAGCGCGACAACGAATAGTCGATGTGCTATAATGAGTCGCGAGCAAAACGGCAAATCCGCCGCGCTGAAATGATATAATATCAGGGTAAAGCGAATGAAACACTTTTTGATAGTCTTGTGCTTGGGTCTGGCACTGGCGGTACATGCGTCAGCGCGGGTTGTCGTGTCGGCGCTACCGGAGGCGGTGAGGCCTGATGCAGAAGTAAGCACCAACATCGCGCTGAATGTCAATGCGGCGCGGCTACAGACGCTGACGTTTTCAGTAGAGTTTGAATCGTGCGTGACGAACGAGGTGCTTGTCGCGCTCGGCGCAGACACTGACGGCAATGGCGATTTGTCGCTGTACGAGACCGACGTCGTTTTTGGTTGCGACTGCGGCGCGTGGTACTGTGCTGATCTGCGCACGGGTGAGACAACGCAACAGTCGACGAACGTTATCGTCATCGGCAAGCGCGAGTTTGATCCTGCTTGGAATCTCTTCAAGGTCATCCGCCGCGGCTTCGGCGAAATCGACGAATCTGTTGCGCTGGATGAAGAGCGCGTCCGGTTCGACATCAGGGTAAGGTAGGTGTCGAAATGAACTGGATATCATTTGGAAATGGTTTCGTCGCGGCGGGCGTTCTGTGCGCAATCGTTGCGATTTGCGTCTTTGCGTTGCGTGCGCTTGGGCGGAAGTCCGCGCTGTTCCTTGCTGTCTTTGCGGCTGTTTCCGTTGTCGCTACAATCAAGGCGCAGAAGACAAACGGCGTAAACAACATTCCTCCTCAGCAGATGATGATGCCGGGCGGAATTCAAGGAGGTGCGGCATCTTGCCGCGCCAGTATGGCGGAGCTGGAAGCTCCACCTCCTTGCGGGACGCCGTACCTCCTTGGGGCTATGTTGCCAGGCGAGGAATGTGCAACTGTTACGGCGGACGGCATCGCTCGGGGGTGGTTTATTGAGAGCGCTACGACTAACGCGGCGATTTCCAATGAAATGCCGGCGAATGGAACACTTGTCGGGAACTGGCACATCCACGGCGCCAGATCGTCGTTTGGGAACAACCGCATCGACTTTGGCGACTGGTATTTCCCCCTTGGTACGAACGGAGAGGCGTTTTCATCGTTCTGGTATTTTGTCGACGGACGTATCCGCCCGACGCCGAAGGACTTCGCGCACGAGATCTGCGCAGTTGGCGCGCCGATGTCCGCAGTGCCGGGCCGAAGCCGCCTGTGGACGGCTGAGGAGCCTGACGGTGCGCAAGTGCTGACGTGGGAGAATTTCTTCCTTGGTGGTGACACGAACATACCAATCAATGCGCAGATACGCCTTTATCCGAACGGCGACTTCATCACGAGGAGCAACGAGGTCGAGACAGTGTATCGCCGAGTTAACCCAGACGACTGGGATGACGACGGAATTCCCAATGGCGCGGATTCCAACCCCATGTCATGCGACGGCGCATTCTTCGGCCCGGCGAATGCTCTGCCGGAGGGCGCAAATACGAACGCATACTGCACTGTAAGCGTCGTTGCCACGGGGCCAGACGCCTTGATAACGTTTGTCGGCGACGCTCCGAGCGATTATGCTGATCCGATTTTTATTGCGACGTCCGGCGAGACGAATGAGGTCGTGATCTTGATCGGAAAGACCTATACGATCTCGTCCGAATGGCCGTTTGACGTCGTTGGCGCGTCCGATCCAGAGACGGAGGTCTGGCAGATGCGAAGTGCCGCGCATCAGACCAACGTACGGCGTCCGGTGACGATCTCCGCTTCCGGAGGAAATCCGTTCATCATGTCGGTCAATCCATCCGATCTCGGCGGCATGTTCTCGTGGAATGCCCCAAGCTGCGGATGCACGATCTCGGGAAGCGGCGACACGTTCAGCTGGAACTGTTCAACGACGTGTACGTGTTGCGGCACCTACGTGGACGGGTGGTATTCGTATGAGGGCTACCTTCTGCCCGCCACGAGCTGTGTCTGCGGATGCTGGAGCGACGGTGAACCGGAGTGGACTGGATCGCCGGGCCCGCTTCAGCCGTCCGTGTCTGTCTCGTTTTCAAAGGATGCAGTCATCTTTGAAGACGCATACGAAAACGAGCCCGGGAAATGGGTTGGCAGGAATTCAACGCGCACGCGACTCAACGTAGTTGCCAACGGCGGACCTAACGGCGCTGTCTTGTCCGTCGAGTCTACGAATCTGGTCAAGCTGGTCAGCATATCCGGACCGAATCTCCCTCTCTCGACGGTAAATGTCCCGGCCGAGACGCAGGTCTCGTATTCAATCGTCTACGAAGGGGTAGAGGCGAGCGATGAAGCCGATGACATCGCTGTCAGGGCGGTCGTACAGGAGAATGGGTCAGGGAATGCATTCACGAACGATTGCGCAATGACGTCGGTGCGGCTCGAACTCGCCGCAGTCTGGGAGGCACCCGAGAATCCATGCACCAACCGCCACGTATACGGCGTGGGGGAGAGGGTTAGAATCCGCACATTTCCTGAATCTGTGCCAACGAGCGTTTCTTTGACGCGCATTCACGACAGTGAATCATCGCTTTACGATAATATGATAGATAATGTCGAGAAGATATACGCATGTCCAGTATACGCGGCACCCCCAAACCTCAAAGTTGTATGTCATGATGCGGAATACAGACCGGCAATGACGGTTTGTGAGCCGAACACAATCATATGTAAGGGTGCCGCTTGGGACACATCTTGTCTTTCGCCTGGAACGGTTGGCGGCACAATGCTTGCGACGACAAATTATGTTGGACCTATGAACGTATCTTTTCGGGGCATCTTGGTGTCCGAGATTCCATGCATCCACACCAACACGCCTACTGGTTTCTTTGCGACAACAAACTTCACAGGACAGCTTACCCATTGGTTTGTGGATTTTCCAGGTGGAGCAATGGCGTTTCGGATAAAGGCTGGAAACTACTGGACAGTTGACAGGGCGGGGCACCCTGGAGCATACAGAAACTGGTCTGCCGGGCGATTGGAATGGGATATACCAATTGGTTGGTTCCGGCTGTCGCTTGATGATGATGCGATGCATGTAATTAGTGATTGCGAATACGAGATTCGCCGTAACGACAAGACTCGTCCATTCCTCATTGGCGGAAGGATGGACGCATATAAGCAGGTGTTTTCGATATCTGAGGACGGCACGGCTTCAATAGAGAAGCATGGACACACAATGTCCCGCAGTCGAAATTGCCGCGTCTTACTCGACGGAACGACTATTCAATGGACACATTGGCTTTGAAACGAGGTACACAATATGAATACGAACGCTCGCAAGGTGGGAATTTGCTTGGTGGCAGGCTTGATTATTGTGGTGATTATTGCTGCTGCTTTGCTGATGGCGAATCGAAGACCAAAACAGTACGAGGCTCGCGGAATGTTCTACTTCGGACCATATGGACGGGAGAAAGAGTCGCTTTTGATCGAGGACTGGAGTGGACCGGATCGCCTTTGCATGTTTATGGAGCATCTTTGGAATGGTCGCCCTGACGATTTTACGCAGCGGGTGATCCGCCGACTGCATGATGGATATGGATGGGTCGGGAACGACGACGTGGCCATGAAAGCGGTGGATTCCATCAAATTTCATCATTGCGCAAATAAATTGGCGATGATTGAGCTGTCCGTTGTGTCATCGGGTCCGTCCTACGCTGCGGACGTGGCAAACGCCAGCATGGATATTATAGCGGATTTAGAGTTGGAATACGAAGAGCGTTGCCGAAATAAGCTGGTCGATGCATTTGAGAATGAGTGCAGAAATGTCAATGCAGCAAGGGATAAAGCCGTGGAGAGACGGCGGATTGCCCAGTCAGATGAAGATAAAAGACGATTGGCGCAGGATATTGCGCAACTGGAGAGGATTGCTTCAGACTATATGGTCGAGATTGCTACGCACAAAGCAATGGATGTTCACACCAATGTGATGTTCAAAGTGATGACTCGTGCTGAGGCTGTGCAAAAATCTTGCAAGTGAGTAGCCCCAATTCGTATCGCTTCGTCTGGACTGACGCGGCTATCAACCGCGACACGAACAATCTCGTGACGACTTCGATTGAGCTGTTCAGAAACGGCGACACTTGCGTGACGACCAACGGCGTCGCGGCACATCTGCCGCGCGTGTTTCCGTTTTCGCACAACGGCTTTGGACAGGACGAAGAATGGGTGACGGCGAACTTCACTAATGCGACCGAGATTCTTGCCGTTGGCTATTCTCAGTGGGTCGACGCGCAGGTTGGCGAAGGGCTCACGAATGGGCTTTACAAGCTCTCTGTCGCCGTCGCAGACGACCCGCCCGAAACGACGTTACTCTCCGTCGGCGATCTTTCCGTTGCAGTCACAAATGCTGGAGAGTATGTCTTTCTCTTGGAGAAGGGCCCCGCATACGACTTGACCGTGTTCCCGCCAAGCAGCAACGTGACGATCTCCGCCGTCGATGATGTGCCGACGACGCGCGGCCAGCCGATGATGCGCTCTTTTGGCGGTGTGGACGGCGGGCAATGGGTTCCTGACGGGGGAGACTTCTGGACCGACTACGCGGCTGGCATGGGGTATGCGCGGCTTTGGTGGCTTCCGTGGCTTTGCGGCTCGCCGGATGTGACGCACATCGACCCGACGGCAGGTCCGGTGACTTTCCATGCGAACCTCGTAGACTATCGCGGAGGCGCAGCATCGTTCCTGTGGACTGGAAGCGATGCGTTGACGATTGCGTCGCCCAATTCGCAGCCAACTGGGTTGGTGTCCTTGTCCTTTGACGGTGGAAATGGTTTTTCGCATTACGACAATGACTGTTTCTGGTGTCCATGGACAGGCGGCGTATATTCTGTGTCGTTTGTCTCCGGCGAAGCCACGCTGCCTTCCCAGATAAGTGTTTTTGAGCCGACTCCTCTGGCGGTAGATGCATGGTGGAATGGCATTCAAGGCACAAACGGCACAGCGGGGACGATTGCCATGAATATTGAGTTGCTGCTGGCACCGCTGACGGTGTCGTTTATGAGCATATGGGTTGTTGAAATTCCTGATGAAACTGAAGAATGTCCGCATTTCGGATATTTCAACAATCCGACATATGGTCGCCCATGGTCGCATACGGCAAGTGCCGGTGCGGGCGAATGGTTTTTGGTTTCGAGGCGCAATGAATGGACACATGATAGAGCCGGGACGGCAAGAGTCTATCCGGCTCCATGGTCGTCTGGATGGAAAGAGTGGAATATACCGATAGGATGGAGCGACAGAATTGATGAAATTAAGGGGCGCAGCCGGCCAAACTCCCACGTCCAGCGATTTGAAATAGATGAATCTGGTGCGGTAACCATCAGGAAGTTCGGACACTGGATCATGAGAAAAACGAACAATAAAGTCTGGGTTGATGGGAAGCGCGTCAACTAGCGAATGGAGGTCTTGATGAACAGAGCCGTCTTAAAATATGTCGCGATATTTGCCCTGGCGGCCTGTGCCGTTACAACGGCTCTGCATTTTGTGCCGTCAGAACGCAGAGTTTGGATTGCGCGGTTTTCGTATTACATCGCACCAGGTGAGGGCGGCATTCCATTTTTAGGCAGAAACAAGGAATGGGCAGAAAAATTTTGCTCTGTCGCATTTTCGAGCAATGTCGTTTCGCAATGCCGAGAACGTGCAGCTTGTAATGCTGAAGATATTGCGTTATTTGAAACAGTCACGGGGGCCGTAATTCGTGTTTCACGAGAACGAGATGCCGTCCTTTGCGACTTTTCGACGGCAGCAAATTCATCACGTCTTGCGGCAGAGGTTGCGCGGGCCTATCTTGAGGAAATGCATATGGCGGTTGAAGAAGAAAATCGCAAAATTGCAAAAAAGGCGATTTCGGAGATTTCGGCATCGCTTTCAAAGCACGAAGCATTGGCGAGAGCTGCGCGCGAGAAGTGTCATGAAGCACAAATAGCAGGGAAAGCTTCGCTTGGGGGGCTTAGGGTTGCCGCTGAAGAACTATCATCCAAATGTGACAGATTGCGTAGGGAACTTGCCGAGATCGAACAGGCGGTGGCTATGCAGAATGATTGTATAGTGGTCGTTAGACCTCTGTCTGTGATGGTGGAAAAAGGGAATTCTCTAACGGATCATGGCAAGTCGAGTAGACGGTGAGACCATTCAACGGATGCATCCATTATGGTAAAAAAAATTGCAATATTAGTTGTCGGCATCATCGCCGTGCTTTTGATTGTTGCTGTATTGCGGAAAACGCGAAGGTCCGGCGACAACGACCGCATCACCCCGGGAATGTCATCGACCGTCGAGACGGTACTGCACTCCCGGGAAGAGCAGTTGACCAAGGATGAAGTACTGAAATGCTTTCGTGCCTTTGAGGAAATAGGCAACGCCTATTCCAATCTGCAATTCGATACCATGCAGGAGATTTTCTGTAGCATTTCAAACAATGTTGCAAGGTTGGGAAAGGATCGGCTCGACAAGGCCATTGAGACGCTGAAAACGTCATTCCGTGAACAATTCTGGATGCCCGATGTCAAGGCTCGGCAGTTTTCCTCGGTATCCGAGTTTGAGCGCTTCATAAGGGCGAATGTTGCGGCGGAGAATATAATCGGATATTCAATGTTGGCGAATGGTTTTTGTGATGGGCGCATGCTCGCGTATGATATGGTCGTCTTCAGAGGAATCAGCGACTTTGTTAAGGAGTTCAAGGAGAGGAATGACGAAGCGTTTGCGGTGGCCGCGCAATCGCTCCTTGACGCTTGGAAAGAACATTTGGCGTCGGGCAAAAGTGTTACAAGGATGCAGCTCGGGCAGGAACTGAAGTGGTGCCTGGGCCAGCCTCGATGGCTGGCGGAAGATTTGGGTATGAAATCTGAAAGAGATTGGATAGTTTATATGCGAAACCGTGCATTGAAGTACCATGAGCAATGTTACGGTGTTGTACCAAAGTGGATTGATGAGGATTTCCCCCTCCTTCAAAAGAGCGATGCGGGATTAGGCGGGCATATGGAATGATCGGTTTCACTGCGGCAAACAGCTAAACTACCGCGTCCGAATGGCTTGTGAGACAAGCACGGACGTACTTTGTCGGACACTGCGGTTGAAACGTGCGAACCTCATGTCGCAGCGGTAGCGAAGGCGTTTTATAAACCGTCGGAGTTTCATTATGATGCTTGCCTTTGCTCGTCCGGTCACATATTGCAATAAGTGACGACTCAAGGAGATGCGGCGTCTCGCCGCGTCGGCGTGACGCACCGGGACGGTGCGTCTCCTTGGGGTGCGATGCTAGGTGGATGAAACAAGGAGATGCGGCGTCTCGCCGCGTCGGCAAAGATTTTGTAATAGGATTTAGCTCAGACGGCATCAAATATGGTATAATATGGATAGAAAAAGATGCAAAACAATCCAGCAGACGCGCGGGGGGCGCACGTCGCAAGGCGTTCGTGTGTCGAGCGCCTCCTGAGGGCGATCGGGTATCCTGACAGGGCACCCGAAGCCGCGCTTTCGTTCACTTTGCTAGTTGACGGCGTCGAAATCGCCGCGTCCGAGGAGGGCGGAATGCTGCGGCTCTCGTGCCGTCTGACGGACGACGCGGCGCATCTGCCGCGCCTTGCGGAGTATGCGGCGGGCCGCATGCTGCGCGAGGACGCCGCGCTTGCGTATGATCCGAAGTCGGAGTCGGCCTTCCTGTGGCTGGAGGTCGACGGCGGTTCCGGCGACGCCGCGCTGCGGCGCGCCTTCGAGGACTTCGCCGATTCGTGCGAATGGTGGCGCGACAGGCTTGACCCGCATGGCGGCGCGGACGACGCGCCGGCGTTCCCCGAAATGATGATTAGGCCATAGAGGAAGAGAAATGAAGACAATGAATGGAGACATGAGACAGAAGACGAAAGACGCGATGGTTTCCCTCGTCTCGCGTCTCGCGTCCATCGTCCTTCTTGCCGTGTCGTCCGCGGTTCCGGCCTCCGCCGCGCGGATTCCGTGGAAGACGCCGACCTACACGCTCGTCGCGCGCGACATGAACCTCAGGACGGCGCTCGACACGTTCGCGGTCGCCGAGGGGCTTCCGCTTGTGATGTCCGAGGGCGTGCAGGGCATCTTCTCCGGCGACTTCAAGGACGTTCCGAGCGGCGAGTTCCTCGACCGCCTCGCGACTGTCCACAACCTGACGTGGTACTACGACGGCACGGCGCTCTACCTCTACGGCGCGGGCGAGGTGCGGACGATGCTGGTCGACCTCCAGTACATGAAGGCGGGCGAGGTGCGCGCGATGCTCGCCGAGCTCGGCGTCGAGGATTCGCGCTTTCCGCTGAAGACGACGTCGGACGACGAGATCATCATGGTGTCCGGCCCGCCGCGCTACGTCGCGCTTGTCGCCGAGCTCATAGCCCGCGCGGACAGCCTGCGCGAGAAGCGCACGCTCAACGAGGTCGAGGTGAAGCTGTTCCCGCTCATCAACACGTGGGCGGACAACGTGTCGTTCTCCGTGAGCTCCCCCGAGACCTCCGTCACGATCAAGGGCGTCGCGCGCCTCATCGAGGAGATGATGGCGAACGGCGGCGACATGGCCTTCCGCGAGGCCGGCATAACCAACGTCGCCGAAACGGCGAACGCGCGCGTCGAGGAGGCGAAGAGCCTTTCGTTCCGTCCGGTGATACGCCCCGAGAACCGCCTCAACGCCGTCCTAGTCCGCGACGTGAGCTCTCGCATGGGCATGTACGAGAGGCTGATAAAGCAGCTCGACGTCCCTCAGAAGCTCGTGGAGATCGACGTCACCGTGATCGAGCTCTCGAAGAAGGACGCCCTCGACTGGCAGCTTTCGCTCAAGGCGTCAGGCGCGCACCGCGACATATCCGGCGCGGCGGGGCAGAACGCCGCCAACCTCTTCGAGGCGGCGGACCTCGGCGGCAAGGGGCTCGCCGGCGCGCTCTCCTACCTCGGCAAGGACGTCCAGGTCTCCGCGTCGCTCACGGCGCTCAAGGAGAAGGGCAAGGCTCGCAGCATCTCCCGCACGTCGCTTCTCACCGTCAACAACCTTGCGGCGCAGATGCAGGACTCGCAGAGCTACCATGTCCGCGTGATAGGCACCGAGGTCGCGAACCTCGCCGAGGTCTCCGCCGGGACGACGCTCCAGGTGAAGCCGAGGATCGTCGCCGCTCCGTCCACGAACGTCGCGAACCAGGTCTGGCTCTCGCTGCGCCTCGACGACGGCGGCTTCGAGTCGATCGCGGTCGACTCCATGCCGATGACGCGCAGCTCCACGCTGCAGACGCAGACCGCGGTGTTCGAGGACGAGGCGATCATGCTCGCCGGCTATCTCAGGGACATCGAGGAGTCCGGCGGGTGGGGCATCCCCTACCTCAGGGACATCCCGTGGATCGGCTGGCTGTTCGGCGGCGCGTCCGTCAAGAAGGAGACCGTCCAGCGCATGTTCGTGATCACCCCGCACATCGTCGACCTCGACTCCGAGATGCTCGCGCGGCTGCAGTCCACGCGGCTCCGCAACGTCGAGACCGCTGAGGCGCTCGAGGACGACGCGGAGGCGAGCGACGCCGAGCGCAAGCGCCGCGACCTGGAGCGCGACGACACACGCCGCCGCCGCGAGGAGCGCGACGAGGATGCCTACGAGCGCCGCGCGGCGGAGATTCACCACGTCCAGGAGCTGCGGAAGATTGAGCGCAAGAGGAAGCGCCGGTACCTTTCGGAGGAGATCGAGGCCTGGAAGGCGCAGGAGCGCGAGGCCCGCGAGCGGCTCGAGGCGGAGGCGCAGGCCGCAGCCGCCGCGAAGTTCGCCGAGGAGGAGGAGAAGGAGGAGGAGCCTAAGGAATGACCGATGCCGCGACGATAGCGGGCGGATTCGCCGAAACCGACGCCGGGACCTATCTTGCTGGTCGCGGACAGCCGGCGGCGTTTCTCGGAGAGGCCGTGAGGCGCCGCAGGAAGGGCTTCTTCCTGCGCGACCGCGGCTCGCTCGAGCTCGTCGCGACGAACGGACACGCCTGGTTCGCGGACGCGGCGCGTCCGTTCCTCACGCACATCCCCTGCGCCGCGCCGGTCTGCGCGGTGTCGTCCAAGGTGCTCGTCGCGCCGGAGTCGTCCCGCGCCGGGTCTGAGCTCGTGAAGGCGATCCCGATGAGCGCCAGGGGCTCGCTCGTCGTCACAAGGTTCGAAAAGGAATGGACCGTCATGGCCACGGCGAGCCGCACGACGCGCATCGCCGTGGAGGACGGGGCGACGCTGTCGGTCAGGCCCGGGGCGGTCGTCGCGTGGACCGGTCCGCGCCCGACGGGGTACGTCCGCCGCCTCGGGATACTTGACGTGCTTCTCCCGCGTGCCCCGCGCGACCTCATGCTGCATTTCCACGGGCCGTGCGTCGTCTGGACCGAGGGCTCGCCAAACCTCCAAACCTCCAAACTTCCTAACTTCATGCGGAGGGCCTATGGCGTTTGACGCGGCACAGATTCTCCGGCAGACGTACGCGGCGGGAGCGGAGGCGGCGCAGATGGCGCAGAGCCTCGCCCGCGCCGAGCCCGCGCCCGCGCAGGTGCAGCGCGGCGAGCTGAACGGCACGTCCTTCGTCGTCGAGAGCGATCCGCTGGCCGAGCTCCAGGACTCGATGGAGGAGCTTTCGTTCCAGTTCGAGGAGAAGACGGCGAAGAAGGTGGCGGACCGCAAGATGGGGCAGATGCAGGGCCTGCGCTCGTCCTTCGTAAAGGCCCTCGAGGCGTGGAACGCCATGATGCCGGACATGCCCGGCCGCGAGCGCATACAGAAGTTCATGCAGGACATCCGCGAGATGATGCGCTCCGGAACGCAGCCGGACGCGGACGGACTGCTGCGCGGGCTTGCCCGCGAGTCGACGGATCCGAGCCACCAGTTCGCCATGCTCGACATCCTCGAGCAGATGCTAGGCGAGGGCGAGACGGAGCTCCGCGAGCTTGTGCGCCAGGCGCGCTCGCAGCTGATGGAGGCGAAGGGCGCGGAGATCAAGGCCGGCATCAACCTCGCTGAGGAGGTCAACGCGCGCGCCTCGTCGCCCGGCGAGATGCAGGAGCTGCGCGACATGTACCGCAGTGAGGTGATCGGCTTCACGAAGCCGCAGGACTGCTTCCGCTCGCTCATGGCGAACCGCGGCCCGGGTGCGCTGCAGGACGCGATATCGTTCCTCATCGCGGGCTGCGGCGCTGATTTGAAGTCGTCGTCTCCGTCGATGGAGTCCGCCGCGCTCGGGCGCATCCTGACCGATCTCGGATGCGTGCAGACGCTCCAGACCGTCCTAGAGAGCCTCACCCAGCTCGGCGCGCGCATGGGCCGCGAGTTCGGCGAGCCGTGCCAGCTGAACGGAGAGCAGCTCACCGGACGCATCCTCGACCTCACGGAGCAGGCGTACGTCGCCGCGGCGGCGGTCGCGCACCTGATCGGGGACTGCGGCATGCGGAAGCTCCTCGCGCAGATGGACTTCGCGCGCGAGCTGACGCGGCTGTTCCGCAGGCTCTCCCCCCGCCTCTTCTCGAACGAGGGCGACCGCCAGCGCCTCGTCGAGGCGGCTCAGGAGCACCTCGACGGACTCATCGCGGAGGAGAACGAGGAGATCGACGCCGACGACGGCAAGGAGGAAATGGAGGTGGCGTCATGAGGGCTCCGAACTGGATAGAGTCCGTCGTGCGGGACTTCGGACGCGGCGCGGGGATCGCCGACTTCGCGCTCAACGACCGCGGAGCGGCGGCGTTCCGCTTCGAGAACGGCTTTTCGCTCAGGTTCGAGTACCGCGGCGGCGAGCTTGTGGTGATGGTGACGGTGCCGGCAGCGAACAGCCCCGCGTCCGCGCGGCGGCTGCTTTCGTACTCCCATCCCGACGCGAGGTACGGAGTGCGCGCGAGGGCGTGCTACCTCGCGAAGTCCGGCTGCGCCGCGTTCGTCGCGCGCATGGCGGACCAGGAGGTGACGATGCCGGCGCTCAACGCGGCGTTCGGCGCGCTGTGGCGCGTGGCCACGGAATTCGGAGGTGCCGCATGAGCCTTGGAGTGTCGCGCACTACGGAGCCCCTGAGCTTCAACACTGGAATCGGCAGCGCCTCGTTCGCCGAGGTGATGGACACGCCGTCGGCGGGAGAGCCGCAGAAGTCGCTCCTCCCTGGCTCGACTACCGTGACCCAGGCCGTGGACGCGCTCTTCCCGACGGACCGCGCGGTGAGGGACGAGGTGATGTCCGCCCTCGTGGCGGGCAACACGGCCTACCTGCGCACGCCCGGCGGATTCAACGAGACGGCGCGGCGCGCAGCGCGCACGCTGCGCGAGAACCGCACCCCGGCGTCCGACGGCGCCGCGCGGGAGATAGAGACGCTGCTCGCGGACACCGACCTCTTCGAGCACTACAGGATGGCGCTGCTGGAAACGTAGCAATGGTGAATGAAGAACCATTAATGAACGGTTGAGAAAGAGATGACAAGCAAACTGACAAACTTCTCGAATGTCTTCTCCAGGTTCGGAGACCTGGTGCTGGCCTTCCTCGTGGTCTGCATCATCGGCCTGCTCATCATCCCGCTTCCGACGCCGATGGTGGACCTTCTCATCTCCATCAACCTGATGATATCGACGGTTATGCTGATGCTCTCGCTCTACCTGCCGCGGGCGCTCGCGTTCTCGACCTTCCCGTCGATGCTCCTCTTCACGACGCTGTACCGCCTCGCGCTCAACGTGACGACGACGAGGCTCATCCTGCTGAAGGCGGACGCCGGCGAGATCATCTACACGTTCGGCAACTTCGTCGTGGGCGGCAACTTCGTCGTGGGCGCGGTGATCTTCCTCATCATCACGATCGTACAGTTCGTCGTCATCGCGAAGGGCGCGGAGCGAGTCTCCGAGGTCGCCGCGCGATTCACCCTCGACGCGATGCCCGGCAAGCAGATGTCCATCGACGCCGACCTCCGCGCGGGCGCGATAGACCAGGACACGGCGAAGCAGCGCCGCACGGAGCTCGCCAAGGAGTCCCAGCTGTACGGCGCGATGGACGGCGCGATGAAGTTCGTCAAGGGCGACGCGATCGCGGGCCTCATCATGACGGCGATCAACATCGTTGGCGGCATCTGCGTCGGCGTGTTCATGAACGGCAAGGACGTCGGCTGGGCGGTCACGCGCTACGGCATCCTCACGATCGGCGACGGCCTCGTGTCGCAGATCCCCGCGCTTCTCGTCTCGATCACGTCCGGCGTCATCGTAACGCGAGTCGGAGACGTGGACAACAAGCCGCTCGGACAGGACATCATCGACCAGTTCTTCGCGCAGCCCAAGGCGATCCTCCTCGGCGCGGTCATGCTCGTTGCGATCGGGCTCATCCCGGGCTTCCCGAAGATCCAGATTTTCGGACTCGCCCTGTTCGTGGCGGCAGTCGGGTACAGCCTCTTCCTGAAGGCGAAGATCGAGAAGGCGCGCGCCGAGAAGGCGGAGGATCCGCTCGCCGCCGCCGCGCCTTCCGAGGGCAGCGCGCCGCGCCCGAAGAAGAAGGACGGAGACGACTTCTCGATGGTGACGCCGCTCACCGTCGACATAGACGCGGACATCCGCGGCGCGCTCTCCTACGAGGCGCTGAACGACCAGATAATGTCCATACGCCGCGCGCTCTACCACGACCTCGGCGTGCCGTTCCCTGGCATCAACCTCTCGCTCAACCCCGCGCTCAAGGAAGGGCGCTACCGCCTGCTCGTCAACGAGGTGCCGGTTTCGGAGGGCGTGCTGCGCAAGGGCTACATCTTCGCGCTCGAGTCGCCCGAGAACCTGACGGCCACGGGAATCGAGTTCGATGGCGGCAAGCCGTTCCTCTCCGGATACGAGACGTGCTGGGTCAAGGAGGGCGACAAGGCGAAGCTGGACGAGTCGGGCGTGCGCTCGCTCGACCTCGGCGGGGTCCTCTCGTACCACCTCTCCAGCGTCCTCCGCCGCTACGCGCACGAGTTCCTGTCGCTGCAGGAGACGCGGCTTCTCTTCGACCACATGGAGAAGGAGGCTCCCGAGCTCGTCAAGGAGGTGCAGCGCGTGCTGCCGCTCCAGAAGATCACGGACGTCCTCCAGCGCCTCGTGCAGGAGGGCATCTGCATCCGCGACCTCAAGCGCATCACGCAGACGCTCATCGAGTGGGGCCAGAAGGAGAAGGATTCCGTCCTCCTCGTCGAATACGTGCGCTCCGCGCTCTCGCGCTACATCTCGTACAAGTTCTCGGGCGGACAGAACATCGTCGCCGCCTATCTGCTCGATCCGTCGCTCGAGGAGAAGATCAGGAAGTCCGTCCGCCAGACGTCCTCCGGCTCCTACCTCGCCATGGACCCCGCGACCGTCCGCGCGATCCTCGCCGTCGTCAAGCGCACCATAGGCGACCTGTCGAAGATCCCGCAGAAGCCGGTCATCATCGTTTCCGTGGACATCCGCCGCTACTTCCGCAAGATGATCGAGAAGGACTGGTACGAGCTGCCCGTCCTCTCGTTCCAGGAGCTGAGCGCAGAAATCAACATTCAACCACTAGGGAGGCTAAAGCTGTGATGCTCCAAACTTCCAAACCTCTAACCCTCTAAACTTCCAAACCTCCAAACTTCAATCAATGGGTTTTCTATTAAAGATAGTCGAAGGTCCGAACAAGGGCGCGGAAATCGCGCTCGTGGAGGGCGTTTCCGTCACGCTCGGAAAGGGCGACGACTGCGACGTCATCCTCGCGGACCCCACGTTGCCGGACGATCCCGCGACCGTCGCCGCCGCGCCGGACGGAGTGACGTTCGACGGAAGCCCCCTTGCGCCGTTTCAGGTCGTGACTCGCGGCGCGACGTCGTTCGCGGTCGGACCGTCCGACCAGCCGTGGGGCGAGCTCAAGTGGGGGAACGAGGAGCCGGCGGCGGAAAACGCGGCAGACAACGGCGCGTCCCATGACTCGAGTCCCGCGCCCACCGCAGCCCCCGCGTCCCCCGAGCCTTCGGGCGCCGACGAAGCCCCCGCGGAGAAGAAGAGCCGCCGCGGCTGCCTCGGCTGTCTCGTTGCGCTTGTCGTCCTCCTTGTCGTGCTTGCGCTTCTTGCGTTCTTCCTCAGGGACAGGCCGCAGGGCGAGAAGGTCTGGGCGTGGACTACGAACACGGTGTCGGGGGTCTGCGAGCGCCGGTTGGTTGCATCGGAACGGGACGGAGCCGGCGCGAACGCCGCGCTCACTCTGTCGGGCGTCGTAGAGCGCCATGCGCTCGCCACGACGAACAGAAACTCGCGCGAAGTCCTCGTCGGAGACTTCGCGACGCGCGCCGAGCGCCTTGTCGCGACTGCGGAGGCGTATGCGGCTAAGCCCGGGGTAGAGCTCGACTTCTGCGACGACGAGACGCTGAAGACGGCGGCGGAGGACACGCTCGCGATGCTGTCGGAGAAGGAACTGCGCGTCGTCGCCGCGACGAACCGCGTCGTCGCGCTTTCCGGCAGGGCGCGGCGCATCCGCCGCGCCATCGAGGCGCTTTCCGCCGACCTGCCGAAGCTGAGGAACGTCGACGTCTCGGACGTGACGCTCGTCGACGGCGCGCTTGGCGCCGCGGCTGGCGTGGATGGGCGTGAGACGGCAGGCGATGGACGCGATGCGGCGCCCGCGTCTCATGTCTCGCGTCTGGCGGCCAGGGCATCGGCGTCGGCAAAGCCCGCTCTTCCCGTGTGCGGAATCCTCACTACGCCGTATCCGTGCCTCGTGCTCCGCAGCGGCGCGCGGGTGCTGGAGGGCGCGTCGGTGGGAGACAGCGTGGTTGTGAAGATCGAGGCGGACGCTGTGACGGTGACGAATGCGACAGGGAGGTTTGTGTGGAAGCCGTGAGGGAACCAATAAGGCTTCTTGAGATAGAGAAGGAGCTGGCGGGGCCGGAGAAGGAATCGGCCCTCGCCAGGTACGACGCCGTTCTCGTGGCGCTCGAGAGGCGCATAGAAGCGGCGATGAAGGAAGGTCTGCCGCCGGAGGAGTATCCGGCGGTGGAGGCGCTGAGGGAGGCCAACACCCTCGCAAGGAAGATTTTGCGGCTGACCGTCCGGGTGGGCGGCAAGCCGTGAAGGCGTAGCCGAAAGGCGACGTTCAACGACAAACAAAAAAAGGAACAGACAAAATGGCAACGATAAGCCCGCTGGCACCGGTGACGAACGACATCGAGAGTCCCGGAATCAAGGACATGAATGCGCACTTCACGCGCACTACGGACATCGAGGGCGGAAACTTCATCCACACCGACTCGGTGTACAATGCGCTGTTCAACGCGGCGTCCGCGATGGAGCGCCGTCTGAAGGAGTCGCTGGAGAACTACCAGGAGCACCCGGACGTGCAGGCCAACCTGCAGCAGCTGCAGTACGACCTGCAGCAGTGGAACCTCGCGCTCACGACGATGACGAACATCAACAAGAACATGGGCGACGCGCTCAACTCGATCGCCTCCAACTTCCGCTGATGCTCGACCTTTCGGGAGAAGAGGCGAGACTGTTGTTGAACGTCGCCCTGATGGCGACAGGGCAGAACCGCTTCCGGTCCGCCGCGAAGATACTCGCGGCGCTGGGGCGGTTCCGTCCCGGGGAGGCGTCCGTCGCTTCGGCGAACGCCATCCTCTTCATCAGCATGCTCGACTTCCAGGGCGCGGTGGACTATCTCGACCGCGAGGCGATTCCGCGCTTTCCGGACGCTCCCATGCTCAAGGCGTTCAAGGGAATGGCGCTCCTCAGGATGAACCGTCCGTCGGAGGCCAGAATCCCGCTCGAGGAGGCAGCCAACCAGTCCGCCGATCCAGCGGCGGCGCAACTAGCAAAGGATCTTTTGTCATGACAGAGCAGATGATAGTCGAGGCGGTGAGGGCCGCCGGAGCGGGAGGCGCGGCGGCGGATCCGACGGCGGTGGGCGCGGCGCAGCCCGTGGCCGACCCGGCCGCGGTTTCTCGCTTCGAGGCGGCGATGGCGGCGGGAGGGCCGCAGCAGGTCGCGGCGGCGGATCCGATTCCGTTCGCGTCCCAGGCGTCGGCCGTGTGGCGGAGCGCGCAGATCAACAACCAGGGCATCCTGCACCGCATACGCGCGCTGAGCGACCTTAAGAACACTCACTCCCCGTCGATGGGCAACCTCATCGAGCTGCAGTACGAGGTGATGAACCTCGCCTTCCAGCAGGAGGTCGTCACGAAGGTCGCAGACAAGTCGTCCAACGCCATCCAGACTCTGATAAAGAACCAATGATGTTTGAGGCTTCAAACTTCCAACCCTCCAAACTTCCAAACTTCTATGAAAATGAAACGAAGAGCGATGATGATGCCGCTTGCCGCGGCGCTTCTCCTCGCGGGATGCGACAAGGACGCGACGCTTCATTCCGGTCTCGAGGAGCGCCAGGCGAACCTCGTCATGGCCGCGCTGATCGACGCCGGCATACCGTGCCACAAGACGCCTGGCGAGGAAGGGACGTGGAACGTCCTCTGCTCGGAGGCGAAGTTCGCGCAGGCCGTGAACCTGCTCGAGCGGCAGGGGCTTCCGCGCCAGCCGCGCCAGGGAATCGGAGAGGTGTTCAAGAAGACGGGCATGATCTCGTCTCCGTCCGAGGAGCGCATCCGCTTCATGGACGCGCTCGCGCAGGACATCGCGCGGACCATCTCGATGATCGACGGAGTGGTGGACGCGCGCGTGCATGTCGTGCTGCCGGAGAACGACCCGTTCGCGCGCAACGCGCTCCCATCGTCCGCCGCCGTCGCGATACGCTCGCGCTGGGATGCGGACATCACCGACCTGGTTCCGTCCGTGAAGGCCCTCGTGAAGAACGCGATCGAGGGGCTGCAGTACGAGAAGATTCAGGTCACGATTTTCAAGGACACCCCGCCGGAGAAGTGATGACGGCGGACGAGAGACAGTTCCTTCTGACGGCCGCATGGATGTTCATGCGGCACGGGCAGCCTTCGAGGGCCCTCGCGGTGTGCGAGGCGCTCGTCGAGGACAACCCGCGCAGCGGAGTGTCCGCCGCCGCCCTGGCGGAGCTGCTTCTCGACAGGGGACAGTCCCGCCGCGCGCTGGAGGTCCTGCACGGGGCGGACATGCCGGACTCCCTTGCGCACGTCGCGGCTGTCCTTGAGACGCGCGCGCTCGGCATGCAGGGGCGCACTGCGGAGTCTGCGGCGCGCTGGAGGCGCTATCTGGAGTCGCGCAAGGGCGCCGCGCGAAAGTGGGCGGGATGACGAGGTTGGAGGGTTGGAAGGTTAGAGGTTGAATTGTGAAAGCGGAAGCTATAACTCTTGACAAGGCACGCGAGCTTGTGGGCGACGCGGCTCTCTGGCCGCGCGTACGCGACTTCCTGTGGGACTTCGCCCCCTCGATCCACGTTTCGTGGCTCGAGGAGAAGTTTGGAAGTTTGGAAGTTTGGAAGTTTGGAGGGGAAGAGAAGCACCCCTCCAACCCTCTAACCATCCAATCCTCCCCCCGCGTCAAGCGGCACATCCTCGCGACACTTGGCGTCGAACCGTTTTTCCACAGCTTTCCGAAGGACGACTGGAGCAGGCTCGCGCTTCTCGACGGCGCGACGCTCGAGGGGATTGCGAAGTGGCTCGGGGCGCTCGCCTGCGCGGAGGATCTTCGCCGCGTCACCGACGGTGCGACGGTGCGAGAGCTCAAGTCCTCGCTCCGCGGCGTCTATCCTGAAGTATTCGGTTACACCGCATACTTCAGAGGTTTGGAGGTTTTGAAGTTTGGAAGCCTGGACGGAGCCAAAAACGTCGCGGCGCAGGTCGAGGAGAATGGCCATGCGCTGCTGGCGTCGGTGGTGGAAGACCTTCCGCCGCAATTGCAGCTTCGCCTGCGTCTTAAGTTGCCGGCTGCCCTCCAAGCCTCCAAACTTCCAGACATCCAGACTTCCAAACATCCAAACATCCAAACATCCAAACATCAGCTTCCGCAGTTTTTGAGGAAGTTGCTGAAGCTGAGATTCCAGGAGGCGTATTCGCTATGCTGCTCCTAAACAAAGAAGATTTCGTTCTCCAGTCGGACCGTCGCGTCGTGAAGGCGACGGATGCCGCGACGGCCGCTTCGGCAGCCGGGATAATCGCCGCCGCCGAGGAGGAGGCGCGCCGGATACGCGAAGACGCGAAGGTCGCGTTCGAGATGGAGAAGAAGCGCGGCTACGAGAAGGGCCTCGCGGACGGCAAGATGGAGATTGCGATGCAGAAGCTCGACCAGGTCGACCAGTCCGTCGCGTTCATGGAGGGCGTCGAGAAGAAGATGGCGGACGTCGTGCTGAAGGCCCTCAAGTCGTTCGTGGTTGAGGTCGGAGACCGCGAAATGGTCGTGCAGATCGTCCGCAAGACGATGAACGCGGTCATCCGCACGCAGCGTCAGGTCACGCTCAAGGTCGCCCCCGAGCTAGTCGAGACCGTGCGCGCGCGCATCGCCGAGTTCCGCGCCGCCTATCCTACTGTCGAGACGTTCGACGTCGTGGAGGATCCGCGGCTCAAGGGCCCCGCGTGCGTCCTCGAGACCGAGGCGGGAGTGGCGGACGCGTCGGTCGACACCCAGCTCGCGGCGATCGAAAAGTCGCTCAAGAAACACATCGCCGGAGATGGCCGATGACAACAGTCTTCGACTACATTCCGGAGGTGTTGAACCGCGCCGTGGAGGACGCGCAGCCCATTGACGTGAAGGGCAAGGTCATCCAGGTGGTCGGCACCATCATCAAGGCTTCCGTGCCGGGGGTGAAGATCGGCGAGGTGTGCATTCTCCGCAATCCGTGGGAGGACCACGAGGTGCAGGCCGAGGTCGTCGGCTTCACGAAGGAGGCTGTTCTCCTCACCGCGCTCGGCGCGATGATCGGCATCAGCGGCGAGACCGAGGTCATCCCCACGCGCCGCGTGCAGATGGTGCCGGTGGGTAAGAATCTTCTGGGGCGCGTCCTCGACGGACTCGGACGCCCGATGGACGCCGACACGAAGGGTCCGCTGCGCCCCGACGGATACTACCCCGTCTACGCCGACCCGCCTTCGCCGCTCGACCGCCGCATCATCTCCAAGCCCATTTCGCTCGGCGTGCGCGCGATCGACGGACTCCTCACCTGCGGCGAGGGGCAGCGTATGGGAATCTTCGCCGCGGCGGGCGGCGGAAAGTCGACGCTGCTCGCCCAGATTATCCGCAACACAGAGGCGGAAGTCACGGTGCTCGCGCTCATCGGCGAACGCGGCCGCGAGGTGCGCGAGTTCATCGAGAAGGATCTCGGGCCGGAGGGTCTCAAGAAATCGGTTCTCGTCATCTCCACCTCCGACCGCTCCTCGATGGAGCGACTCAAGGCCGCATACGTCGCGACGGCGATCGCGGAGAGCTTCCGCGACAAGGGCATGAAGGTCCTCCTGCTTATGGATTCGGTCACGCGCTTCGGCCGCGCCCAGCGCGAGATCGGGCTCGCCGCCGGCGAGCCGCCGACGCGGCGCGGCTTTCCGCCGAGCGTGTTCTCCGAACTACCGCGCCTCATGGAGCGCGCGGGCAACTCGTCCAAGGGCTCGATCACCGCGCTCTACACCGTGCTTGTAGAGGGCGACGACATGACGGAGCCGATCGCGGACGAGACGCGCTCCATTCTCGACGGACACATCATCCTCTCGCGCAAGCTCGCGCAGATGAACCACTATCCGGCGATAGACATCCTCGCGTCCGTCTCGCGCTGCCAGTCGGCCATCATCCCGAAGGACCACAAGGCCGCCGCGGCGAAGCTGCGCGCGCTCCTCGCGAAGTATGCGGAAGTCGAACTGCTGCTGAAGATCGGCGAATACAAGAAGGGGGCGGATCCGGAAACTGACGAGGCGATCGCGAAGAACGGCGCAGTGAACGCATTCCTCCGCCAGGGCCTCGACGAAAAGCCGACATACGACGATTCAATCCAGAAACTGAAGGAGGCCGTATCGTAAAATGCCCTATACCCTCCAGCCACTGCTGCGAATACGCACGATGCGCGAAGACCGCGCAAGCGGCGAGCTCACCGCCGCCCGCCGTGCGCTGGCTGCGGCTGAGGAGCGCCTGGCAGACCGCCGCCGCGACCTCGCGGCGTACGAGGAGACGAAGGAGGAAAGGCGCGACAGGATATACGACGCGATCATTGGGCGCGAAGTGAGCCGAGACCAGATCGACCTCGCGAACGAGGGCGTCGCGAGGATCGACGAGGAGGGGGTACTCAAGGCGGACAACGTGAAGCGCGCCGAGGGCGAGGTGAAGGAGAAGGAGGCCGCGGCGGAAGCGGCACGGACAAATCTCAACATTGCAATAAAGAACAGAATGAAGATCGACGAACACAAGGCTGTCTGGCTTGCCGAGGAGGCAAGGGAGCAGGAGGCGCGCGCAGAGGGCGAGCTTGAGGACTTCACGGTGAGAAAGGAAGAGATATGATGATCGACGCGATGACTTTCGATATCGGCGGCTCTCCATCCGTGAGCCTGAGCCTCGTGTCGTCCGACGGGCTCGCCCCGCTGCCCATGCCCATGTCGCTTGAAGACCAGGTCGAGAAGTTCAGCCAGTTCATGGACGAAGGCTCGCAGGAGCGGCGCTTGGACGTCAGCCTCGGCCTTGCGGCACTGGCACAGGGACTGGACATGAGACATGAGACGACAGACGCGCCTGAAGCGGGCGTGAGACATGAGACGACAGACGCGCCTCAAGCCTCGCGTCTCGCGTCACAGGATTCTCGTCTCGCGCCTGACGTCTCGCGCTCAACCCCAGCCACGCGCCCGCTTCCCGCGGCAGATGTGCCGCGCGTGGCAGAAGCGCCGGTGGTCGTTGAGGCACCGCGCGTCGTCGAAGCTCCGACCATTGCCAAAGCGCCGCGTGTCGTCGAGACGCCTGTGGCTGTTGAAAAGCCGGCTTCTCGCATCGCCGAAGTGACTGTCGTGAGACATGAGACGATAGACACGCCTGAGGCGGGAGTGAGACATGAGACGATAGACGTGCCTGAGGCGGGAGTGAGACATGAGACGATAGACGAGCCTCAAGTCTCGCGTCTCGCGCCACAAGACACTCGTCTCGCGTCTGACGTCTCACGCCCAACCCTTGCCACGCGCCCGCTTCCCGCAGCAGATGTGCCGCGCGTCGCCGAAGCACCTGCGGCCGTTGAAGCACCGACCGTTGCCGAATCGCCAGTGGCCGTTGAAGCACCGCGTGTCGTCGAAAAGCCGGCTTCTCGCGTCGCCGAGGTGACTGTCGTGAGACATGAGACGATAGACGCGTCTCAAGTTTCGCGTCTTACGTCACAAGACACTCGTCTCGCGTCTGATGTCTCGCGTCCAGCTCCAGCCACGCGCCCGCTTCCCGCGGCAGATGTGCCGCGCGTCGTAGAAGCACCTCTGGCCGTTGAAGCAACGCGCGTGGTAGAAGCGCCTGTGGCAATTGAAGCGCCGACCGTTGCCGAAGCGCCGGTGGCCGTTGAAAATCCGGTTTCTCACGTAGTCGAAGCGACTATCGTGAGACATGAGACGATAGTCGCGCCTCAAGTCTCGCGTCTCGCGTCGCAAGACACTCGTCTCGCGTCTGACGTCTCGCGCCCAACCCCAGATTCTCGCCCGTCCCCCGCGGCAGATGTGCCGCGCGTGGTAGAAGCACCGGTGGTCGTTGAGACACCGCGCGTCGTTGAAGCGCCGGTGGTCGTAGAAGTGCCGAGCGTTGCCGAAGCGCCAGTGGCCGTTGAAGTGCCGAGCGTTGCCGAAGCACCGCGCGTCGCCGAGGTGACGGGCGTGAGACATGAGACGATGGACGCGCCTGAGGCGGACGTGAGACGTGAGACGGTAGACGCGCCTCAAGTCTCGCGTCTCGCGCCACAAGATTCTCGTCTCGCGTCTGACGTCTCGCGCCCAACCCAAGCCACGCGCCCGCTTCCAGCGGCAGATGCGCCGCGCATCGTCGAAGCGCCAGTGGCAGTTGAAGCGCCGACCGTTGCCGAAGCACCGCGCGTCGCCGAAGCACCTGCGGTCGTTGAAGCACCGCGCGTCGCCGAAGCACCTGCGGCCGTTGAAGCACCGCGTGTTGCCGAAGCACCGGTTTCTCACGTTACTCTTGACCCTCGCGCCCCGTACGTCGCAGAGGCCAGGTCCATTCCAAAGGAAGGCGTCGACATGCGAATTGAGGCGACGACATTTGTCTTGGGTGTAAATCCGCCGGTAAAAGTCCAGCTTGTGTCATCCGACGGACTCGCCCCGCTGCCGATTCCGCGCGCCGCGTCGCGTTTTGCGTCTGCAATGGCCGACGACGCGAGCGGAACGGAGACGCCGCTCGTGCACAATCCGCTCGTTGCGCCGCCTGCGCTGGAAGCTGGCGTCGCGGCGCAGTCGCCGGCGCTCGAGGCTTCCGCCGTCTCCGCCCGCACTGCGGCGATCGCCGAGACGGTGAACGAGATCGTCGAGACGGTGGTAGACAGGATTTCCGTCACGCCGGCGCTCGCGCAGGGCGGCGGCGAAATACGCATCACCCTCCGTCCGACTGTGCTGGACGGCTCGTCGATCAGTCTTTCCGCCAAGGACGGAGAGCTCACCGTCGCGGTCGTTCCGGCGACGCCCGAGGCGGCGCATGTCGCCGCCTCCGCCTTGCCGCGACTTGAGGCCGCGCTGGCGGCGCACGCGCCGGCGTTCCACCATGTGGCGGTTGTCCTCGCGACCGCGAAGAAAGGGAAAACAGATGAAACAGCTTGAAATCATATCCTCGCTCCCGCAGTGGTCAAGAGCCACGCCGTCCGCGATTCTCGACTCGCCCGCGTTCATGATGCCGTGCCGGATCGGAGACGAGACGTCGTCGCTGCGCCATGCGGACGTCGAGCCTGCGGCGTCCGAGGCGCTTGCGCTGTCCGTCGCGTTCGGCGACGAGCCTCACGAGCTTCTGCTCGCGCGCTCGCCGCGCTTCCCGGAGCTGGACAAGGTCTGGGACAGCCGATCCGACATTCCGGAGCCAGTCCTTCTGGCGCTGGTCGAGAGGGAATGCGGGCCGCTCTTCCAGATGCTGGAGAACGCAGTGCGCAAGCAGATGAGGCTAAATGGATGTTTGGAAGTTTCGAAGTTTGGAAGTTTGGAAAAGGACCAAACCTCCAAACCTCCAAACCTCCAACCCTCCAGCTTTCTAGCCCTCCAGGCCTCCACCGATCCGGCGATTGTGTTTTCCCTGACGCGCAGCAACGCGGTCGTTTCGGCTCTCGGCTCGCTTCGCAATCTCGACCTTTCGCACGAGGCGATCCGCGCGCAGACGCTCATGGCGGAGTGCGAATACGCCGCCTTCGCGACGGCCGAGGCGGATCTCGCCGCGCTTGCGCCAGGCGATGCGGTGCTTGTTCCCGAGATGGGATCTGTTTCGCCGCGGCTCGTGGTCGACGGACGCTTCGTGGCGGACTCCAACGGCGTTGCGCAGTGCGAGAAGGACGCGCTTGTGCATGTACGCGCGGCGGCGGGCAGGGCGGTTTCGCTGGGCGAGCTTTTCGACGCCGTGGAGAATCCGCCTACGATCGAGCCCGCGGCCCAGGGCGCGCAGCTCAAGCTCGTGAATGACGGGCGCCTCGTCGCGTCCGGACGGCTCGACAAGCTTGCCGACCAACTCGCGTTCATCGTAGAGGCCGTGTAGCCATCCAACCAAAACCTCCAAACCTCCAAACTTCCAAGCCATGTTCCAAACAGATTCACTTTCGCTGATAGTTCTGTTCGTAGGGCTTTCGCTGCTGCCGTTCGTGGCGATGGTGGCGACGTCGTACCTGAAGATCGTCGTCGTGATGTCGCTCATCAGGAACGCGCTCGGCATACAGTCCATTCCGCCGAACATGGTGGTCAACGCGCTCGCGATGATACTCACGTTCTACATCATGGCGCCTGTGGCGTCCCAGTCGTGGAACATCATCACCGAAGAGCGCGCGAAGTTCGCCGCGACGCGGCAGGCGGCGCAGCCCGCCTCGGGCGGACAGACAGCGGCGGCAGGGCAGGACGGCACGTCCGTGCTGTTCGAGTCTGACATCGCGGCAAAGGCCGCCGAGCCGTTCCGCGTCTGGCTCTCCGATCACACCGCGGCGCGCGAACGCGCGTTCTTCATCAGCACGGCCGAGACTCTCTGGGGCAAGGAGGGCGAGCCCGCCGTAGTCGATCCCGACAGCTTCTACATTCTTCTTCCGTCCTTCTGCGTGTCGGAGCTCACCAAGTCGTTCCAGATCGGCTTCCTCGTGTATCTTCCGTTCATCGCGATCGACATCATCGTCTCGAACATCCTTCTTGCGATGGGCATGATGATGGTCTCGCCGGTGACGATATCGCTTCCGTTCAAACTGCTCCTGTTCGTGATGGTCAACGGATGGACGCTGCTCATCCAGGGCCTCGTGCGGGGATACGCGATATAAAAGTTGAAAGGTTGAAAGGTTGAAAAGTTCTGGGAGGCGAACGATATGAGTCAGGCTCAGATACTTGATTACGCCAAGATGTGCCTCATTCTCGTCCTGAGGCTTTCGCTCATTCCCATCGCCGTGGCCACGGTGATCGGCATCCTCGTCTCGCTTCTGCAGGCGCTCACGCAGATACAGGAGCAGACGCTCGGCTTCGCGGTGAAGCTCATCGCGATTTCGCTCACGCTTCTCGTCTGCGCGTCGTGGATGGGCTCCTCGCTTCTCCTCTACACGCAGGACATCTTCACCCACTTCGCGTTGCTCAGGTAAATGCCCTACGTAGAATTCCACAGATGGATACTTGCAGCGGTCCTCGCGATGGCGAGGTTCGGCGGGGCGTTCGCCGTCTGTCCGGCGCTGACTGACTCGATGATCCCGGGCGTGGCGCGGAGGGCGGTGGTCCTGGGCTTCTCCTGCCTCGCGATTCCGTACATACACGCCGGGATGCCGCCCGGAGAGCCGAACGTCTGGATGTTCGCGGTGCTTGCGTTCCGCGAGGCGCTGATCGGCTTTCTCATCGGATTCTTCGCGGCGGTTCCGTTCTGGATCGCGGAGAACGTCGGCAACTTCATCGACAACCAGCGCGGCGCGACGATGGGCGAGGTGTACTCTCCGCTCTCCGGCGCGCAGGTCTCGACGACGGGCATCTTCTTCACGCAGGTGGTCTCTACGATATTCTTCACGTCCGGGGCGGTGCTCGTGTTCCTCGGCGCGCTCTACAAGAGCTATGCGATATGGCCGGTGTTCAACGCCGCCATTTCGTTCACGAAGGATGCGCCCGTCCAGATGCTCGGCGCTCTGGACGGGATGCTAAAGGCGACGGTCGTCATCTCCGCGCCGGTGATCATCGTGATGTTCCTCGCGACGATCGGACTGGGTCTCGTCAACCGCACGGCCCCGCAGCTGAACGTGTTCTTCCTGTCGATGCCGGTGAAGTCCGCGCTCGGCATCGCGATGCTGATCGTGTATCTTCCGTTCATCATGGACATGCTCATGTACACGAAGGACGGCGCGATTCTGGAACCGACCATGAAACTGCTGTCAGGAGGGTGACATGAGACGCCCACCCAACCCACCAACCCTTTGACTTAACCCACCAACCCTCCGACAATGGCTGAATCCTCCGGCGAGAAGACAGAGATGCCTACCCAGAAGAAGCTGCGCGACGCGCGGCAGAAGGGGCAGGTGTGCACGTCGAAGGACATCGTCTCGACGGCGATCCTCGTCGTCCTCTTCGCGCTTTTGGGGTGGATGGGCGTAGCGCTCGTCGACGACGGGACCATGCTGCTCTCGTACATCGGGCAGCGGCTGGGGGGCGATCCGTTCGATGCGACGCGTCCGGCGATGGGCATGGCCGCGCTCGTCATCTGCAAGCATTCCTTCATCTTCGTCGTGGTCGCGGCGGTGATCGGCATAGTCGCCAACACCGCGCAGATAGGCTTCCTCTTCACGTTCGAGCCCATAATCCCGAAGCTGGAGAAGCTGAACCCCGTCGAGGGCGCGAAGAAGATATTCTCCATGAAGAACGTGTTCGAGTTCCTCAAGAACGTCGTCAAGGTGTGCTTCCTCAGCTATCTTCTCTACAAGATCATCTGGGCGAGCGTGCCGGAGCTCCTGACGATGTGCTACGGCACGATAGACGACATCTTCCCGTGCCTGAAGGTGATGCTCAAGCGGCTCGCCGTGTACACCGCGTTCGGATACATCGTGATCGCGGTGGTGGACCGCATCTTCCAGGGGCGCAACTTCACCAAGCAGATGATGATGACGAAGGACGAGGTGAAGCGCGAGTACAAGGAGATGGAGGGTTCGCAGGAGGTCAAGCAGGCGCAGCGGCAGTTCCGAGACGAGATACTGAACGGACCCGACCCGCGGCAGGCCGTCTCGAAGGCGAACGTCGTCGTCACCAACCCGACGCACATCTCGGTCGGAATCCGCTATGCGGCGGACGAGGCGCCGCTGCCGCGCATCTGCGCCATGGGCGCGGACGACGTGGCGAAGGTGATCCGCGAGGAGGCGCTTACGCTCGGCATCCCGATCGTCGAGGACGTGCCGCTCGCCAGGGCGCTCTATGCGAAGGGCAGGATAGAGGAATTCATACCCGAGGACTTTCTGGAGCCGGTCGCGGAGATACTGAAGTGGGCCAAGCAGCTTCAGGACGCCCGGAAAGAGGAAGAGGAGCTCGACAGCGTCACACTGGAGGATCTATGAACATCGAGGAACTATACAGGACAATAGCGCCCAGGCTTACGAACTGGCTCGTCGCCAGCGGCAGCGGCTACCACGAGGCGTGCGACATCGTGCAGAACGTATTCCTGAAGATATGGAAGATGCGCGACGACCTCCGCGGGGACGAATCCGCCGTGTCTGGGCTCGCGTTCACGATAGCGCGCAACCTGAGGAAGAACCTGGCGCGCGACGACGCGCGCATCACGTTCGTGGACGAGATCAAGGACGAGGACGGCGGCGCGACCGGCCCGGCGCAGTCGCCGTCGGACGCTGCGTATCTGCGGAGCCGCCTCACCGCGGCGTTCGCGAAGCTTCCGCCCGTGCTGCGCGACGCATACACGCTCTTTCAGGTCGCCGAGCTTCCGGTCCGCGAGATCGCCCGCCAGACGGGCGTGTCGGAGAGCCTCGTGAAGGTGCGCATCTTCCGCGCAAAGCAGAAGCTACGCGAAATCCTTGCCGATCTGGCCAGCTGAGCATAAATCCGATGACATGGGGCCCAGATTCCCTATTGGCAGGCCGTCGCTTTGACAATCGAAGCCGTATTTGATAAAATTTCCGTATCTTTTGCAAAAAAAGGGATAGATGGAAAAATGAAAGAAATAACGGGCGACCTCTCGGCGGCAGGCCTGAAGATTGCTGTCGTAGTAAGCAGATTCAACAGCTTTTTGACGGAGCAGCTTGTGAAGGGCGCGGAGGACGCGTTCCTGCGCATGGGAGGCGCGGAGAAGGATGTCGTGCTCGTGAGGGTTCCCGGCGCCTACGAGCTTCCGCTCGCGGCCGCGAAACTCGCGGCGAAGAAGTACGACGCGGTCGTCTGCCTTGGCGCGGTGGTGCAGGGTGCGACGGCGCATGCCGACCTCATCAACCAGGCGACGGCGAAGGCGTTCAGCGAGATTTCGATTGCGACGGGGGTGCCCGTCCTTGACGGCGTAGTCGCCGCGGAGAACCTTGAGCAGGCCGTCGAGCGTTGCGGGACGAAGCAGGGCAACAAGGGCTTTTCCGCCATGCAGAGCGCCATCGAGATGGCGAATGTCATGAAAAAGCTCAAGGTCTGAAAGCCGGCGGACTCAGCCTTTGAACCTTTAAACCACAACTTAAACTATACCAACTTAAATTACACCAAGGGAAAAAGACAAAATGTCGAAAGAAGTGAAGAAAGTCGCGTTTCTGACGGCCGGCGGCCTCGCCCCGTGCCTCAGCTCCTCCATCGGTTTCCTGATTGACGAGTACAACAAGAAGGCCCCGAACGTCGAGATGATTGGATATATCAACGGCTACATGGGCCTCCTGAAGGGCGAGTCGATTCCCGTGACACCGGCGGTGCGCAAGAACGCGCTGATTCTCACGAGGCACGGTGGCTCGCCGATCGGCAACAGCCGCGTAAAGCTCACGAATGTCAAGGACTGCGTCAAGCGCGGACTTGTCAAGGAGGGGGAGGATCCGCTCAAGGTTGCCGCCGACCAGCTCGTCAAAGACGGAGTCGACGTTCTCCACACGATCGGCGGAGACGACACGAACACGACGGCGGCGGACCTCGCGGCCTACCTTGCGAAGAACAACTATCCGCTCATCGTCGTCGGCCTTCCGAAGACGATTGACAACGACGTCTACCCGATCAAGCAGTCGCTCGGCGCATGGACCGCGGCCGAGGAGGGCGCTAGGTTCTTCATGAACGTCGTCAAGGAGAACAGCGCCAATCCGCGCGCGCTCACGATCCACGAGGTCATGGGCCGCAACTGCGGATGGCTCACGTACAAGACGGCGCAGTGCTACCGCAAGATGCTCCGCCGCATGAAGTTCGTGCCGGAGTTCATGCTGACGCCCGAGCGCCAGGACGTGCACGCGGTCTACGTGCCGGAGTCGAAGATCGACTTCAAGGCGGAGGGCGAGCGTCTTCTCAAGATCATGGACAAGTGGGACTCGGTCAACATCTTCGTGTCCGAAGGCGCAGGCGTCGCGGACATCATCAAGGAAATGGAGCACCGGGGCGAGCAGGTGCCGCGCGACGCGTTCGGGCACCCGAGGCTGGACAAGGTCAACGTCGGGCAGTACGTCGGCAAGCGCTTCGGCGAGATGCTCAAGGCGGAGAAGGTGCAGGTGTTCAAGTCCGGATACTTCGCCCGCGCGGCGGCGCCGAACAAGAAGGACCTCAAGCTCATCGAGAAGTGCGCGCGCTGCGCGGTCGAGTGCGCGCTGAACGGCGAGTCCGGCGTCGTCGGACCCGATGAGGACCAGGGTGCGAAGATCCGCGCGTGCGAGTTCACGCGCATCAAGGGCGGCAAGCCCTTCAACGTGCGCAAGGGCTCGTTCCGCAAGATGCTGTCCGAGATCGGACAGCCCAACCCGCGCAAGAAGCGCACCGCCAAGTAAGCGACGCGGCGCCGACTGCAACGGACAGCAAAAAGGGAGAGGATATGGCTGAGATCGTTAAGAAGGGCGTGATCGTCGAGTTCGACTTCGCCGCCATGGATGGCGCGGGGCTTCTTTTCGACGTGACGAAGAAGTTTCTTGCGGGACTTGACAAGATTCCGTTCGACGAACGCATAGAGGCGCAGCACCTCGCCGGGGGCAACTACCAGGGTGGGCTTGCCGAGTACTTCTCGGTCGTAAAGACTAAGAAGCTCGCGGCAAAGGCGGCCAAGGACCTTTCCGCGGCGTTCGTCGCTGCGCTCAACGAGGCGGTGCCGAAGTCGGTCACGCCGGCGTTCCGCAAGTTCGTGCAGACGATTGCCGCCAAGGGCGTCAAGGTCGTCATCTCCACGCGTGCCGACGTCGAGACGGTGCGTCCCGCGTTCGAGGGGCTGCTCGGCGACGATGTCGTGCTCTTCCAGGAGACGAGTTCGACGTACGGCAGCGTTAAGTGGGACGCCTGGAGGCGCGCCTGCGCGATGAACAAGCTCCGCAACTTCTCCACGATTGCGGTGACTGGCTCGGGGTTCGGCGTCAAGTCGGCACTTGTCGCGGGAATGGGTTCGGTCGCCGTCACGAGTCCGCATGTCGCCTATCAGGACTTCGGCGGTGCCGACGAGGTGGTCACGGAGCTTAATGCGTCCACGGCGAAGTCCGTCCTTGAGATACTGAGAGCGTAATGACAGGCATAGAGCGTCTTCACGAGATCATGACCCGGCTCAGGGACCCGGAGAAGGGCTGCCCCTGGGACAGGGAGCAGACTCTCGAGTCCCTCAAGCCGTGCGTGCTGGAGGAGACGCACGAGCTCCTCGCTGCGATGGACCGTCCGGATGACAAGGCGAACTATGTGGAAGAGCTCGGCGACGTCCTTCTGCAGGTGATGTTCCAGTCCGTGATGGCCGAGCAGGAGGGTCGGTTCACATTCGACGACGTAGCGAACGCGATATCGGACAAGCTCGTCCATCGCCATCCGCATGTTTTCGGCGATGTTGACGCGAAGGATTCCGCCACGGTGCTTCGCAACTGGGAGCAGATAAAGCAGATGGAACACCGCAAGGAGGCGCGGCATTCCGCGCTGGACGGCGTTCCTGCTGCGCTCCCGGGGCTCCTGAAGGCCCAGCGCACACAGGAGAAGGCGGCGCGCGTCGGGTTCGACTGGAAGGACGCGAAGGGGCCGATGGACAAGATCGAGGAGGAACTCGGCGAACTGAAGGCCGAGATCGCCGCGAGAAGGAGCCCGAAGCCCGCGGATTCAGTCCGCGTCAAGGAGGAGCTCGGCGATTTGGTGTTCGCCGTCTGCAACCTCGCGCGGCACCTTGGCGTGGACGCCGAAAGCGCCGTCGAGCTGACGACTTCGAAGTTTTCCCGCCGCTTCCGCGCCGTCGAGCGCGGGGCGAAGGAGAGCGGGCGTAGCCTCAAGGAGATGACCCTCGAGGAGATGGACGCGCTCTGGGAAGAGGCAAAAAAAGGGGAGTGACATGGTCAGGTTGTGTTTTATCGCGGCGGCGGCCCTTGCGGCGGCCGGCTGCAGGACAAATGTCGTCCGTCTTCCGGCGGGCGATGTCGTGCTTACGGAGACGATGCTTGTCGGGCCCGATTCGTCGGGGAAGGTCTTCCGCGGCGCGCCGGACGGCTCCACGCGCATCACGGGCGCGGTGAAGGTCGGACCGTGGGAGGACCGCGGAGGCGGCGTCTGGGCGGCGAAGCTTCCGCTCGGTGCCGACGGGAAGCCCGTCTACACGGAGACGCTGTTCGTCAACGGACGCCGCGCCTCGCGTGCAAGGCTCCCCGACAGCGGATACTTCAACCCTACGGTTAACGTCGAGGAGACGTCCTGTCCCTCGTCGCGCACCGGCTGGCGCCACACGCTCTCTCTCCCGCCAGAGGTTGCGGAGAAGGTTGCCGCGGTGCCCGCGTCGGAGCTTGCGTACGCCCAGCTGCTGTTCCACGTGAAGTGGGATGTCGCGAGGCATCCGATCGTGTCGTACGCCGACGGAAGGCTCGCCGTCGACGGAGCGAAGATGGCGGAGTGGAGCAAGTGGGAGAAGGGAGACCTCTGCTGCATCGAGAACCTGCGCTCTGCGTTCGACGCGCCGGGCGAGTGGTTCTGCGACGCCGCGGCAGGCGAGATACTGTATCGACCGCTTCCGGGCGAGGAGACGCTGGAGGC
This sequence comes from Kiritimatiellia bacterium, assembly GCA_016296065.1. Classification (GTDB taxonomy): domain Bacteria; phylum Verrucomicrobiota; class Kiritimatiellia; order RFP12; family UBA1067; genus UBA1067. Next base: position 40,770 of record JAEDKA010000009.1, read on the forward strand.
GTTCATTCCGCGCGAGGGGCTCGAGACTCTCGTTGCTGTTGACAGGGCGTCGGACGTCACGTTCGAGAACGTCACGTTCGCCATGTCGGCTCCGGTCGCGGCAAAAGGCCCTACGACGCTGTTTTCGTACCAGGCAGCCGCGTTCGCGAGCTCGGCCGCGGTGATTGTCGACCGCTCGACGAACGTCGTGTTCAGGAACTGTCGGTTCGAGCGCACGGGCAACTACGCCCTTTGGTTCCGCGAAAAGGTACGCGGAGGCGGCGCGTACTCGTGCGAGATGCATGACCTTGGCGCGGGCGGCGTGAGGATTGGCCTCCACAGGTGGAAGAAGGGTGAGGAGGTGACGTCCGGCGTCTCCGTCGACGACTGCCTCATCGAGGACGGCGGCAGGTTCCATCCGGCGGGCGTCGGAGTCCTCATCGGCAACGCCAGCGACTGCTCGGTCGTCCACAACGAGATTTGCGGACTCTACTACACCGGCGTGTCGGTCGGCTGGTCCTGGGGATACGCCGAGAGCCCGACGCAGCGCAACACGATAGCCTTCAACCACATCCACGACATCGGCAAGTCGGAGCTTGCGGACATGGGCGGTGTCTATACGCTGGGCATGAGCTTCGGGACCTGCGTCTCGAATAACGTCATCCACGGCGTCCACTCCTACTCCTACGGCGGATGGGGACTCTACACCGACGAGGGCAGCGAGGGGATAACGCTGGAGAACAACCTTGTGTACGACACGGACGACGCATCGTTCCACCAGCACTACGGGCGCGACAACGTCGTGCGCAACAACATCCTCGTCGATTCGTCGAGTGGACAGGTCGCCGTCACGCGCGCTGAGGACCACCGCTCGCTCACGTGCGAGCGTAACATCGTCATCTGGTCGAAGGGCGACGCCTTCGTGAAGTACGGCGGCACGAAGTCGGAGCGCGCGAAGATAGACTGGCGCCGCAACCTCTGGTGGCGCGCGGACGGCAAAGAGGAGTTCAACGGCACCTCCTTCGCGGACTGGTGCGGACGCGTCAAGGACGAAGGCAGCGTGTTTGCCGACCCGCTATTCGCGGACTGGAAGGCACACGACTTCACCCTGTCTCCAAAGTCCCCCGCGCTGAAGCTCGGGTTCGTCCCGTTTGATCCGTCGCTTGCCGGACGCAGGAAGCGGTGAAAATCACGGTTATAGAGCCGCATGGATTCTGCGCAGGCGTCACGGCCGCGCTGAGAAAGGCTGTCGCCGTCGCGGCGGAGGCGCGTTCCGTGTACTGCCTTCACGAACTCGTCCACAACGAGCTTGTCGTCGCGGACCTCAGGAAGCGCGGCTTCAGTTTCGTGGAGTCGATAGATGAGGTTCCCGCAGGCGCGACGGTGCTGTTCTCCGCGCATGGCGTCCCGCCGTCCGTCAGGGCGCGCGCCGTGGAGCGCGGGCTCAAGGTCGTCGACGCTACGTGTCCGTTCGTCGAGCGTGTCCATCGCTCCGCGCGCGAGTTCGCGGCGAAGGGGCTTCCCGTCGTGGTCATAGGCAACCCCGCGCACGCGGAGGTGCGCGGCATCGTAGGCGAAGTCGACGGCGCGCGGGTGATAGACCCGGCGGGATCCCTTCCGGAAGATCTCCCGCCGAGATTTGGCCTCGTTTCGCAGACGACTATGAACGCCGACGATGTGGAGGCGCTTGTAGCCTCGCTGCGCGCGCGCCACGAGGTGGAGACGATGGCCGAGGTGTGCAACGCGACGAAGGTGCGGCAGGACGCGGTCAAGGCGTTCGGGGGCGACGCGCTCCTTGTGCTGGGCAGCGCGAATTCGTCGAACACGAAGCGACTCTGCGAGGTCGCGAGGTGCCGCACGTTCAGGGCTGGCACTATATCCGAGGTGAAGTCGCTCGACTTCTCCGGCGTGCAGGAACTCGGCGTGACATCCGGCGCTTCGACCCCCGAGACGTTCTTCAGGGAGGCCGTCGCTAGCCTGAGGGCCCTTGCTTAGCGCACAGGCCGCTGTGCCTAGACTCATTTTTCCACGGCGGATGGTTGCGTGGTTCGGGTTGAATCTGATATAATTTAATCCAAAGCCGGGCGCGCAGATGCAGTTCGGACAGAAACGGATACAAAAAATGGAAAGCAAGACTTTTAACGGTGATGCGCTTGGAAAGCGCGACATAGCCATCGCGGCAGCGGTCGGCGTCGTGTTCTCTCTGGTATACCTCGTGTTCTCCGCGAGGGGGATCGATCCGTCGCTCTGGAGCGACATGTGCGTGTCGGCGGGGCTGCGTCCGCCGCAGGCGATATTCCCCGGGCTGTGGCGGCTCTTCGTCAAGGGGCTGCTCTCGCTCGTCGGGCCTTCGCGCATCTCGGCCGCGCTCAGGCTTTCGGGGTCGCTGCTCGGCGGCTTCTGCGTGTTCCTCGTCTATCTGATCATGCGACAGACGCTGGCTTTCCTGTCCCGCACCAAGGAGGCGAAGCCGTGGAACGGCATCGCGACGCTCTTCACTTTTCTCGCTACCGTGTGTTTCGGCTCGGGCGATTCCATGTGGCGCATTGTCTCGCCACTTTCGCCTGCGGCGATACGCTTCGCCGCGCTTCTTGTCGCGCTGCATCTCTTCTTCCGCTGGATACGCAACGCGAGCATCTGGCGCGTCGTCGCGCTGATGTTCGTCTCCGGTGCGATCGCGGCGGAGTCGACGTTCGGCTTCCTCATGCCGCTGCTCGTGTACGTGGGGTACCGTCTCGCGCTCAATGCGGTGATGGACGGACGGTTGATGGTCTACGGGGAGATCCCCTCGCTCGTCACGCTTCCGCGTTGGCGGATGTTCTTCTCCTTCGTCGCCGGGCTTGTCGTTGTCGCTGCGGTCAACGTGTGGTCCTTCGCCATGTTCGGCGGACTTGCCGCCAACGGGTGGGGGGCGATGGACGTATCGATCCACTACGCCATAGGCTACATCTCCGCAATCCAGCAGGCGGCGACGCCGATTGGATGGCTTCTCGCGATCACGTTCTCCGTCCTTCCCCTCGTCGGCGCCCTCGTCCTGTTCCCGATGCTCTGCCGCGACACGGAGCCGATCCGCTTCAAGTTCGGGCTCGTCCTGTTCTTCGCCGGAGTTCTGGCGCTTGTCCAGTGCGGCGTGTTTCCCTATGCCAGGCTCTGGTCGTTCTCCTCTGGTGCCGCAGAGGTCTCTTCGGAGTTCCTCGAGTGCATTCTCTCGCTCTCCATCGCGGTGACCCTCGCGCTTTCGGCCTCGTGCTTCGCCCTCGGAAGCCAGCGCTTCTACGACTACGACGCGGACGAAGGCGTGTTCCGTCCTGTAGACAGCCGCAGCTTCGGAATGCGGTATCTCGTCCTGACGGCCGTGGTCCTCGGCATGATTCCGAACCTTTTGCGGATATACCGCCCCGCCGAGAGCGAGATGCGCGCCATAGTGCACGATGCGCTCGTCGAGACGGTGCGCGAGTGCGGGGATGCGAAGTTCATCTTCACTGACGGAAGGCTCGACGCCGGACTGGAGCTCGTTGCCAGCCAGATGGGCTCGGACCTCAAGCCGCTCGCAATGATGAGCGGCACCTCGCAGTGGGAGACGTACATCCGCACGCGTCACTTCGAGGAGGGCACGCCCGACTACGACGCGGCCAAGACGGGAATCCCCGTTCTGCTGCGTGTGTGGGCGGGCGAGAAGAAGAACGGAATGGCCGAGTCCGCCGTCCAGCTTGGCTTCGAGTTCTGGCGCCGCGCGAGGAAGCCGCTTCCCGCGCAGTCGGGGCTTGTCGCGCGCGAGAAGGGCTTCGACGACGCGGAGATCGAGCGCGGCGCATCTGTCGCGCGCAGCCTGGCCGCGCGCATCCTGTCCGTCGCGAAAAACTATCCGCACGCCTCCGCGTCCCCGGCCCTAAAACGCGCCGTGTCGTCCGTCTCCTGGCGCATCTCCCGCTTCGCGCGCATGCGCGACGAGGATGAGCTCGCCAACGAGCTGGACGAGTGGAACGACACTGTCAAGCAGCTGATGCGGCTCGTTGAGTACGAGCGCATGCGCACGTTCATGCAGATGACGCCCTACGAGGGGCTCAGGCTTGCGCTCAGGCGCGCCGACTTCGCCGAGGCGCGTCGCTACGGCGCCACGGTCCTGCAGATCGACCCGGAGGATCCGGAGGCCAACTTCGGCACGGGCATGGCCTACCTCATGGAGGACAAGCTAAAGGAGGCTGAGATGTATCTGGAGCGCACGCTCACGAAGCGTCCCGAGGAGCCTGCGGTCCTCAACAACCTCTCCATCATCTACCGCAAGACGAACAGGCTCGAAAAAGCCCTGGAATACGTCAGGAAGGCCCACGAGCTGATGCCCGCGAACGAGGAGATATCACGCACGCTCAAGGATACGGAAAGGGCGATGGAGAACCGCAGGTCGACGCTCAAGTCCGCATTCGAGAAGAAGTAGTCCCTGGAGGCGCAATGAAGATCGAGAACGCGTGGATGCTTCTGCCGGGCCGCAAGGTCGGCTTCGGCACTGTCGAAACGGACGGCGATACAATCTCCGCCGTCAGACTCCGTGAGCCGGGCGAGTCGGACCGCATCGTCCTTCCAGGCCTCGTCAACTGCCACTGCCACGCGCCGATGACGCTGCTGCGCGGCGTCGGCGGGGGGCTTCCGCTCAAGCGCTGGCTCGAGGAGGCGATCTTCCCCGTCGAGGCGAAGATGACCCCCGGGGACATCTACGTAGGAGCGCTCTGGGGCGCGATGGAGATGCTTGCTGGCGGAACGACCACCGTCGCCGACATGTATGACTTCCCGGCGGACTCGGAGCGCGCCTTCGCAGAGGCGGGCATGCGCGCGAACGTCTGCAGGGTCGGGCTCTCCTTTGTCCCCGGGCGTCTCGCCGACTGCATCTCGTTCACCAAAGGCTCCCGACAGGGCGGCGATCCATCATCCATCCGCGACATATGCATCCACTCAGAGTATCTCACCGACGAGCCGTTCTGCCGCGAACTCGCGGCGGCGAACATGGAACTCGGCCGGAGGCTCCACGTTCATGTGAGCGAGACGAGGCGCGAACACGAGGAGTGCATCGCGCGGCACGGGAAGACTCCGATCGCGTACCTCGCCGAAACGGGAATTCTTGACCGCGGCGGATATGCCGCGCACTGCGTGTGGTGCACCGACGACGACTTCAGGATCATGGCCGAGAGGGACGTGGCGCTTGTGCACAATCCGACGAGCAACATGAAGCTAGGCAGCGGCTTCGCGCGCATTGTCCGCGCGATGGAGCTCGGCGTCAACGTCGCGCTCGGGACGGACGGCCCGGCGTCGAACGACAACCTCGACATGTTCGAGGAGATGCACATCGCCTCGCTCATCCACAAGGGGCTCGCGAACGACCCGACGGCGCTGTCTCCTTGGGACGTGGTCGAGATGGCGACGAAGAACGGCGCGAAGGCACTCGGACGCGGCGACATCGGCGAGATCGCGGTCGGGAAGAAGGCCGATTTCTGCGTCGTCGGCCTTGACAGGCTGCACCTCCTTCCCGCGCACGACCTCCCGAACCTCGTCGTGCACTCGATGCATTCGTCCGACGTCGTGCAGACTGTCGTCGGCGGGAGGACGGTCTACGACGCGTCGCTCGGGAACGAGGCGTTCCCCGCCTGCCCGATCTCCCGCGCCGACGCGAAGAAGGCGCTCCTCGCCTCCGCCGCGCGGCTTATGGGGCCGAACCCGTGAAAAGCCGCCGTTTTTTTGGTATAATCTCCTGTCAATGAAGCGATATTGGTTTTTGGCGGCCTTCGGCTTCGCCGTGCTCGCGTTCGCGGCGGTGTGGATGGGTTCGCTCAATCAGGACGAGGGATGGTATCTCTACGCGGCGCGGCTTGTGTCCGAGGGGAAGACGCCGTACCGCGACTTCTTCTATACCCAGGCCCCGGTGATGCCTGTCGTGTACTCGGCCTTCACGTCGATCTGGAACGGTTCAGGGCTTCTGGGTGCGCGTATTTTCACAATGCTGATAGGTTCCGCAGGCATTGCTTTCTTCTGCGCCCTTGCCGCGCGTCTCGCCAAGCCCGGATGCCGGAGTGCGTCGGCGCTTGTGGCGTTTCTCCTGCTTGGCTCCAACCTCTACCACCTATACTACGTGGCGATTCCCAAGACGTATGCCCTTGCGGCGCTTTTCGTCGCGGTAGGCTTCTTTCTCCTGTCGTTCGCGAAGGACGGCGGATGGAAGGGCGCGCTTTTCGCGGTTGCCTCCGGGGTGTCCCTCGCCTTCGCCTCCGGGACGCGAATCAGCCTTGGCATTCTCCTTGCCGTGGTCGGTTTAGGACTTCTCTTCTCGTTTCGCGCCTGGCGCTGGTCGTTCCTCTGGTTCGGAATCGGCGGCGCGCTTGCGCTTTGCATCGTGTACGGTCCGTTCCTGCTTGATCCGGTCGCCAGGTCCGGACTTGTCGCGGCGCAGATGTACCACGCCGCTCGCGGCGGGTTCGATCCAGTCTTCACGATTGGCTCGGTCTCGCGTCTCGTGCGCTGGTATGCTCCGCTTTTCGTCGTGCTGGGCATGGGAATCGCGTTCATGGCCAATAGGAGCAGGGCGGACTTCGGGGCGTCCGTCACAGGCAGGGGAGCGCCTCTTGTCGCTTGGCTGGCTGCGTTTGGCTTCGTCGCCGTTTTCGTGGTCCAGATGTTCGCGCCGTTCCCGTACGAGGACTACCAGGTTCCGGTGATGGGGCTTCTTGCCGTCTTCGCGGCGCTGGCGTTCGTCGGCGATGCCGCTTCCCCCAGCCACGGGCTTAAGCCGCTTCTCGTCCTCGGGCTCGCCTGGGCGTGCGCGTTCGGGAGTCCGCTGCTGGAGAAGTGGACCACCAACGGGCAGGACAGGTTCTGGTCGCTCAAGAAGGAAAAGTTCGAGCTGGAGCAGCTTAGGGACGTTGCAAGGGAGATCGAAGCCGCCGACCCAGGCGGCGACATGCTCCTGACGCAGGACCTCTATCTCGCGATCGAGACGGGGCGCAAGGTTCCCGAGGGGCTTGAGATGGGGCCGTTCAGCATGCTTTCGGACGAGCGCTGGCGCGAGCTTCTGGAGTCCGCTCCGTGTCCGGTCGCCGCTCTCTCGGGCTACTCCTTCGCGATTGCTCCGCCGCGGTGCGACGAAGTGGACATCGAGAGGCAGCTTGAATACTGGAGCATCCTCAAGAAGAACTACGACCTCCTCGCCAAGGAGGAGATGTTTGGCCAGAACGCAACTACGCTTCTGGTCCTCAAGCGCAAGTCGGAGGCGAAATGAACGCGCTTGAAGTCAGACAGAAGATACTCGAGACCGTCTCGAAGAACGGCGGGCACCTTGCGTCGTCGCTAGGGGCGGTCGAGATAGCGATGGCGCTCAGGGAGGTGTTCGATCCGGAGCGCGACCGCGTCGTGTGGGACGTCGGACACCAGGCGTATGCGTGGAAGCTTCTGACAGGCAGGTGGGACGACTTCGGGACGCTCAGGAAGATGGGCGGGATATCGGGCTTTCCGAATCCGAACGAGTCGAAGGCTGACGCCGCGATCGCAGGGCACGCGGGCGTTGCGCTATCCGTAGCGGAGGGGCTTGCCGCCGCGCGCGACAGGAAGGGGACGGACGAGAACGTCGTCGCGGTCATAGGCGATGCGTCCATCGCGAACGGCACGAGCTTCGAGGCGCTCAACAACTGCGCGGCGGCGACGCGCAAGATAATAGTCGTCCTCAACGACAACGACATGTCGATAGCGAAGCCGACGGGCAGCTTCGCGCGGACGCTCGGGCGCCTAACGTCGGGCGTCAGGTACAACCGCGTCAAGAACGCCGCTAAGAAGGCCGGGCGCGCGCTGAGGCTCTCGTTCCTCTACGGATTCGTGCACTGGGTGAAGAACCGCCTCAAGACGATGATGCTCAAGAACGTCTGGTTCGAGGAGTTCGGTTTCCACTATCTCGGTCCGGTAGACGGACACGACCTCGCGGCGCTCGTCTCGGCTCTTACCGCCGCGAAGGAGGAGGACCGTCCGGTGCTGCTTCACGTCGTCACGAAGAAGGGACGCGGATACGGCCCCGCGGAGAAGAATCCGACCGCGTGGCACGGCGTAGGGCCGTTCGCGTATCCGCCCGGGCCGGACACCGTTGACCTGGCGCTTCCGACCGACGCTCTGCCTGCCGCGAAGGCCCCGTCGTGGAGCGAGGCCTTCGGCGCGGCGCTTCCCGAAATCGCGCGCGAAGACGACCGCGTGGTGGCGCTGACCGCCGCGATGCGCGACGGAACGGGGCTCGCTCCGTTTGCGCGCGAGTTCCCCGGACGCTTTTTCGACGTCGGCATAGCGGAGGGGCATATGCTTGCGTTTGCGGGCGGACTCGCCGCGGGCGGGATGCGTCCGGTTGTTGCGATATACTCGACCTTCCTCCAGCGTGCCGTGGACCAGGTGATGCACGACGTCGCGATCGCGAATCTTCCGGTCGTCATCTGCGTCGACCGCGCGGGCGTCGTGGGTGCGGACGGCGTGACGCATCAGGGGCTTTACGACATCGCTATGCTCAGGTGCCTCCCGAATCTCACGATATGCCAGCCCAAGGACGCGGCCGATCTCAAGGCACTTATGCGCGAAGCGTTGGGGCGCAACGGCCCGACGGTGATCCGCTATCCCCGCGGCAAGGCGCCAGGCGCCAGCGGCGCCGCCGCGCAGGCGCCTCGCGCCCCCATTGCCATCTGGGCGACGGGCGACTGGTATGGAAAGGCGTGCGAGGTCGCGGAGCGAGTGGGAGGCGTGGCGGTGCATGCGCGCTATCTCAAGCCGTTCGACGCGAAACTCCTCGCGGAGCAGAGGGCGAAGGGCATGAAGATCGTCAGCCTCGAGAACGGCGCTGTCGCAGGAGGGTTCGGCGAGGCGATCGGCGCGGACGTGAAGTTCGGCTGGCCGGACGAGTTTGTTCCGCACGGGACTTGCGCCGAGCTCGAAAAGCGCTACGGGCTTGACGTGGATTCGATAGCGGAGGGGTTGCGCTCAGCTTTCAACCTTTAACTTTTCAACATTTCAACTTTTCAACTAAGATATGGCCAAGATACACGGAGTTGCGGGCGAGTGGGCCCGCGTGAAAGGAATGGTGACGGGGCTCTGGCCTCTGTTCCTAGGCGTGTTCGCCGCGGGCTTTTCGGTCGCAGCGCTCGTGTTCGGGGAGATTCTGTTCGGCGTTGCGCTGCTGGCGGCATCGCTTGCATACTGCGGGTGGAGCCTTATGAAGGGGCTCAGGCACGCAGAGCGCTTCTTCAAGGGGGCGCGGGGAGAGGAGCGAGTCTCGGGAATCTTGATGAACCTGCCTGATTCGTACCACGTCTTCAACGACTTCGTCGCGGGCGGAACGCATGTCGACCATGTCGTCGTCGGGCCTGCCGGAGTGTTCGCCGTTGAAACCAAGTTCTGGAGGGGGAAGGTGACGGTCGAGGATGGACACATCCTGCTCGACGGACAGCTCCCCGACCGCGACCCGCTCTCGCAGGCGCGCAGGGAGGCGAATCTCGTCAGGTCGACGCTCGCGCGCGCCGGGTGGAAAGGCGCAGTCACGGCGGTGCTTGCGTTCGCGTCGGACAATTTCAGGCAGCACATCGCCGAGATAGGCGGTGCGGTCGTCATAAATTCATGCGAGATCGAGAAGAGTTTCGCAACGGAGCGCGTGGTGATTTCGCAGGAGGAACTGGATCGGCTCATCGCGCTTATGGAGAGCAACTCATGAAGACTATGAAAACCAGGGCGGCACTTGCCGCAGTGTTCACGGCCTCGGCCCTTGCGGCTTTTGCCGACGTTGAGCCGCAGGACTACTACGGCAAGATCGCGAAACGCCTCGGCGACATGCTGCCGCGGTACCACGTACTTCAGAAGAAGCTGGACGACGACATCTCTCAGAAGGCGTGGACGAACCTCGTCACCTACTACGACTTCGACCACTCTGTGTTTCTGAAGTCCGACCTCGACATGCTCGCCGCTCGGGAGAAGACGATCGACGACGAGATCCACGCCGGCGACGCGTCGTTCGGCTTCGATGTCTACAATCTCTACTGCAGGAGGCTCTCGGAGCGCATGGACTTCGTCACGAATTTCCTTGTGGCGGCGGAGTGGGACTTCTCTACGAACGAGACCTACCGCATCAAGCGCAAGGACGCGCCATGGCCCGAGACCGCCGAGGAGGCGAACGAGCACTGGCGCAGGAGGCTGAAAAACGAGGTGCTTGTGCAGATTCTGGGCGCGGAGCTGGACAAGTCCACGAACACGGTCGACGCGGCGGACAGCCTGCTCAAGAAGTACCGCCAGTACTACACTGTGCTTACCGAACCGGACGAGGAGGCCGTGCTGCAGCACTACCTCTCGGCCGTCGCGATGGCGTACGACCCGCACTCCGACTACATGTCCCCCGCCTCCAAGGAGGACTTCGACATGGAGATGAACCTCACGCTCTGCGGCGTCGGCGCTGTGCTGCAGATGGACGAGGGCGCGCTCAAGATCGTAGAGGTGATGGCCGGCGGACCGGTTGACCGCGACGGACGCATCAAGGAGGGCGACAAGATCGTCGGCGTCCAGCAGGAGGACGGCGAGATGGAAGACGTCATGTGGAAGCCGATGAAGAAGACGATCAAGAAGATACGCGGCAAGAAGGGCACCCGCGTCACTCTTGAGATCGTTCCCCGCTCCGACTCGTCCGGCGCTACAAAGAAGCGCATCGAGCTCGTGCGCGACGAGATCAAGCTCGAGGACCAGGCGGCGACCGGACGCGTGGAGACGGTCTCCCGCGGAGGCTTCGAGAGCAAGATCGGCTACATCTACCTCCCCGGCTTCTATGGCACGATGGACAAGCGTCCGACCGATCCCGGCTTCCGCAGCTGTGCGAAGGACGTTGCTGAGTATCTCGCCAAGTTCAACGCCCAGGCGGTTGAGGGCCTTGTCCTCGACCTGCGCGGCGACGGCGGCGGGTCGCTCCGCGAGGCGGTCCTGCTCTCGGCCCTGTTCGTCCCCAGCGGTCCGGTCGTGCAGATCAAGGACTCGCGCAACGTCGGGAGCCTTCCGATACCCTACGGCAATCCCGTCGCCTTCAGGAAGCCGATGGTCGTCTTGACGGACCGCGCGAGCGCATCCGCCTCGGAGATTGTCGCAGGACACCTCCAGGACACCGGCCGTGCGGTGGTGCTTGGCGACGGCAGGACGCACGGCAAGGGAACTGTGCAGACAGTGTTTGGAATGGGGCCGTCGCAGTATGGTTCGATGAAGATTACAACCGCTAGGTTCTACCGCGTCGACGGGAGGTCCACGCAGCTCGAGGGCGTTGAAGCCGACATCCGTCTGCCGTCGCTCCTCGACTCGCTCGACATCGGCGAGGACAAGCTTCCGAACGCGCTTCCGTTCAGCCGCATCCTCCCGGCGGACTACGTGCGTTGCTGGAACCTTAACAAGTACGTCCCCGAGCTTAAGCGTCTCGCGGAGTCCCGGCTCGAGACCGACGAGCGATACCAGAAGCATCTCGAGAACGTGCGGGGGATGAAGGAGATAAGCGATCGCGAGGTCGTCTCGCTGGAGCGCGAGGCGAGGAAGGCGCAGATGGCGGCCGACCGCGAGCTGAGAGAGCTTGATGACGACGACGATGAAGGGGAAGCCGATGATAGCGAGGACAAGCCTTCCAAGCGGCGCAAGCGCAACGAGCGAGCCAAGGACGACGTGGTGCTCGATTCCGCGTTCGACATCCTGTACGACCTAATACGCCTCAGCGGCGGAGCGGAGCTCCCGCGTCCGCGAACGAACGGCGGATGGCTCAACTCCATAATCGGGGGAGGATACTGAAGATGAAGCCCATAAGATTCGTGAAGATGCACGGCGCGGGGAACGACTTCGTTCTCGTTGACGACCGCGACGGAGGCTTCCCCTGCGAGCACAGGCTTGTCGCGGCGATGGCAACGCGCCCGGGCGGGATCGGCTGCGAGGGCGTGATTCTTGTTCAGACGTCTGAGACCGCCGATTTCAAGATGCGCTTCTTCAATCCGGATGGATCCGAGGCCGACCTCTGCGGAAACGGCGCGCGCTGCGTCGCGGCATTCGCGCGAGAGGTCGGGGCGGTCGCGGGCAAGGTGATGCGCTTCGAGACTGCGGCGGGATTCGTCGACGCCGAGATCCTCGACCAGGACCTGGTGAGGATCGCGATGCCCGATCCGAAGGGGCTTGACGGCGACTTCGTGATCACCGGCGTCCCGCACAAGATTGTGCCCGTCGAAAACCTCGCCAGGGCGGATGTCGAAGGCGAGGGGCGCAGAATCCGCCTAAGCGACGAGTTTGCGCCGGACGGAACGAACGTCGACTTCGTCACCTACCGTGCGCCCGACCGCGTGGCGATACGCACGTACGAGCGCGGAGTGGAGGCGGAGACGTTTGCGTGCGGAACTGGATCCGTCGCGGCGGCGGTAATCGGCGTCGCGTCGTACGGACTCAGTTTCCCGGTCCGCGTCAAGACCGGCGGCGGATACGAGCTAGTCGTGGGCGGTGTTAAGACGGACGAGGGTTTCAGGGAGATCACCCTCACAGGCCCCGTCAAGCGCGTATACGAGGGAGTTATCGATCTCGACGCGCTCGATGTCATTTCGGAATAACCGCCGCTCGTTTTGCAGATGAACAACAAGGCAATCATACTTACGGACGGCAAGGCCGGACACGAAAACCAGTCCAAGGCGTTCGCCCGCGCGCTCGGACTTGATTTCGAGCTGGTTTCGGTGCAGTTCAAGGGCAGGTTTGCGAAGTCGGCGAGCTATCTTCTGGACAAGATCGGGATTCGCACGATTGGGCTTCTGGAAGGTCTGGGGAAACAGAACTTCGCGCACCTCTGCGCCGTCATAGGCACGGGATCGGGGACGTTCTATGCGGCGAAGGCGCTCGCGCGCAAGTGCGGGGTCAAGTGTGGCGTGGTGCTGTATCCGCGCGGCTACGACCTCGCGTCGTTCGACTGCATCCTCGCGCCGTCTTTCGACAATCCGGCAAAGAGGTCCAACGTCGTGGAAATCCCCGCCAACCTCGTAGCGAACGACGCGGCGTTCTACGAGAAGGGCGTCGCGGCGTTCTCCGAGCGCCATTCGGGGGCGACGGACAACCTCGTCGGGGTGATCGTCGGCGGACCAAACAAGTGCTCCACGATGACTGCGGAATGGACGAAGGCGCGGCTCGACGAGATATTCGCCGCGAACAAGGGCGCTCAGTTGTGCGTGACAACCTCGCGCCGCACTCCCGCTGACGTAGAGGCGGTGGTTGATTCGTATCCGTGGGACTACAAGCTTCTTTATTCAAGGGATCATTTCAATCCGATCCCGGCGTTCGTGAAGCTCGCCAAGCGGCTATATGTGACGGCAGAGTCGACTGGCATGCTTTCCGAGGCGTGCACTTTCGGTTCCGCCGAGGTTGTCGCTCTGGACAACCTGAATCCGGGTCCGCACAAGTTCCGGCGGTTCGTCGAGAACCTGCGCGCCGGCGGATATGTCGACGGATGCCGCAAGATCGACCTTTCCGCGCAGTTCGCGCGCGCCAGGGAGCTGATGGGGATATGAGGCTCGGAGGGCTCGACTGGCGGACGGTTCGAAGCGCCTTCGTGCTTAGCCTACCGACGCTGGTCGTCGTCGGAGTGGGCTGTTACTTCCTTGCGAGCCAGGTTCCGTCCATAGTGAAAAACGAGCAGCTTCGCGTAAGGTCCGTCTACCGCCTGTCTGCCGACGAATTGCGCACATCGCCAGAAACTGGATTTCCCGTAATTCGCGGAAAAGGGCAGTTTTGGACGAAAGACATGAAGTTACGCCCTGGATATTGGGGGACTGTCCCCGCCGGCAGCGAGTTCAGAACACTGGGGACAGTCCCCGAAAATGTGGGGACAGTCCCTGGGGAAACGGGGAAAAATACGGGGACAGTCCCCGAAAATGTGGGGACAGTCCCCAATGGAATGATGCTTGTCTGGTACGAGGGGAGCAAGGGAAATTGCGTCGCCAAGTTTGTAAAAAGCGAGAAAGAATATGATTATTTTTGGATTTTCTGGCTCGGAGTGCCGCTTTTTCTCTTTGTCCTCTGCGGAATGACGTTCATAGGCATAAGATACTTTGTCGAATACATAAAGGCCCGCGACGACTTCCTTGCGGCTACGGCGCACGACCTCACGACACCGCTCGTGGGCATGAGGATGTCCATCGGACGCAACGACGCTGATGCGAAGGCTCTTACCGAGCGGCTTATCAGGATTGTCGAGAACATCAAGGATTTCATGCGGCTAGGCGGAAAGCGTCGTGAGCCGGAAGTCTCCGAATTTGATATTATTAAGGCTTATAATGAGGCTTATGCGCTATTTCGTGAAGACTACCGCGATCTGTTCGACGGCGAGGATGTTCCGGTCGAGGTTACGGGGACAGTCCCCGAAAAGATGGGGACAGTCCCTGAAAAAGTGGGGACTGTCCCCAGTGGTCGGGTGCTGAAGGTGCGTGCGGATGAGACGATGACTGTGCAGATGATGTGGAACCTCCTCGGAAACGACCTCAAGTATGCCGCGCCGTATGGCCCGGTGCGCGTAAGATTTTTTGTCGAAGGGAAGTTCGTGAAGGCGGAGTTCGTCGACGAAGGCCAGGGGATGACTCCGCGGCAGATGCGCCGCGCTTTCGACAGGTACTACCGCGCGAAGACTGTGTTGGAGTCCGGAAAGGGCGGCTTCGGCATAGGGCTCTGCACCGCGCGCGAGTTTGCCCGCGCGATGGGCGGAGACCTCTCCGTGCGCGCGAATTCCCCGCACGGATGCATTTTCACGTTGTCACTCCCCGCGGCCGGCGTCAGTTAGCCGGAAGCCACTCGCCCTGTTCCATCAGGCCACGGACGATGTTCGGCTCGAGCGAGGAGTCGCTGAGCAGCATCGCATCCTGGCGGGAGTTGATCCACGAGTTCTTGAAGAACGCCGGGCGTTCGATCTTTGTCCCCGGTTCGAACGGATTGTCTACCGTGCGCACCTCGCGGATCTGCTTGCTGCGCTCTTCGCGGATTCTGTCGAGCATCGCCGACGTGCCGGCGGCGGACTCCTTCCAGATCTTCCAGCCCTCGTCGCGTCCCTGCCTAGTGCCTTCGAGCAGCGCGGCAAGTGTCCTGTCCCTCTGCTGCGCCCATGCGTAGTTCACGAATGCGGAGGCGAACATGCGTCCGGCGTCGTGAAGCGCCTCGGACATCTTTCCGACGGGCGCTATGGCCAGTACGGGCGCCACGCGCGTCCAGTTGCAGATCTTCGGCACGCGCGGATTAGGCACCGAGCTGATGGCTACGGCGTAGGAGGTGGTGTACCTCGCTTCGCATTCGACTCCGCCGTAGGTGCACCTGAACGTCGCGACGAATCCGAAAGCGTTTGCCTGCGTCAGCGTCGTGCCGTATGTAGCCGCGGCGGCTATGAGGCGCGTGATCTGCGGGACGTCCTGCGTAAACTGTCCGCTGGTCGCGACGAACGGGGTGAGTCCCGACTCCACGATTCCCTGGTTGAGCTCCATCGCTATGTCGTTCGCGAGAACCTCGGGGTTCTGGAACTCCGCCAGTCTCTGGGGCGTGAGGCCTTCGTGCACCGTCATCATCGGCTCGCTTGTCTGGACCAGCATGTGCTTCGACGGGGACGAGAGAATGGTAGAGGCCATGAACTTGTTGTCGCTGCGCATGTTCCAGGCGATCGCGCCCTTGCCCTGCCATCCGTCGTCGAGCCTGTAGCAGACCGCGGGGAGCTGCAGTCCGGGGTCCCACAGGACGAAGGTGCGCTGCGCCGCGTCCGACTCCTGTGTGCATCCGGCAAGAACGACGCCGGAGAAAGCTGCCGCCGCGAGTCTCCTGAACAGTGCATTCATCATTTTCTCATCTCCTGTTTGAGGCGCACAGCCTTGTTCAAGCGGTTCGCCATGCCTGCATTATAGCATAAATCATCGCGCGGGAACAATCACCAGCGACAAGGTTTTCTCCGCTTCGACGCGCAAAACCTGCAAACGCAGCTTTGTTCTTCCGCGCGGTGAAATCATGCTGAAGTTTTGGTATAATGCAAAACGGTTTTCAAAAAACACAAAAGGGGAATTGAGATGAAGAGCGTTGCAGCGTTGCTCGTTGCGACCGCAATGTCCGTTTCGGCGGCATTTGCGGCGGAGCGCAGGATATCCGTCGAGGAATACCGCGACAGGATGGAGGCGGGATGGCTTGGCCAGATTGCCGGTGTTGGCATCGGCGGACCGACGGAGTTCAGGTTCTGCCACAAGGTCGTGCCTGCTGGCGAGGTGCGCGCGTGGTCGCCAGAGATAATAAACGAATCCTTCCATCAGGACGACCTCTACGTGGAGATGACGTTCCTGCAGACGCTCGAGCGGCATGGCCTCGGGGTTGACATTCGCCGTGCCGGAATCGAGTTCGCGAACTCGCGTTATCGCCTCTGGCACGCTAACGGGGAAGGGCGCGACGCGCTGCGCCGCGGCATAGCGCCGCCCGACAGCTCGCATCCGTCGGTCAACAAGTGCGCGAACGACATCGACTACCAGATCGAGGCCGACTATTCGGGGCTTGTGGCGCCAGGATGTCTCCAGGGGGTCGTGGCGCTCGGCGAGAAGTTCGGCAGGCTGATGAACTACGGCGACGGAATGTGGGCGGGCCAGTTCGTCGGCGCGATGTACGCGTCGGCGTTCTTCGAGCGCGAGCCGCGCCGCATTGTAGAGTCCGCTCTGCGCGCCATCCCGCGCGAGAGCCGCTATGCGGAGATGGTCCGCGACATGCTCGCATGGCACGCCGCCGATCCTGCGGACTGGGAGGGGACTTGGGGGAAGGCCATCGAGAAGTATGGACACGAGGGACGCTGTCCGGAGCTGCCTGACGCCATAGAGGCGACGCTGAATGGCGCGATGGTGGTCTTGGGAGTGCTTTACGGGAACGGCGACCCCTACAGGACGATCGTGGTCTCCACGCGCGGCGGATTCGACTCGGACTGCAATCCGTCGTCGGCCGGGGGCGTGGTGTTTACTTCGATCGGCAAGCGCGCCCTGCCGCGCGAATACTACGAGAAGCTCGACCTGCGCGCGCGCTTCGAGTACACCGACTACGATTTCCCGACGCTTGTCGCCGTCTGCGAGAAGATAGCTCGCGAGGTCGTCATGGCGGAAGGTGGCCGCATTGAGCGCGACGCCGACGGAAGGGAGTGGTTCGTCGTGCCGGAGCGGGAGATTGCGCCGTCGAAGTTCGAGACATACGACAGCCCGGGTCCGCTCGTCGGCTCAAGGTACACCGAGGGGGAGATGGCGGAGATGCGCTTTCTTCCGCAGGACGTGAAGACGAACCTCTGGGAGCGCTGGGGCATCGACTCGCGCGAGAAGCCGCGCGCGGACGGCCTCGACATTCCGCCGAGCTTCGCGGGGCGTCCGTTCGCCGAGCAGCTCGACGAGCTGTACGCCGAGATCGTCTCGCAGATCGTGGACGGGCGTCCGCTTTCGAACAAGTTCGTCTACGAGACGCCGTCCCGCCGCGACGCGGCGATGGCGGCGATGGTGCTCGAGCGCTGCGGACGCGTCGGTCTTATACGCGACTGGGTGCTGTCGCTCTCGGATCCGTTCGACCGCCTCAGGGAGGACGAGGAGGAGATAGACAACCTCGGCGAGACGCTCTACATGCTCGGATGCGTAACCAACGCGACGCATCCTGCGGCCGGACGCATCGTCGAGGCCGCGAAGTCGCGGCTGGACGCAGACGGATTCCTTTCGGGGCCGGTTGAAGGCGGACGCCACAGGGTCTACGCGGCGAAATGGCTCAGGCTGGGGCTCGAGAAGTGCGGACTCGACGCGTCCTGGGTGAAGGTTCCCGACGAGAAGGACTCCTATGACGACCTTTTCTGGATGGACGACTCGCGCGACGCGTCGCTCGCGGACAGGGCGCTTGACGGTGACAGGCCCGGCCTTTCCTGGGCCGCATGGCACAAGGCCGGGCGCGTTTTCAAGGGCAAAGACGTCCCGGTCAAGCATGGAGAGATGACGTGGGAGGCCAATTCCGCGCTGGCCAAGTACGAGGGTCTGAGGACGATTCACCCTGACTGGGCCGACCGGCACATCGCATATCCGCACATCCGGCATGCGGCGGAGATGTTCCTCCTGCTGTGGGACCTCGGCTGCTCGGCGGCGAAGTGACGTTCGCGAATCTGCGCAGACCGCCGCATTTTTTGATATAATATTTCCTTTAAAGAAAGGAAATACCATGCACATTGCCAAATTCGCCTCGCTGGCTTCGCTTCTGGCTGTCGTCGGATGCGTCTGCTGCGGTTCGTTCGATGCGGAGAAGAACTCCGCCGTCTCGCCTGACGGAAGAAACGAGATCAGGCTGTATTCGAATCCCCTAGCCTATGAAGTCGTGCGCGACGGAGTAGTCGTTGCCGCGCGCTCTGAGATCGGGATGAAAGTGAACGGCACGTGCCTCAAGTGCCTTGCCAAGGTGCCTGTCGACGTCACGAAGAAGCCCGTCAAGGGCGTTGCGGAGGCGCAGGTCTACAAGAAGGACAAGGTCTGCCTCGCGGCGTCCGAGACGTTCGTCGACTTCGGCGAGTGGGGCGTCAGGCTCACCGCGCGCAACGACGGCGTCGCGTACCGCTTCGAGACGAAGTTCCCGGGGCGCGTCAAGGTCGACTGCGAGAAGGCGTCGCTCGCGCTTCCCTCCGCCGACGTCAAGTGCTGGGGCAACCAGACGGGCGCGGTCGGATGCGAGGAGACGATTCCGTTCTCCAAGAAGGCGTCCGAGATCGACTTCTCCCGCGAGATGGTCTATCTTCCCTTCGCCTATTCCGCCGGCGGCAAGTTCGTCGTCGTGACGGAGTCCGACGTGCGCGACTATCCGATCTGGAACTTCGGCTCGTCCAGCGACGGCACGCTCGAGTCCAAGTTCGTCGGCGAGCCGAAGAAGACGAGCCACGTCGGCGGCTGGGGCAACGAGAAGCTCGAGAAGGGCGGCCGCTGGGTCAAGGTCGAGGAGCATGAGGATTTCATCTCCGAGACGGACGGCACGCGCACCTTCCCCTGGCGCACGTTCATCCTCGCCGACACGCCCTCGAAGGTGTGCGAGGCCGACATCGTCTGGGCGCTCGCGCCTGCGCAGGACAAGGGCGCGGACTTCTCCTGGGTCAAGCCCGGCAAGGTCGCCTGGGACTGGTGGAACTGCTTCGACAACATCGGCGATCCCCAGGGCTGCACGACGAAGACCTACGAGCGCTTCATCGACTTCGCGGCAGCGAACGGCGTCGAGTACGTGATCTTCGACGAGGGCTGGAGCGAGAAGCTAAACATCTGGAAGTACAGCCCGGTTGTGGACGTTCCGCACCTCATCAAGTACGGCGAGAAGAAGGGCGTCGGCATCATCCTTTGGATGGCATGGGCCCAGGTCTACGGCGACGAGGAGCATGTCGCGGAGCATTTCTCGAAGCTCGGCGCGAAGGGCTTCAAGGTCGACTTCATGGACCGCGGCGACGCCGAGGTCGCGAACTTCCTCGAGAAGTTCGCCTCCGCCTGCGCGAAGCACCACATGCTCGTCGACTACCACGGCGCGTACCGTCCGAACGGACTCCACCGCCGCTTCCCGAACCTCCTCAACTACGAGGGAATCCACGGACTCGAGCAGCTCAAGTGGTTTGACGGCAACGACAAGGGCCTCATGTACAGCGACGTCGCGGCGTGCTTCCTGCGCATGTCCGCCGGCCCCATGGACTACACGCCCGGCGCGATGCTCAACCACGGCATCGGCTCGTCCTACCGCGGCAGCCCGAAGACCCCCGGCTCCGTCGGCACGCGCTGCCGCCAGATGGCGATGATGGCGCTCTACGAGGCGCCGCTCCAGATGCTCTGCGACTCCCCGACGCTCTACGAGAAGAACCTCGAGTGCTTCTCGTTCATGGCGAAGGTCCCGACGGTGTGGAAGAGCGTCGTCGCGCTCGGCGGATGCCCCGACTCGATGTTCGCCGCTGCGCGCCAGACCCGCGATGGCGAATGGTACGCCGCCGGAATGACGACCGCCGATGCGCGCGACTTCGAGGTCGATACGTCGTTCCTCGGCAAGGGCGAGTGGAAGGCGGAGCTCTTCCGCGACGCCGGCGACGCGAAGGAGGACGCCGCGAAGTACGTCCACGAGACGAAGTCCGTCAAGGCCGGCGACAAGATGTCGTTCCACATGGCCCCGGGCGGCGGATTTGTCGTCAGGTTCACGAAGTGAGGGATGAAGGAGTAGAGGGGCGTCAATGAAGATTGCGATACTTGGTGCCGCCGGAAGGATGGGAAGGATGCTCTGCGCCCTCGCCGATGGCGCGGGGTGCGAGGTCGTCTCGAAGGTCGACGTCGCCGAAGGCTACGACCGCGAGTGGTCGCCGGACGTTGAGGGCGTCGTGGACTTTTCGTTCCACGCCGCCGTCCCCGCGGCGATCGCGAAGGCGGCCGAAAAGGGCATCCCCTACGTCATCGGCACGACGGGCCTGACGGCGGAGGAGCAGAAGGCGGTGGACGAGGCGGCGAAGAGGATTCCGGTCGTGCAGAGCGGAAACTACTCGCTCGGCGTCAATCTCCTCCTCGAGCTTGTCCGCAAGGCGGCCGAGGTGCTGGGGCCCGAATACGACGTCGAGGTCACCGAGATGCACCACCGCCACAAGAAGGACGCGCCTTCTGGAACCGCTCTCATGCTCGCGAAGTCCGTCGCCGCCGGTCGCGGCGTCGACTTCGGGGAGAAGACGATCTACGGACGCCACGGCGAGCCCGGGGAGCGTCCGTCCGGCGAGATCGCGATCCACGCGCTCCGCGGCGGATCTGTCGTGGGCGATCACACGGTGATGTTCGCGGGCGACGTCGAGCGCGTGGAGCTCACGCACCGCGCGCAGTCGCGCGAGGCGTTCGCCGCCGGCGCGCTGAGGGCGCTTGTCTGGGCCGCTCGCAAGGCGCCCGGCATGTACAACATGCGCCACGTCCTCGGCTTCGAGTAGGTCCGTAAACGGGAATTAAGAAAATGAAAAGATCAACAATGGCAGCGGCCACTCTGGTCGTGGCGCTTGCGGCGGGCGGGGCGTTCGCCCAGTCTGCTGGCACGGGGCGCGACGCGTTCCTCAAGGAGCAGGCCGTCGCGGAGATGCAGCGCGTGTCTGCGCAGGTGGACATACTGTCGTCCAACCAGGAGGAGCTCGCCGAGCGGCTCCGCAAGGCGGAATCCGCAAAAGCGGAGATCGAGAGCCTGCGCGCCGAAGTCGCGGCTCTGAAGGGGACCATTGCCGAGCTCAGGCGCGAGATGCAGAGCGTCCGCGGCGAGATCGTCCAGGACCTTTCGAAGAAAATCGCCTCCATGCAGCCTCCCGCCCAGCCGAGGACGACTCCGAAGGCATCCTCGCGTCCCGCCTATTCCGGTCCGGTGTACGAGTACACCGTCCAGCAGGGCGACACGCTCTCCCTTATCGCGAAGGCGTTCGGCTCGACCGTCCAGAAGATCAAGGACCTGAACGGCATGAAGAGCGACGCGCTCAGGATTGGGCAGAAGATCAACGTTCCGAAGGAGTGATATGAAGATTCTAGTTGTTGGCAGCGGCGGCAGGGAACACGCGATAGCCTGGAGGCTCGCGCAGGACGAAGAGGGGCACGAGCTCTACTGTGCGCCCGGCAACGCCGGCACGGCGGAAGTGGCAACTAACGTCGACATAAAGGCGGACGACATCCCGGGCATCGCCGCGTGGGCGACGGTGAACCACCCCGACCTCGTAGTCGTCGGACCCGAGGCGCCCCTTGTCAAGGGACTCGTAGACGCGCTTGCCGGGATTCGCGTCCCGACATTCGGACCAGTCGCGGCAGGCGCCCGCATGGAGGGCTCCAAGCGCTTTGCCAAGGAGATCATGGACGCGGCGGGCGTTCCGACGGGCAAGGCGGAGGTCTTCACCGATGCGGCAGCCGCAAAGGCGGCGCTCCCGGCGTTCGGTCTCCCCGTCGTGATCAAGGCTGACGGACTCGCCGCCGGAAAGGGCGTCATCGTCGCGGAGACGACGGATCAGGCGGAAGCGGCGATCGACGACATGCTCGTCGGCAACAAGTTCGGCGCCGCCGGCGCGGAAGTGCTCATCGAGGAGTTTCTCCACGGCGAGGAGTGCTCGATTCTTGCGCTCGTCGACGGAAACGACGCGGTGCTTCTTCCGTCCAGCCAGGACCACAAGCGCATCTTCGACGGAGACAAGGGGCCGAACACGGGCGGAATGGGCGCGTACAGCCCGGCGCCCGTCGTAACGGCCGACAAGCTTCCGATGATCAAGGAGAAGATCATCATGCCCGTCGTCCGCGAACTGAAGAAGCGCGGCATAACGTACCGTGGCGTGCTGTATGCGGGGCTGATGGTCAACGACGAGAACGCGAATCCGCACGGACCTCTCGCGAAGAGCGGCTCGACCGTGAACGTCGTCGAGTTCAACGCCCGCTTCGGCGATCCGGAGACGGAGGCGGTCCTCCCGCGCCTCGGCGGCAGCTTCGCGACGGCGCTTCTTCACGCGGCGCAGGGATGCCTGAAGCCAGAGGACGTAGTCGTCAAGGACGAGGCCGCCGCGACGGTGATCGTCGCTTCCGGCGGATATCCCGGGGACTACGAGAAGGGCAAGGAGATTTCCGGGCTTGCGGATGCAAAGCCCGACACGATTGTGTTCCACTGCGGGACGAAGCGCGTGCCGAGCGATGACGGCATCGAGATATTGACGTCCGGCGGACGAGTTCTCTCCGTCACCGGGCTCGGATCGAACCTCCGCGAGGCCGTCGACCGTGCGTACGCGCGCATCGCAGGAATATCCTTCGGCGGAATGTTCTACCGCAAGGACATCGCCCACCGCGCCTTCGAGCGCGGCTGATGGCCGAAAACTTACAGTTGCAGAAATGAAAGACAGATTTTTCGACAAGATCGACTGGTCGGCGTTCTGGACGGCGACGCTGGTTACGTTTGCAGTCTACTTCTTTACGCTCGGCCCGTCCGTCGGTCTCGAGGACTCGGGCGAGCTCGCCACGGCGGGCGCGCATCTCGGCGTGCCACATCCGCCGGGATATCCGTTCTGGACATTCTGCAGCTGGCTGTTCTGCAAGGCCTTCTTCTGGGTGAAGTACATGGGCCACCCGACTCCCGCGTGGTGCATATCGCTCTTCTCCGCGACAGCGGGCGCTTTCGCCGCGGGCTTCACCGCGATGCTGATATGCAGAAGTGGGCGCGATTTCGTGGGTGACATTGGGGCGGACGGAACGGACGGGGCTTCTGGCAGCCCCGCACCACTGCCAAAGGTGAGTGTTTCCTCAGTGCTGAGCTTCGGCGGCGGCGTTGCAGGCGCGCTTACATTCGCGCTTTCGCCGGTCGAGTGGTCGCAGTCAACGATCGTCGAGATATACTCCCTCAATGCATTCTTCCTCATGTGGGTGTTCCTGCTGAGCTACCGATGGATGAGGAAGCCGTCGGACGCCATGCTCTGGTTCACGGCGTTCGTCTTCGGACTCGGCCTCACGAACTACCAGGTCCTCCTGTTCGCCATAGTCCCTCTCGCGCTCGTCATCCTCATGAAGAACGGAGGGATGTTCCGCGACGTGTTCATCTACCTCGCGCCGGTTGCGCTCACTTACCAGCTGATGCAGATTGGCTGTCTCCTGCGCGCGGACGCGAACATGCAGTCCGACGTCATCAACAAGCACCTGCCCGTTCTGAAGACCGCGTCGTGTCCGTCGTCGACCGTCATCGTCATCGGACTTGTCATTCTCGTAGCGTCGATTGTCGCGGCGGCGCTCATCAGGAAGCGCGGCGACGCGCAGCGCGCGAAGATCGCCGCGCTCGCGGGCGGCGGAACCGGCGCGGCGCTCGTCTTTCTCGCCGCGACGCTGTTCGTCGGCGCGGAGACGTGGGACGGCGTGACGGCCGCGGTCGCTCCGCTCGTAGAGCCACGCACGTATGCGCTCATCGCGGCATTTGTCGCCGCAAGCGTCGCGCTTGCGGTCGGCGCGGCGGTCGTGGAGGATGACGAGAAGCGCATCTGGGAGGGTAAGTCGCTTCCGTTCCTCGTCGGCGCGGCTGTCTGCGCGTTCGCTGCGGTAGTCGTCGCGGCGAACGTTCCGGAGGCCGGCAATCTCGGCTACACTGGCTGGGCTTATCCGTGGGGCAAGTCGACGGCTATGTTCGCATTCGTCCTGGCGGCGCTGTTCGCGATGTGCGCGTTCACGAAGAAAGGGCTGGCGTTCGCGGTTCCGGTCGCGGGACTCCACCTCGCCGCGTTCATCCTCCTGAGCCGCGGCGCGATGAACGGACTGACGCATCCGTGCTCGTGGTGGTTCTGCTGGCCGATCGCGTGGAACTTCGTTCTGCTGGCGCTCTGCTGGGCGACGCTTCCGAACGGACGCTCCGTCGCGGGTGCGGCGCTGTTCGCGCAGCTCGGCGTCTCGTTCTACGCGTACATGCCCATCGTCAGCGATCTGCGCAACCCTCCGATGAACTGGGGCTATCCGCGCACATGGGAGGGCTTCAAGCACGCGATCCAGCGCGGCCAGTACGAGGCGATCAGTTTCAACTGGCCGAACCTTGGGCAGATCGCCAACTACTTCGAGGACGTGCGAGTCCAGTTCACCGACCTTCTCATTCCGTTCGCGCTTGTGCCGTTCGCGGCGGGGCACTGGATCGTCAAGAAGGAGAACCGCAAGGCGTTCTGGCAGTGGATGATCCCGGCGTTCGTCTGCTTCCTCCTCATGAGCGTCCTTCTCGTCGGGCTCGCCAACGTGAAGGGCGACCTTCAGGACGGCTTCATCCAGAAGGTGAAGTTCATCTCGTCGCACGCGATGCTGGCGCTGTGGATCGGCTACGGACTCGTCTTCGCGGCGGTCTTCGGACTTTCCTTCGCGGCGAAGAAGGAGATGCTGCGCGGCGCGCGCGCAAAGACCGCGGCGATAGCGGTCGCGGCGGCGATGATACTCGTCTCGTTCGCGTACCCGCTGATCGACAACTACTGCGGGAACTATCGCCTCGGAGTGAACGAAATCGCCTTCAAGCTCGGCGGAAGCGAGCAGAACGGACACACCTTCGGATGGCAGTTCGGCGCGTACCAGCTTGACGGCGCGAAGGCGATAAAGGAGCAGATCACGGCGGACGAGGAGCCGCTGCCTGACCCCGACTGGCCGCCGGCGATGGATCCGTTCTCCATCTTCTTCGGCGGAACCGATCCGGGGCGCTTCGTCCCGACGTACATGATCTACTCCGCGAACTACCGCCCCGACGTCTACCTCATCACGCAGAATGCGCTTGCGGACGGAACGTACATGTCCGTGCAACGCGACCTCTACGGAGACGAGATATGGATTCCGTCGAACGACGACTCCGCGGAGGCGTTCAACATCTACGTCGACGAGGTGCAGCGCGGCGTAAGGGCCGCGAACGGTGACCTGCAGATACAGAACGGACGCGTCCAGGTGACAGGAGCGCTCGGCGTGATGGAGATCAACGGGATCCTCACGAAGATGATGTTCGACCACGACCGCCTTCGCCACAGCTTCTACGTCGAGGAGTCGTACGTGATTCCGTGGATGTATCCGTACCTCTCGCCGCACGGTCTCATAATGAAGATCAACCCCGACCGCACTCCGTACGACGCGAAGACGGCCGCGAAGGACCGCGACTTCTGGGACTGGTACACGCGCCGGCTCCTCTCCGACCCGATGTTCCGCCGCGACTTCGCGGGGCAGAAGTCGTTCTCGAAGCTGCGCGCCGCCATTGCCGGGCTCTATGCGAAGCAGGGACGCCGCACCGAGTCCGCGCAGGCGTTCCGCGAGGCGTGCCTCCTCTATCCCGCCTCGCCCGAGGCGACGTTCCGCTACGCGCAGGAGATTCTCCTCCCCGAGCAGAAGTGGGACGCGGCGCTGGAGCTTATGGACTATACGGACAGCATCGATCCGAACAACCGTCGCACGGACAACCTGCGCCGCTACGTCCGCTCGATGCGCGACCTCCTCGCGCGGGTCGCTGCGCTCGAGCCGAAGAGGATGGCGGACGTCCTGAGCCCACGCGAACGGGTGGAACTTGCACACTGCTACTTCCAGCTCGGGCGAGTCCTCGAGGCCGCGAGGCTGATACGCCCGCTCGCCGAGACGGAGAACGACCCCGCGGAGCTTCAGGTGATGGCGCAGATATTCATAGCCGCCCATCTCGACGCGGACGCGGAGAAGGCCCTGCAGAAGTTCCTTCGCTCCTCGCCGCACTCGAGCGCGGACATGTGGCTGGAGCTCGCGAAAATACAGCACCGCACGGGCAAGAAGCAGGCGTCGCAGCAGAGCTTCATGGCCGCGTACAAGATCGACAAGGAAGGCGTGTTCGCGAAACTCCAGCGGGACCAGGAGCTGCAGGAGCTCGCGATGCCGCTGTTTCAGAGGCGATAACTTAACAAGGAGACAAAATGAAAGCACCAAAAAAGGGAATTAAGTGGGAGACACTCGGATTCGGGTTCTCCGACGTGAACTGCCACCTCCGCATGACTTGGAAGGACGGCAAGTGGTCCAAGCCGAAATTCGTCAAGGAGCCGTGGATCAACATGCACATCGGCGCGGCCTGCCTGCACTACGGGCAGGAGTGCTTCGAGGGAATCAAGGCGTTCCGCCAGAAGGACGGCAAGATCGCGATCTTCCGTCCGGACGAGAACGCGAAGCGCATGTACCGCACCGCGATCCGCACCTGCATGCCGCCGATTCCGGTCGACACGTTCGTCGACTGCTGCAAGGCGATCGTCAAGAAGAACGCGGAGTACGTCCCGCCGTTCGGCACGGGCGGATCGATGTACCTGAGGCCGCTCCTCATCGGCACCGGCCCGCAGATCGGCGTCGCCCCCGCGAAGGAGTACACGTTCATGATCATGGTCATGCCGGTCGGCGCGTACTACAAGGGCGGACTCAAGCCCGTGCGCGCGGTGATCTTCGACGACTGGGACCGCGCGGCGCCCCACGGAATGGGCGACGTGAAGGTCGGCGGAAACTACGCGGCCGGAATCTTCGCGCACGAGAAGGCGAAGAAGGAGGGCTGGCCCGTCGAGCTCTACCTCGACGCGAAGACGCACAAGTACGTCGAGGAGTTCGCGACGTCCAACTTCGCGGGCATCACGAAGGACGGGACCTACGTGACGCCCGACTCGTGCTCCGTGCTCCCGTCCGTCACGAACATGTCGCTGCGCCAGTGCGCGAAGGACCTCGGCATCAAGGTCGAGGTGCGTCCCGTTCCGTACACGGAGATCAAGAAGCTCCAGGCCGTCGCGGCGCTCGGCACAGCCGTCGTCATCACGCCCGTCTGGGAGATCACGCGCGGAAAGGACGTCATCAAGGTGAGCGATCCCGACGCCGTGCATCCGACGCTGCAGAAGCTCTACGACCGCGTGCAGGGAATCCAGTACGGACTCGTCAAGGACACGCACAAGTGGTGCTTCGAGGTCAAGTGACCTGAAAAGCAGATGGACGGAGCGATCCCCGAACTGGTTCTGAAGCTGCTGGAGGCGCGCGGCATATCTGCCGCGGACGTCGAGGCGTTCTTCAGTCCGTCGGTTCGGGACCTCGCCCCGCCCGAAGAGCTCCCCGGCGCCGTCGAGGCGGCGGAGGCGCTCGTTTCGGCCGCGCGCGCCGGCAAGAAGATAGTCGTGTTCGGCGACTACGACTGCGACGGCGTCTGCGCGACCGCGATTCTGGTCAGGGTCCTTTCCGCGATAGGCGCGCAGGTGTCGCCTTTCCTTCCCGAGCGCCTCAGCGAGGGCTACGGGATGTCCGACGCCTCGGTCGCCCGCATGCTCGAGGCGAATCCGGACGTCGGGCTGGTCGTGACCGTCGACAACGGAATCAACTCCGTCGAGCAGGTCGCGTCGCTGCGCGCGCGCGGGGTGGACGTGATAGTGACCGACCATCACCTGCCCGGCGAGGTTCTGCCTGACTGCCTCGTCGTGGTGAACCCCAAGGTGTCGCATCCCGATCGTCTCGAGAACCTCTGCGGTGCCGGGGTCGCGTTCATGATTGCGCGGCACATGCTCCGCCTTGCGTTCGGGGAGCATCCGGAGCGCTCTCCCGGAATAAGTCCGTTTCTCGTTCTTGCCGGACTCGCCACCGTCACCGACGTCATGCCCCTTGTCGGCCAGAACCGCATACTCGTCTCGGAGGCGTTGTCGCGCTTCGACATGCGCGCCCCCGTCGGGCTGAGAGAGCTTTTCATCAAGGCCGCGCCGCGCGGGATGGTGCGCCACACCGCGAAGGACTTCGGCTTCCTGCTGGGGCCGAGGATCAACGCCGCCGGGCGTCTCGCGTCCGGCATGGAGGCGCTCGGACTCGTCCTCGAGGAGGACCGCGAGGCTGCGCGCGAGGCTGCGCGCATCGTGGACAACCGAAACGCCGAGAGGAAGTCCATAGAGACGAAGATGGTGGACGAGGCACTCAAGAAGGTCGTCGAAGGCGCGGCGGCGCAGGTGATCGACTTGCCAGGAGGGCACCAGGGCGTCGCGGGAATCGTCGCGGCGCGCGTCATGGAGAGGATGGACCCCAAGGTGCCGGTGTGCGTTGTCGTCGACGGACACGGCTCCGCCCGCGCGCCGGACGGCATAAACGTTCGCGATGCGCTCGCTGCATCGTCGCAATACCTCGACCGCTTCGGCGGACACGCCGCCGCCGCAGGCTTTGCGGTGCGCGAAGGCGCGACGGATGATTTCAGGCGCAGGTTTGTCGAGGCCTGTGCCGCGATGCGCGGCGAATGCGCCGCGCCGGAGGGCGTGCGCGTCGACGCCGAGGTCTCGGCGGCGGACCTCACGCCGGAGGTCGTTGAGTGGATTTCGCGCCTCGAGCCGTTCGGCGAGGGGAATCCCGAGCCCGTGTTCGTGATAAGGGACGCCGTGATACGCGACATCAGGCCGCTTGGACAGGATGGAAAGCATCTCTCTCTCGTCGCCGACGGACTGCGCGCCGTCTGGTGGGGACGCGGGCATCTCGTCGATGAGCTCCGCAGCGGCATGTCCTCGCGCCGCGACGTGTTCTTCCGGGTTGGACTTTCCGACTACGGTGGAACCCATGTCGAACTCTGTCTCGTTGACATACGCATGTAAAGCGATCGTGCTTCTGCGGTGCAGATAGGATGCGCGGTTTGTTTTTGTTCGTCGGGCTTTCGTCGCGAAATTTCCGCGTGACGCGCGGAAATTTGATATAATATGGGCATCTGCCAGCCGCACGGTTGGCGGGCAACCCATACTTTCGGAGGTTCGGCATGGTCAACTACGACGAACTTATAAAGAGGCTATCCCGCACGGACGAGCCCTTCGGCCTGCTCACAATGCAGGCGACAAGCACCACATCGCGCTTGATGAAGGTGTTTCCGACTCGCCTAAAGGCCTTGTATGCGGCCGAGCACGGCTTCTTCGGCACCACGGCCACGGGCGAACTCAACCAGGGGTCGTACCATCCGTTCTTCAACCTGCCCATCCATTCGCTGTACGGCGAGTTCCGCAAGCCGACGCCGGAGATGCTCTCGTCTATAAAGCGCATGGTCATCGACCTCTGCGACATCGGCGTCAGGTGCTACTCCTATCTCGCGACGCTCAAGTACACGCTGGAGGCGTGCGCGGAGAACGGCGTGCCGGTGACGGTTCTCGACCGCGAAGTGCCGATGGGCAACGTCGAGGACGGCCCTATGCGCGAGAACGCGTTCGCGGGGTTCTCGGCCCCGATAAACGTTCCGTTCTGCCATGGCATGACGCCCGGCGAGTGCGCAATCTGGATACGCACCGACGAGAAGCTCGACCTCGACCTTGACGTCGTCCCCCTGAAGGAATGGAACCACAAGAAGCACGAGCCGTGGCCGAACTTCATTCCGCCGAGCCCGGACATCAGGAGCTGGGACTGCGCGGTGGCATATCCGATGACCGTCTTCACCGAGGCCTATCCCGCGATCGACTGCGACCGCGACGGACCTCTCGCGTTCCGCGTAATCGGCGCGCCGTGGATGGATTCCCGCCGCCTGATGGACGATCTCAGGGTCGGGCTCGACACGTGCGGCGTCGAGATGCGCCCCTACCGCTACATGCCTCGCGGCGGACGCTACTCGTGCTTCAACCTCAACGGCATAATGTTCTCCGTGTCGCGTCCCTACGGCTACAACCCCGTCACCGCGGGCACCATCGTCCTGTCGACGCTCATGAAGCACTACGGCGACAAGGTGAAGGCCGGCTCCCATCCGGACGTGCTCGACCGAATTATGGGCACGGACCGCGTCCGAAAGGCCGTTGAGAGCGGTGTCCTCGGCACGCTGTTCCAGAGCTGGATCGACGCCCACGACGAATTCGAGAAGACGAAGGTCTGCCTCTACTGACCGATGCCTTGCACAGTTTTCCAAGAGGAAAAAGCGCCTGTCCGTAACATCGTGTTACGGACAGGCGCGGTGGCAATTGCTATAATCTTCAGCGTATGAAACAGTATATCTGCAACATCTGGTGGTGGCGCCGCGCTCTCGGAGCGTGGTGACGCCGTGCATTGCAGATGTCTTGCCGAGCGGCCCCGCTTCGAACGAAGCAGGGCCGTTTTGCATATAGAGAAGTTGCCAAACCAAAATAAGGAGAAATCCGAAATGCTGAAGATTCTTACGAAGGAGGAGTTCGAGCGGCGCGCCGCAGGCGGCGCGCGCACTCCGGTGTTCCGCGAATACCTCGCGGACCGCGAGACGCCCGTCTCGGTGCTGACCAGGGTCGCGGACGCGCCGGGAGACGTGTTTCTCCTTGAGAGCGTGTACAACGGGGAGCGCAAGGGGCGCTACTCCTATCTCGGACTCGGCGCGGCGGATGCGCCGCGCGGTGGCGGGAGGTTCGTCCGCGCGCCGGAGCTGCCGTCCTTCCAGGGCGGAAAAGTCGGATACTTCGCGTACGAGTCGATATCCGACTTCGAGCCGCGCGTCCCGCGCCGCCACGAGGAGGGCACGCCTCCGTCCGCGTTCGTCGAGGTCGAGTCGTTCCTCGTGTTCGACTCCGTGAGGAGCACGGTGACGATCGCGCGGGTCGCGTCCGAAGGGGAGTACGACGCCGCGATGGAGGAAATCGCCGCGATCGCGGAGCGGCTTCTGTCGGCGGAGTCGATCGAGCGCTATGTGAAGGAGCGCGGCGCATCCGCCGCGCCGTTCCTCGGGGAGTTCCGCCCCGAGATGACGAAGGACGAGTTCTGCGCGATCGTCGCGCGCTGCAAGGAGGCGATACGCGCGGGCGAGGTGATCCAGATCGTCCCGTCGCAGAAGTTCGTCGCGGAGACGAACCTCTCGGGGCTCGCCCTCTACCGCGCGCTCAGGATCGTGAACCCCTCGCCGTACAACTTCTTCCTGCGAGTCGGCGAAAAGACGCTCGTCGGCTCCTCGCCCGAGGAGCTCGTGCGGCTCGAGGGCGGAGTCGGATCCATCGCGCCGATCGCCGGGACGCGTCCGCGCGGCGCGACGCCGTCCGAGGACCGCGCGCTCGAGGAGGAGCTCGTGGCGGACCCGAAGGAGCGCGCCGAGCACATGATGCTCGTCGACCTCGCGCGCAACGACCTTGGGCGCGTGTCGAAGACGGGGAGCGTCCGCGTCGAGGGACTCGCCCACGTCGAGCGCTACTCGCACGTGATGCACCTCGTGTCGAACGTGTACGGAGAGGTCGATCCGGAGAAGGCGGACGCGATGGGGCTCTTCCGTGCGGCGTTCCCCGCGGGCACGCTCACCGGTGCGCCGAAGATTCGCGCGATGGAGCTCCTCGCGGAGTTCGAGAAGTCCCCGCGCGGGGTGTACGGAGGCGCCGCGGGCTACTTCAGCAACACAGGCGACATGAACTTCGCGATAGTTATCCGCACGATGGTCTTGGAGCGCGGGACGCTTACGATGCGCGCGGGAGCGGGGATCGTCGCGGATTCCGACCCGGAGAAGGAATACATGGAGACGGTAAACAAGTCAAAGGCGATCTTCGAGGCCGCCAGATTCGCAAAGGAGCTCGCATGACACTCGTTATAGACAACTACGACTCGTTCACGTTCAACCTCGTCCAGGCGATCGAGGGACTCGGCGTGGAGACGAAGGTCGTAAGGAACGACAAGATCGACGTCGCGGGAATCGCGGCGATGAATCCGGACAGGCTCGTGATCTCGCCCGGACCCGGCAATCCCGATTCCGCGGGCGTGTCGCTCGCGGCGGTGAAGGCGTTCGCGGGGAAGGTCCCGATCCTCGGCGTGTGCCTGGGACACCAGACCGTCGCGCAGGCGTTCGGTGGGAGGATCGTCCCGGCGAAGAGCCTCATGCACGGAAAGACGAGCAGGGTGCGCCATGACGGGAAGGGGATCTTCGCCGACGTGCCGCAGGGCTTCGAGGCGATGCGCTACCACTCGCTCGCAGTCGAGCGCGCGACGCTACCGGACTGCCTCGAGGTCTCCGCCGAGACGGACGACGGAGAGATAATGGCGCTCAGGCACAGGACGCTTCCGATCGAGACGGTGCAGTACCATCCCGAGTCCATCGGGACGCCCGAGGGCGTCTTCCAGCTGCGCAACTTCTTCGGACTCGGCGAGGGCTCGAAGTCTCCGGCGGAGACCGTCGCGTACCACGAGTTCCGCGGCATACTGCGCGGCGACTACACGGAGCGCGAGCTGTCCGCGCTGCTGACTGTCGGACGGGGCGACGCCGTCTCGCCGGACCGTCTTCTCGGCGCGGCGCGCGCGATGCGCGACGCGATGGCGAAGATCGACCTCGGCGAGTGCTCGGACGCCGTCGATCTCGTGGGCACGGGCGGAGACGGACATCCCACGATCAACATCTCGACGACTGCGGCGTTCGTCGCGGCGGGCGCGGGAGTGAGGATCGCGAAGCACGGCAACGTCGCCGCGACGTCGAAGAGCGGGGCGGCGGACGTCCTGCGCGCGCTCGGCGCGGACCTGTCGCTTCCGCCAGCCCGCGTGCGCGAGTCGTTCGACAGGACTGGCGTCGCGTTCCTCTTCGCGCAGCGCTACCACGCCGGGATGCGCTTTGCGGCGAACGTGCGGAGGTACCTCGGGTTCAAGACGCTCTTCAACCTGCTGGGTCCGCTCACCAACCCCGCCGGCGTCGTGCGCCACGCGATCGGCGTGTACGATCCGAAGGTCGTGCCCGTCGTGGCGCACACGCTCCTGCGGCTCGGATGCCGCCGCGCGCTCGTGTTCTCGGGCGTCGACGGAATGGACGAGATATCGCCCGTCGGCGTCACGCTCGTCGCGGAGGTTAAGGACGGAGAGGTGAAGACCGGGATCTTCGACGGAGGCAAGGTCGCGGGACTCGGCGAGGGCGCGTCGCTCGACGACCTCGCGGGAGGAAACGCGCAGGAGAACGCGGCGATCCTCCGCGCGACGCTCCGTGGAGAGGTCCGCGGCGTTTGCCGCGCTGCGGTGCTGCTCAACGCCGCAGCCGCGATAGTCGCCGGTGAAAAGGCGGATACGCTCGAGGAAGGGTACAGACTTGCGGAGGAGTCGATCGACTCCGGCCGCGCACTTGAAAAAATGGAGGAGTTCGTGTCATGCAATTCAAGGAATCGCTGAAGAAGCCGGGAACGCGCATCATCGCTGAGTTCAAGAGGGCGTCGCCCTCGCTCGGAGACATAGACGTCACGGCGGATCCCGCCGAAAGGGCGCGGATGTACGAGGCGGGAGGCGCGGCCGCGATGTCCGTCCTCTGCGAGGGCCCGCGCTTCAAGGGGAGTCCCGAAGACCTCAGGCGCGCGAAAGGCGCGGCGGACCTGCCGCTCCTCGCGAAGGACTTCATCTCGACGAAGGAGCGGCTTTTGGAGGTGCGAGATGCGGGCGCGAGCGCGGCGCTGCTGATAGTGCGCTATCTCGACGACGCGCTTCTCGCCGAGCTTCTAGCGACAACGCGCGCGCTCGGGATGGACGCGCTCGTAGAGGCGCACACGGCGGAGGAGATCAGGAGGGCGGTGGATGCCGGGGCGGACATAATCGGCGTCAACTGCCGCGACCTCGAGACGCTTTCCGTCGACCTTTCGGTGTCGGAGCGGCTGCTCGGGGAGATTCCCGACGGGATAGTGCGCGTTGCGGAAAGCGGGGTCAGGACGCGCGCCGACATCGAGCGCCTCGCGGCGGCCGGGGCGGACGCGTTCCTCGTCGGCACCACGCTCATGAAGTCGCCCGATCCCGTCCGCCAGCTCCGTGCGCTCATTTGTTTGGCATAAATCCGGTGACATGAGGGGGACTCATTGCGAATCCTAAGACCGCCATATTGTCAATACCACTCCAAAAATGGTATGCTATTTGCACGGAATGAACTAACAAACAGAAAGGAACAACACCATGATCAGACTCAACTGCTTCTTCCAGTCCAAGGAAGGCCGTCTCGATGACGCTCTTGCCGCCGCAAAGGAACTGACCGCCGCCTCTCTCAAGCAGGACGGGTGCATAGCATACGATGTGTTCGCCTCCGCGACCCGCCCCGGCGTTCTCCTCATCTGCGAGACTTGGCGCGACGAAGCGGCACTCGCGGCGCACTCCGCCTCCGAGCCGTTCGTCAAGAACGTCGCCATCATCAATGACTGCGGCGAAATGAAGATCGAGAAGTTCCAGATGTAATCGGCTTCTGACTCGTTACCATACTGAACCGCTCATTCAAGGAGGAGGTCGATGCGCTTGATCTCCTCGATCGATGCTCTGCGCCCCTCCGGTGACGATGACTGATTTGTTAACAATCTTCTCATGTTATACCATAACACAATCGGCCGAAGGCCGCTATAATCACTGCAAAACAACGTCTCCTGATTATGGTTGAAAAGTGCGAAGCCGTGGAGCGGTAGCGAGAACATCAACCGTCGGAGTTTTTCCAAAACCGCGCAGGGGTCGCAAAGGTTCGGCAGCCCAAAGTAAAATTGGGGAACCTCCAAACAATCTCCAACCGTCGCGAGATATTGAGATATTGTATAATTGTCAACGACGAGACAGGCAACAAAGGAAAAATCCATGACCTCATACAAACTCGTTATGCCGGGCGACCTCAACCACTACGGATTCCTCTTCGGCGGCAAGATGCTGATGTGGGTCGACGAAATCGCGTGGATGGCGGTGAGCGGCGACTACCCCGGATGCCACTTCGTCACCGTCGGAATGAGCGAGGTCACGTTCCACAAGAGCGTCCACCCGCAGTCCGTCCTACGCTTCGAGACGACGAAGGCTCGCGTCGGACGCACGTCCGTCACATACCACGTCGAGGTTTTCCGCCGCCACATCGAGTCGAGCGAGGAGACCGGCGTCTTCACGACGGACATCACGTTCGTCAGGATCGGCGCGGACGGCGCGAAGATGCCGATAGGGGAGGGGCGTTCATGACGGTTCGCCGTGCGGTAGTCTACGCCGTCCTCATTGCAGCTGCGGCATCGCTGTGGCTCTTCACGCACAGCGAGCGGGCTCAGATCAAGCGCGTGTTCGCCGACGTCGAGCGGCTTGCGGCGAAGGAGCAGGGAGAGCCCGTGATGGAATGCGCAGGAAAGGCGCAGGCGCTTGCTCGTCACTTCAGGGATGGGTGTGAAGTCATCGATACAGGCCACGGCCTCCAGGCATCCTATTCCCGCGACGACATCGCCGGAGGCCTTCTGGCTTTCCGATCTGCGGCGTCAAAGATCGTGGTGGAATTTCGGGATCTCGATATAAGCGTCGACGGTTCCGAAGCCAGCGTCGAGGGGTTGATCGACTACTCGGGCACCGAGGCGACATGGCCGAGACACGAACCTAAGGCCGAGAAGTTCATTGCTCGCCTTGAAAAGACCGACGGCAAGTGGCTCTTTTCAAGAATCAAGGTTCCGTGATTTTTCCCCTCTGACCGAGACGCCGCCTGGGGCGTCGGACTTCGCGAGGTCGCGGGGCGTGTCGTCCCTCGGCGAATCAAGCTCGGCGGCAATCGCGGACGTCGTCGCGGCGTCGTACTCCCCGCCGAAGAAACGGTTGATCACCTCCGTGAAGAGAGCGCGGTCGCTCTGGTCCTTGGCGGTGAGCGCGAAGAGCGTCGCCGACGCCCTCACGTGGCGCGCGGCCTCGACGCCGAAGATGTCCTCGGCGGATTTCGTTCCGGCGAGCAGCACGGACGCCATCTCGCGGACATGAGTGCCGACGGCCTTCCGATCAAGAACGAAGCGGGACTCTCGCAGCGTTCGGAGCGTTCGTTCGGCCTCGCCGTCCGTGTCGGACGCAGTCCGCAGGCGCGGGAACGCGAACCATTCCCACGGAGTCTCCATTCTGCCGTTCCTGATCTCGTCGAGGGCGTCCACGTAGGCGACCTTGTGCGCGAACTCGAACTTCGATATGTCGGAAGGGCTTTCAAACGAGAACTTCACCCATTTGGCTTTAGATTCTCCACTGCGGCGGGCACCGACAAACCTGTGTCCAAGGGCGGTCAGCCGCGCGAGAACCTCGTTCAGCCTCGCCTGCGGAATGACGACGGCCGGGCGACCGATGACGTGCTGTGTCGAGATCGGCTCGGCGAGAAGTCTCGACACGTCTTCCGCGTCCTCGCACAAGAACAAGGCGACCTTGCCCGTCTCTAAGAGGACGAGGCGGTCAGGGTGCTGCCTTTTCAGCTTGCGGTATGTGTCGACTATCGCGGACATATAAGAAAGTATATCCTAAAGCGGCTTGCACAGATTTTCCGCATGGCAAGCGAGTCGGGGAGCATCTTGTTCTTTGACGAGGTTGACTCCCTACTCTCGAGCAGAGCCAACGCGAGCTACAGCTGGGAGGTGACGCAGGTCAACGAACTCCTGCAGCAACTCGAGCGCTTCCGGGGCGTTGTAGTGGGCGCTACGAACTTTGAGTCGGGCCTTGACCCAGCTGTTGTCCGCCGTTTTACGTTCAAGCTGAGGATGGACTATCTGGATGGGAATGGGAAGCGGACTTTCTTCGCCCGCTTTTTCAAGGAACCCATGACCCCAGAGCAATGTCAGCGCCTCGAGGCCATTCCGAACCTAACGCCAGGCGACTTTAGGACGGTGTGGCAGAAACTCTATTACCTTTCCGACAAGCAGAGCAATGACAGCAGGCTCGATGCCCTTGAGTCTGAGTCGGCGTCGAAAGGAGCTGCGCACACAAGAATCGGATTCTGATGTGCTAAAGCAAGTCCCGCAAAGGGCGGGGCTATGTTCAAGAGAAATAAAGGCTTGATTTAGAAATCCGCTTAGGAAAGACGCGCCGCGGCGGCGAGCGATTCGCCGAAAACTGGGTGGGGGAATATCCCGTTCAGTGAATTCGACGGCAGGTGGTTGCGGATGGCAAGCGCGGCCGCTGCTATCGCCTCCGAGGCGTGGGGGCCGACGATGGATGCGCCAAGCAGCATCCCTGTAGCGGTGTCCGTTATGGTCTTCGCGAACCCGCAATGTTCGCCTGCCGCGACGGCGCGTCCATTGGCCTTCGCAAATGACTTGCCGACGCGGAATGAAAGGCCGCGGACATTGGCTTCTTCTTCGGTAATGCCGACGAAGGCGACCTCAGGATGCGAGAACACGCAGGAGGGGATGCCTGTGTCGTCGAACTTTGCGGTTTCGCCGCATAGAGCTGCGATGGCGGCTTCAGCAGACAGTTCAGCCCATGTCGCGAGCTGGACTCTGCCAACGGCATCTCCGCAGGCAGAGATGCACGGGACGGCAGTGCGGAATAAGTCGTTGACGACGATTTCGCCTCGCGGGCCTGTCTTGATCCCGATTTCCTCGAGTCCAAGTCCGTTGGTCGCGGGACGGCGTCCAGTTGCGACGAGAACCATATCCGGTTCGAAGGCGTGTCCATCTGCCGCGACTATCCTTAGATGCCCTTTGTCTTCATATGCAGACACGAGCTCCAAGCCGGTGTGGATGCGCATTCCCCGTCGTGTGAATGCGCCTGCGAGCGCGATGCCGCAGTCTCTGTCGAACGAAGGAAGGATGCGGGGTTCGCGCTCGACAATCTCCACCTCGACGCCAAGAGCGGCGAAAAGGGATGCGAATTCGCATCCGACCGCGCCTCCGCCCATGATGAGAAGCCGGCGAGGAATGCTCATGTACGGTAAAGAAGCAAGCAACCGAAAACAATAGATAGACCGCCAGCACTACACTATTCCGAACCAAAGACCAAAAGATAAGCATTTTGAGAAAATCTAAACTTTTGGATTTTCCTACAATGCCGACTACGGCGGAATCCCTCCCACTCCTTATATATTTCTTTCTGTATACATTGAATTTGTATTTAGTAAAATGCAGACAACACCACGGATCGGCTTTTGGCTGGACAATTCCAACCAAACACCGCAGCAGACAGTAGAAACCATTCTGAACGTTAGGAAGCCGGTATGATTGTTACATATAAGGGGAAGAAAAATTTCTTTTAGATACTTGTTTTCCTAAAACTGATGTGATATAATAATTCAATTTCAGAACAATCACATGTTCAGAACAATCACATGAAAATAATCAATATTGGAATTCTTGCCCATGTAGACGCTGGAAA
>JAEDKA010000053.1 GCA_016296065.1 Kiritimatiellia bacterium
GTGCCGACGTTCACGTGCGGCTTTCCGCCGCGATCGAATGTTTCCTTAGCCATTTCTCATTTACTCCTGTGAGTGGTTATCTTCTGTTTGCCTCCGCCCCTTCTGGAGCCACCTAGCGGAATCGAACCGCCGACCTCATCCTTACCAAGGATGTGCTCTACCTACTGAGCTAAAGTGGCCTCCTTCTGAAACGAAAACTCGCATAGTATATCAAAAAAGCGCCACTCGGCGCAAGGGGGTATTTGACATCTTTGAAATTGGTGGCGAGAAAGGGGATCGAACCCTTGACCTTAGGCTTATGAGTCCTGCGCTCTACCAACTGAGCTATCTCGCCTTTTGGCCCTGATTTGGGACAACAGGCGCGTAGTTTATCAAATCCACGCGCCCGCCGTCAAGTGCGAATTTGCCAAATTTTCCAAATATTGAGAAAATCACCGTCTGTGCAGGCGCGAGCGAAGCGCGCGGACCTGCTCCGGCATGAGCGCTATGGACGCCACGCCGTAGACCGCCGCGCCGAGCGCGATGAGCACGGCGAGGGCAATGACCGACGGAAGCCGCGCGGCAAACGGACGCGCGACGGCGATGACTCCGGCCATGAAAAGCGACGCCGCAAGCGCGAGCGCAACAGGGCGAATCGTCGCGGAAAGTCCGAGCGAGCCGTTCTTCCTCTTCGCGAGAACGACAAGCAGAGCGCACCCGGCGAACGCGCAGACCACCGTGGACGCGGCAAGCCCGACGTGCCGCCACTCGACCGGAAGAAGCCACACCGCGAGAATGTTGAGCACCGCGTTCATAACGACCGTCGCAACCGAAACGCGCAACGGCGTCTTCATGTCGTTCTGCGCCTGGAACCACGGAACCAGCATCTTCTGGAAGCCGAAGAATCCGAGCCCCACGGCGTATACCGCAAGCGCGCGCGACACGCGCAGCGTCGCCATTTCGTCGAACGCGCCGCCCTGGTAGATTACGGACGTTATCTCCGGCGCGAGGACGAAGAGCCCCGCCGCCGCCGGGACCATCACGAACATGAGCGACCTTACGGACGACGCAAGCGCCTCGCGGGCGCCTTCCACGTCGCCTTTCGCGAAGAGGCCCGCGAACGTCGGAAGAAGCACCGTCCCGAACGCGACGCCAATCACCCCGAGCGGAAGGTCCATGAGCCGCTCTGCGTATCCTATTACCCCCGCGGCCCATCCGCTCGCGAGCTGCGCGAGGACCTGGTCGAGCATGTAGTTTATCTGTATCGCGCCCGCACCAAGCGCCGCGATGCCGAGGTTCTTCCAGACGAGGATGACCTTGGAGTCACCCCAGCCGGAAAAGGACAGCTTCGGCGTGACGCCCGCCTTGTGCATGCACCACATCATGAACGCCATCTGCGCCGCGCCCGCGACGAGGATCGCCATCGCGACGCGGTGTACGCGCTGGTCGAGGCGCATTTCGGGGAAGAAGGCGATCCAGGCGAGGATGCCGATCCAGAAGAAGTTCAGTAGGCACGGCATGAAGCTGGACGCTTTGAAGCGTCCGAGCGCATTGAGAACCCCCATCCCGAACGCAGCCCCGCAGATGAAGATCATGTACGGGAGAAGCGTCTTGACTAGGCGTATCGTTATCAGCAGCCGCTTGGTGTCCTTAAGCCCCAGCGCGTCCCTAAAATGCACCGCGACCTCGAGCCCGCCCATGCAGAGAATGACTATCGCCCCAAGCATCAGCAGCACCATCGTCATCACGGAGCGCGCAAGCCGCGCCGCGCGCTCCATCGAGCCCGCCTCCGCCTCGCCCTTGAAGACCGGAACGAACGCCGCCGTGAGCGCGCCCTCTCCGAAGAGCTTGCGCGCCATGTTGGGGATCGCGAACGCAAGGGTGAACGCTGCCTGCTCGATGCCCGCGCCGATCAGCCGGGACTGGAGCATCTCCCGCGCGAGCCCAAGCACGCGCGAGAGCATCGTGAACGCCCCGACGGTAAAAACGTTTCTAATGGTGCTCGTCCCCTTGCTCATTTCGCTTCGCTCCATTCCCTCGGGGACTCGCTACAACCTCATTAGGCTATCGTCTTCGCGACGTTGTAGACGTTCTCGGGCGTGAAGCCGAACTTCACGGAGAGCGTCTGGTACGGGGCGGACGCGCCGAAGCGGTCGAGCGTCACGAACGCCGTCGTGCGGAAGTCGAGCCTGAAGCGGTCGAGCCCGTACCTCACGCCCGCCTCGACGATGACGCGGCGCTTCATCTCCTGCGGCATCACCGAGCAGCGGTACTCCGGCGTCGTCTCGAGGTAGAATCGCTCGATGCACGGGAAGCTCGCGACCCTCACGCCGCGCCCTTCCGCCGCAAGACGCTTCGCCGCCTCGATGCAGATCGACACTTCCGAACCCGTGGCGATGAAGAGAATCGTCTCGGAGTCCTGCTTTCCGGCCTGGTAGACGACATAACCGCCCTTCGAGACGCCCTCGGGCGTGACGCCCTCGAGGATCGGAAGGTTCTGGCGCGTCGTCAGGATGCAGCTCGGACCATCCGTGCGCATTAGCATCTCGACCCACGCATAGGCCGTCTCGTTCGCGTCCGCCGGACGCCACGTGCGGACGTTCGGCATGGACCTGAGGCTGGCGAGCTGCTCGACCGGCTCGTGCGTCGGACCGTCCTCGCCGACGCAGTAGCTGTCGTGCGAGAAGACGAAGATGGACGGAAGCTCCATGAGCGCCGCGAGGCGGATCGCCGGCTTGCAGTAGTCGGAGAACACGAAGAACGTCGCGCCGTATCCGCGCAGAGTGCCGTCGAACGCGGTGATTCCGTTGACGATCGCCGCCATCGCGAGTTCGCGGATTCCGAAATGGTAGTTCCTGCCGGAGAACTCTCCCGGCGCGACGTCGCCAAGCCCCTTGAGGTACGTCTTGTTCGACGGCGCGAGGTCCGCGCTGCCTCCCACAAGCCCGGGGAACGCCGGCGCAAGCGCGTTCATTATCGTGCCGCACGCCGCGCGCGTCGCGTACGTCTTGGCGGGATCGAACGCTGGAAGCGCCTTCATGAGGTCCTTGCGCGCCGGAGCGGCGACAGGCGCCTGCTCGCCAGCAAGCTTCTTCGCCTTGTTGGCGATGCGGTGCTGCTGGATTGTGCGGAACTTGAAAACGTTGGTGACCTCCTCTGGAACGAAGAAGCTCTTCTCCGGGTCGAAGCCGAGCGCCTTCTTCGTCGCGGCGAGCTCCTCCGCTCCAAGCGGCGAGCCATGGCAGTCGGGCGTGTCGTGCTTGGTGGGCGCGCCGCATCCGATGTGCGTCTTCGCGATGACGATCGCAGGCTGTCCGACGACCTTCCTGGCGCGGAGGAACACGCGGTCTATCGCCGCCATGTCGTGTCCGTCGACTTCGAACACCTTCCATCCGTAGCTCTCGAAGCGCTTCTTCGCGTCGTCGGCCATCGCAATGGAGGTCGCTCCCTCGATGGTGATGCGGTTCGAGTCGTAGACCAGCGTGATGTTGTCGAGCTTGAGCGCTCCGGCGAGGCTCGCCGCCTCGTGGGAGATGCCCTCCTCGAGGTCTCCGTCGCCGCAGAACACCCACGTGCGGTTCTGAACGCCCTTCCTCTTCGCCGCGAGCGCAAGGCCGACGGCCATCGCGATGCCCTGCCCGAGCGGACCGGTCGTCACCTCGACGCCGGGAGTGACGCCGCGCTCGGGGTGCCCTGCGCAACGGCTGCCCCACTGACGGAAGTTCATGAGCTCCTCCATCTTGAGCCCGCCCATGCCGGAGAGGTGGAAGAGCGCGTAGACGAGCGACGAGGCGTGTCCGCCCGAGAAGACGAGTCGGTCGCGGTCAGCCCACGTCGGATCCTTCGGGTCGACGTTGAGGTGCTTGAGCCAGAGGACGGTCGCGAGGTCGGCCATGCCCATCGGCGCGCCGGGATGGCCCGACTTCGCCTTCTCGACGATGTCCGCGCACAGGCAGCGGACCGTGTTGGACGTGAGCTTCAGAAGATCTTCGGTAAGTTTCATTTCGTTTCTATGCCTTTCGACTTTTCAACTTTGGGGTACATATTATATCATAGTCAGCAGTCTTGCGGCGGCGCGGGACTCCGCCTCCTTGTGGCTGCGCGCGGAGGCGGTCGCGGAACCAATGCCCTCGACCGTCACTTCCACGGTGAAGACCGGCTCGTGGGCCTTGCCCTCCGTCCTCAGCAGACGGTACGACGGATGGCGCGGAGGCGTCATCGCCTGCGCGCGCATCTGCAGCTCGCCCTTCGGATTCTCCGTCCACTCCGCGTCGCGCGCGAGGTCCGCAAGCGAAAGCGCGTCGAAGACCGCCTTCGCGGCCCGCATCCCCCCGTCGAGGAATGCCGCGCCGATCACAGCCTCCACCGCGTCCGCAAGCGTCTTGGAGTTCGCCGGAAGCGGCTCCGCACCCTTGTTGCGCTTCAGCCGCGCGGCGAGGTCGTGGCGCGCCGCTGCGGCGCAGAGCGCTGGCGCGGAGACCATGTGCGTGCGACGGACGGTGAGCTGCCCTTCCGCGTCGTTCGGACGCGCCGCGTACAGAAGATCGGCCGCGAGAAGCCCCAGCACCGCGTCGCCGAGGAACTCGAGGCGCTGGTTGTCTCGCACCTGCGGGTCGCTCTGACGGCACGACGGGGTAGTGAGCGCCTCTTCGAGAAGCGCCCCGTTCGTGAACTCGTATCCGAATATGCTCTGTGACATTGCGTTTATTATACCAAATCATTCCGCCCTGCGGGGAAAGCTCATCAAATTTATGGAAACGGAGGAGCGAATCTAAAGTGTAAAACAAGGAGACGCGGCATCTTGCCGCGTCCAAAACTGCAAAGCCAGTCCTTAGTTTTCATTTTCCATTCACACATCCCGCCGGGCGCAGACACTGGCGCAGGTTCTGACCGCCAACCGCTCGCTTTAGCAGCGGCCGTCGTGCTTTACGCAGCGGGGACGCTGCGTCTCCTTGGGTAGGGGTGCACTGGTGAATAGCCTGATTTGGCAGTAGTCGAGAGATTAATGTGATTTTGGTGCGGACACTCCGCTCGCTGCGCTCCCTTCGCATCCGCCAGGAGCTTTGGAGATGGCTGCGCTCTAGGGGGCTCCGTCGCTCCGCGACGGAGCAATTAAGTGTGAATGTAGTCGCCAGTGAAGCGGCGATTGCTTGTCCGTCGCGGAGCGACGGACCCCCTACGGTGGCCCGCAAGCCGTCACTCGCTGGTCCGTGATGAGGCACATTTGCCGGACAAGAACACACTACGTCGTCGGCAACAAGAGCGCAATTGAGTGGGCTACGTGCGGTACTAGGACAGCATAAAAGCAAAACAACATAGTCTCAAGCCATGTGGCCACGTCGACAGGGGAAATTGACAACGCCAAAGACCGAGGCGAAACGACAAAGAAAACGATCGAGCAAGTCGGCGCTCTTGACGCCGGGAGAAGTCTCGAGCGAGCTGTTGACGTCTATGACATCTGGGCCGAGCCGAAGCGCCTCAGCCACGTTGGCCTCCCCTATTCCGCCCGCGAGGATCGACTTGTAGGGCCCCTTGCGGAAACCTCGCTCGCCGTCTCCGTGCGACGAGTCGAACAGCACGCCGTCCCCAGGCGCGCCGCCAGCGAGAGTCCATACCTCGAAGCCCGCTCCGCGCAGCGCGGCGACATCCTCCTCCGTAGCGCGCCTGTGGAGCTGCACGACGTCAAGCCGCGCCATGCGCATTGTCTCGACGATCTCCGCAACGGACTGCCTCACAAAGACGCCGACACGTCTGACGCGGCAAGATGCCGCGTCTCCAAGTCGTTTTCCGCATTCAACCGCCTTCTCGACCGTGACGGCGCGCGGGGAGGTCGGCTCGAAGATGAAGCCGAGGTAGTCCACCCCCGCGCGCGCCGCGGACGCGGCGAACGCGGCGTCGTTCACTCCGCAGACCTTGATTTCAGGACGCATTGCCGAAGCGCTTCACGAGCGCGGACCCGATGATGTATCCGTCCGCATGTCGGCAGACCTCCTCCGCCTGCTCCTTCGTGGAGATGCCGAAGCCGGCGGCGATCGGAAGCTCCACCGCCGCGCGTATCGCGTCGAGGCGCGATGCGAGGTCGGACGGAAGCTCCTTGCGCGCTCCCGTGATCCCCTTCACGGTGATGACGTAGAGGAACGTGTTGTCGAGCCCCTTGGCGCTCTCCTTCACGCGCTCCATCGGAGTGTTCGGCGCGATAAGCGGGACGTAGGAGATCCCGCGCGGACGCAACACGGCGAGAAGCTCCTCGCGCTCCTCGAGCGGAAGGTCCACCGCCAGCACGGCGTCGATCCCGGCGTCCGCCGCCGCGTCCGCGAAGCGGTCGAGTCCGTTCGCGAAGAGGAGGTTGTAGTAGGAGAACAGGACGAGCCCAGTCTTCGGATGCTTCGCCCTCACGCGCTTCGCGAGCGCAAGGACATCCGCAAGCGTCACGCCCTGCTTCAGCGCCTCGTACGCCGCGGAGCGAATCACCGCGCCGTCGGCGAACGGATCGGAGAACGGCACGCCGAGCTCGATGATGTC
The DNA here is from genome assembly GCA_016296065.1 of Kiritimatiellia bacterium. Taxonomy (GTDB): domain Bacteria; phylum Verrucomicrobiota; class Kiritimatiellia; order RFP12; family UBA1067; genus UBA1067. Next base: position 6,502 of record JAEDKA010000053.1, read on the forward strand.
CGCCCCTTCCGAGACGAGCGTGTCTATCGCCGCCTCGCACTTGGCGAGCGACGGATAGCCGATTGTTAGGTACGCGACAAATGCGCCGCGCCCCTGCGACTTTGCGTTTTCAAATGCATCTGCAATTCGTTTCATTGCCTCAACCTTTCGACTTCTTGTAGTTTTCGATGTTCTCCAGATCCTTGTCGCCGCGCCCCGAGAGGCACACGAGGAGAATCGAGTCCTTCGGCATCGTCGGCGCGCGCTTTATCGCCTCGGCGAGCGCGTGGCTCGACTCGAGCGCGGGGATGATGCCCTCGCAGCGGCACAGCTCGTCGAACGCCGCGACCGCCTCGTCATCCGTCACCGCGGCGTATTCGGCGCGGCCAGTGTCGTGCAGGTAGCAGTGTTCCGGACCGACGCCAGGGTAGTCGAGTCCCGCCGAAACGGAATAGGTGTCGATGACGTTTCCGTCCGGACGCTGCAGGAGCATCGTCTTCGCACCGTGGAGAACGCCGAGTCGTCCGCCGTTGATGGACGCCGCGTGCTCGCCGGTCGAGATGCCCTTCCCCGCGGCCTCAACTCCGACGAGCTTCACGGACGCGTCGTCGAAAAAGCCGGCGAAGAGTCCGATCGCGTTCGACCCGCCGCCCACGCATGCGATCGCCTGGTCGGGGAGGCGTCCGAACTTCTCCAGGCACTGCCGCCGCGCCTCGCGTCCGATGACGGACTGGAAGTCCTTCACCATCTCGGGGTAGGGATGCGGACCCGCCGCGGTACCGATGACGTAGAACGTGTCGTCGCAGTTGGTGACCCAGTCGCGCAGCGCCTCGTTCATCGCGTCCTTCAGAGTCGCGCTTCCCTCGGTGACGGCGTGGACCGTCGCGCCGAGCATTCGCATACGTCCGACGTTCGGCGCCTGGCGGTCCACGTCTATCGCGCCCATGTAGACCTCGCAGGGCATTCCGAAGAGAGCGGCGACCGTAGCGGTCGCAACGCCGTGCATTCCCGCGCCGGTCTCGGCGATTAGGCGGCGCTTGCCCATGCGCTTCGCGAGCAGGGCCTGTCCGATGGTGTTGTTCACCTTGTGCGCGCCTGTGTGGTTGAGGTCCTCTCGTTTGAGGACTATCGTCGCGCCGCCGAGCTTTTCGGAGAGACGGCGGCAGACGGTGATCGGCGACTCGCGCCCGACGTAGTCGTGCAGGAGCTCCGCGAACTCGCGCTGGAAGGCTGGATCGTCCTTCGCCTCGAAGTACGCGGCCTCGAGCTCCTTGAGGGGCCCCATAAGCGTTTCGGCGACGTACTGTCCGCCGTATTGTCCGTAGTGTCCGTTGTTCATTGTCGTATTGTTTTTATTGTTTGAGTTCAAAAAACAAAAGCGCCCCGCTTCACCCGAAGCGAGGCCGCCTTCTTGCCGCAAATGTGTGCAGGCTCAGCGATGCCACGCCCCGGTCGGGCGAAGCCACCACTGCCACTTGCTGTAGAAACGATTATCCATTTGCGGCTATTCTATCAAAACTGCCGTCGCGCATCCGTATCCAAAGGTTACGTCACCCCGCGGCGATCTCCCGCAGACGGAGGATCGCGGAGTACGGATCGTCCGAGCCGCAGACGGCGCGGACGACGGACCAGTTCCGCGCGCCGGCGGCGATCACCGACCTCAGGTTCTCGGCGTTGATTCCGCCGATGGCGACGGCGGGATACGGCACGGACGCGATCATGCGTCCGGCGAGTTCCGTTCCGAGCACGGGGTCGGGAATCTTCTTCGTCGGCGTCTTGAAGACAGGCCCGACGCCGATGTAGTCTGGAGAGTGGCGCAGCGAATCCTGCGCCTGGGCGAGGTTGTGCGTGGAGAGTCCGACGATGCGCAGTTCCGGGAAGCGCGCGCGCACCTCCTCGACCGACATGTCGTCCTGCCCGACATGAACGCCGTCCGCCCCGGCCTCGGCGGCGACGGACGCGTCATCGTCGATGATGAGGTTCGTCTCGCTTCCCTTCGTGATCGCCGCGAGCCGCTTCGCCATGTCGAGAAGCTCCTCGCGCGGGACGTACTTCATGCGCAGCTGCACCATTTTGACGCCCGCCCTAACGGCGGCCTCGCAGCAGCGCTCGTATCCGACCTTCGGGTCGGTCATAACAAGATAGAATCCGAAATCTTCCATGCCCGAAATTATACCATAAATCGGGCGAAGGCCGCTCAGTAGATCGAGAAGACGATGCGTGGACGCTTAGCCGGAGGCGGCACGGTTCCATCGAACTCGTAGCATCCGATAGACGGGGGATTGGCAAATGAGGCACCGTCCAGATCCGTGCCAATTCCCGAATACGTCATCCCCCTGCCTATCGCCGGCGAGCCAGCGGACAGGCGGTAGTCGTTGTTCGCCGCGTCGACGAACGCCGGAGCGCCGCCGAGAATGTTGTTCGAGGAGCCGGACGTCGACGTACCGACGACATTCGCATCGCCGGAACCGGCCGTGTTCCCGGAGACGATGCAGTTCACGAGTTTCACGTTGTGGTTGTATGTCTCGTCGGCGATTCCTCCGCCCGTCGAGCTCGCGGCGTTTCCGGCGATAGTCGTGTTGCGCATAGTCACGTTCGGATTGTTCATGACGAAGGCTACGCCGCCGCCGCGTCCGTTGGTTCGGACGTTCCCGTAGACAAGGCACGTGTCGACGAAGATCGCGCCTGCTGTGTTGTAGTGTCCGATGCCTCCGCCCGCGCCGGTGTCGGTTCCAGTGTTGAAGGCGACGACGGAATGGTCGATCGAGCCCTTCTCGAAGAACACGCCGACTCCGTAGACGTTGTTGCCCTTGGCGCGGTTGTGGTGGATGCCGCAATGCGAGATCGTGCCGTCCGCGACGTAGGCGCCCGCACCGTGAGTCCAGTTTCCGGTCGTGTTGCCGCCCGTGACCGCAAGCCCCTCGACGCGGGATCCGTCCTTCACCGTCATTACGCGGTGCGGGGCGGTCTGCCGCAGCGTCGTCTCAGCCATGCCCTGTCCGGCGAGAGTGACCCCGTTCGTCACCATAAGCTCGGCGCCAAGGGTGAAGACGCCGCCGGAGAGCGTGACCGTTCCGCGCGACGGCGCGGCCGCGTCGATCGCCGCCTGTATCGCCGCCGCGTCGTCATCCCCGGACGGTTCGAGCACTCCTGCGGACATCGTTGTGAAGCTTCCGCCAATAACCGTGCTCATCGGCGTCGCCGCGTTGTTCATGAACGTCAGCTCGTAGTGGTAGGTCGTGTTCGGCTGCAGCCCCGTCCTGAGGCAGTCGAACGTGTCGGTCTCGCCTACTGCGATGCGCTCGGGCTCCCCGAGCGCGTCGACCGAGGTTCCAAGGCGAAGAAGGACGTCGCACGAGCCGGCAGTCGCGCCGACGGACGATATCGTCGTGTCGAACGTCGCGCGCGTCGCGCCGCAATGGACGCCGTTCAGCTTCACGACAGGCGCGGCGGGAACGAGCGCAGAGACGTCGCGCGCGGCGCGGAGGATTGCGCACTTCACGGCCTCGTCGACGCGGATACCCAGCTTCGCTGCCGCGGAGACGAGCTGATCATACGCCCTGTAGGAGAAGTTGCAGGACGTGGACGTGACAGTCTTCGCGTCCGATGCGCCGCTGCCTTCGCCCTCAAGCGTCGGATTCGCAGCAAGCGAGGGAATGCCTCGGTCGAGTATCTGCTTTATCGTGAGCCCGGCGACGGCCTGCGCCTCGGCGTCGGTGAGTTTTGCGGAGATCGTCGTAGTCGAGGACGGAGGCACGACGAGCGGAACGAGCGTGTCGTCCGAGTTCCACGCCGCTTCCGCCGCGGAAAGCTCGTCCATGTCGAGCCCGAACGCCTTCAGGACGGCCCTCGCCATCTGGCGGTCGCCTGCGGGGGACATGTGCACCGTGTCGCAGGTTATGCGCAGGTCGGCGTTGGCCATCCGCGCCAGGACCGGCTTGTCTGGGTCGTTCATCCACGCGCGGAAGTGTTCGTACGTCGCGGCGTAGGCCAGCCCTTCGTCGGCTACGATCTCCTTCACTCCTCCCACGAACTTCCTGAGCTCGTCCGTGTCGGTCTCGCCGTATCCGGCCGTCGTCGGAGAAAGCATGACGGCCTTCGCGCCGGCGTTCTTCACCTTCGCGACCATGCTGCGCTCGTTCTGGCAGTACGTCGCGTAGGCGACGTGCTTGTAAATGTCGTTCACTCCGGCGGATATCGTCACGATGTCCGGATTTTTCGCGACGACGTCGCGGTCGAAGCGATCGAGCATGTTTTGGGCCGTGTCGCCCTGAATGCCTACGCCTTCCCAGTCAGGATATATCCCGTTCGCCTCAAGGCCCTTCACGACGAGATTCACGTATCCGTGCGTGCGGTTCTTGCCGAACTCCGTGATGGAGTCGCCCATGAATACGAGCTTGTCCCCGGTTTTCACGAGCTTCTCGCCTCCGCACGCGGCAAAGGCCGTGGCCGAGGCCAGGGAGAGGGCGAGAAGTTTTCTGGTGCCTTTCATGGCTCTGCTCCTTTCTGTGAGATCACTTTACTTCCCAGTGAGGAGGGACATCAGCCGCGACGGCGACTCCCTCCGGCCAGGCGTTGTCCTTATTTCGTATCAATATCTTCTTCGGTGGAACCACCCCCCGGGGCGGAGCCGCGTGTGTGACGACGGCCGCCGCCGAGCTCATCCACTTCGTTCCGCGCAGGACGATTATGCCGGGCTTGAGATCTGGGTTCTCCTCGGCCGGAACGTTCGGCGGAAGCTGGATGGGCCTGAGGTCCTTTATGTCGACGAGGCTTCCCGCACCCGAGATCTCGCATGCATCGAATGCGACTCGTCCGACGGTGTAGGCGCCGAGCTTCAGCGCTGGCTCGCTCCCCTTCGTGCTTATCTTGCAGTTCCTGAACAGCAGGTCGGCCGGCTTCTCCCACCAGCCGCCCTGCACGGGCGTTCCGTCAAGCGTGCAGCCGAACATCCGGATATCCGCACCGCTGAGTCCGAATATGGACGACTCAGTGAAGGTGCAGTCCTTTGCGATGACAGATCCTCCGGCGAAGTTGTTCAGCTTCGTGTTCTCGAATCGGCAGCGCTCCCACCTGTTCGACTGGTAGAAGCGGCTGAAGACCGAGTCCTTCACCGTGACCCCGACCCAGCGCCCGCCCGGGAACGGACCGTACGTGCTGGCGTCCTTGCAGTTCTCGAAAGTGCAGCCGTAGGCGTTCGCGACGCCGACGGGAAGATTGCGGAAGCTGCACCCTACGACACGCCCCGCCGCGCCTACGGATACGGCGAACTCCCCTTTCGCTGCGTCGAAGTCGACTGCGGAAAGCACCTGGTCCCAGCTGTCGGGCCTTTCCTTGCTGTCGTTCAGTCCGAGGGTGACGCCCTTCGAGTACGTGTTGCCCCCGAAGCGTCCGTAGCCCGAGCGCAGGCGCGAGTCGCACCGGAACGTCGCCTGTCCGACGGCGTTTCCGCGCACGCACGGGGAGTGGGTGCGGCCCCAGAGATAGATGTCGCCGTCGTTCTCCTCCATGACGAAGTTGTGTCCGGCGCAGGTGAGTATCGAGCTGTTGCGCGGATTGTCGCGGAAGACGTTCTTCCTGAAATAGACGTCCTGCATCTGGTCCCATCCGTCCTCCGCGTCGAAGGCGCAGCACGCGGCGCTCTCTCCGGAGCGCGTGAAGAAGTTCTCCGCGAAGAGCATGTTCTTCATCGCCGACGCCGCGTAGCCGACGCAGCGGCAGTTGTCGAAGGTGCAGCGCGCGACGACGCAGTTCACGGGTATGCGGAATGACGTAAGCACGAGCCCGGCTCCATCGGCCGCCTCCGCACTCTCCGCCTCGACCGAGACGCGCAGGAACGCGGCGCCATCCGGAATCCACATCTCCCTGTACTGCCAGCAAGTCTCCGCGCAGAGGAACTTCTTCGACGCGTCGTACCACGCCGCCGTAGTCTGCCACGAACGCGTGGCGACGCCCTGGTAGCCGAGGTACTTCGATATCTGGAGCCGGCGGTTTCCGGCGGAGAGAATCTTGTCGAGCGGCTTGAAGTCGGAGGTGAACCGGAACTTGTCCGACGCGTCCACCTCGCCAGTCGCCGCATCGAGTCCGCCGGGCGCGAACGCGGGGAGCCTCTCTAGGAAGCGGCTGGGGCCGCCGGGGGCGGTCGTGCTGATTCCGTTCTGTCCGCCGTAGCCGGTGATGTCCACGACCTTCACGTCCTCCACTGAGCAGTAGCTCGCCCCGCCGCAGATATCGAATCCGGCGGGCCACTCGGAGTTGTTCGGCGAACGCGCGTAGTCGTGCTCCCAGTAGTCGCCCTCGAGCGTTCCGCCGACGAGATGCGCATCCGTCGCGCCCTCTATGCGCACAAGGCAGGACTTCGCGCCCGTGAAGCCGTTCTGCTTGAGCACGGCCTTTCCGAGGTCGAGCGTCATTCCGCTCGGAACGGACAGCGACTTCTTGTGCGACAAGCGGTACGTCCCCGCGAGCAGCACGACTTTGCGGAAGCCCGCGGCGGACTTTTCGTCGACGAGCTTCTGGAGCCCTTCGGCCGTGCGGACGGCATCCGCCTCGACGGCGGCCTTGTCGTAGCCCTCGTCATAGGCGATCTTCGCCTGCTTGCACGCCTGCCACGGCACCTTGCCCGTCTTGGGATCGAGCGGCACGGTTACGGTATAGCCCGGAACGCCCACGCGCTTCCTCTTCACGACCTCCGTGGAGTTCGAGCCGACGTAGACGACCTCCTCGAGGTCGCCGTCGTTGCGGATTCCGTACGCCGCGAGGTCCGCCTCGGTCATCGTGTAGACCTTGTCCGCGGGGATTGCGAGGTCCGCGGCAGATGCGACGCGGAAGTCGTGTATCACGCGATGCGACTCGCGCCCCTTCGCGTCCTTCGCCCAGACGCGCATCTCGTATTCGCCGGCAGGGAGCGCGCCGAGGTCGAACTCGGCGTCACCGCTCTTCAGGTCCTTGAGCGTCAGGACCTTCGACTCCCCGCCCCTGGGCCTGTACTCGAGGAAGGCGGTGAAGCTGTGCGAGTCGTCGAGGAAGCGCACCTTCGACGATTCGAAATCCGTCACGAAGATTGCGACCCGCACCTTCTTGCCGGCCAGTACCGTCGGCTTCACGTAGTATGTCGAGACGTACGGATACTTCAGCTGCTCGGGCGGCTGGTATTCCTTTTCGTTCGACAAGTTCTCCTTGAGCGCGGTCGGATCGGTGAGATAGCCGGGGAGCACCGGCGCGGCGGACGCTGCGCATGACGTCTGAAGCGCCGTGGCTGCCAGCGCAAATCTCCATACCTTCGCATTCAACATCGCGGTTCCTCCATACGGTTTTTCCTGACACTTTGAATTTTACCAAATAACGCATTCGGCTATCTACTATACGAAAGTATCATCTCGGCGGCAAATCCCCCGCGCCGACACAAGTGTCAGGAGCGCGGCGTAATATGGCTCAGATTTTCAACGAATTAAAATCGCACCCGGAAATTTAAGGGAGAGGCTCGGAGGGGACTGTCCCCGAGACAACAAGGAGATGCATGTCGGGGACAGTCTGAGTTCAGTGGGCAATCCAAGCACTATTTCGCCAGAGCTGGACGGCAGGTGCCTCGTGATGTGGACATAGGATACCTCGCGAGGTAGGCACAGGGTACCTCCCGAGGTAGGCACAGGGTACCTCCCGAGGTACATGGCTGGTACCTCGCGAGGTGATTTTCGGCTATTTGCCTGGCGCGAGCATACGGATGAAATAATCCGCGCCAATGGCAATGGAAGACTTGTAGCTGCGCGAGAAGTTGTGGTCCTCCTCGGGAAGCAGATGGAAGCTGCTGCCGACGAGCACGCCGTGGAAGCGTCTGCCGTACTTGACCGGAACGATGACGTCCGAGCCTCCTGTAATCACGCACGCACCGCCCTTGTACTTCGCGGCCGTCTCGTAGATCGGAAGCTTCTGCGCCGTCAGGATGAACTCACGCCCGAGACGCCTGCCGTCGCCGAGATCGATCCCTTCCACCGGTGGATTCGACGCGTCGCAGTGGTAGATCATGCAGTGCCCGCTTATCGCGTCGTCCTTAAGCACGGCCGCCACCGCCCAAAGCGCAAGTCCAGAGATCTTCTTGGCCCCAAGCTGTCCGGCCACCATCGCCGCAACGACTCCGCCCTGGGAATGTCCAGCGATAGCAATCTTGCCGAACTCGGGGCGGGCGCGTATGTACTCGTAGATCTTTATCGCGTCCTCGATCTCGTTCGGAACAGTCATGTCGATGAACTCGCCCTCGCTGTCTCCGTGCGCGTTGAAGTCGAAGCACATCGTCGCGATTCCGTGCGCAATGAGCTGGCTCGTCAGCTCGGGACCCGGTATGCCGCCCTTGCTGGACCGGAACCCGTGGCACACGATGACTACCGGAATGTTCTCCGTCGCACCGTCGGGAATAGTGAGGTCCGCGGCAAGCTTCTTTCCTCCGGAGCCCTCGATGCCCGTCCCGTCCGCCGGACGGAACCTCTCCACGCGCGCGAACGCCGGCGCCGCGGCAAGCGCGGCGATGCAGGCAGCCGTAAATACTTTCGTCAACTGGTTCATGGCTTGTTCCTTTCGATTTGTTCCTCAGCGCAGGCTGATGCGCATTCCGGCATCGCGGCTGGCGCAGACGTGGTCTTCCAGATAGCGGCACTTCACAAGGACGCCCTTCTCTCCGACGACGGATGCGAACTCGCCTTCGAGGGAGTTGAACGGAAGGATGTTGATCGTCCTGCGGATGGGCAGGTTCTTCGCTCCCATGACGACGAGACGCGCCGCCGGACCTAGCACAAGCTTGTCGAAGGTCGGAACGACCACTGTCTCGTCGGGATTCACCGTCACGACGAGATCGCCGGTCAGCACCACCGTTCCGTCGACGAACGAGCCGTTGCCGGAGACCGTGTCGAAAGTGCGTGTCGTCCCGCCGAGATCGATTTCGGCGTCCACGACAATCTTCTCTAATTCCGGCATCACCGCCACGGTGTTGAGCCACTTCCCTCTGAGATAAGCGTTCACCTCGTCCATCTCCGCATCGTCGAGCGCGTTGGTGAAGATGAGCGCCTCGCCCTGCCAGCCCGACGTGTCGGCATTGTAGAATCCGACGTCGAATGTACCGTAGTACGACTTGTAGTTCAGCGCAGCTTCGCCGGAAGGCATGTAGAACTCCTTTGTCTCACCATTCGCCTGCCCGTCTGCATCCATAGCGCACGACGTCACCACGTTTGTCCCAGACTGTCCGGATGCGGTCCGACCCGAGAACACAAACGGCTTGCTGCTTGAATAGCTGAAATTAGCCTGCCCACTTGCCCACTGGGCGTCATTGCCAAGATATCCGATCTGGTAGGCCTCGCCGAATCCGCCGCCGGCCAGCAGCAGACTGCGTCCCTCTTCGCTGGATCCGGCCTGCGCCATCGACAGGAATCCCACGCTCCCGCCATGCACTACGGCGAAGAGCGTACGCGGACTTCCGGCACGGAGATCGCCCGGAAAGATCCCCGTCGACACGAAACCGGAGTCGTTGTCGAAGTGAAGCGCAGGCGTGCCGTTGAAGGCGTTCTCCACACGCGCAGGGCCGCCCTTGTTCGCGTCGCGGAGCTGCAGGTCGAGAGCGGACCCCGCCGTGCCCTTGTTGTAAAGTGCGACAACTGCGTCCCCGGCAATGCTGTACTTGCCATACTCCGACGGATCATACCACGCGACAGCCGTCTGCAGCACTTCAGGGCGGCGCTATCCCTCGGCGCAGGTATCGTTCTCGACGATCCACGTGACGTCGGAGAATCCGTCAAACGTCATTCCGCCAGGGACATAGACAACGGTTATCGGCGTGGCAGACGTCGGCGCGACGGGAATCTCCTCTCCGGCGGCGTTCAACGACACCCAGTTGTCAGGATTCGCGACATCGCCGTCGCCTGCCGCGTTAGTCCACCTCGCCGACACGGGAGTCAGCTCCTCAGCGGACATGACATGGACAGTTCCGTTGTGCGCAACATATGTTCCGGAGCTCCTCTCGCTTCCGTTGACCACATACCTCTCGACTTTCACCGACGCGCCGCCAAGGTCGAGCGTGCAGTTCTCCGCTACCGAAATCTCCTTGAAGGTGGTGCAATCCAGGGAGACGACGTTAAGCGTGCCGCCTTCGACCTTGAAGCCGCCCTTCAGATTGAGCGCGCCGTTGAGAGACAGCGTGCCGCGTCCACGCTTCGTGAACGCTCCGACGCCGGACATCGGCTGGTCGATCTTCTCGCTCTTGGAGCCCCTGTCCTCCCTTGTCTCGTATACGGCGCCGCCTGAAAGCACGTTGATTTTGATGTAATCGTTCTTCGGGAAGAATCCGCCCCATTGGCCATCGGACATCCCGTTGCTCGTCAGCGTGCCTCCGTTCCAGTTGATGGTCGCCGTTGTCAGCGTCGTTTTCGAGTTGATCTGGCCGACGGTGATTTTTCCGCCGTTGAGATTGAGCGTCGTGCCCTCGGCCACGCTTTCGGAATTCCCGTTCAGCTCTAGCGCGTAGTTTGCCGTTAGCTCGCCGCCGTTCATGGTGAGAACGCCGACGCCCTTCTCGCCAACGCGGAACTGGTTTCCGGCGGAAGCGAACTTGCCGGAATCTATTATCATCGTGCCCTTGGAATTCGAGTTGATGCCGATGCCGGAGTCGCTCGTCGTGTTGACCGTGACGTTGGAAAGCCTGAACGTTCCGGTGCCGCTGTTGACGCCGACCCTGACGCAGCGCATATCGACCGTTCCGCCGGATATCACGAGCTCGCCCGTGGTGGAGCCGCCTTCGCCCTGGCCGACGTTCACATTGCCGGAAGTCCACGCTCCGCTCCTGATCTCGAGCTTGCCGTTCCCGCTGCCGCCGCCATACCAGTGGCGTCCGACGTTTACGTTCTTGTCGCTGGCGAGGGACACCGTGCCGCCGTCGAGCGTGAACGTCGCCTTCCCGGAGCGTCCGATGTCCAGATGCTGATCGCCGGTGAACGTTCCGCCGGCCGTGACGTTGACGAATGTCTCGCCTCCGCTGTAGACGGCGAGCAGCGCCTCGTCGGCCGCAATCTCGAAGATGCCGGTACCCGACACGTTGATCGTCTCGCTCTTCCTCCCGCCGCTGTTCGAGCAGTCGCTCGTGCGCAGCTTCGACGCGACGACCCTGCCGCCTGTCACGTTCACGACGTTGTTGCTGTTGTCGGAATACGCACCGCCGAGTCTGAAGTAGTCCGTGACGGACAGCAGTCCGCCCGTGACGTCGAGGCGTCCGCCCTTGTCCTTCGACGCGCTCATGCTGGATCCGTCGAGCGTGCCCCAGCCGACATACAGCGTCCCGACGGACACGTTGTCTCCGTTGCCGACGGTGGCGATCTTGTCCACGCCCTTGTTCAGGACGAGGGTATCGGACGCGACATCGGACATCGCCGCGGGAGCGGGATCCCACGAATCGACGGCATTGAACGGCGCCGTGTCGCCGTTCGTATCCGCCCAGAACCGCGTGTCTGCAGCGGCCGAAAGCGAAAGCGCAGCGACTGACGCTGCAACTGCGAGTCTAGAGATCCGTTTCTGCGATGCCTTCATGGTAATTCCCCCTGGTTTTTACATCCAGGAGAATTTTACCAAAAGAGGGCTTCACGCTAAATCGCCCAAAATAGTGAATCAGCGCTTGCCGCCGGCGAGGGTCTCCGCGCAGTTCAGGTAGTAGGCGCGGATGCGCTCGTAGGCGTTGATTATGTCGAGCTCTCCGAGGACTCGCACGGACGAGCCCGGGTCCTCCGGCCCAACGCGCCCGAGCTGGATGCGGCGGCACTCGCGGATGAAGGAGTGCAGCTCGGACGAGCGCTTCTGGAGCGACTCGAGGTCGAAGGTGCAGCGGGGCGAGCGGATGAGCGGCGTGATGTCCGCGGCAAAGCCGGCAACGCGGTCATGAACGTCAAGCAGAAGCGCGACGGACTGCTCGGACATCTTCTGCCCCTGCTTTCTCAGGCGCTTCACGACCTTTACGACGGTCGCGCATTCGTCTGACACCGACTCCAGTTCGTCCGTGAGCCTCAGAAGCCGCTGCGCGCGCTCCGCGACTTCGCGCGGGAGACGCTTGGACATTATGGAGCCGAGGAATTCGGTGATCTCCTTCTGGACGTTGTCGAGAATGTCCTCGCGATGGACAATGTGCTTCTCGGGTCCGTCATCCCCCTCCGTAGCCCCGGAGATGACCTTGCGGCAGCAGTCCAGCAGCTCGAGGTCGGAGCGCTTCATGAAATCCACCTCCATTAGCGCCTGGTCGCACGCGATGACTGGCGAGAGGTGGGCGCCGAAATGCAGCGCCGAGAGGTGGGGCTTCTCGTCCGCGGGCTGCGGCACGATGCGCTCGACAAGCCTGCAGAACGGCTTCACGAACGGGAAGAAGAGGATTCCGCGGCAGACGGCGAAGATCGTGTCCGTGACGGCGATCGGCGCCATCATGTGCGTAAACGCCTTTACCTCATGTCCGGAAACCACAACCGTCTCCGCGACTCCCCATTTCGGGAAGAGCGCCTGGCCGAGCTTGACGAATAGCGGGAAGAACCAGATCAGCACGAGCGAGCCCACGAGGTTGGAGAGAGTGTGCGAAAGCGCGGTGCGCTTCGCGTCCGCCGTCCCGCCGATGGCGGCGATCCATCCCGTCGCCGTAGTGCCCACGTTCGCGCCGAAGAGCACCGCTATCGCCACTTCGTACGAGATGAGCCCCTGCGTCGCCATCGCCATCGCGATCGCAATCGTCGCCGCGGAGGACTGAATGACGGCGGTGAGCAGCATCGCGCAGAGGGCGATGAGGAAGACGCCCGTCATCCTGTCGGCGCTCATGCGCGTGAAGATCGCCGAGACCTCCGGGTTCTCGCGAATCGGCGAGACGCCCTTCGACATGATGTAGAGCCCCAGGAAGACGAGCCCGAGCCCGATTATAGTAAGCCCGAGGTTGTGCACGCGCTCGCCGCGCAGGAAGAAGTAGAGCGTTCCACCGAGGGCCAGGCCGATGAAGCCGAGCATCTGCGGATCGGGCGCGTAGGCGATGATCCAAACCGTCGCCGTAGTGCCGATGTTCGCGCCAATCAAGACGGCGAACGCCTGCGGAAGCGTCATGAGCGCCGTCGACACGAAGCCTACGAGCATGACGGTGATTATCGAAGACGACTGCACGATCATCGTCGAGACGATGCCAGAGCCAATGCCGACGATGCGGTGGCTTGTCGCCTTGGACATGAACTTGCGGAGCCCTCCGCCCGCAGTCGCCTGAAGACCCTCCGACAGGTGCTTCATCCCGAGCAGGAAAAGCCCGAGACCGCCAAGCAGCGCAGGAAGGATGGTCCAGAGCAGACTCAAATACCCCCCTCGCCCTCCGCGCCCGGCTTGTGCTCCTTGCCGTCACCTATGCCGAAGACCTTCTCCACCTTCCAGGGATAGAACATACCGAACATCCCTATGGCCGCAAGCACGTACATGAGCCCGACAAGGAGCTGAACCGGCGCAAAGCCGCTTTCCGGCACCATGAGCCGCGTGAACCTGAACACCGTCGCCGGCAGAAGCATGAAAATCGCCATTATCGCACGCGTGATGAGGTGCGGACGCATCCATAGGAACGTAAGAACCGTGAGAACCGCCGCAAGAACCCAGACGAAGAACCCGCCCGTGCGCTCCTTCATGAGAATCATGTCGAACACGTCGATCCCGATCGTGTTGCACTCGTACGCAGTCCAAAACCAAGCGACGGCGGTCAAGACCGCCGCCAGGGCATCCGAACTCTTCTTAGTCAGCATCGGTTTGGATTGGAGGTGGGAAGCGGAGTTGAACCGCTGTAAGCGGATTTGCAGTCCGCTACCTAACCGCTCGGCCATCCCACCATAGAGGGTTTCAACCTAACGCCGCATAGTATACCAATTTCGTGCGTCTGGTGTCAATAGGGTGCGGCGCACTATCCGAAGACGGCATAAAAGAGGGTCGACGCGGCGGCGCAGAGGAGGATGAGAAGCACGAGATTGAGCTTCTTCCTGTATGCTAAATAGGCCGAGCCGACGACAAGCGCGGCGGCGAGCGGATCCACCACCATGTCGGCGCCGAATACGCTCATCTTCGCAAACGACCACAGCGCGACGGTCATGAGCGCGACGGACGCGGGCCGTACGCCGCGGAGGATCCCCTGCACCGCCCTGCTCGCGCTGAAGCGCTCGAGCGAACGGAACGCGGCGAACGCGAGAAGCGAGCCCGGCAGCAGCAGCGCGGCGGACGCCGCAAGCGCACCCGCAACGCCCGCGAGACGGTAGCCGAAAAAGGTCGCGCCGTTCACGCCTATCGGACCAGGCGTCATCTGCGTGAGCGCCATCAGGTTCGAGAACTCCTCCGTCGGAATCTGCAGATACGGAGCCGCCGCTCCAACGAAGTCCTCGATGTACATCGGAACAAGCACGAACCCGCCGCCAAAGCAGAGCAGTCCGTACTTGAGGAAGAGCAGCGTGCCGAGCCAGGCGGGGGACTGGAGCTTCCCGGACGCGCCGCCGCGCGGGGTGAACTCCACCGCAAGCCCCACGCCCATCGCCGCAAGCAGCACGGCCCACACCGGAAGCACGCCGAAGGCGAGCGCCGCAAACGCAAGCGCGAAGACGACGGCCGAGAACGGATCAAGCACCTTCTTCGCGCTCCGCACGACCGTCGCGGCGATTATGCCCGTGAGCGCCGAGCGGAGTCCGACGAACGCCGACACAAGCCACTGGTTGTCCAGCGGAAGCGACGCGTAGCCCGCGGAGACGAAGGTGAAGATGACGACTGACGGAATCGCCACCGCCACAACGCCGACGAACGAGCCGACTCCTCCCGCAATCTTGTTCCCTACGTAGACCGCCGTGTGCGTCGCGACAATCCCGGGAACCATCTGGAACACCGGCAGCCTGTCGATGAGCTCGCCCTCCTCGGTCCAGCCCTTCTTAGCGAACACCCCGTCCGCCACAGCGATTATGGCATAGCCCCCGCCGATCACGAAGAGCGAGATGCGGAAAAGCTCCCAGAAGAGCTCGGCAAGCCTCAGAAGAAGAGGTCTCTCTCGCCCCTGCATGTCGCCTCGTACTGCTTCATGACCGTCGGATAGAACTTCGGCAGCCACTCCTTTATGCCGGCGAGCTCCTTCTCGATGAGCGCGTCGCCGATGGCACGCGTCTCGTCCGAAGCGAAGTCGTCAAGCCACTCGCGGAACGTGAGGACGGCGTTGATCTTGCAGAACTTGCCCTCGCGTCCCGTCTTGAGCGCGTCCATGATGCACCCGCCCGTCCTGCCGCAGCGGTAGCCCGCCGTGCAGAAGCTGGTGATCGTCCCGCGCGAGGCGAGGTAGCGCACCATCTCGTCTATGGACCTGTTGTCGCCGAGCATGAACTGCTGGCGCTCCTTCTCCTGGTGCGCCTCGTTCGCGAAGTCGCTGTAGCCCTTGATCGCGATGTTGGACGAGCAGTCGAGCTGCGTCATGCCGTGGTCGAGGACTCGGTTGCGGCTCTCGGGGCTCTCGCGCGCCGTCACGATGATGCCCGTATACGGAACCGAAAGGCGCGCGATCACGAGTATGCGCGCGAACGTGTCGTCGTCGATAAGCCACGGGCTCTCCTCCGGGACGCGCGTGCCGCTCGCCGGCTCGAGGCGCGGAAACGACAGCGTGTGCGGCCCGATGTTGAACCAGCGCTCGAGGTCGCGCGCGTGCATGATCGTCGCAAGCAGCTCGAAGCGCCAGTCGCAGAGTCCGTAGAGTACTCCGAACCCGACGTCGTCCACCCCGGCCTCGAGGCAGCGGTGGAAGCACGTCGTGCGCCAGTCGTAGTTGCCCTTCACGCTCCACGACGGATGCATCTCCTCGTAGAGCTTCCTGTTGTACGTCTCCTGGAAGACCTGGAACGTCCCGATGCCGACGGACCTCAGGACCTTGAGGTCCTCGACCGGAAGCGGCGCGGCGTTGACGTTCACGCGGCGTATACCGACGGGCGCGCCGGTGCGAGGGGCCTTCACCTTGCGGTTGTAGCACGTCTCGATCGTCTCGGCGATGTACTCCGTCGAAGTCGTCGGATGCTCCCCGTACACCGCGATGAGGCGCTTGTGCCCTATGCGCCCCGCGAGGACGTCGATCTCCTCCTTGAGCTCGTCCATCGTGAGGACGCGGCGCTTCTGCGCGGCGTTCCCCTCGCGGAAGCCGCAGTACTTGCATCCGTTCACGCAAAGGTTGGACATGTAGAGCGGCGCGAACATCACGATGCGGTTGTCGTAGACCTTCTTCTTGATGCGGTCCGCCGCCGCGCGCATCTCCTCGAAGAGCGCAGGGTCGGTGACGGACATGAGGACGGCCGTCTCCTCTGGGAGAAGCGTCTCGCACGTCGACTCGCTCTTTGCGATTATCTCCCTCACGCGCACGGGGTCGGCGGGCTTCTCGGCTATCTCCGAGATGCAACGCGCGATCTCCGCCTCGTCAATGAAATGCTTTCCGCCGGGGAGATACTTGTCTATCTCACCCTGGACCACGAAATTCCTGCGGTAGTCGTCCGCGTCCCGGAACTTCCTTATCTTCGATACATCCGCCATCACTGCCTTCTTTCGAGCTTTGGCGGTATATTATACCAAATTTCGCCTCCATCGGTAGCGAAACGGTCCACCGACGGCCCCCTGCAGCGCGGCGGGATGCACGGCCCCTCCCATGGAGACGCGGCTTCCAGCCGCGTCCTCTCCCATGGAGGTGGAGCTTCCAGCTCCGCCACACCGACGCGGCGAGACGCCGCATCTCCTTGGTTCATCCACCTGGCATCGCACCCCAAGGAGACGCACCGTCCCGGTGCGTCACGCCGACGCGGCGAGACGCCGCAATCACGTGACATTGGCTCGTCATTCACCAGCCATTGCGGCCCGCTCGTATCCCCCGGCCGACAGGCCGTCCGCGAAGCGGAGCAGGGGTGCGCGGGCGCATTCCCGCTCCGCGGCTTCGCACCACTCAACGGCTTTGCATATGTCAATAGAAGTATTTGGGGATGCGACTGCGTCGCATAAATCGGCCGAAGGCCGCTCTAAACACTATGAATGGAGCCAATTGATCGTGGTTGAAAAGTGCGAAGCAGTGAAGCGGTAGCGAGAACATTAACCATCGGAGTTTTTACTCATGTTCTACCCGGCTAAACCCCTCTGCGCTCTCGGCCTCTCTCGGCACTCGCTTCGCTCGGCTTGGTCGCTTCCCTATGGGTCGCGCCCACCCTCAAGGGGCGGTTACGCGCCTCTGCGTGAGATATCTTGAAGCGGCGAGACGCCGCTTCCCCCAGTCAAACGGCCACCATGACGGCCGAGCGACGGCGTCGATCTTCCCGCCGATGGCCTGGATCTTCCCGCGGGCATTGCCGTCATCACGCAGTCAACGCAGACGGCGGACAACGCGGGAGACGACGCAAACGTCCCAGTTCAGACCGTTCCCGTCTCCGTTACGGAGCAATAGTCGTCATCCCCGGGGGTGCGGCGACGACACCCCTACGGGTAGCGGCCCGCGATCCCCCGGGGTAGCGGAAACGCCCCACCCCCCAGGGTGCGCAACCACCGGAACGCGCCGCTTCGCCTCTGGCGGCGCTGTCCGGCAGGACGAGCAAGGGACAGTCCCTCACGGTCATGGGCATCGGCATCCCCGCCATCGCGGTCATGACCTCGACCAAGGTCGACGCCGACAACTCCGGCGCCGACTTCACCCCACCCAGACCATCCCCGTCTCCGTGACGGAGCAGTAAACTGGCTGTAGCGGGGGTCTCTAGCGACGGAAACCCTGCAGCGCGGCGGATGCTCAGCGCCTCCCATGGAGACGCGGCTTCCAGCCGCGTTGCCCCCTCAACATTCTTGCCTATAACTTAACTATAATTCCAAGCCATTGCTTCCGCTACTTGGAGTTCTGGAGTATTGGAGGTCTTGAAATTCAGACAGTCATCATGCCGGAACCGGTGCGCGTCTCAAGAATTTCGCTGCTTCGGCATTGCTAAGATCAAGCGTCTCACCCATCCGCTCCACCGCCTTGACGCGTACTCCTGCAGGCGTCTGCGCCACCGGCACATCCGGCAACGGCGCCTGCTGCCGCTCGTACAAAGCGCCACCCGCCGCCCCCATCAGCTCTCCGGGCCGCGTTCATGGCACCATTGCCAGCAGCTTGGCGATCTCCCTCGCGTCGCGGGTGGTGTAGGAAGTGACGCGACGGCCGAGGCAGTTGATGGACGAGCCAAGGCCATGCAGCTCAGTGTTGTCGATAATGAGGAATCGATCGTGGAAGTCGTCGGAGTAGGTGACGGCGAGGCCCTTGTACTGGCGGTTGAACTTCGCGATTTCGGTCTGTGTCGGCTTGCCGCGATCTTTGCAGACAAGGCGAACCTTTACGCCAGGCCGCTTCTTCGAAAGAACCTCCAGCGTGACAGCGTCAGAATACGGGTCGATGAGCACGATCTCCGACTGCGCGCTTTCGATCAGGCGCGAGACATACCGCATCGAGTCAAACTCCGACTCGGCGGGCAAAATACCGCTTGGGAGCAAGTTTCCGCGGTCAAGGGCGTCAAACACCGTGTCGATCCGCTTGTCTGTTTCGAGCTGCTTCAGTTCAATCGCGCCAACGCGCTGAACAAGACCCGCGTGATCATACGCAAATCGACGCATGGCGACAAACGCGTCCATTATTCGGATACTGACGTCTATCGCGATCTTGCTCCGAAGCACTGCCGACAACATGGCAACGCCTTGTTCTGTAAAAGCATACATCGGCACTCCGGAATGCTTGAGCGTCTCGAACCGGTCACAATTTGTGACCAGTTCCCGCATCTCAGATTCCACTAGCCGGAACATGAATCTGTCGGGGAATCTCTCAATGTTACGCTTGACCGCCTGATTGAGGACTTTGGTTTGAACACCATATAACACTGCCAAGTCACGATCAAGCATTACTTGGACGTTGCGCACCGCGACAATACGGCTCTGAATTTCCGATGCTTCGAATAACTGAACTGACTTCTGATTTTTCATGCTGCCTCCGGGGTATAGTAAACCTGCCTTAGCAGTAACCCCTCGCGGACACCCTCCGCTGGTTATATTGGCCCTGCTGCGCCTGCCCGTTGGCCTCGCGGATTCACGCTTTCAACGCCTTAGCTCGGCCTTCGGCTATCCCCTCGGCCTATCGGCCTCGGCCCTCAAAAGCTTCGCTTTTTCGGCGGTTACCCGGCATGAGTCGCCCGCGATTAAATCAGCATCATTTCCGATGGCCCTCCTGCACGATTTTTTAGACCGTCATCCTCTTCGGAGAAAGCACTAGTATTGTACCATATTTTCGGACGCTTGTGAGCGGGCTGTGAGCCAACGGAAAGTTGTACAATTAAGTGAGTCAAATCGGAAAGGCAAGGTTTCGAGGTGG
>JAEDKA010000089.1 GCA_016296065.1 Kiritimatiellia bacterium
CTGAGGCCGGGTTGCCGCCGTAGAGGAGGTCTGGAGGAAACATCCTCCAGCTCAATGACGGAACGAATCGTTCAGCGAGACGCGAATGGCTGGCGCTGGAAACTGGTGCTGACCGTTGATGCATTTGCACATTTGCACACTTGCACACTAAGGGAAGTTTCGGCCCGCACAGCCAGAGACCATGCCGCCTGACGCGCATAAGTTCAAATGCGTAAACCCTGGCAGACGCAAACTTCCCCCTTGCACCCAATCGGCCTTTATAATATACTATCATCCATATTTGCACCTTCAAGACATGAAACTAATAAAAACAGTCCTGTCCATGGGCTCGGCGATGCTCCTCGCCGGGTGCTTCACTCTCGACTCGGCGGACCTCCGCGCGACGGGCGAAGAGCACGTCTGCGTGGGCAACAGGGGATGGTATCTCTTCAACATAATCCCGCTTGCGTGCGGGAACGCGTCGGAGGATCCGTTCATGCCCTGGGTGTTCTTCCGCAACGACGTGACTATGGACAAGATACAGCGGCGCTTCATGGACTACGCGAAATTCTACGGCAAGCAGACCGGCGACATGTCGTACTATACGCAGGAGTCGGTGCTGTTCGAGATTCCGGGAACCGACTTTCCGGTGCCCGTGCCCTATCTCCTCACCTACAAGGAAATCCAGCTCTCGGGGGTGCTGAAATGAAGCGCGCCGCCCTTCTCGCCCTTGCGGCCGCCCTTCTCGCGGGATGCTCCACGGTGACCGTCAGCCGCAACGGTTCCACGATGGTCAACATCGAGAACTCCGGCTGGTACCTCCTCAACTTCATTCCGCTCGCGTCTGGCAATCCGGCGAAACCGAACGGATTCTCCACTCGCCTGTTCAGCAAGACCGTCACGCTCGAGAACAACATCAAGATGCTCGACAAGGTCATAGAGGACGAAGGAGCTGTCGCGATTCGCGACCTCACCAGCTTTACCATTGACGAACACATCCTGCTTATACTCCTGAAGCGCCACGCCTACCACACGAGCGCGCAGCTGCTGATGGAGGATGACATGGCAAGATCCAGCGCCGCAGGCGCGACAAGGGTCATCAACAGAAAAAGGCCGAGTTCACCAGATGAGAATAGCACGCCACATACAGAGCCTTGAGGGATACGTCCCAGGCGAGCAGCCGAAGTCAAAGTCGGTTGTAAAACTCAACACGAACGAAAACCCCTATCCGCCCTCCCCCAAGTGCGCGGAAGTCCTCAAGTCTTTCGACCTCGACAACGTGAGGCGCTATCCGGACCCCAACTGCTCCGAACTCGCGCTCGCGATAGCGAAGCGCTTCGGCACCACCCCGGACCGCGTTTTCGTCGGCAACGGATCGGACGAGGTCCTGTCGCTCTGCGCGCGCGCCTTCGTCGAGAACAACGAGTCGATCGGCTCGCTTGATCCGAGCTACTCGCTCTACAAGACGCTCGCCGCGATAAGGGACGTCAAGTGGATCGGCGCCGGGCGCGCGATGACGGACTCGAAACGGGGCATTCCGCTTGTCTCGCGCCTCGCGGACAATGTCTCGCTCTTCCTCCTTACAAACCCCAACGCCCCGACGGGAGAGTTCCGCGAGCCAGAGGGCATCGCGGCCTTTGCGCGCAGGTTCAAAGGCGTTGTCCTTGTAGACGAGGCGTATGCCGACTTCGCGCGCGGGAACTGCATGAGCCTCGCCACCGCTCCGAAGAACAGGAACGTCATCGTGATGCGCACATTCTCGAAGAGCTACTCGCTCGCGGGACTGCGCGTCGGGTTCTGCGTCGGACCGCGCGACCTCATCGAGGCGCTCTACAAGATCAAGGACTCGTACAACGTCGACGCCATCGCGCAGCGCGTCGCACTCGCGGCCTTCAAGGACCGCCCGTACCACAGAAAGACGGTCGCGAAGGTGGTGAAGACGCGCAAGGCGTTCGCAAAGACCCTGCTGCGCCGCGGATGGGACGTCATACCGAGCGAAGCGAACTTCGTCTTCGCGAAGCCACCGGAGGGGATGCACGCGCCGGACGTGTTCGCATTCCTGAAGTCGCACGACGTGTTCGTGCGCTACTTCCCCGGACCTCTTACCGGCGACCGGCTCAGGATCACGATCGGGACGGACGAGGAGATGAAGAAGCTCCTCTGCGTCCTCGACCTGATGAGCTGAACTACTTCTCCTTGATCGTCCCCTTCAGGACGGCGATGAAGGCGCTCTGAGGCACGTTGACGTGCCCGAACTCCTTCATCCTCGCCTTGCCGCGCTTCTGCTTCTCGAGGACCTTCATCTTGCGCGTGACGTCGCCACCGTAGAGCTTCGCAAGGACGTCCTTGCGGAACGGGCGTATGTCCTCGCGCGCGATGATCTCGCGTCCGATCGCCGCCTGCACCGGAATCTTGAACTGGTGCGGCGGAATCGTGTCCGCAAGCGCCTTGCACATCTGGATTCCCCTCGCGCGCGCCTTCGCGCGGTGCACCATCGTCGCAAACGCGTCGACCGTCTCGCCGTTGAGGAGAATGTCCATCCTCACGATGTCGGAGACCTGATAGCCCGCAGGTTCGTAGTCCATTGACGCGTAGCCGTGGCTCACTGACTTCAGCGTGTCGTGGAAGTCGATGAGTATCTCGTTGAGCGGGAGCATGCAGTGCAGCATCACGCGCTTCGCGTCGATCGTCTCCGTTCCCTCGACCTGACCGCGGCGGTCCATCACGATGCGCATAACGTCGCCGATGGACTCGGACGGCGTGATGATTCTGGCCTTGAGGATCGGCTCGGAAATTGTCTCGAGAGCCGACGGGTCTGGCATCTGGAGCGGATTGTCGAGGTCCTTCTCCTCGCCGCTCTTGAGCTTGAGCTTGTAGACTACGCCGGGCGAGGTAGAGATGATGTCCAGCCCGAACTCGCGCCTTAGTCGCTCCTGGACGATCTCCATGTGGAGGAGTCCGAGGAATCCGCACCTGAAGCCGAAGCCGAGCGCGAGTGAGCTTTCATGGTGGAACGTGAACGCCGCGTCGTTGAGATGCAGCTTCTCGAGTCCCGCCGCGACCTTAGGGAACTCGTCCGTCGACATCGGGTAGATTCCGCAGAAGACTGTCGGATGGATGTCCTGGAATCCCGGAAGCGGCTCCGTCGCTCCGAGGCGCGAGGTCGTCACCGTGTCGCCGATCTTGATCTCGCTCGGATCCTTCACCGTGCCGACGATGTATCCGACCTCGCCGGCGGAAAGGCGCTCGACGGGCTTCTTCGTCGGGGAGAAGATTCCGACTTCATGGACGGTCGTCGCGACTCCCGAGCCCATGAGCTTCACGCTCTCGCCGGCCTTGAGGGATCCGTCGACAACGCGCACATACGTGATCACGCCCCTGAACTCGTCGAACACCGAGTCGAACACGAGCGCCCTGAGCGGGGCGTCTACGCCTGCGCTCGTGGGCGGCGGGATGCGCTTTACTATCGCCTCGAGGACGTCCGGGCAGCCGACGCCGGTCTTGGCGGACACGAGGAGCAGATCGTCCATCGGAATCGCGAGAATGTCCTCTATCTCGCGCGAGACCTCCTTGACGTCCGCGCCAGGAAGGTCCACCTTGTTGAGGACCGGAACGATCTCGAGCTTCGCGTCCTGCGCGAAGTAGGTGTTGGCTACGGTCTGCGCCTCCACGCCCTGCGCGGCGTCCACGACGAGAAGCGCGCCTTCGCACGCGCCCATGGAGCGCGAGACCTCGTAGGCGAAGTCGACGTGTCCAGGGGTGTCGAGGAGGTTGAAGAGGTAGGTCTTACCGTCCTTCGCCGTGTAGTGCATCGAGACGGGGTGCGACTTGATCGTGATTCCCCTTTCGCGCTCGAGGTCCATCGCGTCGAGGGTCTGTTCCTTGAGCTCGCGCGCGGAAATCGCGTGCGTGAGCTCGAGGATGCGGTCGGATAGCGTCGTCTTGCCGTGGTCGACGTGCGCTATGATGCAGAAGTTGCGGATGTTGTCCAGTGTCACTTGAGCTTAGCTTCCGTTGCCTTGATCTTATCCCACGCCTTGTTGTAGAGCTCATTGACCGCGGGGTCTTCGAAGCCCTTCAGGACCTGTCCGTTCGAGAGCTTCTCGGGGGAAAGGACGATAAGGTTCCTGTAGTCCTCGTCGAGGAGCTCGATTCCGGGACGGACCGGGTTGGGTCCGCAGAGGAACTCCATGTTGACCTTCGCGACTTCGCCGGAGTAGATGTAGTTGATGAAGGCGTAGGCGAGGTCCTTGCGGCGGGAGTCCTTCGCGACGACCATTTCGTCGAACGCGATGGTGAAGCCCTCCTTCGGGAGCGCGAAGCCGATGTCGTCGCGCGGGGCCATGCCTTCGTCTTCGTCGCCGACGATGACCTGCGTCGCGTCGGTCGAGTAGCCGTGGCCGATCCACGTCGAGCCGCCAGCGACCTCGGTCTTGTAGCTCTCGGCGTCGAACTTGCGGGAGTTGGACTTCCACTTGAGGACCTGCGCGACGGCGGCGTCTATCTCGGCGGGGGTGGTCGAGTTGATTGAATATCCGAGGGACATGAGCCCGGCGCCGATCACCTCGCGGATGTCGTCGAGGAGCGTGATGCGTCCCTTGAGCGCGGAATTCTCGAGGATCTTCCAAGACTCGACGTCGGCGCCTTCCGGAATCTTGTCCTTGGCGTACATGAAGCCGGTGTAGGTGACGGTGTACGGCACGCTGTACGCGAACTCGGGATCGATGATCTGCGAGGCGAAGGACTTGTCGAAGTTCGCCTTAACGTTCGGGCACTTCGCGTGGTCAATCTTCTCGATCATGCCTTCCTTCGCCATGAGCGCGACCTGGTAGGAGCTGGGGGTGATGATGTCGTAGCCCGTCCCGCCGGCCTTGAGCTTCGCGTACATGGCCTCGTTGGACTCAAACGTATCGATGACGACCTTTACCCCGAGGGCCTTCTCGAAGCCGGCCTGGACGTCGGGCGAGAGGTAGTCGGACCACGTGTAGATGTGCAGCTCGCCGCCGTCCTTGCCGCTCTCGGGAAGCGTATAGCCGCTCGCGTCCGCCGCCGCGAGCGCGTAGGGCGAGAGGTCTACCTCGTCTTCAGAGGCCTGCTGGCATCCGGCGACAATCGCCGCCGCTGCCGCGACGGCCGAGAACTTCATCATCTTCGTCATTCGCTAATTCCTTCCTTGCATGTTGTCTGCGGCGCTTCCGCCGCCTTTTGGGTGATATTATATCATATTCCGCAATGAGCAATCGCAACACGGCGCAATTTTACAGGAATGCCGCTTCCAGTAGTAAACTTGATTTTAGTGATAGTTTACCCCTTGTAAAGATTGGCTGTTATTGAGGGAAGGATGATTCCTCCCTCTTCCCTCACCGGGGAGGGGACCCAAGTTTTGGAGGTTCCCCAATTTTCGCAGGTACTGTCGCCCCTTCCCGACACCCCGCGCGGAATTTCAGAAACTCCGATGGTTAGGGTTCTCGCGCGGGGCCTTGCGGCTGCTTCGCAGTTCGCGCTTTGCGCTCACCCGACCCGACGCCTTCGGCGCGGGCGCATTCCCGCTTCACTGCTCCGCGCTTTTCAACCACGGTCAAGTGACTCCATTCATAGTGTATATAGCGGCCTTCGGCCGATTTATGCGACGCAGTCGCATCCCCAAACACTCCTGC
>JAEDKA010000054.1 GCA_016296065.1 Kiritimatiellia bacterium
TCGATACCAACCGAATTGCGCGCAAGCGGTTCAACGGTTTAGAATCGCACCCAGCCCGTTGGCGTCATTGACTTTTCAGCGGCGGATATGGTAATCTATCGGCGTATGAGCAAGGTAAAGACAGTGTTGGGATCCGTCGCTCTCGCTGCGGCGCTGGCGCTTTCGGCGTTCGGCGCAGAGCGGAGCGCGGCGCCGAAGATCGTCGTAAGCGGTCCGTCCACGAACGTCGTCGAGATAACGAGGGACGGCGAATACACCAGCAAAGAGGACGTTGCGGCATACGTGCGCAAGTTCTCTGGCGCGCTTCCGAAGAACTTCATCACGAAGAACAGGGCCCGCGAGCTTGGCTGGCAGGGCGGGCCCCTCGAGCCCTACGCGCCCGGCAAGTCGATCGGCGGCGACAGGTTCGGGAACTACGAGCGGCGCCTCCCTGCGCTTAACGGCGGATTCTACAAGGAGTGCGACATCGACACTAAGGGCAAGCCGCGCGGCGCAAAACGCCTCGTCTTCACCTCGAAGGGGAAGCGCATCTACTATTCCGACGACCATTACCGGACTTTCAAGGAGGTCAAATGAAGAAGGGCAGTACAGGACGGGCGAAAGCCAAGCCGAGAAGGAAGGTCTTCACCGTCGACCTCGCGGGCGTGAGAAGCGCAGCGAAGATGCATGATGCGATTGCGGCGGCGTTGCCGCTTCCGGAGTGCTACGGACGCAACCTCGACGCGCTGCACGACGTTCTCACGGAATTCGGCGCATCGTGGAAGATCGTCTTCAGAAATGCCGGTGCCGTGGCGCGCGGGCTACGCGCCGTCTGCGCGGATTCCGCCGAGGAGACGCCCGGGCTTGAGATAGTGTTCGAGGACTGAGATGGCTTTCGTTTCCAGTATGCCGGCTTTCTCCGCCGCACTCGTAGCGCTCGCGGTCCTGCGCGGCGCATTTGCCGCGCCCCAGCTGAAGACGCAGCCCGAGGTAATCGCAGGCGGCGAGCTGAAGGCGAAGGTGCTTGCGGCGTCGGAGGGCATCCCGGCCGCCACTCCGCAGGCGCACCACTACATCATGACGCGCGGCGAAGAGAAGAAGCAGGTCAAGATGTATGCGCCGGAGGACCTCTGGCGCAAGCGCGCGTACGCTGGCGCGTGGAAGGACCGCAAGGGCAACGTGATGCGCCTCGCGCGCGTCAAGTCGCTTGTGCCGTCGTTCGAGGGGGCGCATGCGTTCGAGGAGGACATCGTGAAGGGGCTCGACGAGCTCGAGAAGTCCTTCAAGGGCGATGATGCCGAGCTTGACGCATGGCGCAAGGCTTGGGGCGGAGACGGCGTCGGACGCTTTTTCGTCGCGAAGAACGGAATCAGGTACTACGTCGAGTTCGACTTCGCGGAGAATGTGAAGGACGCCGACGCGCAGAAGATGCTCAAGGCGTTCGTGAGATCCGTGTCGACAGTCGTCTCCGGAGGGGGCGGAATCTCGTCCATGAAGTGGTGGGAGAGCGAGAACGACCTCTACAAGTTCATGACGGACCTTGACAAGGCGAAGGGCGGCAAGTTCGTGAAGGACACAATGCGCCTCATGGACGCGATGCGCAAGGCGTACGAGACGTACGTCCCGCCGCAGAAGAAGGTCGGCAAGTGCACGGTGCGCGTGTTCCGCTCGATCGACGGCTACCGCGGCTACCTGAGCGACAACAACACGGGCATGGAGTGGAGTTGCGGACTATGGGATCCCTCGCGCGAGGAGCTGCTTGTCGCGGCCGACGACCGCGAGCAGGCGCTGAACACGATGCGCCATGAGGCGTTCCACCAGTACCTGCACTACGCGACCGGAAACGGACACCACGCGACGTGGTTCAACGAAGGGCACGCGTGCTTTTTCGAAAACGTGAAGTACAATCCGGCGAAGAACACCGTCAAGGTCGTGGACGAGGGATCGCGCGCGCAGTACGTCGCGAGGCGAGTCGAGCTCATCGCGGCGGCGATACCGCGCGTAATGGCGAAGTCGTACCAGGAGTTCTACGGAGGGACGTCCGACGACCTTCAGGTCAACTACTGCGCGAGCTGGGCGGTCGTGTACTTCCTCGAAAAGGGCGCGTATGCGGCGGACGAGTTCGAACCGTATCGCGGAGTGTGCGCGAAGTACCTCGAGTTGACCGCCGAGGGCATGGACGCGCTCGAGGCAACGAAGCGCGCGCTGGCGTCCGTCGAGGGACGCGACATATCCGCTGATTTCATCAAGTTCTGGACCAAATACAGGAAGCGCGCACTGAACGCGCGGTGATGTGGTATAATCTAAAAAGAAATAAAACAGGAGCAAGTCAAATGTATACACTTGGAATCGACTCGAGCACGCAGAGCATCAAGGCGCTCGTCTACGACACGGATGCAGGGAAGGTTGTCACGACCGTGTCCGTCAACTTCGGCAAGGAACTTCCCGAGTTCGGGTGCCCCGACGGATTCCTCCCGAACGCCGACCCGCTCGTGCGCCACGCCGACCCGAAGCTCTGGGTCGCAGGACTGGACAAGGTGCTCGGCAAGCTCAAGGACGCCTTCGACACGTCCAAGATCGCCGCGATCGGCGGCGACGGACAGCAGCACGGATCCGTGTATCTCAACGCCTCCTGGGACGGTGCGCTTGCGCGGCTTTCCGGGCCAGACGGCTGCCCCGACCTCCTTTCGGCGCTCGACGGGGTCTTCTCGCGCGCGACGTCGCCGATCTGGATGGACTCCTCCACGCACGCCGAGGTTGCGGCGCTTGACGCGAAGTTCGGCGAGGCGCTGAGGCGGCGCACGGGCTCGCCTGCGATCGAGCGCTTTACGGGTCCGCAGATCATGAAGTTCGCCAAGGACGATCCGGCAGCGTTCAATGCGACGCGCCGCATCCATCTCGTGAGCTCGTTCCTCTGCTCCCTCCTCATCGGCGCGGACGCGCCTATCGACACGGGCGACGGTGCGGGGATGAACCTCCTCGACCTCTCGCGCGGCGAATGGGACGCGGAGATATGCGACTTCGTCGCCCCAGGCCTCGTCGCGAAGCTTCCGCAGGTGAAGAACGGCCTCGCCGGACGGCTTGCGCCGTACTTCGCGAAGTACGGACTCAAGACCGGCATTCCCGTCGCCGCGTTCACCGGCGACAATCCGGCCTCGCTTGTCGGGACGGGCGCGGACAAGCCCGGTGTCGCCGTCGTGTCGCTCGGCACGAGCGACGTGTTCTTCGCCGCGATGGACCGCTTCCTCACCGATCCCGACGGATGCGGCCACGTCTTCGGCAATCCCTCCGGCGGCTGCATGTCGCTCGCGTGCATCAAGAACGGCTCGCTTGCGCGCGAGAAGGTGCGCTCGCTCGTCGGATGCGACTACGCGTTTTTCGACGAGGGCGCGTTCGATGAGGTCGCGAAGGCGGGCGGAGCGGAAAGGCTAAGGGCGTTTCCGTACTTCGAGGAGGAGATCACCCCGAAGCATGCGGCGACGGGCATTGAGGCGGACTTCGACTGGCAGGCCGCGTCCCCTGCGGAGAAGGTCGTTTCGGTGATCCGCGGACAGGTGCTCAACATGTTCGAGCGCACGCGCTGGATCGGGACCTTCGACACGATACGCGTGACTGGCGGAGCGAGCCGCTCCAGGGGGATACGCGACACGATCGCCTCCGTCTTCGGCGCGAAGGTCGAGACGCTCGACGTTCCGGATTCCGCCGCGCTCGGCGGCGCGATCCTGGCCGCGCGGCTCTGATGCGGACGCGTCGCGCTTGACAAGTTCGGGGGCTCTTTTGTAATATTGATATATACATAACGCGAAAAGGAAAAGACTGAAAGGTCATAATGGGCAAGAAGCTTCTTATAGTGGAGTCGCCTGCGAAGGCGAAGACGATCGGGAAGTATCTCGGCGGCGAGTTTGTCGTGAAGAGCTCCGTCGGGCATGTGCGCGACCTGCCGAAGGAAAGCGGCGCGATACGCATCGAGAGCGTGGGCGACGGCAAGTGGACGTTCACGCCGAAGTACGTCGTGTCCGAGGGCAAGGAGAAGGTTGTTGCGGAATTGAAGACGGCGGTGAAGGCGTCCGACGAGATCTATCTCGCGAGCGATCCTGACCGCGAGGGAGAGGCGATTGCGTGGCACCTGCACGAGGTGCTGGAGTCCGTCGCGGGCAAGAAGCCGTTCAAGCGCGTCACCTACAACGAGATCACGAAGTCGGCTGTCCTCAAGGCCGTTGCGGAGCCGCGCGGAATCGACATGCCGCTCGTTGACGCGCAGCAGGCGCGGCGCATCCTCGACCGCATCGTCGGCTACAAGGTCTCTCCGCTTCTCTGGAAGAACATCTCGTGCGCGAACAACCGCTCGCTTTCCGCAGGCAGGGTGCAGTCCGTGGCGCTTAGGCTCCTCGTCGAGCGCCAGCGCGAGATCGACGCGTTCAAGCCCGAGACTTACTACCTGATGGGCGTCGAGGCGAAGAAGCGCCACTCGCGCTCGTCTTTCATCGCGAAGCTCTCCAGGCTCGACGGCGAGAAGCCGTCCGTCGGCGACAGGCAGTCCGCCGACAACCTGCTTCTCGACCTTGCGGGCGCTGAGCTCGCGGTTTCGGCGATCAAGGCGCAGCCGAAGTCGCGCCATGCACTGCCTCCGTTCACGACTTCGACGCTGCAGCAGGCGTCGTCCAGCGTGCTTTCCTATTCGCCCGGAAAGACGATGAAGCTCGCGCAGTCTCTCTACGAGAAGGGGCGTATCACGTACATGCGAACTGACTCCGTGAACGTCTCCGAGCAGGCTCGCGCGGCGGCAAAGGCGTTTATCGAGGGCGAGTATGGCGCGGCGTTCTATCCGGCGCAGCCGAACTTCTTCAAGTCGAAGGCGGACGCACAGGGCGCGCACGAGGCGATACGTCCGACGGATGTCGCGCTCACGCCCGAGCGCGCGCAGGCGGACGGGATGGACCCGTCCGAGCTCAAGCTCTATGACCTCGTGTGGAGGCGTTTCGTCGCGAGCCAGATGGCGGACGCGAAGACGACTGTGAAGACGGTTTCGCTCGAGGCGAGGAAGCCTGCCCTCGCGCACTCCTATCTCTTCACGGCGAGCGCGACGAACATCGACTTCGATGGCTTCCTCAAGGTGATGAACCTCTCGCTCAAGAAGAAGAAGGCGGACGGCGAGGAGGATGAGGACACGGACGAGGTGGCGTCGCTTCCGGAGCTCGCGGAGGGCGAGATCCTCGACGCGGCGCGCTGGCTTGCGGACGAGAAGATGACGAAGGGACCGTCTCACTACTCCGAGGCGAGCCTCATCAAGGCGCTTGAGGAGAACGGAGTCGGGCGTCCTTCGACCTATGCCGCGACGATCGAGACGCTGAAGGCGCGCGAGTACGCGAAGAACGAGAAGAAGAAGCTTATTCCGCTCGAGCGCGGCATCCTCGTCTGCGACTGGCTCGTGAAGAAGCTCGACTCGCTATTCAACGTCGGGTACACGGCGAAGATGGAGTCCGAGCTCGACAAGGTCGAGAGCGACGGCGAGCCGATGAACGATATGCTGAGCGCCTTCTACGGAAAGTTCCTCGAGGCAATCAAGGCGTGCGCCGAGCCCGCTCCCGACAGGGAGAAGTTCGACGCGGTGTTCGCGCTTCTCTCGCAGGTCAAGGTGTGGAAGGAGCCGAAGAAGGTCGGCAAGCGCGTCTACGACGACAAGGCGTTTGTGGAGTCCGTGCGCGAGCAGTTCGAGGAGGGCAAGAAGCCGATGTCGGCGAAGCAGCTCGAGTACCTCGTCAGGATGGCGCTCATGTACGAGCAGCAGATCCCGGGGTGCGCGGCGGCGTTGAAGGAGGGCGGTCTCACCGGTCCGCAGGCCCCGAAGCCCGAAGTCGTCGACTCCGAGCTCGTCCGGTGGTGCTTCGACATCGCCGAGCGCATCGGCGGGATGCTCAAGAACCCGTTCCACAAGAGCCTCAAGGACCAATTCGAGCGCGGACGTGGGCTGTCGCCCAAGCAGTTTGCGATTCTCGCGCGTGCCGTCGGCGAGAACGCGGGCGCGCTGCCGGACTGCGCTGAGATACGCGCGAAGCTCATCGAGTTTGTCCCCGCGGGCTTCGGTGCGCCGCGCGTGGAGGATCCGACGGTCCCAGGACTTCTCGACCTCATGAAGAAGGTCACGGAGTGGCGTCCGACGGCGAAGAAGGGCCGCAAGGTCTACGACGATCAGGCGTTCGTTCAGTCGCTTGCCGACCAGTACGACCGTCGCCGCACGCTTTCTCCGCGCCAGCTTGTCGCGCTGAAGCGCGTCGCGCTTTCGTACCGCGACCAGATACCGGGCTTTGACGAGGCTGCGGCGAAGCTTGGAATCAAGGACAAGGACTCCGCGTCAAAGGGCAGGCGCAAGGGTGCTGCCGACGGAGAGTCCGAGCAGGTGGAGGCCGATGGCGGCGCCGAATCCGAATCCTGACGCGCATTCCGACCCCGCGTTTTCCCGTTTCGGCGAGTTTCTCCTCTCCGAGCGGAACGTGTCGCCGAACACGTGGGAGGCGTATTCCTCCGACGTCGCGCAGTTCGCGTCCTTCGTGTGGGGCGAGGACGCGCGCGCTCCGTTCGCGTGGGCGTCGGCCGACGATTCCGCCGCGCGGGCGTTCCTCGCGGCGTTCGGGACTTCCGGTGCCACTGCGACGACGCAGAGGCGCAAGCTCGCCGCGCTGAGGACGTTCTACCGCTTCCTCCAGCGCGAAGGGCTCGCTGTGGACAATCCGTTTTCGCTCCTGCGCGGGCCCCGCAAGGCGAAGACGCTTCCGAAGGTGCTGTCCGTCGATGACGTGACGAACCTCCTCGCGCAGCCGGAGAGGGACTTCAAGGAGAAACGCATAGGCGAGGCGGCGTTCGTGCGCGACCTCGCTGTGTTCGAGACGCTCTACTCGACCGGATGCCGCATCGGCGAGCTCACTGCGATGCGCTGGCGCGACATCGACTTCTCGCGCGGCACGGCGATCGTCACCGGCAAGGGCTCGAAGGACAGGCTCGTGGTAATCGGCTCGCGGGCGCGCGAGGCGCTGGAGAGGCTGAGGGGACTGTCCCCGCAGGACGCCGACGGATTCGTCTTTCTGTCCGACAGGGGCGCGCGCGCGTCCTCGCGTTTCATCGAGCGCCGCATGAAGCGGTACCTCGCGGAGGCGGGGCTTTCGCAGGAGCTGACGCCGCACAAGCTGCGGCACAGCTTCGCGACGCACCTCCTTGACGCTGGCGCGGACCTGAGGAGCGTGCAGGAGATGCTGGGCCATTCGTCGCTCTCGACGACGCAGGTGTACACGCACGTTTCGGTGGAGCGTCTGAAGGACGCCTACTTTTCTTCACATCCGCGCGCATAATTTTGGTATAATGTTCAATCATAAACAAAACAAAAGAGGTGGGTTATCGCACAGTTCACTCGTGTAAACTACAAGATTCGCGTTCCGCAGGTTCGCGTTCTTGATGCTCAGGGTAGCCAGCTTGGCGTAATGGCGACGCGCGACGCGCTTCGTCTCGCCGAGCAGAGGGGGCTTGATCTCGTCGAGATCACGCCGAACGCAACGCCGCCGGTCTGCAAGATCATGGACTACGGCAAGTTCAAGTACGAGGAGTCGATCCGCGCCAAGCAGGCCCGCAAGGCGCAGAAGGTGCAGAAGGTGAAGGAGATCAAGTTCCATCCCGGCACCGACACGAACGACTTCAACTACAAGCTGAACCAGATCCGCGGCTTCCTCACGGACGGATGCAAGGTGAAGCTCACTCTCCAGTACCGTGGACGCGAGAACGCGCACCGCGAGCTCGGCGAGGACGTGATCAACCGCGTCCTCGAGGAGCTGAAGGACGAGTGCTTCGTCGAGCAGGCGCCGAAGACCCTCGGCCGCATCCTCGGCGCGCTCATCGGTCCGCCCAGGAAGAACGGCCCCAAGCCGCAGAAGCCGGCAGCTCCCGCGCCGCAGCAGGCGCAGGACCAGCAGCCCGGCGGGATTCGCATATCGGTGAGCTGAGGCGGGGAATGGGAAAGTTTCGCTTAAGGGGCAGACGCAGGCGCAGGCCGCGCGTCGACCGCGCGGACAGGATACCTCTCCGCGCGATCGTCCCGAATCTCGTCACCTCGATGGCCGCGTGCGCGGGCATAACGTCCATATCGCTTTCCAGCGAAGGGCGCTTCGTGCACGCGCTTGTGGCGCTTCTGGTGGCGTGCGTGTGCGACGGAATGGACGGCAGGATCGCCCGCCTACTCAAGGCAAGTTCGAAGCTGGGAGCGGAGCTTGACTCGCTCGCCGACTTCGTGAACTTTGGCGTGGCGCCGGCCATGTTCATGTTCTACTGGCTCACGGGCGGTCCCGCGCACGAGGGGATGTCGCAGCAGATGGTGAGGCTCGTCCTCGGCTGCTCGCTATTCTACGCGCTGTGCGACTGCTTCCGCCTGGCCCGTTTCAACACGATGCTCGAGCAGCCGACGCAGCCGTACTGGAAGCACTTCTTCACGGGGGTGCCCGCGCCGGGCGGATGCTGGATGGTCCTCACGCCCGCGATTCTGTCGATCGCGCTCGAGGCGAAGGGGAAGTATCCGGCGCTCGCGGACGCTTTGCAGAATCCGTTCTTCGGCATGTTTGCGCTCCTCTTCGTGGGTGCGCTTATGGCCTCGCGCCTGCCGACGATCTCGCTTAAGTCCGTGCACATCAGCCGCAGGTACCAGCTCCCCGTGATGGCGGCGCTATTGTTCGTGGTGGCGCTCTTGATATCCAACTTCTGGATGACGGTGGGCGTCATGGGCTTTCTCTATCTTCTCACCGTGCCGGTCACCGGCCTTGTTTTTCTCAGAGTTCGCGCGCGCGCACTTGACGCCGCCGCCGCGAAAGTGTAAAATTACCGTCAAACGTCGAATAGTCGATTTAAACAACCAAGGAGTAGCATAAAAATGAAGCACCTCAAGTTCGCAGTCGCGGCGGCAGTTCTCGCCGCCTTCACCGCAGCCAACGCCGCCGAGGCGGAGCCTTCCACGGAAGGACAGGGCATCGGAGCGATCGGCATGACCCCGATCCAGGTCGGCCTGTTCGCACCCGTTTCGATCCCGTGGGGATTTGACTGGGACGTCAAGGGCTTTGACCTCGACATCTTCTACATGGAGACCGTGAAGCTCCAGGGTGTCGGCATCTCCGGCATCGCCTCCAGGAACCGCGACCGTCTCGACGGTGTGCTCATCTCGGGTCTCTGCAACTGGAACGACATGGACGTCCGCGGTATCACCGCGACGCTTGGCGCGAACCTCTGCTTCGGCAATGTCTACGGCGTCAATGTCTCCACCTTTGGCCTTCGCGAGATGATGAAGGGTCTCGACGTCAACCTCATCGGCTCCTACCAGAAGGATTTCGTCGGCTGGCAGACATCCTGCATCTGCAACTTCAACGAGAATGACTGCACCGGCGCCAGCTTTGCGCTCGCGCTCAACATGGCCCGCGTCGAGACCGGCTTCCAGGCGGCGTTCATCAACAGCGCGGCTGAACTCCACGGCGTCCAGATTGGCGTCATCAACGTCGCCCAGGAGTGCCCGTGGGGTCTGCAGATCGGCCTCATCAACATCATTCTCGACAACCGCGTGAAGATCCTCCCGATCGTCAACGGCTACTTCGGCGGCAGCGAAGAGTGAGCAAGCCGAATCCATTCCTGAAAAAGGCCACGGGGTCCGCAAAGGGCCCCGCGTCCGTTGTCCCGAAGAAGCGCCACGGCCTTGGCCGCGGCATCGACGGGCTCCTTTCGTCCTCCAAGCCGGTCGTCCCGGTGGAGGCGCCCGCGGCAAATGCGCCGCGTCCGCCCGCCCCTGCAGCCCCTGCAGCTCTGGCGCCCGCTCCTGGTGCGACGCTTGAGCTCAACATCCTCGACATAGAGCGCAGTCCATATCAGCCGCGCCGCGAGTTCAAGGAGGCGGAGCTCAGGGAGCTCGGCGAGTCGATCAAGAACAACGGCCTGGTGCAGCCTCCCACGGTCCGCAAGAACTCCGCGGGCAGATACGAGCTCATCGCCGGCGAGCGCCGCCTAAGGGCCGCGCAGCTCATCGGATGGAAGAAGATCCAGGTCGTAGTCAAGGATGTCGACGACCAGACGGCGGCGATAATGACGACGACGGAGAACCTCCAGCGCGAGGACCTCAATCCTATCGAGGAGGCCGTCAGCTATAGGACTCTCCAGGAGAAGTTCAACCTTACGCAGGCAGACGTCGCGGAGAAGGTCGGCAAGGGCCGCGCGACGGTAGCGAACGCGGTGCGCCTCCTTGAACTCCCCGACGAGGTAAAGTCCCTCGTGGAGACGAAGCTTCTTTCCGTTGGGCACGCGAAGGTCCTCCTTTCCGTCGATTCCGAGAAGGAGCGCATCCTCCTCGCGCGCGACTGCGTGAACGACCAGCTCACGGTGCGCGCGCTCGAGAAGAAGGTCGCGCGTCTGCATTCGCCCGTGCCTGAAAAGCCGCGCGGTACGCCCGACATCCCCGACGGATACGTCAAGAGCCTTTCCGAGAAGCTCAAGCGCCACCTCGGCTGCGCCGTTCGCCTCACGAGCGGCGTCACGCACGCGAGCGGCAAGCACACAAAGGGCGTTCTCGAAATCGACTTTTTCGACAACGACGACCTCGACCGCATCATCAAGATGATCGGCCTGGAGGTCGACTGACCATGCTCGCGCTTCTTCTTGCGGCAGCGTTCGCATTTACCGCAGAAGACGCGAGCATTGCCTATTCCACCGCGGCGCGCCTTGTCGCGAAGCATACTCCGCGCGACGCGGGGACGCGACGCGCGCACATGGCGGCGGACTACCTTGCGGACGCCGCAGGCGCAGCTGGCGCAAGCGTACGCAAAGACCGCTTCTCCGCCAAGACGCCGAAGGGCGTGCGCGATTTCGTCAATCTGTACGCCGAGTTCCCGGTGGATCCCAATGGACCCTGGACCATCGTCCTGTCGCATTACGACACGAAACCTGGCGTAAAGTGCCCTGGCGCGAACGACGGCGCGTCGACTTCCGGAATACTCGTGGCGCTCGCGCGCAGGCTCGCGTCGTGCAGAGAGGGGCGCGGAAACGTCATGCTCGTATGGACTGACGGCGAGGAGTGCATGGAGGCGTATCTTGAGAACGACGGCTTCTGGGGCTCCATGCGCGCTGCGCAGATGGTCAAGGAGACGGGACGCAGGGTCGCTGGCGTCGTCTGCATCGACATGATAGGCGACAGGGACCTCGGGATATCCATTCCGAAGAACTCCACCCCTTCGCTAGCGCAGCTCGCCCTGAAGGCCGCTGGGCACGCAGGAGTCGCGGACAAGGTTTCCCTATCTCCGCTCCTCGTTAAGGACGATCATGTTGCTTTCCTCAACGCCGGATTCCCCGCGATCGACCTCATAGACTTCGAGTTCGGCAGCGAGCCGGGCCTGAACGACTATTGGCATACCGAGAAGGACACGATGGACAAGCTCTCGCGAAAATCCCTCGAGCAGTCAGGCCGGCTTGTGGCAGAGCTAATCAAGCTTTTGTCCGGATTTTAGCCGGGGACGGCCCTAGTTGATTTTTCAGCCACAAAAAAATATGTAACCTATTTGCGGGCTGCAATCTACGCGCGAGGATTCCTAGAGGGACTGTCCACGTGATACGTGATTATAAATCGGGGACAGTCCCTCCATAACCCCGCCAATCTTTCGGGGACAGTCCCTCGCCGGAGGCGATGGTGAAGGCGGTGTCGGACGGCGTGCCGGCGTCGGTGGTGCCGCATCCGCGCACCGGCTTCACCATCCCCGACTCCGAGATGGAGAACCGCCTCAGGGCGCTCTACTACGGCAGCATGGCCAGGGCGAGAGGCGTCATCGAGCGCTGGGAGAGGCTGCGCTCGAAGGGGCGCGGCGACGAGGCGGACGCCGAGAAGGACGCCTACTGCAGGCGCATGTACAGCGTCTCGCAGTACATGAAGACCCTGAAGCAGCGCATATCGGAGTACTTCAACCGCGAGCTGGGCCATGCTGGGCAGCTTTGGTGCGGGCGCTTCTCGTCGACGCTCGTTGAGAAGGAGGAGCTTGCGAAGCTCTACGTGGCCGCCTATGTCGAGTGGAACGCTCCGAAGGCGGCGATGGTCGCGCATCCACGGGACTGGAAATGGTGCAGCTACTCTGCGGCGTGCGAGGGAAGCGAACGTGCGCGGAAAGGGTACGAGCGGCTGTTCGGGAGCTGGGAGGAGGCGAAGGCGCGTCTGGAGGCGGTGTTCGCCGAAAGGCTTCCGGATTCGTTCGGAGACGAGGACGAAGGGGAGAGATCCGCGAAGCGCAGGATGTCGCAGATCATCAAGCGGATGTCGCTTCGAAGGCTGGCGATCTTCTCGCGGAGGGTGTTGTTCGTGAAGGAGACGCTGGAGTCGCTTCCGAGGCGGTTCCCTTGCGCAAGTGGGGCGTGCGTGGTGCGCCTCGCCGAATACGACTGGAGCGAGCCCGCGAGAACGGCGGCATAAGGGAACGGACGGCACAAGAAAAGGGGAATGGAGAATGAAAAATGCGAAACATGGAGAATTGCGGCGCGTGCTGTTTTGGCGGGGACTGTCCCCA
Organism: Kiritimatiellia bacterium; assembly: GCA_016296065.1. GTDB lineage: Bacteria > Verrucomicrobiota > Kiritimatiellia > RFP12 > UBA1067 > UBA1067. Next base: position 12,537 of record JAEDKA010000054.1, read on the forward strand.
GTGGATTTGTAGTAGTTTTGGCGGGGACTGTCCCCAGGATTCTCTCAGGATTCTTTGGGGGACTGTCCCCAGGATTCCTGATTTCATGCAAACTACGGAGCACTTGAAATTTGATATGATTTGACGGGGACAGTCCCCAGTAGATTGGTAGATTTGACGGGGACAGTCCTCAGTAGATTCCTCAGTAGATTCAGTAGATGCTAGCGGGGACAGTCCCCAGTAGATTCCCAGTAGTTTCCCCTGTAGATTCTCGGAGAATCAGAGGGACTGTCCCTGGTAGATACCTCGCGAGGTGAGTGGCGGGTACCTCGCAAGGTGGACGGTGGGTGCCTAGCGAGGTGGACATAAGGTACCTCGCAAGGTGAATGGATGCTGTGAGGCGACGCGACTTCTATATTTGGTTTTAGTAGATTCCGAAGATCCCGGCAATTGTTCCCCGAAGATAAGCCAATGCTATGTCAATGCGGTTGTTCTTGAGCGCAACGAGTCCGTAGTAGCAGCAGGAAAGCGGCGCGAAGATGAATGTTACGGATAGGGCTTGCAGGAAAGAAAAGTGCCTGCGCGCGAATTTCAGCCTGTTGCGGGCAAAGCAGTATGTCCGGTAAGGCTTTTCAATGCCGAGTTGGCGAAGCACAGGTACGCATCCGGGTTCGAGGAATCCGTGGTGCTCGGTACGTGCAGTGGTGAGTACTATTTCTTCATATCCAGCTTCGCGAATTTTCCATCCAAAGTCGGATTCCTCGAATATCTGCACGTATTTCTCATCAAATCCACCGACTTCGTCATATACTGAGCGGGGTACCATAAATCCGTTGGGATAGTACGATGTCGGATACGACTTGGGCTCGGACGGAAGCATGTCAAGTGGCAGATTCGGATTTTTATCCCTTGGCTGGGAAGTCCAAGGATTGAAATCGCTTCCAAGCGACCAGATGAGGTTTTCTTTGCCTGGCCTTTTGTGTACTGCCATTGGGGCAGCAAACCCAAGCTTGGGATTCCCTTTGAACGTATGTAAGAGTTCGGAAATAGCCTTTTTGTCTAGAATGTTGTCGTCGTCGAGAAAAAGCAGATAGTCGCCATTAGCTAACTTTGCTCCATTGTTTCGTGAGACGGCCTGAAATGAGTTCCTGCTGTTGCGCACGTAGTGGACACGCCCACCAAATTCACTTTTGATGCGGTTCCCTGTATCATCGGGTGAGCAGTCGTCAACGACTATAACTTCAATATCTGGACTGTCGGAGTTCAGCACGCTTTTTATGCACTGGCATACCATCTCCGCGCGATTGAAAGTCGGTACAATTACTGAGACTTTTGGGTTATTCATTTTCTTGAAATCATGCCGATATGTCGACTGCTTGACGGATGCGATTGTAGTCTTGGGGTACTACGAAAGCACGCAAGGCAGTTTTGTTGACTTTATACAGACCCCTGCAAGTAAAAAACAGTTTATTCCACATGTCTAATCCCCACCGCGTCGGGCATGTCTGTTATTTTTATAATTTCTTAGAATCCAGTTTTGGCAAAATTCCAGATTTTGAACTCGTCGATGAGGAAGGGGGACTTTGAGTTGTGCATCGGCGCTTCGTTGCAGTTGCCCGAGAACGAGAGTCGCAGCGGACTGGAGACCACCTGCTCGATGACCGATTTTTCGTTTACGCTTTCAATCGGAGCGGGAGTGATTTTCCCGTCAATGAAAAGGGCGATTTTTCGGTTGAATCCGTCAATACCATTTATGTCCCACGCTATTGCGTAGTGATGCCAGTCATGCCATTTGTCATCGGGATAAAGCTGCTGCAGACTGTATATTGACATGCTTTCGCATGAGGCTGAGCTACCGATAACCGTGCGTGTCGCAAAGCCTGAATGGCCATCGCCGTCATTGTTGACGACGTCAAGCTGCCCGATAGTCGCATTGTCAGACTCTCGTGAAATCGTGAAAAACCTTGGGTCGCCACCGCCTCTCAATCTGTCGTTTGTTTTAAGCGAGATAGCCCAGAACTCGATGCATCCTGCTGGCTTTAGAAAATCGGCGGGGAACAAGAATGTCGCTGCGGTCATGGAGACAGGGCAAAACAGCGCATTCCCGGAATGTCCGTTTCTGAACAAGTTGCTTGAATCGAAAAGTATCTTTCCCCCTGGTCCAACTTCGGGCATGGCCACCGAAGTCTCGTCGTCGAAAGTGCAGTAGAACACAAGTCCTTCTTCTGCAGTTCCGCATGCGGTTTTGCGCGACTTGGAGAATGTAAGCGTGCGAATGTTCTTGCGTGGAATGTCGAGCTCGCCGAGCGACGTGTTCATCTTGAACGTCTTGTCGGCAACTGCGAATTTGAACTCGTCGCCATTGGTCAATACGACTTTAGATCCATTCTTCTTTCCGGTAAAGGACAGCGATTTCACGATCTCCGCATTTAGTGACAGGTTCTTCGCAAAAACAGTGGAGCCATTGATCTTTTCCGCAGAGAATTCACCTTTGATAGTAGACCCGTCTTTGAGACTCGCCGTCGCGGTGATCAATGAGGAGTCCTCGTCGCCGGCGAAAACACAGAGCGAGGCTGCGATTAAGGCATGAAAAAGGGTCATTCGTTTCATATACTTGTACCTTTACGAATGTCAGTTGATTATGGATCTGTCTGCTTCAGAGTGAGAAATCGGTCTTTGCGTAGTTCCAGATCTTGAATTCGTCGATGAAGCAGTCGTCTTTAGTGTAATATGGCATTTCATCTTCGCGGTTCGGGAAGAATAGCGTTGACTTTCCGTCTAGGTTTGTAGGACCTTTCCATTCCGGAGTGAAGGGGACGGTAAGGATGCGCTTTCCGTCAAGCATAACGATTGCAGAATATCGAGTTTCTGGTTCGTTGTCGCTCTTGATTCCATTGACATCCCAAATAACCGCATAGTGATGCCATCCAGATGGAGGACGCATAAGACTTGAGTCAGAGGAATGAGAGAAGTAGGATCCAGTAACCATAGGTCTAAGCCCATCGACGCGGAATGTCAGCCCGGCGCCTCCGCTTCCGTTGTTCGAATTCCAGTCCTGGCTGAATTCGCCATGCTTGCTTAAGGCGAGAATTTCAAAAAAGCGACTCCCCAGTTTGCTCTGTGGCATGCGAATTTTGCTGACATTGCCCCAGAATTCAATGGCGCCTGCCTCGCCTAGAAACCTTTCCGGCAAGTTGAACATGCCGCATGAGGTGTGGGCGGGAATTAACAGCGCATTTCCGACAATTCCGGGAACAATATGTCCCCCCTTGAATGTCCCGCTCGGTCCGATGGCTGGATTTGAGAAGGACGCCTCGTTGTCGAACGTGCAGTGGAAGATGAGGCCGTTGTTGTCTGCGCCGCAGGTAGAATGTCGGGATGCGGAGAAGGCGAGCGAGCGGACGGTTCTGCGCGGTATTTTGAGTTCGCCGAATATCGTCTTGATTGGGAAGGCGCCGTTCTTGACCTTCATCGCGAACTTGTCGCCGCCGGTGAGCTCGACTTTTGCGTCTCCGTTCGTACCGGTGAACGTGACGCTATTCACGAGCGACGGGTCGAGCGCAAGCTTCTCCATGAAAACCGTCGAGCCGACGATGCGCTTGCCGATGAACTCGCCCTTTACGGTGGAGCCGTCCTTTAGGGATGCTGTCGCCGAAATGGTCGCAGGCAGTTTTTCCGCGGCTAACGCGCACGAGGCGGCCGCGAAAAGGAAGAATAATAGCTTGTGTTTCATATGCATATCCTCTTTCGTTTTGCACACCTTGCTGGATTTCTGTTTAGTCAACCAAGGTTTCAGTTGGGGAATGTTATCATTAATCCCCGCTTCTGTCAACCGCAGACAGGGTGGAGTGCCCGGCGCTTTGCCAGAGTGAACGCAATTTCAGATTTTGTTTGGTTGGTCAAAGGGGACATAAATATCTCGGTGCACCCTGCCTAAACGGGGTGCCTAAATATGATATAATATCCGACATAGGTACAAAAAACGAATGGAGAGATGAAGCAAATGCTTACCTGGATGGACAGTCTCAAGGGGCGCTCGATGATGCGCCTAGCGTCGTTCACAGACGAGGAAATGGTGAATCTCATCGACCTTTCCGCCCAGCTCAAGGCGCGTCGCGCCGCCGGCGTGAGGGGAGACCTCCTGCACCGCAAGAACATCGCGCTCATTTTCGAGAAAAGTTCCACGCGCACGCGCAACTCCACGTTGATCGCCGTGCGCGACGAAGGCGGGAACGGCGAGTACCTCACGCGTCCCGACATCCACTTCGGCAAGAAGGAGTCCGTCAAGGACACCGCGCGCGTCCTTGGCCGCATCTATGACGGAATCCTCTTCCGCGGCTTCAGGCAGGCGGACTGCGAGGCGCTCGCGAAGTACTCGGGCGTGCCGGTGTGGAACGGCCTCACGGACGACTACCATCCGACGCAGATATTCGCGGACCTCCTCACCGTTCGCGAGAACTTCGGGACGCTCGACGCGAACACGACGGTCGCCTACGTGGGCGACGGACGCAACAACGTCGCCAACTCCCTTATGATGGGCTGCGCAAAGTGCGGCGTCAGGTACGTCTGCTGCTGCCCGAAGGAGCTCAGGCCCGACGAGGCAGTGCTGGCTGAGGCGGAAGAGGTCGCGAAGCGCAACGGCGTCGACATCCGCGTCTTCGAGAACCCGACGGAGGGCGTGAAGGGCGCGAACGTCCTCTATACCGACGTCTGGGTGTCGATGGGCGAGGAGGCCAAGACGGCCGAGCGCATCAAGATGCTGCGCCCGTACCAGATCAACATGGACCTTATGCGTGCGACCGGCAACATCGACGGGAAACTCATGTTCCTCCACTGCCTGCCCGCGTTCCACGACTTCGAGACCGAGGTCACGAAGGACTGCGGCGCGCTCGAGGTCACCGACGAGGTGTTCGAGTCCAAGTACTCCAAGGTGTTCGACGAGTCCGAGAACCGCATGCACACGATCAAGGCGCTGCTAGTTTCCGCCCTCTGCGACCGCGAGTCGATCTGACCGTGGAGACGTGATAAATGAGCGAGTTCGCGATGGAAGGAGTGATTAAATGAGCTGGTTGATCGGCGGCATCGTCTTTCTTGTTCTCGGCTACTTCACCTACGGACGCTTCGTCGAGCGGCTCATCCCGCCGGACGACCGCAAGACGCCCTGCGTCGCACATCCCGACGGGGTGGACTACGTTCCGCTGCCGAAGTGGAAGAACATGCTCATCCAGCTCCTGAATATCGCGGGCGTCGGTCCGGTCATCGGTGTCATCGCCGGCATCAAGTTCGGCAAGGTGGCGCTGCTCATCATTCCCGTCGGCTGCGTCCTCCTCGGGGCGGTGCACGACTTCTTCGCGGGGATGATCTCGATACGGATGGACGGAGCCAACCTGCCCAAGATTGTCCGAGAACTGCTGGGACGCAGGTACGCGGCGGCGTTCTCGTGGATGACGATTCTTCTTCTGCTGCTCGTCGTCGCGGTCTTCATCAACGTGCCGGCGAACCTCATCGACTCGCAGTGGCTGCCGAACGCCAACTGTTTCTGGCTCATCGTCGGCGTGATCTTCGCGTACTACATTGCGGCGACGCTCTTTCCTGTGGATGCGATCATCGGCCGGGTGTACCCGATATTCGGGGCGCTGCTGATGGTCGGGTCCGTCGCCGTCTTCGCAGCGGTGGTTTGGGCGGCGATCGGCAACCCCGCCTTGCTTGAGGAGGGTGCGGAGTTCGTCAAGTACAAGACCGAGGTCTTCAACGCGGGCGGACGGAGCCCGATCTTCCCGCTCCTTTTCGTGACAATCGCGTGCGGCATCATTTCCGGATTCCACGGCACGCAGAGTCCGATTGTCGCGCGGACGATCAAGTCAGAGCGCGAGGCGCGCGTCACCTTCTACGGGATGATGATCGCCGAGGGCGTGATCGCCATGATCTGGGCGAGCGCGGCACTGGCGCTCTACAACCTCCAGCCCGCGAGCCTCGCGAAGCCGCCGGCGGTTGTGCTGGGCGAGATCGCGAGCCGGTTCCTCGGTCCCTGGATGGGCGGCGTCGCTGTCTTCGCAATCGTGGTGCTGGCGGTCACCTCCGGCGACACGGCGCTTCGGAGCGCCCGCCTGTCGCTGAGCGAGATGGCGGGCATCGGACAGGTCAAGCTTGCTCCGCGGATTTTGACATCGCTCCCGCTCATCGTCATCGTCGTCTGCTTCCTGTGGTGGTCCAATCTTTCCGCGAAGAGCTTCGGGCACCTCTGGAACTACTTCGCCTGGGGAAACCAGGTGCTGTCGGCGACGACGCTGATGGCTGCGAGCGTGTGGTTGTTCCGGCTCGGTCGCGGATGGTGGACGCTGGTGACGCTGCTGCCGGGCGTGTTCATGACCACGGTCGTCGCCTCGTTCATACTGTGGACCTCGTCGGACAAGGGGCAGCCGTGGGGACTGGTGCCTGGCGGGCTTCCGCTCGCGATCGCCATCCTGCTCGGCGCGGTGGTCGCCGTCGTATTCGCGGTCTGGGTGTGGTTCCGCGGACAGTCCCGCGGACGGTAGTGGCGCCGTTCGTGCTGTTTTGGTATAATCTGCAAAAATGACGGCGGAATTTGGTTTAATCGACGAAAAGGAAAAAACTGTGATGAAGAAAGTCCTGCTTATCGGTGCCGGCGGAGTAGCCGGCGTGGCGGCCGCGAAGATGGCCCGCAACCCTGACGTCTTTGGCGAGCTCCTCATCGCCTCGCGCACGAAGTCGCGCTGCGATGCGATAAAGGCGGACATCGAGTCTCGTCCGTGGTTTGCGGAAAAGGGCGTCACGACGAAGATCACGACGGCGCAGATCGATGCGATGGACACTCCGCGTCTCGTCGCGCTGATCCGCGAGTTCAAGCCGGACCTCGTGATGAACATTGCGCTTCCGTACCAGGACCTCGCGATCATGGACGCATGCCTTGAGGCGGGCGTGAGCTATCTCGACACCGCGAACTACGAGCCGCCGGACGAGGCGCACTTCGAGTACTCCTGGCAGTGGGCCTACCGCGAGAGGTTCGAGAAGGCAGGGCTTACCGCGATTCTTGGCTGCGGATTCGACCCCGGCGTCACGCAGGTGTTCTCCGCCTACGCCCAGAAGCACTACTTCGACACGATCGAGACGCTGGACATCCTCGACTGCAACGGAGGCGACCACGGCTATCCGTTCGCGACGAACTTCAATCCCGAGATCAACATACGCGAAGTCGCCGCGAAAGGCTCGTACTGGGTTGCCGACCCGAAGGACGACAAGCCCGAAGTTCCGGTCGAGAACAAGAAGGCGTTCGACAAGGGGTACTGGGTCGAGACGGCGCCGATGGCGATAAAGCGCGAGTACGACTTTGCGCAGGTCGGGAAGAAGGACATGTACCTTCTCCACCACGAGGAGCTGGAGTCGCTCGGCTGCAACCTCAAGGGCATCAAGCGCATCCGCTTCTTCATGACGTTCGGACAGAGCTACCTTACGCACCTGAAGTGCCTCGAGAACGTGGGGCTCACGCGCATCGACCCGATCGACTTCAAGGGGCAGAAGATCGTCCCGATCGAGTTCCTCAAGGCGCTATTGCCCGATCCCGCGACGCTCGGCCCCAGGACTAAGGGCAAGACGAACATCGGCTGCATTTTCCACGGAATGAAGGACGGGAAGCCGGTGGACTACTACGTCTACAATGTCTGCGACCACCAGGAGTGCTACGCCGAAGTCGGCTCGCAGGCCATAAGCTACACGACCGGAGTCCCCGCGATGATCGGCGCGAAGATGTTCCTCGAGGGCAAGTGGACGACGAAGGGCGTCCATACGTGCGAGGAGTTCGACCCAGATCCGTTCATGGCGGAGCTCAACAAGCAGGGCCTTCCCTGGAACGAGGATTTCAATCCCGTGAAAGTTCCGTGATTCCGTGAAGGCAAAGTCCGGAATCACCAGGGAGGAGCTTATCGCGTGGGGCGGTCCCGACGTATTCAACCAGGCGCTGGCAATCGTCAACGCGGGCGATGTCACGGAGTACGAATACGACGACGACAAGCTTGAGGTTCGGGGGAAGATTGCGCAGCCGAGCGGATGGGAGATGCCTCTCTCGTTCGTGCTGAAGCCGGGCGGGCGCATCGAGTCGCACTGTCCGTGCGACACGAACCGCCGCTACGGCATGGTGTGCCCCCATGTCGTCGCGGTCGGGCTCGCGGTGAACATTTCGGAGATGGACGACGAGGAGGAGCCGCCGCCGCGCGGCGCCGAGCCTTCGCAAGACGAAGATGAGCCCGCCGAGGAGGACTTCATCGAAGTCGAGGCGAGGCCGAAGTTCACTGCGTTCGTCCTCGGCTCTCGTGCGTCGCTTTCCATCGAGATCGACGCGCATTACGGCGAGATAGAGTTTCCCGCGTGCTCGGTGCAGAGTCCGACGACGGTGCGCCTGCCAGATCCGGACGATCCGCTCGTCAGGCGCGTCAGGTCCATGAAGGCGGAGCGCGCCGCCGTCGCGGCCGTCGAGAAGTGGGGCTTCGAGCAGGGCTACAGGGAAGGGGACATGCGCCTCTATCTCGTAGATCCGCAGAAGGTGCTCGACTTCCTCGGCGCGGGGCTTCCTGCGCTGAGGCGGCGCGGATGGCGCGTGGACCTTGCGGACAAGCTGATGGAGCTTACGGACTCCATGCCGTCTGTCGTGCCCGTGGTGACGGTGCGCGACGCGCCTGGAGGCGCGTTCGACGTCTCGTACAAGTTCGACGCGATGGGACGGGACGTCTCGCCCGTCGAGATACAGGCGGCTCTCAACAGGGGCGACGGATACATCATGAAGGACGGAGAGGTCGTCCTTCTGGACAACACCGCGATTGAGGCGATGCATGCGGTCTTCCGCGACTGCGCGACGTCGCAGAACGGCGCGCCGGCGGGGTGGTTCCGCGTCTCCGCGGTGCACGCCCCGTACGTCAAGGCGTCGCTCGACCTCCTCGACAGCGTCGATCTGGACGACATGGAGGCGCGGAACTGGCGCGCGACTGCGGCGGTGCGCAACCGCGAGGGGAACGCGAAGTTCGAGCCCGTGGACCTGGGTCCGCTGGAGAACGTCCTGCGTCCCTACCAGAAGCAGGGCGTCTACTGGATGAGCTTTCTTGAGAGGTCGGGGCTTGGCGGACTCCTCGCAGACGAAATGGGTCTCGGCAAGACGCTTCAGACGCTTACGTGGCTTTCGCTTGACCGGAAGATGGCGGATGGCGAGCGGGGAACGGCTCTGATCGTGTGCCCGACTTCGCTTGTGCGCAACTGGGAGGCGGAGGCTAAGAAGTTCACGCCGTGGCTGAAGGTGCTTGTCGTGTCTGGACCTGATCGAGCGGACGCGTTTGCGTCGATTCCGAAGACCGACGTCGTGGTGACGTCCTATGCGCTTCTTCAGCGCGACTTCGAGGATGCGTACTACGGACGCCGCTTCTCGGCCGTCGTGCTGGACGAGGCGCAGCACATAAAGAACCGCCAGACGAAGAACGCGAAGGCAGTGAAGATGCTGGACGCCGAGCGGCGGCTCGTCCTCACAGGCACGCCGGTCGAGAACTCCGTGGCGGACGTATGGTCAATATTCGACTTCCTGATGCCGGACTATCTCGGCGACTACGAGACCTTCAAGTGCGGATACGAGGATCCGATAGCGGAAGGCGGCTCGGCTGGCGAGGAGGCGCAGGCAAGGCTCAAGAGAAAGCTTCATCCGTTCATCCTCAGGAGGCTCAAGAAGTCCGTCGCGAAGGATCTCCCGGACAAGATCGTTAAGGTCTCGTACTGTCCGATGGACGAAGACGCGCAGCGCGAGTACAACGAGGCGCTCGCGAAGACGCGCCGACTCGCCGGGGACATGATCCGATCGAAGGGCCTTGCGAAGTCCAAGTTCGAGATCCTCGCAATGCTCATGAAGCTCAGGCAGATCGCGTCGCGCGCGAAGCTGGAGGCGTTTCTCGAGCAGCTCGAGAGCGCGATAGAGGGCGGACACAAGATACTCGTCTTCTCGCAGTTCGTGAAGATGCTCAAGGCGATTTCGGGCGAGCTTGAGAAGCGGGGCGTGCCGTTCTGCTACCTCGACGGCTCCACGAAAGACCGCCTCGGGGAGTGCAACAGGTTCAACCGCACGCCGGAGATACCGGTGTTCCTCATTTCGCTCATGGCCGGCGGGACGGGGCTCAACCTCACGGGTGCGGACATGGTGATCCACTACGATCCGTGGTGGAACCCGGCCGTGGAGGACCAGGCGACGGACCGTGCGCACCGCATCGGACAGAAGAAGACGGTCTACGTCATGAAGATGATCGCGTCCGGCTCGATCGAGGAGAAGGTCCTTGCGCTGCAGCGCAGGAAGCAGGCCGTGATTGCCGCAACGGTCTCCACGACGGACCAGGCCGTCATGGAGAAGCTGACGGCCGAAGACCTCGCGTCCCTTCTTTCGTGACCTCTAGCCATTGACATTCATCACCTAATTGGTTAGAATATTTGGCAATAATTTCGGCTCGTTGTGGGCTGGAACGTCCGTAGTCATGAAAATACAAGTCACTTCGCTCGCGATTCTTGCGCTTCTTCTCTCTGGCGTGGCCCTCGGCATGCCCAGCGAAAAGGAGCTCGACGACGTAAAACCCGTCGTAGAAGACCTGATGAAGCCGGATATGGACGCGATGAAGCTTGGCAAGAAGTCGCGGTCCGACGTCGCGAAGTCGGCGATGGAGCTGTGCGCTCAGGCGGAATCTCCCGCCGCGAAGATGATGCTCGCCCGCAACGCCTTCACGCTCTACATGCGCGACACCGACTATGCCTCGGCCGAGGAGGCGCTTGACGCGCTCATCGCTGCGGTGCCGGACATTCCGCCTTCCGACCTCGCCGAGATACTCGAGAGGTCTCTCTACTTCGTCTCCACGAAGTCCGCGCCGTCGCTGCGCGCGCGCCTCAGGGAAGCGAAGGACCGTGCCGCGGCGCAGTCGCAGATAGCGAAGCTTCAGTCGCAGCTTGAGAAGGATCCAGACGCCGACTCGGTGAACTTTAGGCTGGCCGCTGCCTATGTCGCGCTTGGCGACTGGCCGCATGCGCTCCCGCACTTCGCGAAGTGCGGCGTCCCCTCGGTCTCCAAGGCCGCCGAGATGGAACTTGCCCTTGAAAAGAACGATGCCGCCGCGCCGGTTGCGGAAGCCTGGTGGAACGCCGAGCTGCCGAAGCGTGACGCGAAGATCGTCCCCGCGCTTCATGCCCACGCTGCGGCGCTCTACGAGAAGGCGCTGCCGGCGCTGAGCGGACTCCAGAAGGTCCAGGCAGAGCGGAGGATACAGGAGGTCGCGGCAGTTGCGGAGCCGGAGCAGCCGGAGCCCCAGCATTCCACCTCGCGAAAGTCATCCGCCGAGGCGGCGCGATTCACGGGCGTCAAGACAGTCGGCCACACCGTCAAGCAGAACAAGGGCGTGTTGTCGGAATTCACGCCGGGCTCATACGCGCTCATCGACGGCGATTTCATCCCGGGCGAGGCGCCTTTCGAGATCGTCGTCGAGTTCACCATGCCCGAGGGGTATGTCGAAAAAGCCTGCGTCATGGGCAGCGTAGGAGGCAAGGTCAACGGCATTATGCCGTTCTTCATCACCAAGTCCGCGCTGTCCGCATTCATGTCTGCTTCCGGGTCTGCCTGGGACATCGCGCCGGGAACGCCGACCGGCATCCAGCTCAAGCCGAAGGAGACGTACCGCATCAGGTGCGCGTGGGACGGCAAGGAGTATACGTGGTCCGAGTGGCGCGGCGGCTGGGTCGTCGTCAAGCGGCTTCAGAACAAGACCCCCGTCTTCGGCGGCACAAAGCTGCAGTTTGGCACATGCCGCGGGCTAAGGCTTCCGTTCAACGGGACGATCGACCTCAACAAGTGCTACATCAAGGTCGGCGGCAAGCTCTGGTGGGAGGGCGTCAAGGGCGCCGCACGAGCCGTCCGCTGACCGCGCGGCCGGCGCGGCCGTCGAGCGATGGTTGCTTCTGCGCGAGTCACGCCGCCCCGATTTTTGGTATAATCTCCACATATGAAAATCGTTGACTGCGACTATTTCGTCGTCGGCACGGGCATGGCCGGGCTTATGAGCGCGCTTCACCTTGCGAGCTACGGCAAGGTCGTCGTCGTGTCGAAGGGACGGCTCCAGGACTGCAACTCAAACTTCGCCCAGGGCGGGATATGCTGCGTGGCCGATCCTACGGACACGTTCGACCGCCATGCGCGAGACACCATGATCGCCGGCGCCTGGCTTGGGAGGAGCGAGGTCGTCCACGAGATATGCGAGCACGCACCGGAGGGGATACAGGACCTCATCGACTGCGGCGTGAAGTTCACGAAGAAGGGCGACGGGTCCTGGGACCTGACGCGCGAGGGCGGACACAGCGCGCGGCGCATCTTCCACGCCGGCGACATAACCGGCGAGAAGTGCGAGGCGGCGATGATACGCCGCGTCAAGCGCGCGCCGGTAGACGTCAGGGAGAACACGGTCGTCATCGATCTCGTAATGACCAAGCGCATCGGCCTCAAGGGCCAGAACCGCTGCATCGGTGCCTACGTCCTTGACAAGCCGACGGGCGAGATATACGCCGTGCGCTCACCGAACACGATTCTCGCGACGGGCGGATGCGGCAAGGTCTATCTCTACACGTGCAATCCCGATTCCGCGACGGGCGACGGAATCGCCCTCGCGTGGCGCGCGGGCGCGAAGATCGAGAACATGGAGTTCATCCAGTTCCATCCGACGTGCCTGTTCCATCCGCAGGCCAGGCGCTTCCTCATATCCGAGGCCGTGCGCGGCGAAGGCGCAGTTCTAGTCGACAGGCACGGAAGGGAGTTCATGAAGAAGTACGATCCGCGCGGAAGCCTCGCGCCGCGCGACATCGTGGCGCGCTCGATCGACTCCGAGATGAAGCGCACGGGCGACG
>JAEDKA010000010.1 GCA_016296065.1 Kiritimatiellia bacterium
GGGGCGAACGAGTGGATATTATACCACAGGTTGCCTCCGCCGCGCAAGGGGGTAAATGAAGATTTTTGAAAAAAATTTATAACGACCCGAAATCGGCGGAAATCCAGCAGAAAATGCCATCTATTTTTCGTATTTCCCGGCACCACAGGGGGTCCGTCGCTCCGCGACGGACCATACAATGCGATATTATGGGGACTGTCCCCATGAAATCCGGGGACTGTCCCCATGAAATCACTAATGCCCTCGTCCTCAGTGATGCGTACCCCTGATTCTGATGAATGCGCATATTATCCACAGCGCAAGCATCGCGCAGGAGAAGAGGAACACCGGTAGCCAGCCGTGCTCCACGACGAGAGTGAATGCGAGCGCGGTCCAGAGTCCGCCACCCATAAAAGGCTCGTGCAGCAGTTGCTTGTAGCCGAAGCTCGCCGCGGCGCACGTCTTGGAGTCCGGATCGACCGTCCTCAGCAGCATAAGTCCCGTCGCGGTCACGCCCGTGGCCTGTCCGAAGTCCGCAATCGCCCGCTCAAACCAGGCCTCCTTCATGCACCTAGGGCCAAACCACAGCACCGCGAAGATGCTCCACGCCGCGCCGGCGACGATAAGCGCCGCGAGGGGCACGAGATGCGCCGCGACGACCTTCAGGCTTATCGTAGCAACGGCGGAGACGACGAGGAAGTCGAGCGCGGCGCCTGAGATTCGCTCCATCTGCCCGTGGTCGATCATGAGGTCCTTCTTCACGGCGCGCGCGCAGAGCTGGAGGAGTATGCCGCCGATCATGCACAGCGGAAACAGCGGGAAGCCGCGGAACACTCCCCACCCCGTCAGCTTAAGCAGCCAGAGAATCCCAAAGCCAATGGCGATGGATACGCCGACAATCGCGAGATGCCACGCAAGCGAATCAATGGAATCGCTCATGACGGTCTGGAAACCGGCGGCCGGACGCATCCGTCGTGCGTGGACGCCGAGCCGTTCGCGGATCTTCCTGCGCTCGAACGGCACTACCTCGCTGACGATACCCTTTCTGTGCGCCCAGTTGACGAGCGCCATGCCGACCACAATGCCGACGACCATCCCGACCGTCGCCACCGTAAAGCCGAGCGCCGCCCCCTCGCTCCATCCCGCCGCGGCGAAGCTCTCCGCCATTCCTCCGACGGTGCCGTGTCCGCCCTCGAAGCCAACCTCGAGGAGATTACCGAAGCACGGAGGCACGTCGCAGAACCTCGAGAGGACGAATCCAGCGAGACCAAGTCCGACGACATACTGTCCCCATGCAATGATCTGTCCGAGGACGAGCTGCGGAAACGCGAGCGATACGACCCGTTTGAGGCTGGGAAGCTTTGTGCCGAGGAATAGAGTTGCGAAGACGACATTGATGAGAAAACCCGGAACCTTTCGCATGGCGCTGGTTATTTCAGGATCCACCCTGTCGCCGAGAGCGGAGAGGGCCGCGAGCCCTATCGCCCCGCCGATTATGGAGCTCGGCAGATACAAACGCTGAAGCAGCGGAATCCTAAGCCGGGCGAGCTTGCCGGCGACGAGGAGTCCGCTGAGGGATATGAACACTATAATAGCCAGGGGCAATGCAAACCTCCGTTCTTGGAATCGGCGGGGACAGTCCCCGGGAAATCTTGGATTTCCTCATTCGCGCAATCCTCCGTCTGGCGCATATTATACAAAAATCCCCCTCGCCGCCGCAACGAGACACCGCGACACGAGGGAAATCGTTGGATTTTCGCTTAACGCAAAACGAAAATCGCCACTTTCATGCCAGAAAAATTGAGGAACCTCCAAGGGGGAATCGCCAGGGACTGTCCCCACGAATCTTACTTCGGGCGGACGGCGCGGGTGACGCATTCCCACGTGACGGGCGTGCGCGAATGCCGCGCAGAAGGGCCGCCGAGATAAAGCCCCGACGCCTTGTTCCTGAACGTAAAGCCGCCCTTCACTTCCGCGACCTCCCAAAGTCCGTCGCCTTCCCTGTCCTGCCCGAACGCGTACTTTCCGTTCGCCCTGCACGTTCCCTCGATCAGACTGCGTCCGTCCGGATGCGCGCAGAGCGAATCGCCGTTGCCCCAGTCGAGTCCGCTCGTCCTCAGCTCGCACGACATGTCGTAGCACCTGAGCTGCCAGTAGGTCTTTCCGTCGACCTCGTGCGGTATGCCCCTGAAGAGCGCGGCGAACTCGGCGTTGCGCCCTACCGGCTTGCGCTCTCCGTACGAGAAGTCCCACGATCCGTTACGCTCAGCCGTGATGTGCAGCTCGTCACCGCCCGTGGACATCCTGAAGAAGCGCGTTCTCAGATGACGGACGTGTTTGAGCGGAACCTCCGAGCCGTCGAGCGGCTTCGCGACGCCCCTGTCGCGCGCGGCTGGCTTCGCCGGCTTCTCGCGGCCCCACCGCGCGTAGAGGTCGAAGAACGCCTTCGGACTGCACTCGGGGTTTCCGTCGAACGGAACGACGATCTTCCCGTCCTTCAGCCAGTCGTCGATCCTGAAGAGGAGATTGATGTCGCCGCATATAGTCGAGACGTTTCCGAGCCGCTCGATCGTCTTGAGGTACGCGTCGCCCCACTTGGATGTCGAGGCCGTTCCCCATGTCCCGTAGTTCGCTTTCACCTCCTTGCCGAATTCGTTGAGCTTGCCCTTCCCCGGACGCTCCGGACTCCAGTCGCACTCGGTGACGACGCAGGGATAGTCCTTCACGACGGGCACGCTTCGGACAAAGTGCGTGTAGAAGCGGTCAGGGTCCGCATTGTCGTCCGACTGCGCGTACCATCCGGGATACACGTGCACCGCGTAGCCGTAGTTCTTCAGCGGATCCTTCATCGGATGCTCGGCGAAGTCGCGGAAGTTCGACTGGTATCCCGCGCCCGGAACGAGAACGACGCCCTTGAAGCCCTTGCGCCTCACCATGTCGAGCATCTTCTGGCAGTATTCCGGAAGCGCCGCGGACGACTTCTCACCGTCCTTCGTGAGAACGGACGTCGGCTCGTTCTGAAGCTCCAGGAGCACCTGCCCGGACATCGCCTGGATGCGCTTGTTCGCGGCGATGACGGACCACTCCTCGATGATGTGGCGGTGGTAGTCGCTCCCCACGCGCACCTCGCCCGGCGAACAGTAGCACGGACGGATCACGACGTAGAGTCCGCGCTTCACCGCGTTCTCCGTGACCGGGACGAGGATCTTCTCGACGTACCGCTCGAACCTCGCGCGGTCAAAGGCGTAAAAGTACGGCGCGTCCTTGGACGGCTTCTTCTTGTCGTCGGAGCACCAGTAGCCGTCATCGGTGACGCGGAGCATGTTCGCGTAGAGGCCCTGCTTGCGCTCCATCAGCGCAGCGCACAGCTTGTCGAAGTACTCGACGCACCTCTCCACCGCCGCATCGTCGTGTCCCCATCCCCAGCGGTTGCCGCAGAAGTACGGATGGAACGGATGCATCGCGCCCGCAAGCCGCACGCAGTTGCCCTTCGGGTCGACGAGGTGCCGCCCAGACACGCGTATCGGCGGGGCGCTCTGCGCGGCGGCGCAGAGCGCGGCCGCCGCGAGGGCGAGTGTGATGACCGTCCTTTTCATTCCGTTTCTCCGCGGCAGATGTGCCGCGTCAGCGCAGGCGGATGCCGAGTCCTATCGCGGCAACTTTTCCGACGAGGCTCACCGTCCCGTCCTGGTTCTCCACGAGTCTGAGCGCAGAGAGACGCCTGCTCGACCTCACCTTGCGCGGCCAGTTCTCGATGGAGTCGGCCGTGAGGAACACGACATCGCCTCCGGGCGCGGACCTGTCGAAGCAAGAGATGTCGATCGTCGCGCCCTCTGCGAAGGTGACGTTTCCTTCGACGACGAGCCCGGGCTCGATCGAGCCTTCGACAACGATGTTCGCCGTGCCGATCGTGCCCGCGCCCTTCACAGTGTCGAACGTCCAAGTTCCGCCGCCGAAGTCGAGCGTCGCGCCTTCATCAAGGAGGACGTCGGACGGGATGTTCTCGACATCGGCGGGAGTGGTCCACTTCACATAGAGGTATTCGCGCACAGCGGCGATCTCCTCGTCCGTGAGCCTGCGGTTGAAGATCATCGACTCTCCGACGAAGCCCGAGGATCCACAGATGTTCTCTCCGCGCATTCCGAGATACACCCTGCGCTTGCCCTCGTTGCGCGTGCACTGCCCTAGGCTGTCGTACACGAGTCCGGCGGATGTGACCATTGCCATGTTTCCGTCGCCGCCGGTGTAGGCCCCGAAGCCAGAAGCGGATGTCCCGTCCGCCGCAAGGCCCCAGATGTACGCCCTGTCACGCGTATTCTGGAGGTCTCCCATTGCGAAGAACTCGGGCACGCCGTTCGTGACAGCGTCAACCATTAGACGGCCGTTGCTCCAGCCAGGCCACTGCGCTATGCCTACGACTCCCCTCACATCATAGTTCACCCCGCTCTGCACCTCGATGCCGAAGACCTGCTCCTCACCTCCGGCATGACGCTCTAGAACGCTGAACATCGTGAATCCTTCCGAACCGAAGTCATAGAATTCACCAGACATTAGTCCAAACTCGTCATTGGAATGGCTGAGCACGAGACGGGATGCGATCCGATCTGGGGCGCCGTAGGACGGGAGGCTGTTCTCGTTGTACGGAACGAGATCGAGATCGCTTCCCCCTGTTCCCTTGTTCTTCATTCCGATGACCTTGCCGCCGTCATTGACGGTGACGGTCGTGACATCGTCGGGGTCGTACCACGCAACTGCAGTCTTGACCACGTCGGGAACAGCCACGTTGCCGCGGAGAACCTGCGCACTGCCAGAGCCGCCATAAAGCACCACGCTCTTGACCGTCATGCCGGACATGTCAGGATGCACGCAGTCAAGCGGCACCAGGGCGTCAGAGTCCGCCGTAGGCAGGATGCCGTCCAGCGACTCTTCAATCGCCGTAACTTCCGCGCCGTTCTCGTCGAAGTACTTGATCGTCGAGCGCCAGTTGGAGGGATTGGACGCATTGCCGTCGCCAGTTGCATTGGTCCAGAGCGACTTGACTATCTTCTTCGTCACAATGACGATCGTCGAGCCGTTGAGGTTGAGCGACGCCCCGTCCGCGACCTGAGTGCCTTCGCAGTAGATGGTCTGGTTGGCCGGGAGCTTGAGCGTGCCCGCCTCGACGATGATCTTTCCACGGACGTTCCAGTCGCAGTGGATTCCGTACGAGTCGCCCTTCACTTCGAGTGTGCCAAGCCCCTTCTTGGTGAAGGATCCGATGCCGGAGATTCCACGGCAGGCCTCGATTGTCACGTTGTATCCTGCGGTGTCGAACGCCGCGCCACCCTCGCCGATCGTGACGCCGTCGACGGACGCGAAGAAGAGTCCGGTGTCCTTCTTGGCGACGATCGTTCCGTCATCTATGAACACCTTCGGCGAAGCCCCCGCCGGCGCACCCTGCGCCTTCTGTATCATGCCGGCGCTGACAATGCCTCCATCGGTGATGTACAGCGTGCCGTCGCACTGGCGCGCGACGGATATCTCGTTCGCGTCGAGTTCGCCGCCGGCGACGTTGAGGACGGCATGCTGCGCGTTCGAATTGTTGCCGACGCGTATCGTCCCTCCGACCGTCGCCTTGCCGCCCGTGATGTCGACTTGGCCCCATCCGTTGGACGACGCCGTGATGTTCATGTCTCCGGCTGCGGTGAGCGTGCCGGACGACACTACCAGACGGCCCGCGCTGCTGCCTCCGTTGGAGTCCGCGATCTGGATGGAACCAGCGGTGACGTCAAGCTTTCCGCCATCGACGACGAGCTTGCTAGCTGTCTCGGCCGACGGTCCGCCGTGGTCGGCGAGGCCGTCCGCAAAACCGACCTGGACAGTGTTGTTCGCCGTCACCTCGCCGCCGTAGATGTACATCTCGCCGCGTCCGCCGCCCTGGACGCAGATGCCCAGCGCCCCCGGCCATCCGCCGCCAAGCGCCGTTATGGTGCCGCCGTATACGTTCATTCTGCAGTTGTCGTAGGCGCCCGCCTGGCAGACGACGAACTTATATGCTTCCACTTCGCCGCCGTACATGTTCGCCACGCATCCGCCGCCCCAGCGCCCGACGACAAAATCGCCGCTGGTCCGGATAGTTCCGTTGGTGATGTCGTAATAGGCCGCACTGCCCCAGATAGACGCGATGAACGTCGCCACGCTGAGTTCGTCGCCTTCGAGAAGCGCCGCGTACTTCGACTCGTAGAAGCACGTGTCCTCCGTGCCGGGTGTCTCGCGGACCCTGGGGTCGCTATTGTTTACGTACCAGTTCCCGCCTGTGCCAAGGCGATAGTCGCCGACTGCGTTGTCCCACTTCAGCTCATGGGGTTCATCGACGACGCTGCTTTCCCACTTCGCGTACACGACAGCGGCTCCGTTGCCGGTGTCCTGCTCGTTCTCGACATCCCAGCCCTTGAACGTGTAGCCGTCGCGGGTCGGCGTGTCGCGCGGAAGGATGCGCTCGCCGTTCGTTCCGAAGCGGTGTATCGCATTCGTCGTCGAGGAGCCCTCGTACGGGACATAGCTGACGGTCCTGAAATTGTTCTTTGCTTCGTACGCATCGACGCGCGCGAGCACCTCGTCCGGCGTCTCTCCCGAGAGCGCCGCCGTGATCCGTCCGATCTCCTCGTCCGTGACGCCGCACATCTGGAGGTACTGGCGGCAGCGGGAGGCGACGGAAACGCCGTACTGCGCGTCCTTCGTGTTGTAGACGTACTTGCCGTCGTTGCAGTTTCCGCGAAGGATGTAGCGGATGAACTTTTCGGGAATCGCGGAGCTGCGCGAACCGCCGATGTTCGCGAAGTTGCTCATGAGATAGTCGCGGTAGAGGACCTCTTCCTCGACGCCCATGAGGCCGAGAAGCAGAAGTCCGGTGATGCCTGTGCGGTCCGTGCCGATGCGGCAGTGGAAGTAGGCCGGAAGCCTTCCCTCGCTTCCCAAAGTCGAGAAGACGTTGCGCATCTGGTTCGTAAAGGTGCCGTTGTCGTCCGCGCCGATCATAGTGCCTTCGTTCTCGCCCCATCCAAGCCCGAAGCGGTAGTACTTGCAGTTGTCCGCTGCGAACGAGTTGTCGGCTCCGTTCGGATCAAGGTTCTGGTACTCGGTCGGCATTTCCGTGTCGAGACCGACTTTGCGCAGATCGATCTCCGTCTTGAGCCCGATCGCTGTGAGGTAGCTCGCGGACCTCTGCTCGGCGGTCGCGCTGACGAATCCGTCGAGATGCCCGCCGCGGATGATGACGTCCTGGTTCATCTTCTTGCCGCTTACGGACTCTAGCGGCCAGCTACCGACGTCACGCACGTTGTATACGAATCCGGGATTCACGGGAATGTCGATGCGGAGCGTCCTCGGCGCGACGGCCTCCGTCGTGAAGGAGTAGGCAAGTCCGCCAACTGCGCCCGTGACGTTGCTTGCGGTGTTGAGGTTCATGTAGGTATTGGTCACGCCGTTTGCTGCAACGGCTATGTAGCGTGGCGTCTCCCTCGATTCGGTGCCCTTCGAGCCATAGACGGAGGAGTACGTCTCGAAGTCGGGGTTTGCGAGCCATGCCGAAAGCGGACTGCGGTGAAGCTGGACCGTTCCGAGGTCCTGTCCGTCAGACTCCACGTCCAGCACGGTCGTGTACGCGAGGCCGTCAATGTCGAACCTCTCCCCGTCGACGACATCACCCTCCTCGATGACGATTTCGCCCTGGAAGGAATTGTTTCCGGAGAGAGTGAGCGTGCCGAGTCCGCGCTTGACGATTCCGCCAACACCCGTGAGGTCGTGGGCAATCGTAACGTCGTGTCCGTTGGTGTCGAAGATGAGTCCGCCTTCGGCGATCTCGCAGGTGAGCCCCGCCGCATCGTCAAGATAAGAGACCTGGTCGCGCGTCGCCTTGAGGACGCCGCCGTTGAACACTAGCGTGCTGCCGGGGGTGAGGTAGGTCATGCGGAACTTCGACATCGTGACGGTTCCGCCGTTGAGCACGATGTGCGCGGGATCAGATCCGGTCCCATCGCTCTTGATGTGGCCGAAGCCGATTCCGTAGTCGGCCGTGTCCTTGATGTTGAGTTCGCCGCCGTTAACGGTCAGGTAGCCCGGGCCGCCGTCGCCGACATAGAGCATGTTGGCGTTGATGTTCACCGTGCCGCCGTTGATGATCATCTCGGACCTCGCGCCTTCTCCGACGTTCGCGCCGATCGAGGAGTCGGCGGAGACATTAACGGTTCCGCCATCGATCTGCAGCGTAGCCACGACGCCCGGATTGTTGTTAGCCGTCTTCTTGTCCTTTCCGCCGACAAGGAACGACTTGGTGTTCCACGTACCGCTCTTCACCTGCATGAGTGCCGTTCCGTCCGTTCCGGACTCGCCGATCTTGACGAAATCCGGCGCGGTCGTCACAAGGGTTCCGCCGTCTAGGATTAGCTTGGCGTCGCCTCCGGTCTTGGCGCCCGAGAGGACGAAGAGGCTTTCCGTCGCAGTGAACGTGCCGTTGCTGATCGCAAGCGTCGCCTCGGCATTGTCGCCTCCGCCTACGACGCGTCCGCTCTTCGCCGTGACCGAGCCGCCGTCGAGGAGGAAGTCGGCCTTGGCCCCTTCGGAGTATCCGAGGCGAAAGTACTTGCTGGAGTACGTGCCGCTGTCGATCTCGAGGCTTGTGACTGAGTTCGAGCCGAGCACCCAGTCCGCATTGGGGAAATCAAGTCCGTAGGACGCATCCGTCGCGCTCCACACGAGCGGAGTCTCGCCAGAGTCGACGAACACGTAGTTGGCGAGTTCGATCGCGGAGTCGAACACGGTGCGGCTGTTGGTGAACGGTCCCTGGAAGTGGACCTCCCCGAAGAAATTGTCGACGGGCGCCGAGGCTCCGCCTTCGCCGCCGGCAGAGGCAGCCCAGTTGGCGCTTTCGGACGCGAGCGCGCCCTGCGTCGCGCCAAGCCAGTACCTGGATTCGTTCTGCGTCTCGTCCGGCACCACCTCGTACGTCGTGCCGTTCGCGCTGACCGTGCCCTTCTGGACGATGATCTTCTCGGCCGGGAACGCGGAGGAAAGCGTAAGCTTGCCGTTGCCCTTCTTCGTTATGGTGCCGATGTCAGCGCTTCCCGTTGCCGCAATGCCGTCGGGGCCTACAAACTGATGCGCAATCGTAACGTCGAAGCCGGCGGTGTCGATGACGAGTCCGCCAGGGCCGATCTCGCAGGTGAGGTTGTCGTTGGCGTTGATGAACGAGGTCGTGGTTGCCGTAGGCTTCAGTGTACCGCCGTTGAATACCGCCTTCGTTCCCGGCTGGACATAGTCGAGCCTGAAGCGCTTGGTAGTGAGGACACCTCCGTTCATGGTGAGCGTGCCTACGTCTTTTCCTGTCTTCTTGCGCCCGAACGTAAGGCCGCCG
The DNA here is from genome assembly GCA_016296065.1 of Kiritimatiellia bacterium. Classification (GTDB taxonomy): domain Bacteria; phylum Verrucomicrobiota; class Kiritimatiellia; order RFP12; family UBA1067; genus UBA1067. Next base: position 9,371 of record JAEDKA010000010.1, read on the forward strand.
TTGTCGCTGTCGGCCATCGTGAACGTGCCGCCGTTGATCGTCAGCGCGCCAGGGCCAGACTCGCCGACGTAGAAGTAGCCGTAGTTGCAGTTCACCGTCGCCCCCTCGTTGACGATCATCTCGGCGAACGAGTCGCTTCCGGTCGCGTAGCCGATGCCGCTTTCTGCGCCTATTACCAGTGTCCCGCCGTTGATTATGGCCTTGTTGTATGAGTTCGCGACGTCATACGCAGTCTTCGCCCCCTGCCCGCCGAGGAGGAGATTGTTAATGCTCAGAGTGCCGCTCTGCACCTCAATGACGTTAGTCGTGTTCGCCTTGCTCTCGGAGTGGAGCGATTCAGTGCACGTAAACGTTCCGCCGTCTATGCAGAGCGTCGACGAGACCTGATCGCCCTCGCCCAGGCGGACTTTCGTCACGGTAACGTTGCCGCCCTTCACGATGATGCCGTTCTCCGCCTTAGGCTGGCCAGAAGCTCCGAGACGGAGATACACTGCGTTGTATGTTCCGCTGTCGATCTGCAGCCATGCAGGCGTTTTGTCGGCGTAGCGGCCGAACTTCCATCCGTCGACTGTCATCGTAAGTCCGTAGGACGGATCCGTGGCAGACCAGACAAAGGGGGCATCGCGCTGTGTCAGGGTTTCAATGTACACGTTTGCGCCGTTGGTATATACTCCGTCGAATACGGTCTTGTTGTTGCCCGCCAACTTGCTTGCCCGGAAGGTGGTGTCTCCGGTCGTCGAATCCGGCACACTGAATCCAGTGCTGCCACCACTTGCATCCGACCAGTTCGCCGTGTCGGAGAACAGCGCAGTCGACTGCGTCCCATGCCAGTAGCGCGTGGCCTGCGCCGACAGCGAAAGCGCCGCGATGGCGAAAGTCGCTACGATTTTTGTTGCGATTGACGACGGTTTTCTTGTTGACATGGTACAATCCTCCTATTCGTAATAAATTGTACCATATGGCAAGAGCCTGTTCTATCACCCGAAAGAGCGATACCGAACGATGCTACTCGAAGACATGGGCCGCCGGCATGCCGGGGAGTGGCTTCAGCGACTTGGCGAGCTTCAGCCCATTGGCCTCAAGCGCGGGACAGCGCGGAGGCTTGCCGTCCGCCGCAAGCTTCGCCGTGACAGTTCCCGTGACGGTCAGCGAAAGCAGGTCGTTCAAAGTCCCCGTTCCCGACAGATTGCGCCGGTTTTGAGCCTCAGCGCCGCCGTGTTCTTGTTGTCGACGACGGCACCGTCCGAATATCCGGTGACACGCGCCCAGAGGTTTGTCCCTTCGGCATTGTGAAGTCAAGCCGATAGGGGCGGCCGGTTGAGATAATGTCCCGATCCAGCGGCAGCGGACCGCAGCTCGCGCCGCCAAGTCCGCGCGTCTCGGCGTAGATCCCGAATTCGACCTTGGACGCATCCGGCAGCTCCTCGGGATGCGCTGCCGAGGCTAGCTCCAGAGGCGACCACGGAATCGCCGTGAACGCAAACGGACTCCCCAGCGTCGCAAAGACGATAGTGTCGTGGCCGTCGGACAGCGTGACGGACTCCGTGTCCTCGAAGTTGTTCGCATCCTCGCCACGCGCGTACGGGAGCTTCCAGCCCTTGAGGTCCAGCGACCAGAGCCCGATGAACGCGCCGCTCTTCCTGTCCCTGTAGTTCTCGAACGGACCACGTCCGAACCACTCGACGCGGCTGAAATCCTGCGGCATCGTGAAACGGTAGCCGATGCGCGGCAGACTGTTCGTCTTCGTTCCGACAGGGCATATTTCGCTCTTCAGCGAAAGCCTCCCGTCGCCGTCCATGCTCCAATTCTGGGAGACGCGGAACGTCGTCGGATTTTCCTCCTTGTGCCAATGTCCTCCGATGCCGGCATATTCCGTCACAAGCGAAAACGACACAACGCCCTTCTCCTTGCGGACATCGCCCACACTGACTGCACTTGACTTGAACTCGGTCCATCCATTGGCCTTCCATTCATCCCCCAGCCAGCCTTCGTTCGAACTCGGCGCGCGGAATGCGTCAAGCACCATCGGCTTGAGAAGTCGTTCCCTTCCGTTGACAGCATACGAAGTCAACACGCCCGACGCAAGGTCGAAGGAGGCGACAACGCCACTTGCGGAGAGGACGCGGCGAGTTCCGTCGTCCGCCGCAGAGGGTGATTGCATTGAGGCGGCGGGGCGAGGACTTAACGCCCTAGCGGGTTTTGCAGCCGCCACGTTGCTTGAATCCCAAAGGTCGACCTGATCTTCGGCAACGACATAGCCCTTTAGCAGAACGCCGTCCTTTGCGCGGCAGGCGAATGAATAGCGAACCGATACGCGGCTGTTAGGCTTGTTTGCCGCAAGGGCGGCGCGCGGAAGCGCGAGCGTCTTTTCTCCTTGCGGACCAACATCGTCAAGATCGAGTTTGCGCGAGGCAACAGCCTTGCCGTCCACGAAGACTGTTTCGGTTGCGTCGTAGATGTCGAGTCCGCGGAAAAACTGCTTGTTGCGGACAACGACCGCCCTACCATCGGCAGCCGTGACGGACACGGGCTGGAATACGTGCTTGACCTCAAAGTAGCCGGGCTCGGGCGTGCGGTCGGAAAGCACGCATCCGTTCATCACGAATGCACCGTCGTTTGGCTTGTCCCCAAAATCCCCGCCGTATGCGATGATGAGCTTCTCCTCGAACTTTCCACTTTCAACTTCAAACTTTGAACTTCTGTACAGCCCCTGGTCGACCCAGTCCCAGATCGTGCCGCCGATTATGGCGTCGGACGATTCGACTACGTCCTGGTAGTCCTTGAGGTTGCCCATGGCGTTCACCATGTTGTGTGCGTATTCGCAGATGTAGTACGGACGCTTCTGCGACGGGTCGGCACGTCCCTTGAGCCAGTCGACGGAGGGGTACATGGAAGAGTCGAAGTCGGCGCAGTCCCAGTTGTCCACGGCATTCGTCGGCCGCGTCGTGTCGCGCGCCTTGACAGCGTCGCGCATCGCCTTGAAGTTCGCCCCCGTCCCCGACTCGTTGCCGTAGCTCCAGAACACAATGCAGGCGTGGTTCTTGTTGCGCTCCAGCATGTTCATGCAGCGCCAGACCATGGGGCCCCGGAACCGCTCGTCGCCCGCAGCCTCCCAGTAGCCATGCGTCTCCATGTTCGACTCGTCCATAAGGCAGATACCGCTCAGCATGCAGAGATAGTACCAGTAGTCGTCCTGCGGATAGTGCGAGTTGCGCGCTATGTTGCAGTTTGCGCGCTTGAGCATGTCAATGTCCTGCCTGTGGCGCTCGCGCGGCACGTAGTGTCCGTACATCGGGTCCGTCTCGTGGCGGTTCGCGCCGTGCAGCTTGACCTTCTTTCCGTTGAGCTCGTAGCGTCCGTCAACAATCTCGCTCGTCCTGAAGCCCCACAGGGTGGATACCGATTCGCCGGGAATCGAAAGGACAAGCTTGTAGCAGTTTGGCGTCTCCGGACTCCAGAGGCGGGGAGGGTGTAAAGTGTAAAGTGTAAAGTGTAAAATGGAGGAATCATCCGGTTTCTTCTCGCGCCTGCATTCGGACTTTTTAATCGGCACTTCTTTGCCGTCCATGTCGAACATGGAAACCTTGACTTCCAGATCGTCAATTTTGCATTTTGCATTTTCAACTTTGCATTCGACGGAAAGCTCCCAGTTGCCGCCGAAATCGCGCGACTTTGCAGGATGCGCCTTGGCGAAGAAGTCGCGGATATATGTCTGCGGACGCCTGACGAGCCAGACGGAGCGGAAAATCCCGGAAAGGCGGAACATGTCCTGGTCCTCGAAATACGATCCGTCCGAATAGCGGTAGACCTCGAGCGCGACCGTGTTTCGTCCAGGGCGGACGAGGTCGGTGATCTCGTACTCCGCGCTCGTTCGGCTGTCCTTCGTGAAGCCGACGTACTTCCCGTTGATCCAGAGATAGTAGAAGGAATCGACGCCGTCGAGTTTCATGAACACGCGGTCGCCTTTCCAGTCGCGCGGCACTTCAAAGTCGCGACGGTAGCTTCCGACGGGATTGCGCTCGGCGTAGGACGTGTATTCCTTCGGCGGCTCGGACATCACGTAAGGCGGGTCGAAGGCGAACGGATACTTTATGTTCGTGTAGACCGGCGTCCCCCAACCGCCCTTCCCCGTCGCGCCCATTGCCTGCCAGCTGCATGGCACCTTTATCGTCGCCCAACCGGAGACGTCGTATTCCGGCTTTTCGAATCCGACAGGACGCAGCGACGGCTCCTTGACCCAGTTGAACTTCCATTCCGTCTCGGAATCGAGGCAAATCTGCCGCGAGGACTTCCACGGCAAAATGGCAAGCGCGGCGCGCTCGTCTGCAAAGGGCGCGAACGCGGCGCGCGTAGGCTCGCGTCCGAAGCTCATGCGCGTAAAGTCCTGCCATTCACCGCCGTCCGGCGCTGATTCCCTCGCTGCGGTTCCACCCGCAAGTCCGTTTGCCGCTAAAAGCGCAACGACGGCCATTGTCGTGAATTTGCTCTTGCTCATGGCGTTGTCTCTTATTTGCTACTTCAGTCTCACCAAAGACTCTTTGCGGACGCTTCTGCGGCCGGCACTACCCGCACGGGCGGGGGGCGTCAGTCGAACTCGGCACGTCCTGCGTCAACGCCGTCGGCGGAAGCGCAAAGGGTGACCTTGCCCTTGCCCGTGCGGCGGAGGAAGAGCCCTGCGCGGCCATGGCAGAGCGGATGGGACGACGTATCCTTGAAGCTGTCGAGTCCTCGCGGATCGGAATTGCCGACTGCGACGATCTCGGCAGGACCGTCAACCTTGAACGACACGCGGCGGTTGTCGCGCGGAATCTGCGTGCCCTTCTCGTCCGCAAGCGTCACCTTGACAAAGACGAACGCCTTGCCGTCTTCCGGCAAAGTCGTGGATTCAGGCATCAACAAGACTTTTTTCGCAGCGCCCGCCGTGCGCAGCGTCTCCTCGCCCAGCTTCTTTCCGTCCTTGCCGTAGGCAACGACCTTCACTTCGCCTGGCTGATATACGACATTGTCCCAAACCAAGCGATAGCGCGGCAGAACTGCGTAGTAGCCGTTGTCAGCCGACGCATTGTGGTCCTTCCTGCGGCGTCCCTGTGAGACTCCGTTGACGAATAGCTCCGCCTCTTCCGCGCTCGTGTAGACGTAGACGGGAAGGACCTTGCCGACGCGCTCCGGGAACGTCCAGTTGTCGGGAACGAAGTGGAGCGTAAAATCTTTCTTGTTCCAGTAGGAGCGGTAGAGATAGAAGCGATCTTTCGGGAGCGCAAGGAGATCGCACGCGCCGAAATAGGAGCTGCGCGCCTCGCCGGCCTTGCGCACGCTTTCGGGACACGACCAGCCGCCGTAGGGAGTCGGCTCGCCAAGGTAGTCGATGCCCGTCCACACGAATTCTCCGCAGACATACGCATCCTTTTCCAGACGCTCGAACTCGATGTCCGCTATGTCGCACCAGTCCGCCGCGTTGCGGTCGTAGGAGTCGATTCCGATTTCCTTGACCGCAAAGTCGATGCGGTTCGTCGGAAGACGGTCCGCATAGAAACCGTATTCGGAAACCGCAGACGCCGACTCGGAATAGAGGACGGGCTTGTCGGGATGAGTCTTCTTCACGTCCTGATACGAGCGGCGGTAGTTCCATCCCGTGATGTCGAGATTTACGAAATCGCCGCGCGTCGCGCCCTTCTCGTGGCAGCAGGCGATTCCGACCGCGCGCGTCGCGTCGACGGAGCGAACCGCGTTGCGGAAGCGCGTGCAGCGCTCGGCCGTCGTGCCGTGTGCGGGCGAATGCGCCCACTCGTCCTTGCGCGACTCGAACCCGCCGCCGGTCGGGATCTCGTTGCCGATGGACCACACGAAGACGCACGGATGGTTGCGGTCGCGGCGTACGTGGTCCTTCAGGTTCTCTTCGACGAACTGCTCAAGCGGCTCGTCCCTGCGTCCCGCCGTCCAGTTCCACTTGTCGAAGCACTCGTCCCAGACGAAAAGCCCCATCTCGTCGCAGAGGTCGAGCATCTCCGGGGCGGGCGGATTGTGCGATGTGCGGATGGCGTTCACGCCCATGTCCTTCATGACGCGGAGCTGGCGGCGCATCGCGGACTTGTTGAACGCCATGCCGAGGATGCCGAGGTCGGAATGGAGGTTCGCGCCCTTTAGCTGGACATGCTCGCCGTTGAGGAAGAATCCCCTGTCGCCGTCGAAGCGGAAACTGCGGATTCCCGTGCGAACCGCAACGACGTCCTTCGCCATCTCGCCCTTCATGCCCACAGCGACCGTGTAGAGCTTGGCGTCGTCTTCCATCTGCCAGAGCTCAGGATTCTTCACGTCGAAAGACGCGGCAAACCCGCCCTTGCCGCATGCAGGAACGGTCAGCGACAGCTCTCGCTTTGCGACAATCTTTCCGTTTGGCGCCTTAAGAGCAACTACGATCCTCGCGGGTTCGTCCTTGACGCGGCGACTCGTCACCTTGCCGCGGACTTCCACCGTTGCCTTGGCGGCGGAGGCGTCAGGCGTCGCAACCACTATGTCGTCTTGATCCATGTACAGCTCGTCGGTCTCGATCTTGCGGACGCGGCGGTAGAGTCCAGCCCCAGGATACCAGCGCGAGATGAGCTTCGTCGTGTCGGCCTTGACGAGCACAGTGTTCTCGCCCCTGAAGACGTACGGCGTAATGTCCACTCGCATGCCGAGGTATCCGTACGCACGGTGTCCGCACGGCTGGTCGTTGACGTAGACCGTGCCGTCGCACATGATGCCGTCGAAGTCGAGGAAAATCCGCCGTCCCTCCGGCGGCATCGGAAGGTTGAGCGTCTTGCGGTACCATCCTGTTCCAGACCACGGCAGTTTGGCGGTGCTCGCGTCGCCTTGCGGATGGAACGGACCCTCGATCGCCCAGTCGTGCGGAACGGAAACCGCCCGCCAGTTCTGCCGGTCGCGCGAAAACTCCCAGCCGTCGTTGAAGTCCTCGACAACGCGCCCCGAGTTCGAGACCGTGGACGTCTCATTCACCCGCATCTCGCCGAAGAGAAGCCGTCCGCACTTCTCGCGCCCGAGAAGCTTCGCGAACGGACCAGAGAGCGCGACTGCGGGAAACTCGACGACAAGGTTGTCGCCGTCCGGCGAGAATCCCTTCGGCGCGACGCCTCCGCCCATCGAGACTTCGTCCGGCAAGCCGAAGCGCAGCGACTTGCGGTCGATGTCGGCAATTGGATTGAAGCCCTTCTCCGCCCTGATGCGGACGCGGCAAGCGTCGGCGGCCGACTTGCGCGGCAGAAGCTCGAGGAGCCGGCCAGGATTCAGTGGAATCGTGATGTTCTTCGAGCTGTGGGAGTCGGAGGCCTTGTCCTCCCACTTCGCGACGTCGATGACGGCGAAGTTCGCCTGGACTGCGCGTCCGTATTCGTCCTGGAAGACCTTCATGCGCTCGTACTTGAACCAGTTGTTCGTGACGGGGCCCGAGTCCGTGTCTACGACGGCAATGCCGGGCGTATACGCCTCGCCGGGGCGCGTCTCCCAGCTGACGCCGTCCGGAGAGACGAGGTGATAGGCGATCCGTCCCTTCCAGTCGTTCACGATCACGTTGTACTGCACGTGGTCTTTCCAGATGACTGGATCCTCGAAGGTGTCTATGTCGATGTTCGGGTAGATCGACTTGTCGGACTTCTTCGCGAACGGCTGGATTCCATCCGGACTGATCCAGAGGTGTCCGTGGCGGCTGATCGCAAGAACGGAACCGTCGTCGCGTTCGCAGAAGGAGAAGTTCGAGTCGTCGCCCGTCCACTTGCCGTCCGTGCCGACCATCGGCAGCTGTCCATCGCGCTTCCAGGGGCCATCCAGTGTGGGCGCGCGAAAGCAACCCCAGATCACGTAGATGCACCAGCTGCCGTCCGCGCAGCGGAACACCTCGGGATTATGTCCCTTGCCAAGAACCTCGATCGGCACGAACGGGCCTTCCTTCGAATCGGAAACCGCGTGGCAGACATCGGACTGCGCCCAGTAGAAATGGCCGTCTTTGGAATTCTCCGGCCAGCGCGCGACGAAAAGGTGGTACTTTCCCTTGTCGTCACGCCGGATGTTCCCGCCCCAATACGAGTGTTTCGCGTCCTCGATGCCGTTCTTGACGTCGCGCGGCTTCACGCCGTCCGCGCCCCAGCAGTCGGACGTGAGCGGCGCGATCGCCTTGGACGGTTCGAAGCGGTCCATGAACCGTCCGCCCCGGACGAGATTCGCCCATTCCGCCGGGCGCTCCCGCTCGACGACCTGGGCGATGGACTCGCACGCGCCCACAAGCGCGATTGAAACGACTGCCGCGATTCTGACTGCGTTCGTGATTGTATTTCTCATTGCCTTAGTCTCCATGTGCATTCATCGGATAGATTTGAAGCGGTTACGCGTATGCGATTTGCGCCGGGCTTAAGGGAAACGCCGCGGAACACGACGGCGTTGATTTCATCCGGCGTTGCCGTTGCAATCTCCGCGCCGTTGACATCAAGCTTCACCGCGCCGACATTCGAGAACGCGACTACATCGGCAACGGAATTTGTCGTCGAAGCCATGCGCTTGCCGCAGAGATGGAGCATCGGCTCGGGATTCCAGTTTGCCTTGTAGAAGAAGTAGGCGTCCTTTGGCGTAGTTCGGTCCTGCGTGACGAGTCCCTTGTCGTTCACGCCCGCACAATCGCCTTCGTGCCGCGAATCGGATGCGCAGTCGAACATCTGCCATGCGAACGAGCCCCACAGCTTCTCGTGCGCGGCAATGTCGCGGTAGCAGTCCATGTGGACCTTCGTCAGCACCTCTTCGTTGTGGACGAGCGCGTAGGGTCCGTGGTGCACCGCCGGATTCTCGTGGTGGTAGACGGAACCTCCGCCGCCGTATTCGGAAATTGCCAGCGTCGTGAGGTTGTTGACTTTCGCGAAGTCGTCCACCTGCGCCTTCATGGATCCCTCGAAATACCAGCCGGGGTATGTGTTGAGGCACACGTACTGAAGCGCGTTCAGCTTGCGCCGCCACCGCATGTTCGACGCGGCGACCACGGGACGCGACGGATCCTGCGCCTTGGCCTCGGCGACGAGCTTCGCCACCGGCTCCACCCAGACATCCTCCTCGGGGACCAGGTGTCCGTCGCCCTGCCTCTCGCAGTTATTGTAGAGCTCGTTCCACATCCCCCACCAGCAGACGCTCGGATGGTTGCGCCGCTGGGCAATCATCTCGCGAAGCATCGTCAGCGCGTTTTCCGTAAACGCCGTGTCCGAGCTGATTCGGTCGACAACGGGAATCTCGCTCCAGACCATCAATCCGTGCTTGTCGCACGCGTCAAGGAACGTCCTGCTCTGCGGATAGTGGCAAAGCCGTGCGCCGTCCGCGCCCATTGCGCGGATAAGCCGCACGTCGCGCTCTTCCTGCGCGGGCGAGACCTCCCAGCCCATGCCCGCGAGGTCCTGGTGCCGGTTGACGCCGCGCACCTTGCGCTTCACTCCGTTCAGGTAGAAGCCGTCCGCGCGCAGCTCTGCCGTGCGAAAGCCAAAAGTCTCCTCGACCGCGTCGCTCCACTCGCCCTTCCGCACCGTCACGCGAACCGTGTAGAGCTGCGGAGTTTCAGGCGACCAGAGGATTGGCGACGCAATGCTCTTCGGCGACCAGTCTATTGTCGCGTCGTCCGCGCCAGAGACATCCGCCTCGACGCGGACCATCCCATTGGTCTCCGCAAAGACGCGCACGCCTGATGCGCCGTCTATCGTTGGGTCGATGCACACGGGGTCGGTTTCGACGAGCCAAACCGAACGATAGAGTCCGCCGCACATCGAGAAGTCGCCCGAAGCCGGGGGTATCGCCGGATCGTATTCGTTGGAGACCTCGATCTCGAGCTTGTTCCCTGCGGACTTGAGCGCATCCGTCACCTCGAAGCAGAAAGCCGTGAACGCGCCCTTGTGCGTTCCGACATCAACTCCATTTACGCGCACCGTCGCGACCTGCGACGCACCCTCGCAGCGGAGGAAGTAGCGCCGCCCCGGCATGGCGCCAGGAAGAGCCCTTGAATATACGCCCTTCCTCCGGGCGTAGCTTGGGGACGAAACGGAAGAATCCCCGCGCGGCGCGTCGAGTCCCTTCGGCCATCCGTCGGACGCGTCGAGCTTGTTCCAGCTGTTCGGCACGAGGACGGGCAGCCCGTCAAGCGTCCAGTCGTTCCCGTCGAGCGGCGTTACGACTCGGCCGGCATGTGCTTCCCGGACGGCTAACGCGAATGCAAGCGCCAATGCGGCTATGTACAGTGTTTTCATTGTTGTCGTTCAGAATTCGATTACGGTAAGGGAGTAAGGTGGGAGTTCGCGTTCGAAATTCGGACCGATGCGCGACTCGCTGCTCTCCGGCTTCGCCTTCCTGTCGTCGTAGGCTCCTTTGAGCTCAAGTATCCGCGCCTTCGTCTCTTTCCTGACGCCGAGGGACGAAAGATCCGCCGCGAACGGCATCGCGAACGCCGTGGAGTTCACGAGCTTGACGACTGTGGTCTTCCCCCGTCTGACGACGCTCGACGAGAAGCGGTTGTAGAAGCGCTGCGAGTCGTCCGGACCGAGCGCGCCCATCCTAGGCGACCCTTCGGCCGTGCGGGCCTTCCTGCCGGCGCTTCCGTCCGGAAGGACTATCTCCAGCTCGTGCGGCACGTACTTCTCGCCGCCGTAGTTGCCGAACAGCCACTGCACCCAGTAGTCCGTTGTCAGCTCGACTTCGCCGTCGGTGAAGTATATGAGGTCCGGACTCCAGCGTATCTCCCCTTTCTTCGCGAAGAGCGGCGCATAGCTCGACATCTCGACGATGTCGCCGTTGCGCTCGAGGTTCGTGAGGTGGATCGCCAGAGCGAGCGCGGTCTCCATGTCGTTGACGCGTCCCTCCTTGTGCGCGGCGTATTCGCCTGCGTAGACCTTCGGACCTTTCCTGTCGTAGTCGTCGTAGAACAACTGGTTGCCGTAGTACCAGCCGGGGCCGACGTAGTAGTGTTCGTCGACGATGTCGACCTTCAGCCGCTTCGCAAGCCGCCAGCCCTCCTCGTAGTCGCGCCCGCCGCACGACGGACCCGCTGTGCCGACGATCTTGATCTTCGGATACTTCGCGCGTACCGCTTTGTATATTCTCGTGAAGCCGCGCTCGAAGTAGTCGTTAACGTCCTCCTCGTTGCCGAGTCCGATGTACTTGAGTCCGAACGGCTTGGGATGCCCCATGTCCGCTCGCAGCTTCGCCCATTTCGACTTCTTCGGATCGCCGTTCGCGAACTCAACGAGATCGAGCGTGTCCGCGACAAGCTGGTCGAGCTCCGCGTCGGTCATCGCTATCTGCGGATTCGGACACGTCACGCCCGCCGGAAGGATCGGCAGCGCGTCCGCACCGATGTCCTCGCAAAGCTGGAAGTATTCGTAGTAGCCAAGCGCGAAGTCCTGGAATCCGCCCCAGTTGAAGTTGGGCTTGCCTTTCCGCTCCGAAAGCGGGCCCACCGTCTCCTTCCAGTGGTACATCGACTTGAAGTCGCGGGCGTGCACGATGCATCCCCCCGGGAAACGCACGAAGCGCGGCTTCAGGGCCGAGAGCGCCTCGCCGATGTCCTTGCGAAATCCGTGTCCCTTGTACGTCCCGACATGGTTCGTGGAGTACACCTCGTGAGAGCTGTTGATGTCCTCGAAGAAAATTCCGATGAGGTTGCGGGATATCGGATAGGCGGGCTTCTTCGAGAACTTCAGCCGCAGGCCCGGCTTCGCCGCGCGAACAGCCTCGCCGTAGCGCTGCTCGTCGTCCTTCGCGCTGTCGAGCGTGAAGTGCCAGGGGCAGCCGGGATGCCACTCGGACTTCCCGAGCTTCTCGACCTGCGTCTTCGTGAGCCGCCATATACCGCTTCCCTCGCGCGCCTTCTTCATCCGCGCGCGGTCAAGGTCATTGTCCACCCAGTTCTGCCGCCCCCAGTCCGTAAGGTTGTCCTTCCCCCAGCTGACTGCGTGGCAGTCCTTGCCGCCTTCGGGGCGGTCCTTGTAGTAGACGTGCCACGTTCCGTCGTCGTCATGGTACAGGACCGGATCGAGCAGGTTCTTCTCGCCCCAGTTGCCGAGGTTGGAATGGGTGAACACCCTGTCGCGACCGGCGGCGTCACGCCACTCGCCGCCGTTCGTTCGGATCTTCAGCATCAAACCGCCGCGTCCGTCCGGATGCTGCGCCGCCTTGATCTCGACAATGTCCTCCGCGGCGGATTCGCCGCGTGCGCATACCGATGAAACGACGGCTAATGCGGCCGCCACACCAAGTGCAGTCATTTTTTTCATGCCGCCATTATACCATCCGTCCACCACCCGGGACAATCACCCGATAGGGCGGGGACGCGCCGGGGACAGTCCCCGGAGTTTTCAAATGTTGCACAAGGCCTGGCCCCGACGGGGCCCTATGATCTCGCCCACATGGAGACGCGGCTTCCAGCCGCGTCACAGGTTTCATACTCCGCCTACAGAAGTTCCGACATGCGCTTGGCGAACACGCGGCCCATATGCACCGAGCCGTAGTCGTTCGGATGTATGTAGTCGTGCGTCGCCTCTCCGTCCGTGGGCAGCATTCCGTCGCACGGTAGATAGTGCAGCTTTCCATCGAGCGCTCCGGCGGACTTCATCTCCTCGTACACGCCCTTCAGCGCCGCGTTTGGTCCGAACCTGAAGCCAGACGCCTCCGGCCCCTCGCAGAGGAGGATCGGAACATCCGGACGCAGCGAGTGGAGCCTTTCGAGAAACGGCTTCGCCCTCTCGCGGATGATCTTCTCGTCGCAGTTCCACACGGTGTCGACCACATAGAGCGCCGCGTCGGACACAGCCATGACATCCGCCATCTCTATCTCGAGCCGCGCACTGCCGGAGAAGCCGAGGTTCACGTAAGGGATGTCCAGCGCGCGCGCGGCTAGCGCCGTGAACATGAGCCCCGGACGCGACGCGCAGCCTCCGTGCACGAGCGAGGTGCCGTAGTGCACCACGGGCTTAGTCCTCCCGTCAGCGTGGCTCGCGGGCGCGAGCTTCGAGCCGGACGCCACGCCTATGCGCACCCATTTCAGGTTGGCGCGGATAGGAAGATACACGAGTACCTGGCGGAGACCGCTTCCGGGGAGGTCGGCGCGCGTCTCGTCCCATGCCGCGGCCTTGCCCGTCGCCTCGTCGATGACGCTGCCGAGGCGCCCGTTCTTGACGAAGCGCCATCCGTCCGCCCCGCGGGCGTAGATGTCGACGCCGTACATCCCCTGTCGCGGAATGTACGGATCCTGGTGCGACTTCTGCTCGCACTCCCAGCGCACTCCGATCTTGGAGGAGTCGGTCTCGAGGAAGAAGTAGTGCCCGGTGGAGTTGTGCCCCATCGCGCGGACGCTCTGCGGGACCTTCTCCGCGAGCGCGGCGGGGATGCGTCCAAACGGCGTCTCCGTTTCGGGACAGACCTTCGACTCCATCGGCAGCTTCGCCGCGTCTATCCAGACCATTCCGTCCGCAGACGCCATCGCCGTGTCCGCCGCGATGCGGGAATCAAACTTCGACACGTCGGCGCGAACGCAGAGCGCCGCCGCCGCCACAATCATCACAATACAAGGCTTCATCATGTTCATGCCGTTATTATATCCCATCGTCCGCGCCCGAGTCAATCACACCTGCAGCACCACGGAGTGTGACTGCAAAAAAACAGGCCCTCAAATGAGGGCCTGAGGGGAAGATGATTTTCTGCCGCGGACTACACCTCGCAGTAGACGCCCTGAAGACGGAGTGTCCTGGCCAAGTCCGCGTATGGGAGAGCGCGCGGCGCGATGCCCTTCTGAGCGGACAGCGCGGCCGCGACGCCCGCAGCCTGGCCCGTCATCATGCAAGGGGCTATGAGGCGGAAGGTGTCGATCGTGTCGCCCTTGCCAAGGCAGCGCCCCGCGCAGAGAAGGTTGTCGACTTTCTTCGGAAGCAGCTGGCGGAACGGAACGGGAAATGCCGCGTGCGGTCCGTCATGCCCGCACCAGCCGATGCAGTCGCCGAACTTAAGCCCCTCCGCGATCTCCTTGCGCCCGATTACGAGCTCCGCTTCGATGAGCCGCGTGCCGCGAATGCCTATCTGCGATGCCGAGTTGGAGGTGTAGACGCGCTCCCACCCAGGCGTCGCGCGCATGTCCCGCACCCTTTCCCAGTTCTCCTTTCGCTGGGCGATCTCGATGCGAGTGAGGTCGCGTACGGATATTCCGTTCGCCGTCGACATCGTGCCGCCGCTCCAGCACGAGTCGGGATTCCCCTCGTTGCCGCGCTCCACCCACTGCGCCGTCGAACCCTCCGGCCTGCGGATCGTGTCCATGTTCGCCCAGCGGAAAACAGCTGATACACCCGAGGTGATCTGACTGTAGTCGCCTCCCGCCTTGAAGAGCATGTCTGCGTCGCCCGTGCAGTCAACGACCTGCTTTGCGAGAATCGCCTTGCGGCCCTCCTTCGACTCGAAGACGACTCCGAGCACCCTGTCGCCGTCCTGTATGACATCCACTCCCCAGCAGTGGAAGAACATCTCGATGTTCTTCTGCTCGGACACCATCTCGTCCATGAGATATTTCGCGGCCTCGGGATCGACCGTCGGCAGCCAATGCCTTGCCGGACAGGTGTTCTCGGGCTGGCTGGAGAAGTCTTTGCCGAACTTCCCGACCCGCTCCATGAACTCGCCGCACACGCCGCGCGTCACAAGGTCCCACTTCCCGTCGATGTTCCGCGAAGTCGCCAGCATGATGAGCACCATGCCATTCGTGAAGAGTCCGCCGAGCGAACCATAGCGCTCCACAAGCGCGACCCTCGATCCGGCGCGCGCGGCCGAAACCGCGGCGGCGAAGCCGGCAGGGCCTCCGCCCACGACGACGACGTCCGTCTCGTGGAACACCGGAAGCTCCTTCGCGGGCTCGTAGACCTTTCCGTCCTTGATAAAGCAGCTCGGACCGTCCGTCTGAGTGTGCTCGAGCGGGAAGACGTGCTTGCCGAACCAGACGTTCATGGGATCGCCGCAGCTGCCCTCGGGCAAAGCGCTGGAGTCCGGCACGTACTCGTCACCGAACGCGGCTCCGGTCGCTAGGGCGGCACCGCCCAGACCGAGCCTCTTGAGAAATTCTCGCTTTGTTATCTGCATTGATCAACTCCTGGTTTCGAGCCGCCGGATTCCACATCGGAGGACCTGCGGCTCCCTACACCGCGATATTTTATCATATGTCCCACGCGAGAGTCAATTATACGGAAGTATAGTTCACCTTCCGCTTGATCCGGAGGCCGAAAACGCGCAGGCGCATGTATCCGTCGCGCGAATACTTGCGGTACCAGAAGAAACGCGCGATCTTGCGAAGCCACGCAGATCTGCGCCAGCGCCGGTTCGCGCGGCGAGCAGCGAGGACAAGCGGCATCGGACCTATCACCTGCTTCGTCGTCGTCCCGTACGCACGCGAGGCGTCGGAGTACTTGCGCATCAGATACCGCCTCTGCTCGAAGAAGCGCTTCGTTATGTGTCCGAACGAATAGTGGTGGTTCCTCACGCCAAGCACCTTCGTCCTCACGCCGAAACGCTCGAAGGCGTTCATCTCGAAGTCCTCGGCATAGAGGTCGAAGGTAAGGTTCTCGTCGAACCTGAGGCTGTAGTCGCGCACGAGATCGGAATGGACGATCAGGCAGTTGCAGTCCGCCGTCAGCACCGGAACCGGCGCGGAGATCGGGCTCCCGTACAGGCCGAGGTCAGATCCGTCGCGGTTCGAGTTGAGAGCCCATAGCGCGTCGTCTCCCGGACGCGTCGAGCGCGCGCCGACGGTTCCGTATATGCACCTCGGGTCGATCCGGTCGAGGCTCGCACCGAGCGGCTCGAGGAACTCGTAGTCCTCGTGGAGGAATACGAACCACGCCGGACGTGAGTAGTCCCATCCCTCGAGGAAGGAATTGTATCGACGCGTCACCGGGAGGTTCTCCGCAAGGTTGTCGAACGCGACGAACTCCGCGCCCGCGTTGTTCGGGTTCTCCTTCACGAGGCGGCCGTACATCGCCCAGTCCCGCACGACCGTCACGAACACGCATCCGGACGAGTCGGCGCGTCCGCTGCGCCACGCGCCCGCGCGCCGGAAGACCGGAATCTTCAGCACCTTCGCGATCTCGCCTCCGTCCGCAGTGCGCTTGCGCCGGAAGAAGAAGCGCCCGACGCCCTCCAGCACGCCCATGACGCGTCCGCGCCTGCGCCACGCCGCGAGGCGTCCGTGCGGATCCGATATCCGCCCGTCTCCGTCGCACGCGGCAAAGCCGAGGATTCGCTCGAGGTAGTGTCCGCGCGTCGTCGTCGTGTGGACCCGCGCCTCCGAAAAGTCGTCCGCGGCAAATACGCCGCGCACCTTCGCGAGCGCGGACGACCGGACGACGAACATCGTTCCGGCGACGAACTCCGGCGAAGCGGGGTGTATGCCGAGCTCCGCAGCCATCTCCAGCGCCGCGTCGAAGCCGGCCTGTTCCGGACGCCACGGAGTGTCCTCGCGGCGAAGGATGCACTTTAGTCCCGCGACCATGTTGACCTTCGGGTCGGATTCCATCCGCGCCATCGACGCCTCCCAGTCGGCGCGCGTCCGCACGAAGTCGAGCAGGTATTCGCGCCAGCGGCTGCCGGAGAAGTCGGCGTGGTTCATTCGGAACGGCACGTCCGCCGGACGGTCGCACTTCGTGTGCAGCTTGAGTACATGGCTGTAGCCCGAGAGGTCCGTCTCGTTCAATACCTTGAGGAACGGCCACACGTCGTATCCGACGTTCTCGCACTCGACGAACCTCGCATCCGGGAAACACCGCCTCGCTTCCTCAAGTGCGGCCGGCGCGGAATACGTGACGACGACGTCGTGCGGCTCCGCGACGTTGGCCACGCAGTCGGCAAGCTCGCGCACGAACTCCGGATAGAAGCAGTGCACGACGCAGAGGATGCGGCTACTTTCCATTGCAGCCCCCTTCGAGGCAATGGCCGCGCTTCTTGCCGATCGCCACACCGGGCGCGAACTCCTTCCATATGAAGTTCCACCTGAACCTGTCGCCGAACTGCACCGCAGACATCACGCCTCTCCCCTGTGAGCGTACTTCACGAGCATCACGCGCTTGCGCGCGCCAAGAGGAAGCGAAAGGACGGCCCTCTCGCCCTCTTCGAGGCGCGGCTCGCAATCCGCCGCCTCCCTGCGCCTCTTGAACCGGACGAGCTTGCAGCGCCCCACCCTCAGCCAGACCTTCCTGAGCCAGGCGTCTAGCCATGTCGCACTGAAATGATGTATCGCATAACCCTCCGGCGTCGTGAACTCCGACGCCGGGAGTATCGTCCCCCCGTCGCCGAAATGCACGACATCTGTCCCGTCCGTTGGGTTCACTCCCCAGGCGGACGAGAAATAGTCCACGAAGCGGACGGTGTTCGGCGTCTGGTCTAGCTCGCCGTCGCCCTTCACGAAGGGAAGGCGGTCATAAAGCGAAAGAAGTCCGCGCACGACCTCCCCGCCCGGCACGCTGCCGAGTATTCCCGATCCGACGAGGGTGCGTCCGTTCTGCACCTCCCAGCCCGCCACAAAGCGGTTCGCGCAGAGCGGATCGAGCGGACGGTTCAGCTCCACGTCCGTGTCGAGGTAGAAGCCGCCGTACCTCTCGAGGACGGCGAGCCGCACCCAATCGGACGCGAACGCCCACTTGCGGCGCTCGAGCGCCTCCAGCACGTAGCGGCACCCGGAGGCGCGAGCGAAGTCGCTCCCCCACTCGCGCAGCTCCCATCCGGGGCAGTTCCTGCGCCAGGTATCAAGCCAGGCAACGACCTCCGGTGGCTTCGGCGAGTCGCCAAGCCAGACGCAGTGCAGAATCTTCGGAATCTCTTGTTTGCCTGTCATTTCCCTTTCTGTAGATTTTCTCATATATCAGACCAAACCGCAAGGGGCAATTTTATGGTAAAATGTGCCCATGTCACAAGTTCCAGCGACTTCAGTCTCCCTCCTGAGGGACATCGCCAGCGGCACCGAAAACGCACGCTGGGCGGAGTTCGTGCGCATCTACGAGGAACCCATGCGCGCGTTTCTCGCCGCGCGCTTTCCGTCGGTCGAGGCGGATGACGTCCTGCAGGAGACGATGATCGCGCTCATGCGCGTGATGCCGGACTACCACTACACGCCGGACGGAAACGGGCACTTCAGGAACTACCTCGTCGGAATCCTCAAGCACAAAGCCGAGGACGCAATCCGCCGCCAGTCGCGCGAAAGCGACAGGCGCGAGCGCATAAGGAAGAGCGCGGCAGATGCGCCGCGCCGCGCGCATGCGCCTGGCGAGGCCGACGATGAGGAAGGCTGGCGTCTCGCCGCGATGAACGCCGCACTCGAGCAGCTGCTCTCCGACGAGTCCGTCAACGCGCGTTCGCGCGAGGTGTTCCGCCATGTCGCGCTCCTGCACGAGCCGCCCGCCGAGGTGGCGGCCGCGTTCGGGATATCGCGCGCGAACGTGGACCAGATCAAGCGCCGCCTCGTCCTCAGGCTCTCCGAACTCGTGAAGACAATGACGGCGGAATAGGCCACGCGCGCTCAGCGGCTCAGAATCTCCTCGCGGACGTTCTTCGGCGCGAGCTCGAACTGGTCGGTCTCCATCGAATAGGACGCGCGGCCCTTCGTGAGGGAGCGGATCGCCGTCGCGTAGCCGAACATGGAAGCGAGCGGAACGCGCGCGTTGACGACCTGGAGGTCGTTCTTCATGTCCATGCTGAGGACCGTTCCGCGCCTTCCGTTGAGATCGCCGAGAACTTCGCCCACCGACTCCGGCGGAGTCGTGATCTCGAGCTTCATGATCGGCTCGAGGAACTCCGGCGCGGCAGCCTCGGCCGCCTCGCGGAAGCCCATCATCGCCGCGGAGCGGAACGCCACCTCGTCCGAAACCTCCGGATCGACAATCGTCGCCGAAAGGCACGTCACCTCGAGGTCCGTCATCGGATAGCGCGCTAGAACGCCGGTGACCACGCCGTCTTCAAGTCCCTGGCGGACGCATTCCTGCAGCCGCTTCTCCGCGACGAGGTTGACGAAGTCGCGCGAAAGATCGACCTTCACGCCCGCGCCGCGCTCGAGGGGCTTCACCTCGATCCTGAGCGTCACCGCATGGCGCTTCCCGCCCAGCTCGCGGTCGAAGGTGAACTCCTTCACCGCGCCCTTCGTTATCGTCTCGCAGTAGCTGACCATGGGCTTTCCGACGTTCGCCGCGCACTTGAACTCGCGCTTCAGGCGGTCGACGAGGATCTCGAGGTGAAGCTCGCCCATTCCGGAGAGAATCGTCTGCCCCGTCTCCTCGTCTTCGCGGAACTGGCACGTCGGGTCTTCCGCGGCGAGCGCCTTCATCGACTCGACGAGCTTGTCCTTGTCTGCCGAGCTCTTCGGCTCGATCGCCATGAACATGACGGGCTGCGGCGCGACGATGCGCTCGAGGTAGCAAGGCTTCATCTCCGCGCAGAGCGTGTCGCCGGTCGTGACCTCCTTGAGGCCCACCACGGCACCGATGTCGCCTGCGCGCAGTTCGTCGACCTCTGTGCGGTTGTCGGCAAAGAGGCGGACGATCTTCATGATGCGCTCGCGCTTCTTCGTGCGAGGGTTGTACGCGTTCGCGCCCTTCTTGAGGACGCCTCCGTAGACGCGCACGAAGAAGAGGCGGCCGACGAACGGATCCGTCGCGATCTTGAAGACGAGCGAAGTCAGGAGCTCGGAGTCCTCCTGCTTGCGCGTGACCTTCTGCTCGCTCTTGAGGTCCGTCGCCTCGACCGGCGGACGGTCCGTCGGCGCGGGGAGGTAGGCGCATATCGCGTCAAGGAGAGGCTGTACGCCCTTGTTCTTGAAGGAGCTTCCGCAAAGGACGGGAACGAGCGAGCCCGCCACAGTCGCGCGGCGCAGCGCGGGCACGAGCTCCTCGGCGGTGAGGTCGCCCTTCTCGAGAAACGCCTCCATCACGCCTTCGTCTACGTCCGCGACCTTCTCGACGAGCTCCGCGCGCGCGAGCTCCGCCTCATCCTTCAGCTCCGCCGGAATCTCGCCGACGGTGAACGTCTGCCCCTGGTCGGAATCGTCGTCCTTCCACACGATCGACTTCATGTTGACGAGATCGACGACGCCCTTGAAGCCGTCTTCGCGTCCGATCGGGAGCTCTATCGGGCACGCGTTCGCCCTGAGCTTCTCGCGAAGCTCTCCGACGACGCGCGCGAAGTCCGCGCCCATGCGGTCCATCTTGTTGACGAACGCGATGCGCGGCACGTTGTAGCGGTTCGCCTGGCGCCAGACGGTCTCGGACTGCGGCTGCACGCCGCCCACCGCGCAGAAGACGCACACCGCGCCGTCCAGGACGCGGAGCGAGCGCTCGACCTCCATGGTGAAGTCGACGTGTCCGGGAGTGTCGATGATGTTGATGTCGTGCCCGCTCCACTGGCAGGAGATCGCGGCGGACTGGATCGTGATGCCGTGCTCCTTCTCCTGGATCATGAAGTCCGTGGTCGTGTTCGCGTCATGGACGTCGCCGGCATGGTGTATCTTGCCGGTGTAGAGGAGGATGCGTTCGGTCGTCGTCGTCTTGCCCGCGTCGATGTGGGCGACGATGCCGATGTTTCTTACGTTGGACAGCTCTGAGCTCATAGGCGGGTATTATACCAAAAAATGAAACGGGCGCGGGAGAGCGATCTCCCCGCGTCCGTCGCGTTTGACTTTAACCCAACGACTTACTTCGCAGGAGCGGAGCCGTCGTCGCCGTAACCCTTCGACTTCAGATAGTCGACGACCTTGCCGACCGTCGTCAGCTTCTCGGCGTCCTCTTCGGGAATCGCCGCGCCAAACTCTTCCTCGAACGCCATGATGAGCTCAACCGAATCGAGCGAGTCAGCGCCGAGGTCGTCGATGAACGACGCCTCCGTCGTGACCTGTTCGGCGTTGACGCCGAGCTGTTCAACAATGATGTCCTTCACGCGTTCTTCAAGCTTACCTGCCATTTTCTTTCAACTCCTTCTTGTTGTTGATGTTGTTATTATACTAAATTTTGTGCCCGTTGCGCAAGGGGGTCAGCCAATCATTCCTCCATTGACCGAAATGACCTGTCCCGTCACATACGACGCCTCGTCGCCCGCTAGCCACGCCACGGCCTTGGCGATGTCCTCGGCCGTGCCGAAGCGCTTGAGCGGAATCGTGTCCATGTACGCCTTCTTGACGTCGTCGGGAAGGACGTCCGTCATCTTGGACTGGATGAAGCCCGGCGCGACCGCGTTGCAGCGGATGTTGCGCGAGCCGAGCTCCTTCGCCGTCGTCTTGGTGAGCGCGATCACGCCGCCCTTCGATGCGGTGTAGTTCGCCTGGCCGGCGTTGCCCATGATTCCGACGACGGACGCGATGTTGATGATCGAGCCGCCGAGCTGCGTCCCGTCCGCGGCCTTGTTCTTCATCATCGGACGGCTGACGGCGCGCGTGAAGAGGAACGTGCCCTTGAGGTTCACGTTCAGCACCGCGTCCCAGTCCTCGTCGGACATGCGCATGAGAAGTCCGTCCTTCGTGATGCCGGCGTTGTTGACCATGATGTCGACCTTGCCGAAGTCGGCGAGAACGGCCTTCACGCACGCGTCGACCTCCGCCGACACCGCGACGTTCACGCCGTAGCCCTTCGCCTTGACGCCAAGCGCCTCGAGCGCCTTCACGGTCTCGTCGCACCACTCCGCCTTGAGGTCGCAGATCGCGACGTCCGCGCCGCCCTCCGCAAGCTTCTTCGCGATGGCCGCGCCGATTCCCCGGGCCGCGCCTGTTACGATGGCGACCCTCCCCTTGAGATTAGACATTGAGATTCCTCCTTGTTAGAACTGCCTTCTATTATACCAAATTTCCGCGGCACGCCGCGTCACAGCGCGGCGAGCTTCTGGGCGACGAGCTTTCCGACGATCTTCGGGTCGGCCTTGCCCTTCGAGAGCTTCATGACCTGTCCGACGAAGAACCCCGCCGCGGCCTTCTTTCCATTCTTGAAGTCCTGCACCGGCCCCGGGTTCGCCGCGATCGCCTGGTCGACGAACGCCTCGAGCGCGCCCGTGTCGCTCACAGCGCCAAGCCCGCGCTCCTTCACGATCGCCTCCGGGTCGCCGCCCTTCTCGAAGATCTCGGGGAGGAGCTCCTTCAGCGTCGGACCGTTGATCGTCCCTGCGGCCGCGAGCTTGACGAGCGCCGCGAGCGCGGCAGGCGCCATCGCGCACTCGCCGATGGACTTTCCGCTCGCGTTCATGAGCGCCATGACGTCCGACATGTACAGGTTGCAGAGCTGCTTCGCCGTCTTCTTGTCGAGCCCCTTCGCCGCGGCCTCGAAATAGTCCGCGTTCGCCTTGTGCTGCGAGAGGACCTCCGCGTCGTACTCGGCGATGCCGTATTCCTCGATCATCCTCGCGCGGCGCGCCTCTGGCTTCTCGGGGAGGAGCTTGCGCCACTCCTCGACGACCTCCGCCGAAAGCTCGACCGGAACGAGGTCCGGCTCCGGGAAGTAGCGGTAGTCGTGCGCATTCTCCTTCGAGCGCATGGAGGCGGTCTCCATCGCCTCGGGATCCCACCTGCGCGTCTCCTGCACGATCGGTATGGAATGCGCCATGCATTCGCGCTGGCGCCTCGCCTCGTACTCGAGCGCGGCGTGTATGCCGCTGAACGAGTTCATGTTCTTGATCTCGACCTTCGTGCCGAGCTTCGTCTCGCCCTTCGGACGTATCGAGATGTTGACGTCCGAGCGCATGTTGCCCTCCTCGAGGTTGCAGTCGGAGACGCCCGCGTACACGAGCATCTCCTTGAGCGCCGTCAGGTAGGCGATAGCGTCGTCCGCCGACTCCATGTCCGGCTCGGAGACGATCTCCATGAGCGGCGTGCCGCCGCGGTTGAAGTCGACGCCCGAGGTCGTGGCATAGTGGTTGATCTTCGCCGCGTCCTCCTCGAGGTGGATGTGGTTGATGCGGATGAACTTCTTCGTCCCGTCCGCGCGCGTGATCTCGACGCCTCCTCCGATGCAGAGGGGATTGCCGTTCTCGGATATCTGGTAGTCCTTCGCCATGTCCGGATAGAAGTAGTTCTTCCGGTCGAAGGTCGCGTGGCGGTTCACCTCGCAGCCGAGCATCATTCCGCTCATGACGGTGAGCTTGACCGCCTCCTTGTTCATGACGGGCAGCGCGCCCGGGTAGCCCAGGCACACCGGGCATACGTTCGTGTTCGGCTCGCAGCCGGTCTTCAGAAGGCAGCTGCAGAACATCTTCGTGCGCGTCTTCAGCTGGACGTGCGTCTCAAGTCCGATCGTGTTCTCGAATTCCATATCCGAACATTATACCAAATATTCGCTGCCCTATGGGCACGGGATCTACCGGGTTGGACAGGGTTTACGCATTTGAACTTACGCGCGTCAGGCGGCATGGTCTCTGGCTGTCCGAGCCGAAACTTCCCTTAGTGTGCAAATGTGCAAGTGTGCAAACGGTCAGCGGTCAGCAGTCCAGCGCCAGCACCGTAGCCGCCCCTTGCGGGCGCCGACGACCCATGGGGAAGTCGGCAGGCCGAGCGCAAGCGAGAGCCGAGTGCTGAAGGCGGGAGCGGGACTGTGCCGCGGATTGCTATGCTGTCAGCATTTCGAGCCTCGCTTCCCTTGACAGGGCCGCGAAAATTCTCCGGGGATTTCGTCCGGACAGCTACTTGGACGCTGCCGGGATCGTCGGAAGCACGAGATGAGATTCGCCCCGCACAAGCCGCGTCGTCGCTGCGTCCTTAGCCTTCTCGTAGTGCGGCGAGTTGGAACCCGCGATCTCTACGCGGATTCTGTGCCCCTTCCTGAAGACATAGCTCGTGATGTCCACGCGGAAGTCGAGCTTTGTGGGCGCGTCCGCGGCAAATGCGCCGCGGCAGATCGAGTCGAGAACATTGTACGGCGTGCCGTCAGGATAGACATCGACGAGCTTAACCGCGACGTCAGCAATCCCGGCCGTGGACTTCGCCACGATCGACGCCATGACGTTCCCCGTCACCTCGAGGTCTTCGTCCAGCACGTCCGCCGTATAGGACAGCACGTCGGCGCGCGCCTCGATCTCGGCCTGCGAGAACTGTCCGCCATTCAGGATGATGCGTCCGCCCTTCGTCGGGACGGGATTCGCCGGATCGTACTTGAACGAATCCTCGCCCGGCGCGCCCTTCGGCGCGTCGAAGGACAGCGCACGGCCCTCGCCGAAGTAGAGCTTCCTGTACTCGGTGCGCCTGAGCGGCCACTCGTTCTCGTAGCGCCAGACATTCGCGCCCATCACGAATATCTGCATCTTCCCCGGAAGCTTCGCCGTCTCGCTCGCGCGGCCTTCCAGCGCGGAGCGGAGTAACTCGTTCTCCATATCCTCGGTGACTGCCGCGCCTTCTACCTTCGAATAGTCGATCTCCGGCTTGTCGAACGTGTTGACGCCGTGGCTCCAAGGTCCGACGCGAAGGAACGAGCCCTCCGGCATCAGCGCGAACGACTCGAAGGTGTCCGTTCCCAGCATGTCGAACCATCCCGCCTGGTAGAGCGCGCGTCCCTTAGCCGCCGAAAGGTTCCTCAGATCGCAGCGCGACACCCAGTAGGGGTCATTGCGGTCCGAATGGCGAGTCAGCTCCTCCCAGCTCTCTGGCGAGCCAAAGCCGGAATGCCACTTCTGGAAGAACTCCGGAATCAGCACCCCGCCTGGCGCGTAGTTGATCGAATACGGGTTGAAGGTGATGACGGACGGCGCACAGGCGACAAGCGCTGGGTTTCCGCTCCTAAGGCAGGCGAGCTGCGTGTTGCCGGGGTAAGATCCGCCGACGGTCACTACTCGGCCGTTGGACCACGGCTGCGCAGCAATCCACTTCAGAAGATCTTCCGCATCGTCCACAAGGCGTCCTTCCCACGGCTCGAACACGCCCTCGGAATGGCAGCATCCGCGGCAGTCCACCGCAAGCGTCGCAACGCCCCACTCCTCCGCGCGGTCCGCAGACCACGGCCTCTCGCCGCCCGTCGCCTTGTAGGGCGAGAAAGACATGAAGCAGCCTATCTTCTCCGCGCGGTTCGTCGGAAGATACAAGTCGCCCGCGAGGTTCACGCCGTCGCGCATGGGGATCTTCACGTCGTTGAAGAACTCTGCGGACGCCACTCCCGCCAGCGGAAGGCAAGTCAGCATGGCCAGCGCAACGCCCCGCACGACAATTGCCTTGCCCGCAGTATTCGAAGCTAAAATCCAATTCTTGTCGTTCATCATCTGCATCTCCAATCCCAGTTGTGGTTGTTCTGCGGACATTATACAATATCCTTCGCGTTTTGGCACTTATACGAAAGTATCTCGCCTTACCATTGCCAGAATCGGAGCATAAGAGTATAATATGCGAATTTTTCAAACTGGAATACTAATCGTGCAGACAAAACTACTCTTCACATTGCCTATTGCAATCGTCGGCGCGGCGGCCGCGCTGCATGCGACCGCCTACCTTCACGGCGAGGCGAAAAAGCATCTTTTCCGCTTCTGGGCCTTCTTTCTGGCAACTTTGGCGTCCATGCTTGCCGTCGTCTACGCGCCCGGGAAGATTTCATTCCTCCTCGCCTGGGAGGTAATGGGGCTGTCCTCGGCCGGACTCGTCGCCTTCGAAAACACCGAGAAGCCCGTGCGCAGGGCGACATGGATCTACCTCCTCGCGTGTCACGCGGGCGCGTGCGCGCTCATGCTCGCGGGCGTGCTCCTCAATAGTCCGGACGCCTTTCTCGCCGCTTTCTTCTGCGCAATCGTCGGTTTCGGACTCAAGATAGGCTTCCCGCCGTTCCACGTGTGGCTCCCTGAAGCGCATCCCGCCGCCCCGGCCCCCGCCTCCGCTGTCATGTCCGGCGCGATGATCCCCCTCGGCTTCTACGGCCTTCTCAACTTTTTCTGGCCAGTCAGCACAGTCGTTCCATACAACACGACCGCCGGTCTCACCCTTATCGCGCTCGGTGTCGCCGGGGCAATAGGCGGAATCCTCTTCGCCCTCCCGCAGGTCAACCTGAAGAAGCTCCTCGCCTTCTCGTCCGTCGAGAACATGGGCGTAATCGCCATGGGCCTCGGCCTCTCCCTTGTTGCTGACTCGCGCGACGGCGGCTCGCTCTTTTCCGAAATCCACGTCCTCGCCATCACTGGCGCGCTTGTGCACGTCCTGAACCACGCGCTCCTCAAGGGCGCGCTCTTCCTCGGCGCAGGCTCTGTCCTGCGCCAGACGGGGACGCTCGATCAGGACAGGCTCGGCGGACTCATGAAGCGCATGCCCTTCACCGGCACGCTCTTCACCCTCAACGCGCTCGGCCTCGCGGGGCTTCCCCCGCTCAATGGCTTCCTCGGCGAGCTTCTCATCTACACTGCCGGATTCCTCGCCGTCAGGTCCGGCAGCCCCCTGCTCGTCGCCGCCGGATTCACCGTGCTCGCGGCGCTCGCCTTCACCGGCGGACTCGCCGCGGCGGCCTACTGCAAGGCCATCGGCGCGACCTTCCTCGGCGAGCCGCGCAGCAAAGCCGCCGCAGACGCCATCGAGACGCCGAAGCGCATGTGGATAGCCCAGCTCGCGCTGTTCCTCGGTTCCGTGGCGATGATCCCTGGAACGATCTTCATCGTCCACAAGTTCGCCGTCGGCATAGGCGAAAACATCCTCCTCACCGCCGCGACGATCGGTGGCGCGCTCGTCCTGCTCACCGCCGCGCTCGTCGGACTGCGCCGATTCCTGTGTCCGCGCGGA
Organism: Kiritimatiellia bacterium; assembly: GCA_016296065.1. Taxonomy (GTDB): domain Bacteria; phylum Verrucomicrobiota; class Kiritimatiellia; order RFP12; family UBA1067; genus UBA1067. The sequence goes on from JAEDKA010000010.1 coordinate 36,111, forward strand.
GCGGACAAGCCGCAATGCCCTACCTGGGACTGCGGCTACCACGAGCCGACCGCGCGCATGGCCTACACAGCGACCGCGTTCACGCAGCCGCTCGCGGACCTCTTCGCGTTCGCGCTCAAGCCACGCAAGCACCTGATTCCGTTCAAGGGACATCCCGCCGCGCCGACGGACGCAGCGCTCGTCACCGAGACGGACGACCGCGCGCTGGCGGGCTTCTGGCGTCCGCTCTTCACCTTCTTCGCCCGCGCCTTCCAGCGCGCGCATCTCCTCCAGAGCGGATCGCTCCATCTCTACATACTTCTCATCCTCATCACGGTTGTCGTTCTTCTCGTCGCCGCCTTCGCATCATGAACATACTCACCTTCCTCCTGGCGGCGCTGCTCGCGCCGCTTCTCCCCGGCATCGTCAACCAGACGAAGGCGTTCTTCGCGGGACGCCGCGGTCCGGGGTTGTTCCGCCTCTACTTCGACCTCGCGAAGCTCATGCGCAAGTCATGTCCGCGCTCCACGACATCGACGTGGCTCTTCGACATCGCGCCGTCCGTCTCGCTCGCTGCGACGGCAATCGCGGCGATGCTCTTCCCGTGGGGGCCCGGACACGGCGCGTTCGCAAGCGCAAGCGCGGCGCTGTTCTTCTACCTTCTCGGCACAGGACGCTTCTTCACGGTTCTCGGAGCGCTGGATACCGGCAGCGCGTTCGAGGGAATGGGCGCGAGCCGCGAGGTCCAGTTCTCGGCCCTCGTCGAGCCGATCGTGTTCGTCATTCTCGGCTTCCTCGTCTGCCTCTCGGGCGACGTCAATCTCCCTGGGATGCTCGGCGACTACGACGGCGGGGCATGGACGCACCACGCGTTCTCGCTCATCCTGATCGCCGTCGCCTTCTTCACTATTCTCCTCTGCGAGAACTGCCGCGTGCCGTTCGACGATCCGGAGACGCATCTTGAGCTCACGATGATCCACGAGGCGATGATCCTCGACAACGCCGGACCCGACCTCGCCTTCATCCTCTACGGCGCCGCGCTCAAGTTCGAACTCCTCGCCGCGTTCCTCGTTGCGATGCTCGTTCCGAAGCTCTCAATCGGGCCGGAGGCGAAGACCTCCGTCCTCTTCGGCGGAATCCTCGCGACGGCCGTGCTCGTCGGAATAGTCGAATCCGTGATCGCGCGCATGCGCTTCCTAAAGACGCCGCAAGTCCTCCTCGGCACTCTGATGGTCGCGACGCTAGGGGCAGTCCTTTACATACTTTTCTAAGGAGACCCAAATGACTTCCACAGCAGAAATTCTTCTCGCGCTTTTCCTCCTGACGAACATCGTGCTCGCGGGCACGGGACGCCTCCGCCAGGCGATACGCCTCGTCGCGGTCCAGGGATGGATGGTCGGGCTATTGCCGATACTCCTCTGGAACTGGACGGACGCCGGAGCGCCGGGCTTCAGGGTATGGGCCGTGGCCTTCGTCAACGGCGCGGTAAAGGGAGTGGCGCTTCCGCTCCTGCTGCGCTACGCAGCGGACAGGGCCAAGGCCAACTTCGAGCTCGAGCCGCTCGTAGGATTCCGCCTCTCGCAGGTCATCGCGTTCGCCATCGCGTCCGCGAGCTTCGCGATCGGGAAAGCCCTCCACATCCACGAGACAGTCGCCTCCGAACTCGCGATCCCCGTCGCGTTCACGACGATGGGCACGGGGCTCTTCCTCATCTGCGCGCGGCGCAAGGCCATAACGCAGGTCCTCGGATTCCTCGCCTTCGAAAACGGAATAGCCGTCTTCGGCTCGGGCATACTGCTCGAATACGGACTCGTCGTCGAACTTGGCATCCTGCTGGACGTCTTCGTCCTCGTCTTCGTCCTCGGCATCGCGATCTACCAGATCAACCGGACATTCTCGTCCATAGACACGGACAGGCTCAACGCGCTTGGAGACGTGCACCTTATGCACAGGCACCAGTCGAACTGAAACGCGGACAACAGTCAAAGACGAATTGAGGAATTAAGAAACCATGATTTCAACCCTACAGAAACTGCTGCTCGCTCTCACGTCCGTCCTGTTCGTCGCCGACCTCGTGCAGAGCGTGTTCTACATCCGCGAGGCCGACCGCCGCGAAGGCGGCGACCACATGTCCCACCGGACGTACTACATCTGCCTCTCGGCGTTCTTCGGGGCGATGGTATTCGCGCTCCTTTCCCCGAGCCTGCCGCTCATGTGGGTCGCGGTGGAGCTTACGACTCTCGTCTCCGCGCCGCTCATCGCATACCACCGGAGCCGCGGCGCCCTTGAGGCGATGTGGAAGTACCTTCTCATATGCTCCATCGGAATCGGCCTCGCCCTCTTCGGCACCATGCTCGTTATGCACGCCGTGGAACTCCAGGAGAAAGGCGTGGCAGAAGGCTGCCGCATGTGGTTCAAGGTCGGCTTCGTCTTCATTCTCGCAGGCTACGGAACAAAGACAGGCCTCGCGCCCTTCCACACCTGGCTCCCCGACGCCCACTCCGAAGCCCCCGCTCCCGTATCGGCGCTTCTCTCGGGTGCGCTTCTCAACTGCTCGTTCTTCGCAATCGCGCGCTTCCGCGAGATAATGCCCGCGGAAATCGCTGGCTTCTGCGACGCGGCGATGATCTTCTTCGGCATCATATCCGTCGCGGTCGCGGCGATCTTCATGGTGCGGCAGACCGACTTCAAGCGCCTACTCGCCTACTCGTCCGTCGAGCACATGGGACTTATCGTCATACTGTTCGCGCTCTTCATGCGCACGCCGGCCGACCCCGGCAGAGGCGTTCTGATATCCTGCGGGGAAATCGTAGGCGACGCCGTTCTCGGCCTAGCGCTCCTCGCGCACATCGTCTTCCACTCACTGACGAAGACGATGCTCTTCCAGACGGCAGGCAACCTTCTCCTCGCCTTCGGAACGCGCGCGATCGCGTCCGTGCAGGGACTCGGCGTCTCCATGAAGGGACACTCCGCGCTGTGGATCGTCGGCGTCCTCTTCATCTGCGGAATGCCGCCGTCGGTCCTGTTTGCCTCCGAACTCGGGCTTGTCGTCTCCGCGCCCTTCTGGATGTCCGTGCTCGTCCTCGCGCTTCTCTTCGTCGTATTCGCCGCGATGATGAAGGTCGCGCTCGCGATGACGATGGGCACTCCGGTCACGAAGCCGGAGCCCGTTCCGGGAAAGATGTTAATCGTCCCCTTCACCCTGCTCGCCATCCTCGTGGCGTCCGGCGTCCTGGCCTGCATATGCATTTCGATTCCCGGGGCCTGGCACAACTGACAGAAAGGCACCTTCAATGACCGAGACAAAGATATTTGAAACTGCCGCTGAAGCGAACGCCTTTCTCGATTCGCTCGGCGGATATGTCGATCCGAAGGCCGTGTCGCCGCTCAAGGGAGAGTCCGCGCACGAAGTCGCCGTCGGACCAGTTCACGCCGGCGTCATCGAGCCGGGGCATTTCCGGTTCCAGTGCATGGGCGAGGATGTATACAACCTCCAGATATTCCTCGGCTACCAGCATCGCGGCGTTGAGGATGCAATTGCCGCGGCGGACGGAAACCGCTCCCGCCAGATCGCCCTCGCCGAGACGTGCGCGGGCGACACCTCGATCGCGGCGGCGACATGCTTCTCCGAGATCTGCGAGGCGCGCGACGGGAAGCATCCGACGGACGAAGACCTTCGCCTGCGCGAACTGCTGCTCGAGCTCGAGCGCGTCGCCAACCACGTCGGCGACCTCGGCGCACTCGCAGGCGACGTCGCGTTCCTTCCGACGGCGTCGTTCTGCGGACGCATCCGCGGCGAATACCTCAACATGACGGCGCTCGTCTGCGGAAACCGCTTCGGACGCAACGCCGTCGTTCCGGGCGGAATGCGCGTGGCGCTGACGGACGAAAAAAAGGCGAAGCTCACTGAGTGGATCGCGCGCACAAAGAAGGATCTCGACGGCGCGCTGAGGCTCATGTTCGAGGAGCCGACGGTGCTTGAGCGGCTCGAAGGCACAGGCGTCGTTCCAAAGGAGACCGCAGAGGAAATCGGGCTCGTCGGCGTCGCGCGGCGCGCTAGCGTTGAGCTACAAGGCGACGTCCTTTCGCGCGCACTGGTGCGCCGCATGGAGATAGACGAGGCGCATGCTCGCATAACCGAAATTCTCCTCGACGCCAGAAACCGCGCGGAAGATGCGTCCCGCCGCGCCACTCCCCAAGGAGATGCGGCGTCCCGCCGCGTCACAACAATCGTCGCAACCGTCAACGCCTGGCGCGGTCCGCTCGTCCACGCGGCGCTCTTCGGCGAAGACGGGGCGATGCTCCGCTACAAGATCGTAGATCCGTCCGCCCACAACTGGCAGGGACTTGCCTACGCTCTTCGCGGCGAACAGATATCGAACTTCCCGATCTGCAACAAATCATTCAACCTCTCCTACTGCGGAACTGACAGGTGACACCATGCTGAAGGCTTTATTCGAACGACTTAGACAGGGTTTCAAGACGGGCGCTTTTCCTCCCGCCGCGCCGAACCTTCCGCCGGAATTCCGCGGACGGCCCGAGATCGACTCCGACATCACGGCCGAGGATGTCGAGCGCGCCCAGTCCGTCTGCCCCGTTGTCGGCGCACTTTCCCGCGACGCCGATGGCGCGAAGCTCGACATGGGGCGCTGCACCTTCTGCGGACGCTGCGCGGAAGCCTGCGGCAAGATAAGGTTCACGAAGGAATACCGTCTCGGCGTCTTCAGGAGAGACGACCTCGTCGTGAAGTCCGGAGAACATGGCTACGAGCCTCCGAAGCAGACCAACCCCGCCGCGCTTTCACTGAAGCACACGCTACAGCTCCGCGAGGTTTCCGCCGGAGGCTGCGCCGCGTGCGAACTCGATGCGAACGTGCTGGGAACCCTCGCATGGGACATGGGGCGCTTCGGAATCCGCTTCGTCGCATCGCCCCGCCATGCGGACGCGATCTACCTGACCGGCCCGGTGTCGAAGAACATGCAGCTCGCGCTCGACAAGACCTTCGCCGCGGCGCCGGACCCGAAGTTCCTCATAGCCGCCGGCGCATGTGCCATATCTGGCGGACTCTACGAGCACGGCAAACTCCCGGCGACGCCGGCCCTCTACATCCCGGGCTGCCCTCCGCACCCGGCCACGACGCTTGAAGCGCTTCTCCGCTTCACGGGCGGGATGTAGACGAGCTAGATGTACTCATTTTCCGTGACAAGCGGCGCGTCGTCCTCGGCCCATCTCGGCAGGCGGCGCCACTGCTGTCTTGATCTTCGCGACAAGCCTTCGGCGCGTCACCTCAATGTGCTTGCAGATGCGCTCCCGCAGGGAAGCGGCGTGCGGACGTCGCCGTCCTTGGACGGCCAGACAAGCGTCACAAACACGGCGTCGGGAGTGATTTCCTCGCCCTGAAACGCCTCGAGCTCGTAGCTGATCCAGACCTTGCCGTCCGAGGCCCGGGCAGACAGTTTGCCGTACCCCTCGACGACGTCGCCGTCGAACATCACGGTGATCTTCGCCCCGTCAGCGGCATCCGCCTCGATATTGAGGATCTTGTCGACGCAAAGTCCGCTGCGCGTGTCGTCCACAAGGCTGCACGTCGCCTTCGGCGGCGCGGCGAGCGGCTTTACGGCCGCGGCATACGACATCGTGCCGTCGTTGGCGCGCGCAGGCGCTGCGCCGCCTTCCGCGGCAGATGCGCCGCGCGAAAGAAAGACGACGTCCATCGGCGCGGAAATCGGCGAGGTAAACCTGCCGCGGTCGAGCGAAAACTTCTTGATGCCCTTCGGGATCTTCGGACCCTTCACGTCGTGGAACTTCGCGAGGCCGGAGACTTCCGGAGGATTGTCGCTTCCGCGCCACGTCGCGAACGGACGCGTCAGGTCGATGTCCACATCCGCAACCTCGCCCTGCGGCTCCGCCGGCTCGCGCGCGTCGATCAGCTCAATCGACGAGTCTTCCTCAAGGGACACGTCGACGGCACGGAAGCTGTCGCGCCAGTCGCGGACGAGGCGCCGTCCGGAATCCATCATGAGAACATACCACGCCGCAAGGCAGAGCGCGAACGACGCCGCGATCTTCAGCGCGGGCGCGAGCCACGAGATGCGCGGCGCATCCGCCGCGGACGGCGCGGAGAGCGGAACGAGCGTGCCCTCTCCGACAAGGAACTCGCGCTCGTACTTCGCCTGCACTCCCTCGCCCGCCGTGAGCCATCCCGGCTTCGCCGCGGCGATTGCGCCGCGGACCTCCTCCAATTCGGCGGGGGAAATCTCGTCGACGCGCCAGCCGCGCGTCGCGAAGCGGCGCGAGACGACCGTGGTGTTCCAGAGCTGCAGGACCCTCTCGCCCACCATCATCTCGCGGTTCGAGGCGGGGGCGCAGAAGGGAGAGACGGGAACGATGCGCCAGCCGGAAAGACGGCGATCCTCTACTACGAGCGCGACTAGCGGACGGTTTGTATCCGCAAACACCCGCACCTCGCCAACTTTCACATTCTCGTCGAACGCGGAATCAGTCTTCGGCTCAAGTCCGACAATCGGAGGGCGAACCGAGCCGCGCCGGTAGAGTTGCCACTGGGAAAGGAAAGCCGCGTTCATGCGTCCACCCCCAGTTCTTCGCGGAGCTTCCGCGGCAGATGCGCCGCGGCGGACGCGACAAGGAGTCGCGCGAAGAGGGGCGTGTCGCCTCCCTCGGTGGACCTGAGCTCTCTCTCAAGCGCCTTCATCACCTTGTCCCTCCAGGAATATACCTTAGACTTCCCCGCGCCGAGAGCGGAGAGGATGCAGGGCTCGGTGAGCGAAATGTCGTGCGAAGTCGCGTAGAGGAGAAGCGACGCGGCATTGGATGCGACGCGCGCACGGCGCGAGACGGCGTCGATGACGCGACCGGCTGCGGCGCGAAGCGGCTCCTCGTCGAGAAGTTCGAGAGCGTCGCACTCGCCGGCAAGCTCGACGGACGCGAGGTTCTCGTCGCCTGCGTTCTCCCAGACGACGCGGCGGCGACCTTCGCCGTCCGCGACGGTGCGGGGCTTCCATCCCTTGAGAACCGCGATCCAGTCGAGGACGATGTCGCGGATGCGTCCGGAACCAGAACCGAAGAGCGTGCCGCAGACGAAGTCGACCATGTCGATCCCTTCGTCCCTGATGCGGTGGAGGAAATAAGATTTAAGGGGCTTCTTCGCATCGCGAGAGCCCCTGAGTTTGAAGTACGAATCGAAGAATGCGACCGGGTCCTCTCCGTGCGTGTCCGCGCGGGAGATCCCTGCGCGGGCAAGCTGGGAGTACATGGCGGACGAAACCTGCTCCGCAAGGCGACCGGCATATTCGGGACGACAGCCCGCGACCGAACAGATCTCAAACCATTCGGTCCAGGCGCCGTCTCCGGCATACCGGTCGTTCCATGCGAATTCATCTCCCATCACTCCCTATTATAGCATATTGGAGGCCTGGTCAGATCTCGACGGTCACATCAACGTCCTTGGACTTGTCCATCGCCTTCGCGCCGTCAGGATCGTCTCCGTTCTCGTCCGCGCCGGCCTTGACGGACGTCGTGGGGAGGTAGCGGTAGTAGACCATCAGCTGAAGCGCCGCAAGGCAGGTGTCCATGTACGGACGCGACGAGTGGGCGTCCTTGTTCTCGAAGTAGCCCTGCTTGTGCTCCTTGCCGGTGAAGTCCTTGACCTTCTCGGGAAGGTCGATGATCGACGCCGGATAGAGCTTCTTCATCGCGAGGTTCCACTGCTGCCAGGTCACCTCGTCGTTCTTCGCGGCACCAGCCTTCATTCCAGCCTGGTACTTGCACTGCGTCGCATAGTAGCAGTAGTACTGCGGGCTTCCGCCGGGATTGACCGCAGACATCTTGGTCGGATCGAACTCGGGCTTCCAGTCGCGCATCACGTCGAGCGCGTTCTGCGCCTCGGGCTCGGAGCCGCGGCCGAGCAGCTGCATCGCGAGCGTGCCGACGCCAGCAAGGCCCGTGGCGCCGCCGTTGTTCCCGTTCGTCGGGGTGTACGTGAAGCCGCCGGACTTGGAGTAGCTGCGCTTCTTAAGGCAGTTGATCGCCTTGTTGATCGCGGTCTGGAGTCCTTCCGGATGAAGCCCCGCCATCTTGCCGGCCTTGAGGGCCTGAATCGCCCAACCAGCGTACGAAAGGTCGTCACGCGTCGAATTCTTGTTCAGGTTGTAGTCCCATCCGCCGGTCGACGACTGATTGTCGACGATGCGCTTGAGGCACCTCTCGGCCGCTTCCTTGCAGTTCGGGTTCTTCGTCATGCCGTATGCCTCGCAGAGCGCGTACGTCGCGATGAGGAAGCTGTACTCGTGTCCATCCGTGGGGTTGAACTTCGCTGTCTGCTCCTTCTCGGGGTTGAGGTGGGTGAGGAGATAGTCGATCGCCGACTGCACCACCGGACCGAAGTCGCGCTTGTACGGGGAGGGGCTTCCCGGGAACTCGCCGTGGGCGAGGTAGGTGAGGACGCCGAGAGCGGTGTTGGCCACCGTGTTCTCGCCTTTGCCCCAGCTGCCGTCCGTGTTCTGGTGCGCCTTGAGCCACCACAGGACCTTCATGACGGCCGCTTCGGTGGTGGCGTCGCCGATTCCTGCGCCGCCGCGCGTCGCCGCGCCGATAGAGCCAGGGGTGCGCGAACCAGTCATGGACTTCATCGTGACGGGCGACTTGACGAAAGCAACCGAATCAAGCGGGGCAGGCTTCACGGAGACCTGCGCGGACGGAGGCGCCGCGACCGGGGTTACCTGCGAGATCGGACCAGGATTCGGGGTGTCGACGGTAATCTCGACCTCCTCCATCGGCGGAGGCTCGATGTCGTCCGGAGGGACTTCCTCTTCCTCCTTAAGCTCCTCGGCTTCGTCCTCGATCGGCGCGATGTCGACGGTAATGGAGTCCTTCTTCTGCCCGGAGATCATCGTCACAACGGCGAGGACCACGCCGAAAAGCAGCGGAACGACAATAGCCACGAGCGGAGCCGCAAGGCGCTGCAGCTCTATGCGCGCAAGCTTGTACTCACGCGTGTCGCGCGGCTGGCCGAGCCCGCTGAACATATCGCCCAGACGACGGAAGAATCCCCTCTCCTCGTACTTCTTGGCGATCTCCTCGAGGTCAATTCCCTCCCCGACGACTTCATCCATTACTTCGTTCATAGTGACCTTTCTTTCTTGTTGTGGCGATACTCCTCACCTCAAAGTAAAGGAGCATGTCTCCGGTTTTTTCCCGAAAAAAATGTTAAAATTTTTAAGCATAGTCAAATATCCATATTTTTGCCGCTGGACTGTTGATTTTATGCATTTAACCAAGGATCTTTTTGAGGATTTCCTTCAGCTGCGCCTTGACGACATCCATGGAAAGCTCGCGCTCAAAGAACTTTCGCGCCTCGCGGAAGTACATATCGCGGTTGGACCAGTCCGCACGGTATTCCTCGACCGCCTTCACAAGGGCCGCCGGATCGCCCGGCGGGATGAACTTAATTGAGGGACAGTCCCTGGCGGACGGAGGATAGCCGGTGCAGAACTCGTTGATCGTCGGACGCGCGCAGGCCATGCACTCGTAGACCTTGTTTCCGATGACGCGCGCAGCCTTGGCCGTCGTCCCGAACACTCCGAGCACGATGTCGTGTGCGCAGATTACCTCCGGGACCTTGACGTACGGAACCTTGTCGAGGAAGCGGACGTTTTTGAGTCCGGCGGCCTTCGCCTCCGTCTCCGCCTTGTACGCTCCCCAGCCGAGGAAATCCCACTGTATCGGTAGGTCCTGTGTCATTCTTGCCGCCTCGACGATCACCTCCGTGCCGTGCAGCGGAAGGTATGCGCCGTGGTAGAGAACCTTGAAAAGCGGCGGTTCGCCGTTGGCGGCCTGCGGTTCGCGACTCGTCTCCACGGGTTTGAAGACCGATTCGTCCGTTCCGGTGAAGAGCGGCGCCATCTTCTCGCGCGGGACGTCTAGGTACTCGGCTGCGAAATCGACGTGGCAGGAAGTGTCCCATGTGATGAAGTCGGGCATCGACATGAGCTTCTTCTCCCACGCGAGGAGGCGCTTTGCGCGCGGCTCCTCGGCTTTCCACTTCTTCTGCTCAAGGACCTTCTTGTCCCAGGCGGAGATCATCGGGTCGAAGAGCACCTTTATTCCGCGCCTGTGCGCCCAGCGGCAGGCGGCGGCGATGTCGCGCTGTCGGCAGACGGGCACGAAAACGAGATCTGGCAGAGGGCGCCTGGAGAGTCCGCGGAGCCACGCCTCGACGTCGCCGAAGCGGCAGCACCACTTCACGTCGAAGTAGTCCACTTCCCAGCCGAGCTCCCTGAAAGCCGCGGCGTTTACGCGGTTCTTGGAGTATCCGTGGTCGAACCGGCCCCAGAAAAGGACTCTCTTGGCGCCCATGCCCCTCAGTTGTCGAGCGAGAACACGCTCACGCTGAACAGTTTGTTCCTGTAGCAGATGTCGAGCACGTCGACAAGCGCCTTGTGGGGGCTGTTGCCGGTGCACTTCACGATTACAGGCGTCTTCGTGTTCGTCCTCGCGATGTCCCTGAGCGCGGCGTCCAGCTCCGCGCGCTTGACCTCGCGCTTGTTGTAGAGGATGACGCCCTGCGGGCTGCCGTCGTAGCGGCGCCCGATTTCGATCGTGACGTCGGGTTCGTCCTTCGGGACCGTCTGGGTCGGCGGAGGCGGCGCGGGACGGTTGCAGTTCAGCTTGGTGAACAGGTCCTCCTGCTTGATCGTGACGACGAAGAAGATGATAAGCTCGAAGACGACGTCAATCATCGGCGTCATGTCGAGCTGCGGGTTTTCCTGTGGTTTCCTGGCCATGGATTCCCTCCCTTAGTGCTTCAGCCTCTTCAGGCGCTTGCGAGAATGCGTCTTGTCCTCGCCGATGGCCTGGAAGGAGATCTTCCAGATTCCGGCGGAGGTGCACGCATCCATGACCTGCTTCACCGCGCTGTGCGGCACGGCGAAGTCTGCGCGCACGAGCACGGGGAAGTCCTTGTACTTCCTTACGCGCTCCGTGACGCGCCTCGAGATCTCGGCCGGGGTTATGTCGCGGTCACCCATCGAGATGCGCGGCTTGCCGTTCCTGAGGCCGATGTCGATCTGCATGTGCGACGGAGGCAGCTCCTCCGGCACCAGCACGATGCCGTGCTGTCCGTCCTCCAGCTCGATCGTCTCGTCCTTCTTCTGCGCCTCCACGAGGGTGACGACGAAGAAGATGATGAGTTCGAACACGACGTCGATCATCGGCGTCATGTCGAGCTGGGGATTTTCCTGTGGCTTTCTGCCCATGTTGCCGACCCCCTGTGGATCAGGCCATCTCGCCGGCGCCGTCTTCCGGCGCGACCTCGACGTTGCGCAGTCCGTTCAGGAACTCCATCGTGACGGCGGTCATGCGGAGAATGAGCCTGTTGGCGTTGTTGCGCAGCGAGTAGAACACGGTGATGGACGGGATGGACACGATAAGGCCGCCGGCCGTCGTCCAGAGCGCCTGGCCGATCGAGCTCGCGAGCGCGGCCGCGTCGCCTGCGCCGCCCTGGGCGAGGGCCTGGAAGGTCAGGATCATGCCTTGCACCGTACCGAGAAGTCCGAGGGACGGTCCGAGGTTGGAGCACACCGAAATCCACGTCAGGCGCTGCATCAGCTTCTCCTGCTCGAGGTCCGAGGCAGCGTTGACCGCCTCCTGGATCACATCGAAGCCCTCCTCGACGTGCTGGAACGCGGCGGTGAGGATGTTCGACATGACGGACGGCGTGTTCTGGCACGCCTCCATGGCTGCCACGATGTCGCCTTCGCTCATGGCCTTCTGGACCTGGTCGATGAGGCGGTTCGGCATGAGCTTCTCGGGCTTGATGAGAATGAAGCAGTCGACCGAGAAGTAGATTGCAAGCGCGCCGTCGCCGAAGAGGGCGAACCAGAGGAGCATGCCGACGATGCCCGAGCCGAACACGATGTCGACGAATCCGCCGCCGCTCTTCTTGGTGCTTGCCGCGGTCGTGTTCGCGTCTACGACGTTGCCATTTTCATCGGTCAGCCCCTGTCCCATCGACTGGAGTGCCGCCATCGGGGCCACGCAGGTTCCGATGAGAATCATAAGCGCCATCAACGACTTTCTTGCCTTGCTCATTTGTTTTTTCCTTGGTGTTTGGGTTTTAGATTGGTTTGGTTGGTTTTAAGACTTGTGTTTACGCCTAAATCAGATCTTGCGGGCCTGCGAGCGAATCTGCTCCGCGCGCGAGGCCTGTCCGAGCTTGTCGAAGCATCCGGCCGCCTTCTGCATCGCCTGGAGGCGCGCCTCGCGGCACGGCTCGTCGGCGTACATGAGCATGACCCGGAGATACGCGTCCGTAAGAGCCTTCTTGAGCGCCTCGGGCGATTCGCCCTCCGTCGCAAGGATTATGTCGCCGCGCATCACAAGGGCGCTCGCGCTTGCCGCACGGTCGCCGCTGATCGCCGCCTTCTTGACGAGTCCCTCGAGCTTCTGGTTCTTGCCGAGCTTAAGAAGCGCCTGCCAGTACGCTGGGGCGAGGTCGCCCTTCCATTCGGCGGACTTGTCTTCCTTGATGATGCCCTCGGCGGTCTCGTAGGCCTTCTGCGCGTTGTTGGCCGCAAGGTACGCCTCCACGAGGTAGCGTCCGGCGGGCTTGTCCCACTGAAGCATCTTGTATTCCTGCACGATCTTCGTAAGGACGGCAATCGACGCCGCGCCGTTGCCGCGCTGGACGTTCTCGACGGCCTTGTCGTATCCGGCCGGCTTGTCGATCTCGAGCGCCTCGACGTCGGCGAGCGGATACTCCGCGCTCACCATCGTGTTGCCCTTCTTGAACGACACCGCGTACGACTTCGAGCGGCCCTGCCACTTGATGTCTCCCTTCTTGGAGTCGGTCGCCGTGCGTATCGTGCCCTGAATCGCCCAAAGCGGAGCTGTTGCGCCTGCGGCGAGGATCAGAATCATCAGTCTCTTCATGTGTTGCTTCTCCTTAAAGTCTTTAAATTCGTATGTGTTACTCTGCGGACGCCTCTTCGGCGGGGGCGGCCTCCGCCGCCGGCGCTTCTGCTGCAGGCGCTTCGGCGGGGGCCGCTGCCTCCGCGGGGGCCGGCGCTGACTCCGCCTCGGCGGGCGCGTCATCCTCGGCGGGCTCCTCGTCCGCTGGCGCCGACTCGGCCGCCGGCGCTTCCGCCACGGTCTCCTTCGCGCCCTCGGTCTTCGCCTGGTTCATGCAGTTCTGGATGTCCGTGCGGGCCTTTCCGTTCGGGAAGAGCTCCATGTACTCCTGCCCGTACTTCATGACGTCCTCCGCGAACTCCGCGCCGAGCTTGGAGTAGATCGGAATCATCATCGCGTAGCAGCGCTCCAGGTTCGCGACCTCGCCCGGCACCATCTTGTCGAACGGATGCTCCTCGTTCGGACGGCGGGTCTGCAGGAAGCTGAGAAGTCCGGACGCGGCGTCCTTGCCCGTCTCGATCGCCTCGTCCTTCAGTCCCATCGCCTCCTCGGCCGCCATCTTGCGCAGCTTGATCTCGGCGGACATGAGGTTGATCGTGTCCTGCTCCCACTGCGGCTTTTCCTTCCAGTAGTTGCGCAGCTTCTTGACGGAGGTGATCGCCTTGCCGAAGTGCTTGGCGCGGAGACCCGCGTCCTTCTCGGTCTTGCCCTGCTCGGACGCGACGTCGATCATAAGGCGGTGCGCGTCGACGGCGATGGACATCCTGGACATCTTGGGATCTTCGAGGAACTGGTCGAGCGAGTCGCACGCCTCGGCGTAGGCCTTGCGCTTGAAGAGAGCCATGGCCTGCCCGATGTGCGCGCGCGCCACCACGTACAGCGAGTTCGTGCCGGCCTTGTGCTTCGCCTTCTCGAAGGCCTGGTTGGCGAGATCCCAGCTCTTCGCCTCGATGAGCGCCTCGCCGGCGTTCACGAACTGGGAAGCCGTATACGCGCCGTCCGTGCGCAGCATCTCCGCGTAGATGTCGGTACCCTCCTTCCTGAGCCCCATCTCGATGAGGGACTTGGCGAGCTGCGGCTTCGCGTTCTTCGCCTCGCGCGAGTCGGGGAACTTCCTGGAGAGGCGGTCAAGCGCGTCCTTCGACTTCTCGAGGTCGCCGAGCGCCGTGTAGATCGTGCCGAGCCTCACGTACGCGTTCGTGGAGTACGCCCCCTCGGGATATGCGGCGAGGTAGGCCTCGTAGCTCTCCGCCGCCTTTTTGCGGAACTCCTCCTTGCGCGCCTCCGGCTTGACCATGCGTCCCCAGCAGTCGCCGACGATGAAGAGCGCCTTCTCCCTGAGGTCGGAATACTTTTCCTTGTCCGCCTTCGTGAGCGACGGATCGGCCAGCGCCTTGTCGGCGGTCTTCGCGAACTCGCGGAACTGCTGGATGCCGCGGACGATCTGCGCGGAACCTGTCTTGAGAGCGGCCGCGACGGCCTCCTCGGTCTCGTTCGTCTCCGCACCGGCGAGGATTTCGAAGCCCTCCTTCTGGTACATCTGCGCAAGCGCCATGCGCGCCTGCTCCTTCTGGATGCCGTCCTTCTCCAGCTCGACGTACTTCTTCATCGCGGCTATCGCCTCGGCTCGCTCGTCGAGCTTCGAATGGCAGTAGGACGCCTGCGAGAAGGACGCGGCGTAGTAGATGGAGTTCGTGTAGTACTTCTGGATGAGCTCGCACAGCTTGAGCGCGTCGCCCCAGTGCTCGCCCCTGACGGCCTCGCCGAGCATCTGCGACGCGGTCGGAGCCGCCTGAGCGTGCTTCCTGTAGTTGACGAGGAACGCCCTGTACAGCTTGTCGGCGCGCGCGAGCTGCCCGCGCTGCTTCTCGCTCGCCGCGATCCTGAGGACCGCATCGCCCGCCATCGTCATGATCTCGCGGTTGCGGTGGCCGGAGAAGCGCTCCGCCAGGTACCCCTCGACGGCGTCGGCGTCAATGCGCCAGTCGGCCGCCTGCGCGGACTCCTTGTTGGCCTGGATGAGGTCGAGATAGCCGCGGACGACCTCCTCGATCGCGTAGACAGACTCCTTGACCTCAGGATAGTGCCCAAGGACCTCGAGGTACTCCTTGATCGCTTCCTCCACGCGGTCCTCGGCCATCTTCTCGGCGGGCGACGCGAACTGCATCTTGCGGACCTGCTCAAGCTGCTCGGGCTTGATCGTCGTCTTGATCTTTGCACCGTAGTTCTTCTCGGCGAACTCCCTGATCTGCTCGTGCATCTCGCCCGCGTCGGCCGCCCAGGTGGACTCGGGGTAGAGGATGAACACGTTGAGCGCATGGTTGAACGCGCCGAGGTTGTTGCGCTTGCCGCCCGCCTTGTCGCCGAAGAGCAGCGACTTCACGCGCTCGTCGTCGCGCTTCGGCTTCTTGTACTCGGCCTGCGCCTCGTCCCAGAGCATCTTCGCGAGCATGAAGCGGCAGAGCGGCATCGGTGAGAACTTCCTGAGGCCTTCCTTGCCCTCGGGATCGAACTCGACGATCTGCTTGTGCAGGTCCTCGAGCTGGCCCATGTACTCGTTGATGGTCTGCTGCGCCTTCGCGACGTCGCCCTTGAGGAGCTCGATGTTCGCCTTCATGGCGATGGCGCGGCCGAAGTACACCGGACGGTCCATCTCCCACAGCAGATCGTCGACGATCTTCTTCGCGGGGCCGAGGTACTGGCCGCGCTTCTTCGGGTCCTTCTCGTCCGTCGCGAGCTTCAGGTACATCTCGGCCGTCTCGCTCGCCACGTTGCACCATGCGTTCGCCTCGTCCTCGCCCTTCTTCTTGTTGATGAGCTTGAGAAGCCCCTCGTACACCTTGACGGCCTCGCCGAAGCGCTTGTCTCCGACGAGGATCTGCCCCCAGGCGTAGCACGCCTGCATGTAGAACTCGCGTATCTCCTTCGTGGGCTGGGGAAATGCCTTGAAGAACTCGTCGTATATCTTTGAGCAGTCCGCCTTCTTGCCGCGGAAGAACAGGTTGTTCGCGACCTCGAGCCTCGCAGCCCAGTACTTCGCGCTCTTGCGGTCGGGAAGCGCCGCGATCTTCTTCTCCGCCTCGTCGAACTTGCCGAGCGAGAGAAGCCCGCGGATCTCGATGGCGAAGAACTTGGTCTCGGACTCGGGCCACTTCTTCTTGGTCGCCGCGATCACGTCCTCGGCGAAGTCGGGATAGCCGTACTCGATGAGGCTCTCGACATAGCGGATCTCGAACGCAAGCGCGGGGTCGATCTCCTCGACCGGCGCCTCCGCGGCTGCGGGCGCCGCGTCCTGAGCGACGACGGTACACGATGCCAGCGGCGACACAGCTGCCGCCGCGCATCCCAGAAATACAAATGCCTTACTGCACATCATGTTGGAAGTATACTACATTTTCTGTCGGAATGGCAAGGGAAAACGTTGGCCAAAATAACGGCGCGGGACGTCAGGCAAGGGCCGCCAGAACCTCCGGCAGGAGCTGCTTCTTGCGCGACAGCACGCCAGGCATGAGCAGCACGCCCGATTCCGCCCTGCGGTAGGGAAGCGCCCTTCTTACGGCCTCGTCGCCGCTGAAGAGCAGCTCCGAATTGCCGCGCACCGGGTCCGTCACCATGAGCGCCGCGAAGTCGAGCGCGCCATCCCTGCGAGCCTTGTCGAGCGCCGCCGAAAGCTCCTGCATATGCCTGTGGAACACGGCGAGATGCGACTCCTCGATCTGCGCCAGCACGAACTTCCGCCCCCCTTCGCAGTACAGCTTGGCGTCGCTCGCGACCGCCTGCTCTGCGGACATCGAGGTGAGCGGCGAGGCCACGGACATGAGTCCCTCCATGACCGATGCGGCGCTCTCGCCGCACAGCTTCTCGAGCCACGCGCACATCGCCCTGTCCTCGTCAGTCGTCGTCGGAGACTGGAAGAGGAGCGTGTCCGAGACGATGCCCGCGATCAGCACCCCCGCCACCTCCTTCGTCGGCCTCTCGCCCGCGCCGCGGAACATCCGCGCGACGAGCGTGCACGTCGAGCCGACGACATCCGACGTGTACTTGATCGGATCCTTCGTCGCCGCAAACGCGATGCGGTGATGGTCCACAACCTCGACTACCGGCAGCTCCTCGAGCCCGGGAATGCCCTGCTCCGTCTCGTTGTGGTCAACAAGGATCATCCTCACCGGAGGCGGCTCCGCGAACGCGCGCTTCAATACCGTCCCGACCAGCATCCCGCGATCGTCCACGACGGGGAAGTGGTTGTGGGAGTTGCGGATCGCCGCAGACCTCACGTCGTGCACCCGGTCTCCCGCCGCCAGCACCTGGCTGCAGTGGTGGAGCGGAGCCTTCCCGACGGGGATCGAGAGGTCCGCGCGCTCTATGAACATCGACAGCAGCTTCGCCGGAGACAGCATGCCGACGAACCTGCCGTCCGCCGCCTTCACCGGAAGCGACGACTCGCCGGACGCCTCGAGCGCCCTCAGGGCGTCGACGAGCGGAAGCCCCGCGTCGATCGTGGGAACCGACGGATCGACGATGTCGCGAACGCGCACGTACACGTCGCGAAGCGCCCGCACCGGCTTCAGGCGAAAATGGTCGAACACCCACTTCGCGCGGGGCGGAAGCCGCCCTGCGCAGATGGGCTCCACGTCTTTCATCCCAGTCCGCCGCCTTAGGTCCGCAAGCGCGTACGCGCTCGTCACGGAATCGACGTCGGGGTTCCTGTGTCCGCAGACATATGTCGTCATAACCGTGTTATTATAGCATATTTCCGACTATTCCCAGTCGTACTCGCGCTCCTCGGAGCCGAAGCGCCAGCGCGCCGGACGGACGTTCCGCGTCCAGTCGAGCGGCTCGCCCGTGGGCTGCGCCTTCGCCGCGCGCCTGAGCGCCGCCTCGAGCGCCTCACGTATCTCCGGCGTCGTCAGCTCGCGCCTCCATGACACGAATAGCGCCGTCCCGGAGCGCGCCAGGAGATCGAGCCAACGCGAGTTGACTCGCCAGTCGATCGCACCTGGCTTAGCAAGCCCGAAGCAGTCTCCGTCGACCCGGTAGAACGTGTCGTTGTGGATGGCGCGCATGCCGAGCGTGTTCGGACCCATCTTGCGCGTGCGCGCCCACTCCTCGCCGCTCGTGTCGTCGCCCGTGCGCTGAAGTTCGAAAAGCCCCGCCGCAAAATGGTCGATGGCGTTGCACCCGATTATGAGCGCCTTGTCACCGGCAGCGTCGCGCATGGCCGCATAGAGCCCCCTGACGACCTCTGCGGTCGTGCGGCTCCTGTCGCGCCACTTCGGAAGCTCCCTCACAACCGGACTCTTCGCGAAGTCCATTCCCCACTTCCCGCACCACTCGTACGTTATGAAGTCGATCTTCACCATCTCGTAGCCCCATCCGACGAACCGCTTGATGTCGGACCGTATCCGCCCCTCAAGCCCGGGGTCGGTCGGATCCATCGGCACGCCCTCGTTGGGAAGTCCGTCGTCCGGCAGGAACGGACGGTACCAAAGCCCCGGCCTCGCGTCCATCGCCTTCACGCGCCGCGCGACCTCGTCCATCTCCATTCCCCACTTCTCGTTCACGCCCTTCCAGCGCTCCGAGGCCTTCGCGGGGGCGGACCCCTGCCGTCCGTGCTGCCATCCGTCGTCGACCACCACGTACGGACGCACCTCCTCGCCCTTCACGAGCGAGACAATGAACTCCGCATCCGCGAGGAAGTTCTCCGCCGTGTTCTTTCCGTACGCGCAGTACCAGTCGTTGTATCCGTAGACAGGCCCCGACGGAAGACGTGGCCTCGGGCACATAACGCGGCAAAACGCGCGCCCCGCCTCGAACGCGCTCTCCCCCGCGCGGC
This sequence comes from Kiritimatiellia bacterium, assembly GCA_016296065.1. Lineage (GTDB taxonomy): Bacteria > Verrucomicrobiota > Kiritimatiellia > RFP12 > UBA1067 > UBA1067. The sequence continues at coordinate 54,850 of JAEDKA010000010.1, forward strand.
CTCGCCGCGTTACGATGCGGCACGCGTCGAGCGTCCGCGTGCCGAGCTCGACCGGATCCGACCCGGCGCGGCAGTCCAGGCTGAGGCGCACCCTGTCCGGGAAAACCTCCCACGCCGCGAACGCACCGGGCTGGACCTCGACGCCGTATCCATCGACGCGTCCCGCATCAGAAACAAGGCAGTACCACGCCATCGCGCCGCCCCGCGGCGCATCCGCCGCGCCTGCGACAGGCCTCCACGCCGCGTCGCCGTATGTGCGCTCGAAGTCTCCGCCGAAGACCGCCGCGTCCGGACCGAACGACGCCTTCCACTCGATCTCGACGCGCGAAAGCGGATCCGCGCTGACGATGCGGACGCGTCCGTCGGACGACACGGCGACGGCTCCGGGGCGCGATGCGCCGTCAACCAGCACGGACGTCGGCGCATCAACGCGGAAACTCTCCGCTGCCGATGCGCACGCAGGTAGGAAGATGGCCGCGCATGCTGCAGCGGCAACCACTGTGGTTTTGTTCATCTTATGCCTCACATTCTGCCGGAGAGGGCGTCGATAAGATCGCAGAGGCGCTTGTAGGCGATCGCGAGGTCGTCGTTGGTGACCTTGAACATGTATTCGCCCGCGCGGGCGATCTCGCCCTCCGCGTTCACAAGGCGGCGCTCGATGACCTCCTGCGAGTCTGTGCCGCGGCCCTCAAGCCTGCGGCGAAGCTCCTCCATGTCGGGAGGAAGAATGAAGATGTCGACGTAGCCGATCTTCAGCGGATCGTTGTTCGGCAAGTTCCGCACGTATTCGCGCACCTTCGCCGCGCCCTGCACGTCTATGTCGAGAATCATCGAGTTGCCCTCGGCGAGCACCTCCTCGATCGGCGCCTTGAGGGTGCCGTAATAGTTGTCGTGCACCTTCGCGTACTCGATGAACGCACCCTCCTTGATGAGTTCCTCGAATCGCTCCTTTGTCTTGAAGTGGTAGTCGAGTCCGTCCTCCTCGTCTCCGCGCGGCTCCCTGGTCGTGCAGGATATGGAGTACACGATGTCGCAGTACTCCTGGAGTATCATGTCTATGAGCGTCGACTTACCGCAGCCGGACGGTGCGGAGATAACGATGAAAAGCGGCTTTGTCTTCATAATCCTATAGTATACCAAAAACCCGGTGGCGAGGGAGGCGGCAATGTGCGTCACGCAACGCCGCCGCGGAGCGCGGACAGGACCTTTAGCGCCTGCACCGTCTCCCGCACGTCGTGCACACGCACGACGCTCGCGCCGTTGAGCGCGGCCCAGACGGCGATCGTGAGGTTTCCGGCGAGATCCTTGCCCGGAACCTTCTCGCCCGTGAGGCGCTTCACTATGCGCTTGCGACTCGCGCCGATGAGGACGCGCCCCATCCTGGCAAGCTCAGGGATCGTCTGCAGTATCTCGAGGTCCTCCTCACGCGTCGTTCCGAAGCCGATCATCGGGTCCAAATACAGGGGGACAGTCCCCATATCTGCGGGGACAGTCCCCTTAATTTTGGGGACAGTCCCCTTAAATTCGCCACCCAATCTGCAGGGAATAACCAATTCCGCGTTATTTTTTGCACATATCCGAATCATGTCGGCAATGGGCTCTTCATAGACGCAGTTAATAATCGACGCGCCTAGCGACAACGCACGCTCAGCCGTTTCGGGGTGGTAGGTATCCACAGAAATGGGGACAGTCCCCACTAAAGTGGAAGAAACAGATGGGGACAGTCCCCGCAAAACGGGCTCGATGCGAGACCACTCCTCCTCCCAGGTGATCGGAACCGCACCCGGGCGCGTCGACTCTCCGCCTATGTCGATTATCTCCGCACCCTCTGCGGCAAGATTCCTCGCGCGCCGTATCGCTTCCTCGGGCGAATTGAACTTTCCGCCGTCCGAAAAGGAGTCGGGCGTGACGTTGACGATTCCCATCACCTTGCATGTAGTCATATCTGCATCATTCCTCTCGCCGCAAAGTATACCACAAACGCCGCGGTTCAGACAACGGCAAGGACAGCCAGCAGCCACTCGCGGGCCATCGCCCTCGTGTCGTTGTTCACGGACACATGGCACCAGAACGTCGCCCACGCCTTCACTCCTCAGTCCCGCGGTTGAAACGCGCAAGATGCGCGTTTTACCGTTTGTTGACGACCGTGCCGCGCTACACTGGTAAAACGCGGGTATAATGCCGATCTCTGCGTTATGATTATCGTCGTCAAGTGCAGGTACAAATCTAGAAGTGCGCTAAGCCCAGCCAAGGTCGTGGCCGCGCAGCAGGCGCAGGAGAACAGATATTGCCAACAATTTGGCTTGTGGGCAAACTACGCCCCTGCGCGGAGGCGCTTGACCTCTTTGATGAAATCCTTGTCGTTCGTGCGCACCGTTATGCGCGAGAGATCCCCGCTGAAGCGCGCCATGCGAAGGAAGTCGCACACAAGCCTGTCGGCGCGGTGCGCTCCCGTCCCGCCAGTGTACGTGACGCGCACGCGGCCATCAACGGACGAAGACGCGCGGTTTCCGTCGAGGACGATCCAAACGAAGTCCGCCGGATTCTCCGCAACGTGCGCCTTCGCCTGCGCAATTAGGTCCGCCCTGTCGCGCGCCTCCTTCTGCGCCCCGAGGATCATGTTCCATCCGTCGACTATTACGAGCTTCCCGTTGCTCGGAAGCGCCGCAAGGTCGCCTGCCGCCAGAAGCGCAAGGTCGAAGTGCGCGCGAAGCATCTCGTTCTCGGCGCGTAGCGCGCCGTTCTCGGATGCGGCCTTCGTGAGCGCCGTCTGAAGCTCCCTCACGCGCACCAGGCGCGCCGCCTCGATCATGTCCTGCGCCGTCACGCCAGCACCCCCGACGCATAGCGGTCGTGTCCGGCGAAGTCCTTCTCGATCTTCACCTGCGAGAAGCCATAGTCCGCCATGAGCTTCGCGAGGGCCGGACCCTGCGCCTCGCCGATTTCAAAGAACACAGCGCCGCCCGGCTTCAGGACGTTCAGCGCGTCGCCGAGATAGCGGTCGTAGAAGTCCAGCCCCGACACGCCGCCGTCGAGCGCAAGGCGCGGTTCGTAGTCCCTCACGCGCGTATCTAGCGTCTCGCAGACGGCGCTTTCGATGTATGGCGGATTCGACACGATGACGTCCACGCATTCCGGCTCGTCGAAGTCGTCAAGTCCGTCGGCAACCGCGAACTTCACCCTGCCGGAGAGTCCGCACCGCTCCGCGTTCTCCTTCGCCAGCGCTATCGCCTCCTCTGAAATGTCGGTTCCGAGAAACGCTGCCTCTCCGCCGAACTCCTGCGCGAGGGAAAGGATTATCGCGCCTGTTCCCGTGCCGACGTCGACGACGAGGGGCAGAGCCGAACGGCCGTCGGTCTGCATCCGCTTCAGATGCGCCAGCACCCGCGTGACGAGCTCCTCGGTCTCAGGCCGCGGTATGAGCGCGCGGCGGTCGCACTTGAGCGTGAGATGGCGGAAATCCCACTCGCCTATCACATACTGGACAGGCTCGCCCTTGGCGAGGCGGGCAAGTCCGCGCCGCATCGCCTCAAGGTACTTCTCGCCCGCCTCCTTCTCGAGGTGCGCGGCAAGTGTGCCGCGTCCGGTCCTGAGAAGGCGCGCGGCAAGCAACTCCGCCGCAACCGCGGCGTCGGGCACTCCCTTAGATTCAAGGAATGCCGAAGACTTGGTGATTGTTTCCCGCCAGTCCACGGTTCAAAGGTTTAGACTTTTCAACCTTCCGACTTTAGAACGGCATGTCGTCGACTGCTCCGGGATCCTCCGGGAAGTCGGGCTCGGCAGGCGCGGGGACGGGCTCGGTCGAGGAGCCGTCGGCGTTGAGGACCTCGAGCTTGAGGCCTGTGAGGTCGGTGAAGTACTTGACCTGTCCCTGCGGATTCGTCCACTCGCGTCCGTCGATGGCGAAGCGAATCTTCGCGCGCTGGCCCTCTTTGACGGTGTCGAGAATGGAGGCGGAATCCTTCTTGAAGGTGAACGCGATGTGGTTGGGCCACTTCGACTCCGTGCCCACGTCGTCCGTCATCACTATGTCGCGCTTGGTGAATCCGCTCGCGAAAGTCTGTGTCGGGAGGATCTTCTCCACCACTCCCGTGTATTCGTATATAGCCGCCATTTTGTATGCTCCTTAAGTTTTGGGGAATATTATACCATATTATCGGCATGGTTCGTGGCTCGTAATTGGTGGAGACGCGGCAAATCCGCCGCCATGCCCAAGAGGGGGTCCGTCGCTCCGCGACGGACCAGCTGAAGCGGCCAAGGCGGGATTCTCAGGTGCCCCGACATTGTTCCGTCGCGGAGCGACGGAACCCCCTGCGAGAAGGCGGAACCCCCTACGAGAAGAGGGAGAAGATCGCCTCGGGAAGGCCAGAGACATCCACGCGGTAGTCGGAGTCGAGCCGTCCGAGGCTCGCGATGGAGTCGTGGAATTCGTCGCCTTCGACAAAGCGCCTGTTGGCAGTCTCGCCCCACGCCTCGTCGTGCGCCTGCCTGCCGCTGAAGTCGTACTCCGACATCTGCACTGGACGCGGCGAGAGGCCAAGCCCGTGTTCGCGCGCCGCGCACGCCATCCAGTTGAGCGCAATGTCCGAAAGGCACCTGTCATCCTCGTACATCCCGCCCGCATCGCCGTGCACCCCGGGAAACCACATCTGGACGAAGTCCTCGGGCATTCCGCTGACGTAGTGCATCACGTCGAAGAGGATGCGCCGCTCGTTCGCGGCCATGGCGTGGCGCGCACACCTCACGATCGGCGCGACTTCGCCGTCGTGGCAGTTGCCGCGGATGTCGAGCGGAGCCGTCACCGCGTCCCAGAGTCCGAGAAACACGACTGGCGGCGACGGATGGCAGCCCGCGCGCTCGGCGAGCTCCGCAAGCGACTTCTTGTCCCCCTTCACGTACGCCTCGGCGATTTCCTTGGCGAGATCGACCTCGCGCGGAAGCCCCACCTCCGAAAGAAGCCAGCTGAGGACGTGCGCGCTGTATGCGCCGCGGCTGAAGCCGAACAGCCACACCTGCATCTCGCCTTCCTCCGGAGCGGCATTCGCCGCTCGCGTCGCGAGCCAGTCGTAGGAGTGTCCGATGGCGCGCGCAAGGTCCGACGCGAACGCGCCGCCCGTGAGCTTCACGTCGGGCGACGTGCCGGGTCCGCGTTCGTAGTTCGCGCGCGTCACGTACTGCACGTCGCCTCCGTCGATCACGTACGGACGCCCCTGCACGATCATGTCGTGGAGACGCCGCACGTTCGTCCCGCTTTCGTAGTCGTTCCAGGTTCCGTCGATCATCGCGACGAGATTGAGCTTCTTCATCGTCCGAATCCTCCTTCAGAGGTCAAGCGACGCCGCGGCGGATGCGCCGCGCTCGTCGGGAAGGGCCTCGTAGCATTCCACATGGACCGGCACGCACACGCCGAGCGTCAGCACAGAGACGGGGACTGACCACCAGCATCCTGTTATTTCGACGCGGCGGAAGCCATGCGTGTTCACCTTCCCGTCCGGGGAAGGCGCGAGACGGCAGCGCTGCTCGGGGCTCTCGCCCCACCACGCTCCGCCCCAGACCGTGTGGCAGAACCATTCGCTCGCGACCGGACGCGAAACCTTGTCCCCGTGCGAGTCGAGCTTTATCGAATAGCATCCCGCCTGGCCGAGCAGCGCAAGCGAGAGCGCGGCGGTCGCCGCCTTGGCAATGAATTTCTCCATGCGGTAATTATACCAAAAAAGGCGCCCGACCATCGGCGCTACTTCACCTCCGCGCCGTTGACGAGGTTGCCGTCGAAGACAAGGTTCGAGATCTCGAAGATGTCGTCGCGCCACACGAGGTCCTTGACGTTCTGCGCCTCGATGACGTTGTTCCTGAGCGTAACGCCGTCCGCATAGCTCTTGAGCTCCTCCTTCGTGCGCCCCTTGTCGTCGTGGTACTGCGACCACGACTGGACGCGGAAGAACGACCTGCACTTCCCCTTGCATCCTTCGACGAGCACGTTAGCGTAGCGCTGCGGCGTGTCGGTGCGCATCTTGAGGTTGACCATGTTGCCGCATCCGTCCATCGTGCACGCGCGCATCGTGACGTTCGTCGCCGCCGGACACTCCGAGCCGAGCGTGAGGGCGCTGTGCGTCGGATGGCGGAACGTGCAGTTCTCGACGAGGACGTCCTGCGACGGACCGTTCCCCGGGAACTGCGCGTAGTCGTTCGCCCACGCGCCCTTTCCGCCCTTCACCACCACGCCGTCGTCGTTCACCGCAATGTCGACGTTGCGCACCGTGAAGCGACGGCACTTGTCGATGTCGATCGCGTCTGTCGACGGACCTTTGAGCTCCTTGCCCTCGGAGTCCTTCAGTATGTCGGCGACGATGGCGCAGTCATGCACCACGACGTCCTCGCAGTCGTAGTAGTGCGTCGTCCAGAACTTGGAGTTCTTGAACGTCACCCCCGACACGTCCACGTTCTTCGAGTGCGAGACGTAGAGGAGGCGCGGACGCATAAGAGTCTTGTTGAAGAACTTGGTTCCGTTCTTCCTCGCCTCGGCGCGTCCCTTCCAGAAGTCCTCCCACGTGTTCGCGCCGTGTCCGTCAATCACGCCCTCTCCGGAGATCCTGAATCCGTCGCACCGGTCCGCGTTCACGAGCGCGGGGTAGTAGTGACACGTCTCCCCCTCGATGCGCGTCTCGCACTGCGGATACCCCTCCGCCTCGTCCACGCCGAGAATCGTCGCGCCTTTCTCGAGGTGCAGGTTCACGCCGGGCTTGAAGAATATCGCTCCGGTCCGGTACACGCCCGCCGTCAGCGTGAGAGTGCCTCCGCCATTCGCGGCAATCTCGTCGATGCGCTTCTGCAGCGGCCATCCCGCGAACATGACTGCATCTCGCCTGTAGGCACGCACGTACTCGATCCACGCTTCGGGAGTCGTGATCTCGCCGGCCTTCGACCACGTGGCGCCCGCCCAGTAGGTGAAGTTCGGCTTCCTGAACGCGAGGACGCGGCAGTTCATGTGGTCCGTCATGACCTCGACGGACGACGGATCGGCGACGAAAATCGCCTCCATCGTCGAGCCGTTATCCCCCTTCGGATCCTCGAAGAGCGAAACTAGCCCCGGCTCCTCGACGAGGACGCCCTTGTGGTCGCGCTTCGGCTCGAGGTCGATTCCGGGGCCTGCGCGGAAGTCGGCGCGGAAGCGCTCGGGATGCTCGAAGCTCACATCGTTGCGGAAGAACCTCTCGCCACGCTTCAGCGTCACGTGGCACGTCATCTTTCCCGCTGCGGAGAACGCAGGATAGACGAGCTCGAACTCGCAGTAGTCGTCGCCAGTGTGGATCACCCGGGAAGACTCCCAGTCCGGATACGTCTTCCATTCCCCGTCGCCCCAAAGGGCGATCCCGCCAAGTCCGCGCGACGCACCGATCGTGTAGTTGTCCAGGACTCCGCCGAACGGCTTCTCGTGCCAGTTCCCCGCGCCGGGCACGCCGTGCAGGAGCTTCGCCGCCGCGCCCGGCTCGCCCGGCATCTTGTTGAACACGTCCCATCCGGACCACTTGTGGTGCTCGCCCGGACCGTACGCGCGCATCCCGAACTTGTCGTTCTCCCAGCAGAAGTCGTTCTGCCGCTCCGGACACACCTCGGCGTTGCACACGCCCTTCGCGCCATCTCCGTCGAGAAGGCGAAACGCCACCGAGAGCGCCAGCGCCCCGTCAGCACCCGCCGTCCTGCGGAAGCGCACGCGCGTTATCCCGGGATTCGGCGAGTCGGCCTTTGTGCGCGGTTCGGCGATAGACTCCGTCTCCCATGCAACATCCGACGGTTCCGCGGTCAGCTCCATCCGCCGCGTCGCGCCCTTCGCGTCCTTCGCCTCTAGGACAAGTCTGTTCCCGTTCGCGACGGCCTTCGCAGATGTGTTCATGTTCCAGGTCACGACCGCGCCGGAGGCAAGTCCGGCGATGGAATCCGAAATCTTAAGTCCCTCTTTCCCAAGCGCAAACTCGCGCTTCACGTCCTTCGCCGAAGGGTAGAGCGGAGTGAGGTCAACGACCGCCGGATTTTCCCCGGATATCTTCGCGCGTCCCTTCACGTTCTGCTGCTTCCCGTCGATGACGAGCGTGCCGTGACCTTCCGTACCCAGCCTGAACAGCGACCACCTCGAGGAATCCTGGTTCTGGCTCCACAGATTGATCGTCTTCATCTGCTCGATGCGGTTGTAGGCCTCGCATCCGAGATCGCAAGCCCAGCGCACGCCGGCGGCGTCAACGACGAACGATCCGCCGTCCATATGTCCGTGGCTCTCGGACGGGCATCCGCCCTTGACGCCGACGTACCAGTCGTCCGCACCGCGTCCGGAGCGCAGCACGGCTATCGGATTCACCCCGCCCATCACGCGGCAGAGCGCAGAGCTCTCCGTCGCGGCCTTCTGGGGAGGCGTCAGCCAGAGGAGCAGGAGCGGCTGCATCCTGCCGGTGCCGTATCCGGCGCGGACCAGCGCGCGCTCGTGCGCGTCGAGCGCATCGGTGCGGCGGAAGCGCCGCGCAAGGTACCAGCACGACGCGATCGGACGGCGCTTCGCGAACGGATTCGTAAACGGATCGGAGTAGTTGAAGTAGAGTCCGGTCGGACCAGTCACGCTATCGAGGTAGTCTACCTGAGCGGCGAGTCCGTCCGTCGCGAAGAGCTCAGGCGCGCCATCCGCGAACTGCTTCTCCAGGACGTCGAGCGCAACTGCCGTGTAGTCCGTCGCGTACTCCCAGTATCCGGGGCCTTCCGGGAAGTTCCCGCCCGCGTACGCCTTCATCGCGTGGGGCAGTCCGCCGCGCGAGCGGAGAAGAATCGCCTCAGCAACCTCAGGATACTCGTCGCGCACCGCCGCCGCGCCGGCCGCGAGCCCGCCGTTGCAGACCTGGTTCCAGTTGTTGCCGCCCTTCACCCACCATCCGTCGGAGAGAGTCTTCCCGTCGCCAGTGGTGAGGCCCTTGAGGAGTATCGCGGACGACAGGGTGCGCCTGTCTTCGTCCGAGAGAAATCCGTCCAGCCAGTCGCGCGCGATCGCGACGGCGAGCGTCATCTCGCCGACGTCTAGGAAGTGCGAAGGATTCCAGTCCGAGAACGCGCATACCGCCTTTGCCTCCGCAGCCGCACGCTCCGCATAGCGCCTGTCGCCCGTGTAGCGCCAAGCGAACGCGAGGCATCCTATGCGCTCGAGCGCGTCGCGCGACACGCCGAGGAGGCGACGGCCTTCCATCTTCCGCTCGAGTGGCTTCTTCGCAATCGTGGAATCGGCGACGCGCATGAGAACGCCGAGCGCCGCGCGTCCCTCCTCGCACGAGGCGATCCTCTCCTTCGCCGCGGCGAACTCCGCCTCGTCGGCGAAGAGCCTGGGATGGGGCGCAACCGGCGCAAAGGCGGAAGCGCCCGCGCTCGCCGCAAGAAAACAGACAGACGCAAGCGTCATTTAATCCTCCTGATCCTGATGAAGTTTACCGTGCACATCGCAAGCGCGAGAAGACCGGCCCCGGCGGCGCCGGCCCACTTGAGGGAAACCGTGAGGTGGTAGACGAGCCAGCACCAGAGCGCCGAGGCAAAGTCGAGCGCCGCTACGCCGTCCATCCCTTCCGGAACCTTGTACGCCGCGTCGTTCACCGCGACGACGGCCTTCGTGAAGGCCGGTGTTAGGTTCGTGATGAAGAACATTCCGACGACGAGGGAGACGAGTCCGATGATGAACGTCTTCGGGACGTTGCCCTTCGTGATCGGCAGAACGCACGGGAAGAGATAGAACATTCCGGCGAGCGAGGCGAGCGGAAGGAACCTGTTCCCCGGCAGGAACGCGGCGAGGACTAGGATGACGGGAATGAGGAGAATCGACACGACGAGCGTCGTCGGATGCCCGATCACGAGCGCGGGGCTCATTCCTATGGAAAGGCCCTTGAGCCCGGAGAACCTGCGCTCGACCATAGCGCGCGTCGACTCGGAGATCGGCTTGAGGCCCTCGATGAACAGCGCTGTGATGCGCGGGATGAGCTCCATCACTGCGCCGAGCGTCACGCCGAGCGCGAGTATCTTCGGAATCCGGTCGACGACTGTCTTGAGGTCCGGACATGCCAGCGCGCCGATTGCCGAGCCGATGACGACGCCGAGGAAGAGCGGCTCGCCGAACAGGCCGAACTTCTTCTTCATGCCCTCCGCGTCGATGTCGAGCTTCGAGAAGCCCGGAATGCGGTCGAGGAGCCATCCGATCGCAACGGCGAACGGAGTGAAGCTCTGGCAGAACGGCTGCGGAATCGAAATGCCGTCCATGTCCTTGTAGTACGCCTGGAAGCCCTTAGCGGTGAAGTCAGCCATGCACAGCGTGATTACGTAAAGGACGATCGCCGCATAGAACGCCCATGCGAGGGAGTCGGTCGCATAGAACACGATTCCGCCGAGGAAGGCGAAGTGCCAGTAGTTCCAGAGGTCGATGTTCACCGTGCGCGTAGTGCCGGTTACGAGCATAAGCACATTCACGCCAAGACAGACCGGAATGATGAACGCGCCGACCGCCGTGGAATACGCGATCGCCGCCGCGGCCGGCCAGCCCAGGTCGAAGTAGGAGAGGTTCAGTCCGTAGATGCGCGTCATCTCCCCGAGGGCGGAACCGAGGTTGTTCGCGCCGTTCGTCAGCAGGCCCGTAACCACGCCCAAGCCCACAAAGCCTACACCCACGAGAAGGCCCGACTTCAGCGCCTTCGAGAACTTGATTCCTATGAGCAGGCCCAGCACCGTGAAGATGACCGGCATCATCACTGCCGCGCCGAGTCCGATTACATATGCGAAGACTTCTTTCATGATGATAATATTCTACAAAAATTTGGCGATCAGGTCCATTGTCATAATGGAAACAATATGTTATGATTATCGCAATATGGCATTTCGCATCGGACTGCAGATAGAGAAATCCCGCGAGCATGGACGCGCCCTGCTCGCGGGGATAGCCGACTATGCGCTGGAGAATCCCGAGTGGCGTTTCGACCTGATCGACCCGGAGGCGCTCGTCGACAGGCGGACGATAGCGCAGTACGACGGACTCATCGTGCGCGTCATGGACGACGCGACGGCGGCCGTGCTTGCCAAATCGGGCAAGCCCGTGATCGACACCTACGGACGCGTCGACAACTCGCCCTTCGACACGATACGCCTGGACGACGAAGCGATTGCCGAGATGGCCGCCGCATGCTTCGCCGACCACAGTTTCGTGCAGTGCGCATTCTGCGGCTTCGCGGGTCCGCGCTTCTCCTCCGCGCGCGGCGAGGCGTTCGTCTCCGCCGTGCGTCGCTCTGGGCATCCGTGCTTCGCGTATTACGGGGAGGACGCGACAAGGCTGGACGACACGTTCTTCCGAAACGAACGCACCGACAGCATCCCGGACGCCCACTCGCTCGAAAAATGGATCGCCTCGCTCCCAAAGCCGATAGCCGTCTTCTGCTGCAACGACATCCGCGCGTTCCAGCTCATACGCGTCTGCGAGGCCGCCGGCGTTTCCGTCCCCAGCGAAGTAGCTGTGCTCGGAGTTGACAACGACGTCCTTCTCGGAACATTCACCCGCCCGCCGCTGTCGAGCATCGACACGGCCCCCTTCTCGCTCGGACGGAAGGCGGGCCAGATGCTCGCCGAGCGCATGCGCGGGGAGAAGTCGGCTCCGCGCGTCGTGCTGCATCCGCCGCGCCGCGTCGTGGAACGCGCGTCCACGGAGGTGTATCCTTTCCGCACTCCGTGGCTTTCGGACGCGATGGTGTTCATCACGCGCAACCTCTCGCGCGGCATAACGGCAAAGGATGTCTTCGAGCGCCTAGGCTATTCCCACACCGCCGTGAACAACGCCTTCCGCGCCGAGCTCGGCACGAGCGTGCATCAGGAGATACTCCGCAGAAGGCTCGCGCTCGCGTGCAGGCTACTGAAGGAGACGGACCGTTCCGCGGCGAAGATAGCGACGGATTCGGGATTCCTGAATCCGCAGTACTTCTCCCGCGCCTTCTCCTCAGCGTTCGGCACGACGCCGGACGCGTGGCGGAGGAAGTTCAGTCGGCCCGCTCGATGACGAGCACCCAGTCGAGCAGTTCGCCGCGGGCGGGCGGCTCGAAGGTCTTGTGTGCGACACGCGCAAACGACGTCCAATCGGAGTAGCTTCCGTCGCGCGGATTCATCCATGCGAAGCGGAACTTCTCTCCCTTGAGCGGCGAAAGGTCGAGCTCGAAGGCGCGCCCCACGGGAGCATAGACGAACGCGTAGCTCCCTTCGGAGTCCCTCGTGGCGGCGAAGCGCCTTGTGCCCGCGCCAGGAAGGATCGACGCGCCGTGCGGATGCGGCACGATCATCTCCGGGGCGGGAATGCGCGTGAAATACGAATGCGAGAGAACGAGATCCTTCGCGAAGCGCATCTGCGCCGCGCCCGGATCGTCGATCGCGACGTGCCACGGAACGAGCGGACGGTTCTTGCCCTCGGGATCGTAGACGGCAGCCGCCTTGGAACCGTGCATCTGCCAGACGGAGTGGTGTCCGTAGGTGTGTCCGCACGCCCCGTTGAAGACATCCCAGTAGAGCGCGCGCCTGACGTCCGCCGCCACGGTGTGACCGAGGTCGTCCGGACGAAACGCGACGGGATGCGATTCATAGACGGGCTCGCCGTCAATCACGGGCTTCACGGGGTCGGTGCGACGCCAGTCGCGCAGAGTGTTCTCGTACCTCGCGTAGTCGATCTCATGTCCGTTCTGCCACATGTTGAAATCAAGCCACTCCTCTGTGTGGAAGTCCTGCGACGAACCGCATCCGCCGCGCGGATGCACCGTGACGAGATGCTTGCCTCCGTCGCCGTCCTTAAGTCCGGCCGCGAACGCGCGCATCATCTCCGCGTCGCCCTTTCCGCCGAAGTCGCGGTCTCCGCCGAGAACCCATATGACGGACTTGTCGCGGTAGCGCGCGGCGAGCCACGCGGCGTACGCGCGCGCGGTCTCGGGGGTGAAGATGCAGCTCTCCTTCCACCACCTGCCCCAGGTCGGCAGAAGCGCGACGTATATGCCGCGCTCGTTCGCTGCGTCGATCACGAAGTCCACATGGTCCCAGTAGTCGTTGCCGGGTCCGTCCTTCACCGCCGGAACAGGAGTCTTCGCGTCGACGAACGGAAGGAAGCCGTACGGATTCGGCGCGCCTACGCCGTCCTCCTCCGCGATCGCGACAGCCTGCACGGCGTTGTAGCCGAGCTTCGCGCGGTTGTCGAGGTAGCGCAGCGCCTCCTCGCGGTCGAGGCGGTGGAACAGCTCCCACGCCGTGTCGGCGAGGTAGAAGAACGGACTCCCGTCCTCCTTCGCGAGGAAGTGGTGGTTGTCGCTGACCTTGAGCAGCGGAAGCGGGTCCCCCATGCACGACGCGACGGCTGTTGCCGCCGCAAAAAGAGAAAGCAGTTTCGTGTTCATGTCAAAATTCTACCATATGCCGGCGCGCTTGGCAAATCGGCGTTCAGTTTTCTGCGACAAGCCCAGAGATGGCGCTTTCGTACGGCGCGTCCTGCCACGCGAGGAGCATCTCCTCCAGTGAATCGGCGCTGGACTCCTCCTCCGCGCCGTCCGCGGCGCGAAGCAGGTCTATGACGGACGCCACCGTCGCCTCTGGAGTCGGAGCTTGCGACGGCACAACAAGAACGGCGAAGGCGCACGCGGCGGCGACGCAGGCCGCGGCGAGCGAGGCGCTCCAGCGGAGCATGCGCGAACGCCGCGCGGCGGCGAGCTTGAACGACTCGGCCTCGGCGGCGCGCAGGATTTCTTCCATGCGCGGCGTCTCGCGAGGGACGTCGCCCTCGAGGCGATCCCTCAGAAAATCAAGTAGTTCCCTGTCTTCGTTCATTTCTTTTCCCCCAGCATTTCCCTAAGCCTGAGCGTGGCCGTCCTCATCCAAGTCAGCGCGGTGCCGAGCGGAACGTCCAGCTCGGCGGCGATCTCCCTGAACGAAAGATCGCCCTCTATCCTCATCAGCAGCACCTGCCGCGGACCTTCGGGAAGCGAGCGCACCGCGCGGCGCACGTCTTCGGAAGTCGCCTTCGACTCGAACCTCTCGTCCGGAGCCGGCCCCTCGGCGGCCGAGCTCGCCGCGACTGCGGCGCCCTCGCCATCCTCCGCGTCGAGGCTCACTGTGCGCCCGCCGCGTCGGATGCGGTCGAGCGCCACGGATCGCGCCACGGTGGCGAGGTAGGACTTCACCTTGCCGCCGCGGTAGGACGAAGCGGAACGGATGACCTTGACCCAGGTCTCCTGAAACGCATCGTCCGCATCCGCCGCCGCCGGCAGGAGCGAGCGCAGCAGCGCCTGCATCCACACCGTATGTCGGCGGACGAGCGCCGCGAGCGACTTGACGTCGCCGCGGCGCGAGTAGGCGAAGAGGAGCTCGCTGTCCTCTTCCATCGAGATCACTCGGCCTCAGGAGCGGGAGCGGGCTTGTCGCCGCCCTTGGGCCCGCGGCGCGGACCGCGCTCGCCGTTGGGACCGCCGCGACGAGGACCGCGGTCGCCGCGCGCCTCGAACATCTGCTTCATCTCCTCGTGGGCCTTCGCGATCTGCTCGGGCGTGAGGATCGACTTGACCGCGATCACACGCTTCGCCTGCGCCTTCGCCATCTCCTTGCGGAGCTCGAAGACCTCGTCGATGGCCTTCATCACGGCCGCCTCGTCGATCTTCTCTGCCTTCATGAGCTCGAGCTGCTTCATCGTCGCCTCGCGGACCTTCTTCTGGTTCTCGCGGCTGGCGGCGTTCGGCTTGTTGACCTCCTTGAGCTTCGCCTGCTGCTCCTCGGTGAGGTCGAGCTTTTCGGCGGCCTTGGGATTCGACACCGCGCGGACGATCGGATCCATCATCGGACCGCCCATCATCCCCGGGCCCATCCCGCCGCGGCGACCGCCCTCGCGGGGCGCCCCGCCTTCGGGAGCTTGCGCAAAAGCCGCGCACGCGAGCGCAGCGACAACCGTCATCATCAGACTCTTCATTTTTTCCTTTTCCTTTCGCGGCATCCCCGCCGCATTCGCAGCCGCCACCATGGCGCCTACGTATATATAGACGAAGCAGGCGACCAATTTATTTTAGCAAATTTTCGTGCGCTAAGGGCGCCCGTCCGCTACGGGCGCTCGTCGCGGGGATGGTTGCTTGCCAGTGATTCGCTCCCTTGCTTGCGCAAGGCCCGGTGCAAAACCATGGTGCGACATCGATTTCGCGGTCTTTTACCTTTTTGCCTGTGCCTACAAGCCTCTCGGCAAAAAGGGCGACGCGACGAAATCGGGTCGCCCTCATGGCTTTGCACCGTCGCTCATCATGCTGCGCAACCACCCCGCGCCTCACACCCTCCGCTTGAATTCATGGCTTTGCTCGCTTGTGAATCAGTCATGAACGACAGACCGTCGTTGGTCATGCGATTGCAAGGCGAGCGCTGACTGGGGGAAGCGCCGTCTCGGCGCTTCGGACTCTCCGCGCGCTCGTCGCGGGGCGGTTGCTTGCCAGTGATTCGCTGCCATGCTGGCGCAAGGCCCGGTGCAAAACCATGGTGCGACATCGATTTCGCGGTCTTTTACCTTTTTGCCTGTGCCGCAAAGCCTCTCGGCAAAAAGGGCGACGCGGCGAAATCGGGTCGCCCTCATGGTTCCGCACCGTCGCTCATCATGCTGCGCAACCGCCCCGCGCCTCACACCCTCCGCTTAAATTCATGGCTTTGCTCGCTTGTGAATCAGTCATGAACGACAACTTTTCGTTGGCGCTGTGATTACTGTACGAGCACTGACTGGGGGAAGCGGCGTCCCGCCGCTTCGTAGGGGGTCCGTCGCTCCGCGACGGACATTCACTCCGCCTCTATAGGCCCATCGCTCACCCAGACCTTGTAGAAGCCCTGCTCACCCGCCTGCTTCGGCGCGACAACCGCATCGCCCGCCTTCGCCGGCTCCGCCGCAGAAGACGCCTTTTCATGTAGCCCATTGCCTGCAAAACTAAAATATGATACAATCCTAGGGTTCTAAAACCACGATTTTTGCAAAATCATGTGGTTTCCAAACCGCAATAGAGGAGATGACGCAATGACAGAGGAGAACATCCGGATGATATACGATATGTCTGCCGAGCGCATTCGGGAGACAGACACGTCATTTCACCGCTATCTTTTTGGCGAGATCGACTGGGACGCAAGAGTAGTCGCTCTTGACGGACCGCGCGGCGTCGGCAAGACGACAATGTTTCTTCAGCACCTTCGGGAAAACCAGTCAGAATCCGATTCGTCGCTGTATGTTTCAATCGACAATGTTTGGTTGAACGCACAGGAGCTTTACGAACTGGTGCAGCACCATGTCCGTCATGGAGGGGGAAGCGTTTACATCGATGAAATTCACTACCTTTCCGACTGGCAGAACCTTATAAAGAGTCTTTACGACAATTTCAAGAAACTGAAAATAGCCTATACGGGTTCTTCCATCCTGCGGCTTGCGTCCGGCAAGGCCGATCTGTCACGCCGTCAGATTGAATATACCCTTGCCGGAATGTCTTTCAGGGAGTTTCTGGAATTTGAAGGCTGCGGTTCGTTCGAGAAACACGAACTTGACGACATTCTCAAGAACCACGTGACGATAGCCGATAAAATTGTGACGCAGACGAAGATCGTACCGAAGTTCGAGCAGTATCTCGACCACGGCTATTATCCGTTCTACAGGGAAGAGCCGCGGCATTTTCACAGGAAACTGCTCCAGGTCGTCAACCAGGTGCTTGACGTCGACCTGCCCAAGGTCGAAGACGTGACGACGGAAACCATCCGCAAGACGCGCAGGATGCTAACGATACTTGCGGAATCCACGCCGCAGACGCCCAACACCTCGCGGCTCTGCCGAAGCCTTGAGATGGACCGCAAGCAGGGGCTCAAGATACTTCACGCACTTCGGCGGTCGGGCCTGGTGGGAATGCTGGCGGAGGATGCGGATGCACTAAAGCATCTGTGTTCGCCGAACAAGCTCTTCTGCGACAACACGAACCTGATGCGCGCGCTCACTCCGACGCCGGACAAGGGAACGCTCCGCGAGGTGTTCTTCAACAACCAGCTTTCGGTGCGGAACACAACGGCATTTCCTACTCGCGGCGACAGTCTCGTCGACGGGAAGCACCTGTTCGAGATCGGCGGCGAGAAAAAGACATTTGCGCAGATCAAGGATATGCCCGACAGCTATCTTGCAGTAGACGGCATTGAAGTCGGACGCGGCTGCCGCATCCCTCTATGGCTGTTCGGTTTTCTCTACTGACGCGACAAGGTTCCGCCCCTACTCCGCCTCAATCGGCGCGGGGCTCACCCAGCCCCTGTCGCTACGGGCGCTCGCCGCGGGGCGCTTGCTTGCCAGTGATTCGCTGCCATGCTGGCGCAAGGCCCGGTGCAAAACCATGGTGCGACATCGATTTCGCGGTCTTTTACCTTTTTGCCTGTGCCGCAAAGCCTCTCGGCAAAAAGGGCGACGCGGCGAAATCGGGTCGCCCTCATGGTTCCGCACCGTCGCTCATCATGCTGCGCAACCACCCCGCGCCTCACGCCCTCCGCTTGAATTCATGGCTTTGCTCGCTGGTGAATCAGTCATCAACGACAGGCCTTCGTTTGCGAAGTAATTCCAGCACGAGCCCTGACTGGGGGAAGCGCCGTCCCGGCGCTTCTTAGGGGGTCCGCCGCTATCGGCGCGTCACTTACCATACCTTGTAGAAGCCCTGCGCGCCCTCCTGCTTCGGCGCAACATTCTGAACCGCAGACCAATGCAGACATGCCTCGCTTACGCTCGGCGGAACCTAAACAAGGGCGAGCATTAGCGAAGCCCGGTCTGCGTGTGTCTGTGGTTAAGTCCCCCTACAGTCCAAACATCCGCCGACTCCATCCGACCCTAATCGTCCCTAATCCGCCGCACTCAGGGGGTCCGTCGCTCCGCGACGGACATACCAACGACACCATAAGTCACTTGCCGCTTTTACGGCAGTGTGCGGACTCTGTCCGTGACGCTTGACGTTCACAGGTAATAACAGACGTCCTCCGAAGTTTCCTATGCCATTAGTCTTTACTGTCTTGCTTACTCTGTTGGGGCTGAGGGTGGCTTGCCGGTTGCTGTTTTGGCTTTCTTGATTTTATTTGGACTTTGTTGCTTTTTGATTTCGGTTTGTTCAGCCCGAAGGTCGGCAATCTCCTTCTCAATTTCTTTCAACCTTGCCTCTTGGGCTTCGCTTTCAGGTATCTTCGCCTTCAATGCTTTCCATGTTTTGTAGCTCAAATCGTATTCGGGTCCCAGATTGCAAAAATTTCCAGTGCCGATTTTAGTCTCTGATTTGCATCCTGGCACTACAGGGCAATGGTCATTCACATATATGGCTTTATGAATCGAGCATACATACTCAGGATTAAGAGTTACAACACGCTTAGTCTTATACAGTTTTCGTTCCTTCCCTTGTGCAAGGTTGATGTTGTACGCAGAGGTGGCACACTTCTGCTTCTCGCTCAGATTTTGTTGCTTAGATCCCCATATAAATATCGGATTCTGCTGGAGCTTCACATACTCGTTGTGCAGAGTAGAAATCTCCTTTTCAATCTCCGTTATCGTACGTGCATCGACTTGAAGAAAAAGAAATGCACAAATAAGCAAGTTGAATAGTTTCATGGCTTTAATTCTCCCTTGATTAATTCACCTTCCCGGATCCAGCGCATTCCTCGCATATCTTTTCCATTGGCCGAGTTCCTTTGCCGCCACATTCCTGACAAGGTTTTAGATTGCGTGAACGTCCTCTTATGTGCCAAATCTTCCCTTGTCCGTTGCATCCGTCACATTTAACATCAATTTTGTATTTCTTTTTCCCATCACATACAGGACACAAACCTGATTTCGACGCCTCTTGATCCTCGTCAATAGTCAGCAGATAATCATCTTCCGCGACGTCTCCTTTGCTAATCTGCACAGTTGACGAATCGAGGTCTGCTGATTTTACTACGGCGAGACCAACTTTTTTGGAGATACTCTTGCCATTTTTTGACTCTTTTTTCCGCAGAATGTATACATTCTCTCCGACAGAAAGAAACTCTTTTCCGTAATCGACGGTGGCAAGCTTCTTCCCGCTTTTGGATGTAGTTACATCTACTACTTGCGGAGGTGTCAAACTAAACAGTATTGCGCGTGCCGATTTCTTAGCAGCCGCAGTCAACATGTCCTCCCCCTTTAGGCTACGCTCTCGGACAACAACATCTTCTGACCGAATCAGTTCGTTGTTCCCGCTTCTGCCTATGTTGTTGTATCCAATTGAAACAGTAAGTATAAGTCCCCTTGCCGTTTCCCGCGGTCGAATCACCCATGATATACAATAACCGGCAGACTTGAACTCTACATCGCCATCATCCCCAAGGGCAACCTCCTTTGACTGTGTACGATATGTAGCCCTGTCAACACATCGGAAAACACCAGCCTTTGAAATCTGCATTAGAAGTAGCCGAGGAAAATCTGCATACTCGCGGCTTGTACCTGGCGGCGTGTCTTCGATGACCAGCCACTTGTTTGGCGTTTGTGCGGCAATAGATGCCATGCAAATTAATGCGGATATGACGGAAACAACTGTTGTCTTTTTCATGGTGCTCCTTGTAGTGAGATTTGCTGTCAGTTAACGGCCTTCTTGAAATTCAGCCGAACCGTAGTAGGTTCGTCGCCCGGTTCCATTTGTATAACACGCTCAAGCGAATTGCAACCATCCAATTCCGCCGAGACAACATGTTCGAGGGCAAGCAATCGAACAGATGTGCCATTGATTGTTTTCCCATCTACAGAAATTTCCACATCGTCGGCATCAAAACCTTCTGGCACTTTTATCTTGAATTTTACTTCCGCTGTAAAGTATCCAGCTATTTCGCTCGCTATCTTCTCACAAACTTTTGCAATTAGTTCTCTTGCCGGATCGCAATTGCTGCTGTTAACGACATTATCATTTGATGCATTTATGTTTACAACACCATCAAATGCGATTAGCACATTCCCGTCCAAATCTCGGACCTTCCCTACATACGGCTGGGAAATCTTTTTCCGCACAACTTTAGTTCCAACATTATCTATTGGAATAGTCTTTGAACTTTCCTCCCTGTCACCAAGGACAACCGACAGGACACAATCCGCACCATTCGACAAATCAGTGGATTTCCCCACAATGGACTTCTCTGTCTGTTGAATTGTCATATTCCCCCGGTCTATAATTTTAATCAATCTACCAGCTTTCTGCTTTGCCAAAGCCGATTGCAGATAATCGCGGCCAAGAATCGTATATCGCTGCGATGCGTCCGACAATGCAGCGGTCTTGAGGTTCATCAAAATTTTCTCTTTACGCTCGTTTTCTTTCCTTGCGGCTTCTGATTCGCGCCAGTAACTTAACTTTCGTTCATTCCAGTTGATGCTAATCGCCTCCGCTGCGATAGAAGGGTCGATTAACATGTCTCCTTTTGCGGGTTCCGGAGGTTTTACCACACTATGCTGCGGCCTGAGCAAGTCAGATAGCCAACCCTCCACTTCCGATTGTGAATCGATGCTCCCAAAACTCGTAATCATTAGTTTAACTTCGGTAGGAATTTTGGGAGGCATCCCACGTTGATCAACGTCGCATATAGCAACCTGTACTCCCAGTACGAAACAAGAACACACGGCTAACCGTGCCATCGCTCCATTAGTCATTCATGACCTCTCTTTCTCCGCGCCTCGGACAATTGAGGCACGTCGCGGTGAGGCGCAGAAAAAGAACGTGGCGTGCCTATAGATTCATGTCTTGATTGAGGCACCGCCAAGCGCCCTGAATAAAACACGAACTGAAGACACGCCACGTGTGACTTGCACACGTAACACATCTAACATATTCAGCTTTATTCATTGAAGATTTGGCGGTTTTCAATCAAAGCCAAATACGCAAGATTGCGTACGTCGGCGGATGTTGCCACCCGCCCTTGGCGGACTCCGCATTTTGCGTGCCGCCGGTCCCAGGCCGTCATGCGCCCGGGAGTATGGAAAAGATCAAGCCCAGCATCGCGGCGATTTCGCCTGCCCCTCAACCGAACACCCAAATTATAGCAAAAGCCCTTGCAAACGGCAAGGGCGGGATTTTGGAAATTTCGGTGAAATATTAAAATGCGCCGAGGGCGAGACTCGCATTTAGCTCGCTACAACAGAGCTTTGTGACGACCGTCAATCAAGACCGGAAAGAAATTCAGTCGGCGTCAACACCTTGATCGGTGAATTGGCAAATCCGTCGTTGTCCCGAGTGACTATGACATCCGCTCCCCATGCCGTCGCGGCGGCTATCTGAAGCGAATCCTCAAAATCTGGATGTTCTGCGCCAAGATTCGCCTTGATGGCTGCAGGGTCAATCGGCAAAAGACCAATCAACGACGCGACTTTCTTCACAAGTAGTTCCGCAGCGCGACGTCCAATGGTCCTGCCTATGATGTAAACCGCGTTGCAAGCAGACAAACCGGTAATAGCTCCTTCATTGCCCTCGCTCACGCAAACGTCGACAACCGCCTCAGCGTCATCGGCGAAGGGAGCACGGTCCGTAAGATAGTCGATAATGACATTCGTATCGACAAAAATCTTCATCCCAAAGCCTCGTATCTTTCCACAAGGGCATCTGAAAGCACATCCTTGTAATCCTGATTTCCTTCTATTCTTGCCGCACCACGAAGCGCCCTGACCTTCGCCGAGATTGTCCTTTTCAGATGTCTGCTCGACACTTCACGCGGTTTGCTGGCATTCTCCAACTTCACAAAGATTACCCGATAGCGACCACTCTCGGGAAGTGCAAACGACACACCGTCAGCGTCGCTGCTGACGTTCTCAATCCAAACACTTTCAGCAGTTCCCACGTCGGCTACGGTCTGCATCCAGTCTTTTTTATCCATAAGTCTTGGCATATTTCTCTCCTTTTAACGTCCCGAATCAGGGCAGACATCCTCATCGCCTAAATTGTACCACATTCATCCCGCTGCCCGCAATGTGGAAATCACAAGCAGCAATACGCAAGATTGCGTACGTCGGCGGATGTTGCCACCCGCCCTTGGCGGACTCCGCATTATGCGTGCCGCCGGTCCCGGGCCGTTATGCACCTGGGAGTATGGTAAAGATCATGCCCGGCATCGCGGTAGACGTGCCCGCCCCTCAACCGAACAAGTGAATTATAGCAAATAGCCCTTGCAAATCGCAAGGGCGGGGTTTTCTGGAATATCCCCACCTTTGGGAAACGCTACCGAGCCCTCGGAGGGCCTTGCGCGTTTTTGCGGGCTTCGGAGGGTTTTTG
>JAEDKA010000011.1 GCA_016296065.1 Kiritimatiellia bacterium
ACTCCCCGACGACTGAGCGGCAACTACTCAAGGAGATGCGGCGTCCCGCCGCGTCTCCTAATCAATAGACGAGTATGCTCAGACCACGTATCTTCTCAAGGCCATACACCCTGAAATTGGCACCGTACTCGAAGGCCTCCGATTTGATGACAACCTGGTAGCCTGGAAGTCCGGACTCAATCTTGACGCTGTCCGCATAAGCAGTCTTGAACTTGACCCTGCTACCAATATCGCCCAGGCGAATGGTTCCAGCAGAACAAGAGGAGAAAAACACTAGCTGTCCTTCACCAGTTTTCGTAAGCGTCGCTCCCTCTGAGAATGCAAGCGGGCCAAACCACACCACTTCTGCGGAATTCTTAACTGTGCCAGCACCATCTACATATAGCCCACGATTACCTTGATCAACAAGAGTGCCAGCTGTGAACTCAACCGTAGAGCCATCTGCGAGCACAAGACCCCTTGCCAACCGCGATGAAGGATTGCCGCCAAGATTTTTAGCCTCAGCGACACAAACAGTAGTATCGGCGTCAATCTCGACCGTTCCTTTGTATCCACTGTTATCTCCACTTAGCGTGACCTTTCCGGAAGATCCATAATGCTCAAATATAATCTTGCCGTAACCGGAGATTTGAGCGAATATCTTATCATGGCGACCATCTCCAGACAAGAACTTTACTGGAGCACTCTCACTCGATGCAACAGTTACGTTGCCATATAATTCTTCGTCGCCATTTGAATATGCACCACCGCCTGAGAACTTAAACTGCGAATACTCTCCCATGATAAGGTACTCAATGGTAGTTTTACTCGCCTTTGGCTCAAGGCTGGCATATGATGATGATTTTCCTGCTAGAACGAGTGTAGCGGCCGAGGGAAACACATATTCATAATTATTATCAGCATAATTCACAGTTCTAGCGGTATAACCATAATCCAAATAAGTCTTTGAACTTCCACTCTCGATATCTGCGTTATCCGACCAATGTTCTGCTAGAGTAAAATCACCGCCCCAGCCCGCCCCCGACTTCATCCAAGTAAAGGGCCCCTGAACAACCGTTCCGTTAGGCAGCGTCAGCGTTCCTGTTGAAGTCCACTCGAAGCCGTTGGCAAAGGAAAGTGATGCAGCGGCAGAACAGTCGACCGATATCGCACCGTCTATTTGCGACGAGAGCGTCACGGCAGCATTTGCAGCTATTTTTAGAGTCAGCGACTTGGATACGCCCGCTCCGAATTCGACTTGCGTTGAACCACCGATTGTAATCGTTCCAGAGGAATCCCACTCAAAGCCAGTCGCAAATACGACCTTTGACGCCTTGGAGCAATCAAATGAAACCGAACCGCCAACAGGAGCGGACAGCGTCACCGTCTGATTTGGACAATCTAACAAAAGCGTGCTTCCATCAGAACTGGTAACGGGCATTGCGAAATACAGAGCAGAATTGGAAGACACCCTTCCTCCATTCGAAACCGTCAAGCCGCGCAGTCCGCCGCCTGGCGCAAAAGGAGCTTCAGACGAAGTCGCATAGCCAACCGCAAGCGTGCCGCCGTTGGCCAGTGTAAGCGCATCAGGCATGGCGGCTGCCGGAGTCCCGCCAAGCGCGTTGTTGCTGTTGACATTCAGAACTATATTGGTATTGCTATCCGTGCCAGTGTAGCCTTTGTTGTACGTGGTCAGATAATCAACCTTAACCTTGCCCTTGTAGGCAGAGTTGTCACCGTTGAAGTTAATTGTTCCTCCTTTAAGTTCGTTATCATTCTCGCTCTTATCCTCAAGGCTGTATCTATTTATCACCAACAAAGCGGAATCGTCTTCGGAATACAGAGAACCAGCCACTGTGATGCTCCGGTTATTCCCAATCGAGAAGTAGAAGGGTTTGTCCGATGTCGACCGAACCACTATCGGATTCAGCGAAGTGATGGTTTCGCCGCCTAATCCGCTTGTCATTATGCCCCTAACAAGCGCAAGGTGCTCTATCGTATCTGTTCTATTTCCATAGCGAAGCATAAATGAGCCATCGTTTTCCGATGAGCCTATCACAAGACCATCCCCATTAAACACTGAGCTATTTCCCGAAGCCGGAGATCTTAAAAGCCCGCTCCTGCCCCATCCCATTGCGGAGATGTACTCGTTGAAGTGTCCGCTTTCGCCTTTGGACGGTGACCCAAATTCACCTTCACCATTCAGTTTCCACACAGCAGCAGCATAACCATCCGCAGAACTATCCCAATATCCTTGCGCCGTTACTTGATAATACTTGTTGGTCGTAACCGAATCGGCACATGCCGCGGACGAAACAAGCAGTCCGAAGCCTGCCGCCAGCGCAATTCTAATGCACGAGTCTAAATTGACTGTGCATAAATACCGCACAGCCGACACTGCGAACGGTGTTGCGCTGTTGACCCGGGTTATAGCCTTCATTTGCCCATTCCCTCCTTATTTGTCTTTGGCGATATATTACCAAAGGCGGGAGAATGGCGCATTCCCCGAACGGGGTATAGGGGTGCATCGAGTTATTTATCCTGAAACAAACGTCTCTACATAGCCTATGTTGGCATATTTTGCGCCTGTGGCGCGAACTTGGAACAATTATAGTGCTGCGAATGTCCGTCGCGGAGCGACGGACCCCCTGTAGGGAGGCTCTGTATTGAACGGATTGCTTTCAGGGGGTTGCGTCGCTCCGTCGACGCAACAAAGACGATTGGATACCGGGCGATTGACCGCCATCGCACTGATTTGATATAAAATGTGCGAACGTAACACGCGCGAAATAAAGGAACACGACATCCAGCTCTATCGCGGCTTGGCCGTCGTTAACCCGTTCGCAACAGAGCAGGAGGCGGTTCACGCTTCCTTGAGAAAGCCTCGGCGCTGAGCGACGAGCGCGCACTCGACACGCTTGGTGACCCCGAGCTTCTCGAAGATGTGCTTGAGGTGTATCTTGACGGATTCCGGCGAAATCGAGAGAGCTTCTCCGATTTCCAGGTTCGAGAGGCCTTTCGCCATCATCTCGAGGACCTCCCTCTCGCGCGCCGTAAGGTCGGGAGTCATCGCCCTCTCGTGAAAGAGCTTCATCACCTCATCGGGGAAGTACTTCCCGCCGGACGCCACCTGCCGTATCGCCTTCAGGATGCTGTCGGAATCCCTGTCCTTCACGACATAGCCTTTGGCACCGAGCTTGATCGCCCTGTAGATGTCGTCGTCAGCCTCGCTCGTCGTGAGCATGATGACCTTCGCGGACGGCTTGACGGCGAGTATCGACTCGAGCGCGGCGATCCCGTCCACCTTGGGCATGCGCACGTCGAGAAGAACGACGTCCGGCTTCTCGGTCACGAGAAACGCCGCCGCGCCGTCTCCGTCAGTCAGCTCGCCCGCGAACTCCATGTCGCTTTCGAGCGATATGGCGTACTTGAGCCCCATCCTCACGACCGCGTGGTCGTCTATAACCGCAACTCTGATCATGTTTTCGACCCTTGTTTTCAAGACTTCTGACTGCGGACTTCAGACTTCGACTAGAGAAGGCCGTCTACCCGCGAACCACTTTCACGCACATCCACTTCCCCTCCTGTCGCCATTCAATCGACATTCCGCTTCGCTTCGCGCGCTCGCGCATGTTTGCGAGCCCGAAGTGACCCGACTCGGGACCCAGCGCCTTCGAGGCGTCAAACGGCTCTCCGTCGTTGAGAATCCTCAGCACAAACCCCGTCTTTCCGTTGGAAGGGTTCGGGGACGCCGAAGTCCCCGTCCGTTCCACCGGGTCGCTCACTATCGCGACGTTCTTCGCCCTGCCGTGGTTCACCGCGTTCGTGACGGCCTGCTGCACGATCGCGACGAGGTCGGACTTCTCGCCCGCCGAGAGATCCGGCGGGATTCCCCTCAGCTTCACTCTCGCCTTGACAATTCCGCGCGAGTTGAGCTCGTTCGCGATGTTGGCGACAAGCTCCTCGGCGGACTCCTTCATGAGGACGTCACTGCGGAGGTTCAGGATGACGTCGCGTATCTGACGCTTCGCCTCCGCGAGCACTTCACCTGCCATCTTGACCGCCCTTTCCGCCGCTGGCCCGTCTTTGCCAAGCTTGTCCGCGGCCGTCGAAAGCAGTATCTTCGCTCCGGCGAGGTGCTGCTCGATCGTGTCGTGAAGATCTCCCGCCATGCGCTTGCGCTCGTCTGCGAGAAGACACGACTCGCGCTCGCGGATCCGCGCGCGCCACAGCGCCCAAACGCCTACGGCCATCAAGGCAACGAGGAGAGCCGCCAGCGCCTCGACGCTTGTCTGCAGCGTCCTCGCGCGGTGCCGCGCACGCCACTCGCCGTCGGGAACGAGCGCGATTCCGCCGGATGAAGGAACCTCCACGGAGAAAGACGACAGCCCGGGACGGTGTCCGTTTGCAAGTTCCCCCGAAGTGTCGAGTCGCGCGATTCCCCTCACCCTGACCATCGGCTCGTATTCCTCCTCCCGCGCAAGCCAGGCCGGCACCTCGCCGCGCACGGACGCGCCAACGCCGATTCCGCCGACGTCGAGGAACATGTCGAACGCATTCTTGTTCCGCTCGATTCTGTACACCCGCCCTTCGATCGCAACCAATCGGCAGTCATAGTCCCTGAAGGTCATGTCCGCACCGTAATCAAGGTTCGTGACCGCCGCCTCGGTTATCTCAATGGGAGCGGGCAGCTCCGGAACAGACGCCGACCTGCGCCAGATGACGCCGACGAGCTGTCCGACGCCGCCGATCATCTCCGGGAAGCCCACTGCGTCCACCGACATCCCCGCCTCTGGCGCGCCGCACGAGGCGTCGGCGGACGCGCGGATCGCGAGACCGCCCTTCTGCATGTAGAACGTGCCGTCCGGATTCGACGCGGTCACCGTTCCGCGCACTAGGCGGCGGTGTCCGTCATGCCCCTCCGGACTCCACGACATGACCGCATTAAGCGGAACCTCCTTCGCGGAGAACGCATCGTCCGGCGCGCTCCTTCGCACTTCAACGCTCTCGAGCGAGTCGACCTCAATCCTCACTCCGAGGAACTCCGCGCGGTGGTTGTACCTGCTCATAGCAACGCCGTCAACGCACACCTCGGCGTCAGAAAGCGCGCGCACCTTATCGGCAGGCGCGCGCACCCTCGCCTCGACTACCCCCTGCCGAGTCGCAAGGCAGAAGGCGGAGTATCCGCTTGAAAGCGAACGCACCTCCGTGACGACACCCTCGATCCTCGTGCGGCGGTTGTCGAGCAGTCCCTGGGAGAAGTCGGACAGCATCCGGACGGGACTCTGCCCCAGCTCCATCCGTCCAAGACGCTCGTACCGGTACGCCGCAATGCCAGGGGAGAAGAACATCGGGACAATGCGCCCCGACACCTTGAGGACATCGCCGACGCGTATCTCGCCGCCCTCGATCGTGGTGTGTCCCGTCTCCGGATGCTCACCCGCGACATAGATGGCCTGCCCATTCACGTCGTCGGGCGACGCGATTACGCAGCTGTTCTTCTGCCAGTACGCAACGCACGTGACAGCTCCCGTTACGCACACGGCGCGCCCCGCTGCAGCCTCCTCGCGGGTAATCGGCGCAAAACGGGCGAAAGCCCTGAGTGGAAGCATGGCCACCACACCCACGACAAGGGCAAAAAAGAATTCGAACGCAGCCCGCAGCGCTGCGGAAGAGAGCCAGCGCGTCGTGGCGAGGCGGTCGAAGCGGACCTGGCAGATCGGATCCTTCGCGTCCGTCGCGACGACCGTCCCCTCGCCGAACACCTCGTGCCTGACTCGCGCTCCGGCGGAAAACGCCGGCAGCGCGGCACGTGGCGCGGACTCCTCGGCGAGCTTTCTTCTGAGCGACGCCACGAGATCCTCCCTCGGAGGCTCCACGTAGTCGACCGCGCCCTGGTCAATGTCGAGGAAAAAGCGCGACGGAAACTTCGGCGTTCCGTCGAAGCCGCATCCGCCCGACGACGTGAGGTAGAGCCCCTTCTCCGCGCGCGTCACAGCGACGAACGCGAGACGGCGCTCCTCCTCCATCTGCTCCTTCGACTCCGTCTTGCGTGACGGCAGCACGCCCTCGTCGAGCGCGCAGAGGAAGACGTGCGGGAACTCCAGCCCCTTCGCAGTGTGCACCGTCATCAGCTTCACGCGGTCGCTCTTTCCGCTGTCCGCGTCGCGGTTCGTGAAAAGCGCGACGTGCGCGAGATACTCCCCGACGGAGCACTCCTCGCCGCTCGCCGCCTCGTACTGGACAATTCCGTTCTTCAGCTCCGAGACGTTGTCCAGCCGCGTCTGCGAGCCCTCGGTGCGCAGCATCGCCTCGTATCCGCTCTCGTCCAGAAGCGCAGAAAGCAGCTCCGACGGACGCTCCGACGAATTCTGGTGCCGCTCGACGAGATCGACCAGCTCGCGCGCCTTCGTGCCCCTGAATATCTCCGCGTCGAGCGACGCCTTCAGCGTCTCGTACATCGACTTCCCCTCCTCCTCCGCGCGCTCGCGCAGGAAGGCCATGCGGCGCGTGCCGATGTTGCGGCGCGGCACATTCGCCGCGCGCGCAAAGGCGAGGTCGTCGCGCGAGTAGACGAGACGCAGGTAGGACAGCGCGTCCTTTATCTCCGCGCGGTCGTAGAATGCGACGCCGCTGTAGAT
This sequence comes from Kiritimatiellia bacterium, assembly GCA_016296065.1. Classification (GTDB taxonomy): domain Bacteria; phylum Verrucomicrobiota; class Kiritimatiellia; order RFP12; family UBA1067; genus UBA1067. The sequence continues at coordinate 6,621 of JAEDKA010000011.1, forward strand.
CGCGTACGGAACCTCCGCCTTCTTGAGCTGCGTCTCGAGCTCGCGCGTCACGAAGTGCGCACGGTAGATGACCGCCATGGCGGAGTACGGAACGCCCCCGTCGTGCAGCTCGCGCATCTTCCGCGCGATCCACTCCGCCTCGTCCGCCGGATTCTTCGCGTGGCGGCAGAGGACGCGCGGGCCCTCCCCGCGCATGGACACGAGGTTCTTCTCGATGCGCATCGCGTTCTTCGCGATGAGAGAGTTTGCGACGGACAGGACCTCGTTCGTGGAGCGGTAGTTCCTGTTCATCACGATTGTCTTAACGCCCGTGAAGCGCTTGTCGAAGTCGAGGAGGTACTTCACGTTCGCACCGCGCCAGGAGTAGATCGTCTGGTCCGGATCACCAACGACGAACAGGTTGCGGTGATGCGCGACGAGCGTCTCCATGAGCTCGTACTGGAGCGGGTCAACGTCCTGGAACTCGTCGATCATCACGTACTCGAGCCGCTCACGCCATTTGCGGCGCACGTCGGGATGGTCGCGGAATATCTGCAAGGTGAGAAGTATGAGGTCGTTGTAGTCGAGCGCGAAGCACTTCTTCTCGTAGTAGACGTAGCCGCGGAAGAGTATCTCGCCGACGGTCGACGCGTCGCGGTAGCGCGCGCGGAGAGTCTCCAGGGGAAGCTCCACCATCTCGCGGCAGTATCCGCGCTCCTTGATCGTCTTCCTCACCTCGAACATGTCGCGCGCGTCGGAGAACGTGCAGTCGCGCATGGTGAGTCCGCGCTCCTCGTATATCGTGCGCAGTATCGCGTCGATGTCGGGATTGTCGAGAACGGGGAAGTTCTGCGGATACCCGACGCAGTGTCCGTCCTCGCGTATCACGCCGGCGCAGAATCCGTGGAAAGTGTTGACCAGTCCCGAGCCGATGTCGCCGACAAGGCTTCTTATGCGCGCGCGCATCTCGTTCGCGGACTTGTTGGAGAACGTGACGCAGAGGATGTGCCCGGGAAGGACTCCAAGCCGCTTCACGAGGTAGGCGAAGCGGTGCGCGAGCGCACGGGTCTTTCCGCTGCCCGCTCCCGCGACGACGCGCACAAAGCCCTCGGTCGTCTCGACCGCCTGCCGCTGCTCGTCGTTGAGCCCGTCCAGGATGCTGTCGCTGCCCATTGCGGAGGATCTCCCCTCAGGTGGCGCAGACGAGTCCGGTGCCGTACAGCGTGAGCGTCGGGTCGATGACGAACGGAAGATCCAGGTCCTTGAGCACCCACTTCGCGAAGCCGCCCGTCGCGACGAGGCGGAAATCCTCCTTGAAGTTGCGCTTGAGCTCGGTGACGATCTCGCGGACCATTCCACGGTATCCGACGAGCGCCCCGAAGCGCATCGCCTCCTCGGTAGTACGTCCGATCTTCGGTGCGCGGCCCGTGCCGATCTTCATTCGCGGCAGTTTCGCCGTCCGTTCGAAAAGGTAGTCGCGCATCAGAGGGAATCCCGGCGCTATGACGCCTCCGCGCCAGACGCGGTCGCGCGTCACGACCGCTGCGGTTAGCGCCGTCCCGAAGTCCATCACGATCAGCGGCGCGCCGTAGCGCGACACCGCGCCCGCGGCGTCCGCAAGACGGTCCGCGCCAATAGTCTCGGGATGCGGATAGTCGAGGGTGATCGGCGGTTCGCGATCCGCATTTCGCGTCCGGCGGCCCGCGGATTGGAAACAGCGGTGGCTGACCTGTCGGAGTTCAAGCCCGAGTTCCTTCGCGAAGTCCTTCCAGAATCGATCGCGCTTCGGGACGACCGAGACGTACGCTATGGCCGTGACGCCTTTGCCCTCCACTATCTCGCGAACCGCTCCGGACGCTTCGGCGAAGCCCCCGTCCCAGTGCGAGACGCAGGTTACGCGTCCGTCGGACCACAGTCCCACGGCCGTCGAGGTGTTGCCAACGTCCACAACGGCGAACTTCATTCGCAGAGCCTCAGCTGCTGGTTGCAGAAAGTCTTTACGTATCCGTCGTCCGAAGCCGCCTTCGCGCGCTTAAGCGCTGCGGTCCAGAGCTTGCGGCGCGCGGGGGCGTCCGGACACTTCGGACACATCACGAGCTGCGTGACGGCCGCGATCTGCGTAAGCGCAACAGGGTCGCCGTCATATGCCGTGCCAATCTTCGCAAGTAGCTCTTCCGCCGCCTCTGGCGACTCGACGAACTTCGCGAGCACTTCCGGCTTCGTCGCGGCGGCGACCAGCTTCGGGTTGGCGCGCTGCCACTCGTAGGCCATCTGGTATCCGTCGCAGTGCGCCATCGCCGGTCCGTAGGACGCATATGCCGCGGGATTGGACGGCGCTAGCTCGCCCTTCGGCTCGAACTCGGAGTACTTCTTCTCGGTGGCGCATCCCGCGAGAAGGACAATCGCGGCGACAGCAGGCGCGAGAGACGTTAGACGAGAGACGAAAGAATCTTTGCATTTGACCTTGTTCATTCCAAACCTCCAAACTTCCAAACCTCCAAACTTCCCTCAACCGAACATCTCCGTTCTCCATGGCTCGCGCATCATGTCGTCCTGATAGAGGAAGCGCTCCGCCGCCTCGTCGGCCTTCGCGTGAAGGGTGTCCGGATCGAACTCGAACCCGCGCCCGAGGCGCCACGCGACGATCGCCAGGTTGAACATCGTGGAGGAGCGGAACCCGTTAGACTCATTGAGCGCGAACTTGCGCCTTCTCATGCACGAATCAATGAAGTCGGTCTGCTGCGCAGCTGGCTTCGGAAGCTCGGCAAGTGTCTTGAGGACCTTCTCCTCGCTCCACCATGTTCCGTCCGCTTCGCGAATACGCAGGGTCTTGCCGCCTTCCGCCTTCTTGTAGACGCACAGACCGTTGACGCCGCGGAGAAGCGGTTCGTCCCTGAGCGACACGTCGCCGTCGAGGATAACCTCGGTGCCGTCCGCATAGGTGAGCGTGAAGCGGTCGAAGCTGCCGACGGCTTCGGGGTGCTGCTTGAGTCCCCTGTAGTCGATCTTCACCGGAGAGGCATCGTCCTTGCAGAGGAGATACTGGAGCGGATCGAGATAGTGCTGCGCCATGTCTCCGAGCCCGCCCGAGTCGTAGTCCCAGTATCCGCGGAACGACGTGCCGAAGCGATGGTCGCTGTAGGGCTTCCACGGCGCTGGGCCGAGCCACATGTCCCAGTCTAGCCCCTTTGGAATCGCCTGGGCGCGGTCCTGTACGCGCCCGGACCATCCGAACTTCCAGGTAAAGCCCTGTCCCTCGCCGAACACGCACTTGATCGGACCGGCCCCGAGCAGTCCGTTCTCGACGATCTGCCGGATAGGCTCGACGGGCGTGCCGAATCCGTAGAAGCTGTCCTGGAACCTGAACCACGTGTTGATGCGGAACATACTGCCCTTCGCCTGGATGACCTCGCGGACGCGCCTGCCCTCTCCGACCGTACGCGTCATCGGCTTCTCGCACCAGATGTCCTTGCCTGCCTTCGCGGCCATCACGCTCTGGACGCCGTGCCAGTGCGGAGGCGTACAGATGTGGACGATGTCCACGCCCGGGTCGTTGATGAGCTCGATGAAGTTCCGGTACGCTTTGATGCGTCCCCATCCGGCCTTCTCGGCGGCGGCGAGTCCCGCGGCGACGCGCGGCGCGTAGCAGTCCGTGAGGCCAACAAGCCTCGACCCATTGAACGCAAGGTGGTTAGCGCTGTGCGCAATCTCGCCGAAGCCTATGAGCGCACGCGTAAGCTGGTTGGACGGCGCCTCGGCGCCCCACAGTACCTTTGCCGGAATGATGTTGAACGCGCCGACTGCGGCCGCGCCCTTGAGAAACTGCCTTCTTGTCGTATTTTGCATGTTCGTTTACCCTCGGTATTGCATGTCACTTCTTCGGCTCGGGAGCCGTGCCCTTGTTCTGGTTGCGCTTCGGGAACTTGGGCATGAACGGATTCGTCGCGTCCTTGTCCTGTGCGGCCATGTTTGCAGTCTGGTATCCGACCACAGCCTCTCGTCCCTCGAAGGAAGCCGCACCTTCGCAGACGAGCTCCGTGAACGAATCGTCCGTGACGCCTTCGCTCACCATCACGTATTCGAGCGGAGCGCCCTCGGCCGCCGGCTTTATCCAGAGCTTGCGTCCGCGCGGCACCTCGCCCGCGATGCGCTCGAGGTCCTCCTCCTTCGGGCGGAAGCGAAACGCCGCGGCTGCGACGGCGAGCACGTTCTCCGCGCGCGCCGTCTCGATGGACAGCGTCGCCGTCATGCCAGGAAAGAGCTTCTGGTCCGGATTCTCCGCCTCGACGATGACGGGGAAGGTGACGACGTTGTTCGTGGTGGTGGACGCCTTTCGTATCTGCTTAACCTTGCCCTTGAAGCGCGTCCTGTACGCGTCGACTGTGAAGGTGACGTCCTGTCCGACCTTGATGCCGCCGATGTCCGCCTCCGGAACATCCGCCGCGACCCAGATCGTGTCGAGGTCCTCTGCGATCGACAGCACCGGAACGGCGTTCATGGACGAGACGACCGTCTCGCCTTCCTCTACCTTGCGGTCGATGACGATTCCGTCGACGGGCGAGCGGATGGTGCAGTAGCTTAAATTCGCCTCCGCCTGGTCGACGCTCGCCTGCGAGTTCTCCACCTCCGCCTTCGCGCTGACGAGCGCGGCCTTCGCGCTTTCGACGGCGGCCTTCGCCTTGTCCAGCGCCTCGACTGCGCTGTCGTAGTCCGCGACCGGCGCCATCTTCTTCTCGGAGAGCGTCTTCTTCCTGTCGAACGTCTTCTGCGCGAGCACGAGCTCCGCCTCGCGCTGCTTCAGCGCGCACTCGCTCGTCAACACGCCCGCCTGGCTAACGTGCAGCCGCGCGACGGCGCTCTTGTAGTTCGCCTCGTAGACGAGCGGATCTATCTCCGCGACGATCTGTCCGTTGGTGACCGTGTCGTTGTAGTCCACATAGAGCTTTATGAGCTTTCCGTTGACCTGCGCGCCGACGGGGATCCCGCTCGACGAGTTGCGCGGCGTCACCGACCCGGTCGCGGAGACCGTGCGGACGATGTCCATGCGCACTATCGGCGCGGTGCGGAACGACGGGCCCTTCTTTCCCGCAGCGATGGGCAGCTTGTCGCCGCAGCCCGACATGAACGCAAGCGCGGCGGCACCCAGACACCTGGAAAGCCCGACAAACGAAGACATTCTCATTTCCTCTCCTCCACTATGACTTCCTCACTGTACTTGGGCATGCGGCCCGTGAGCCTGAACAGCTTCGCCTCGGCGATCTGCCCGCGGTAGAACGCGCGCACCCTGTCACCTAACGCCGCAGTGTAGTCCGCCGCGGCGTCCGTGTAGTCCACGCGGCTCACGTCTCCGACCTGGTACTGCTCGCGCACCGTCTCTAGATTCTCCCTGCCGCGCTGCACGCTCGCGCGCGCAGTGGAAAGCGCCTCCTCGGCGTTGTCGCGCTCCGCCACCGCCAGCTCGAGCGCGTAGGACAGGTCGAGCTCGGCGGAGTCGACATCGCGGGCCGCGGAGTCGAGCGCAAGCGTCGCGCGCTCGACAGCGGCCGTCTTGCGCCACCCCGTGAAGAGCGACTGCGCGCCGTTCACGCCCCAGCGCCAGTACCATAGCGGATCGGTCCAGTTCAGCGAAAAGCTCGCGCTGACAGTGGGGTACAGATCAGCAACAGCGACGTCCACCTGGTGGGACGCAGCCCTGAGCCTAGCCCGGGCGACCTGCATCGCCGGAGCGTTGGTGCAGGCGAAGTCGTACAGCGCGCCCGCACTGTCCTCCGACCGCCCGAAGAACCTTACCGCGCGGTCCAGCCCCTCCGCGCGAGGGCCAAGGACGGACTCGCATTCACCCATCGAAGCGTCTATGCCGAGCGACGCCATGAGATCGGCGCCGGCGGTGATTACGTCGTTGGAGGCGGAGACTACGTCCTGAATGGACTTCGCGAGGTCGAGCTTAGCCTTTAGGACGTCAACCTCCTTGGCCTCTCCGTGCTCCATCTTCATCTCCGCCTGCTTGACGTGTTCGTCGTACTCGGCTACCTTCGCGTGCGCGACCTCAAGCAGCGCCTCGTTCTGGAGAAGAGTGAAGTATCCGGACGCAACCTCCTCGAATATCGAGTACCCCGTCCCGACAAGATTGCATTCCGCCGCTATCACATCCTCCGCCTTCGCGCGCGCCTCGGCCGCGTTGCGTCCGAAGTCATAGAGCAGGACATCAAGCGAGAGGGAAGCCGAAGCCCCGCCATCGGTGTGTCCGTGGATGCCGTGCCCCATCTCTGACGTCTCGGAATGCCCTCCAGAGACACTCGCGCCAAGCGCGTTCCAGGGCGTAGAGGAAAGCAGCGGCGCGTCGGAGGCTACCTGGCGGAGGGCTATGCGCGCGTCCTCCACGGCCAGCCGCGCGCGCGTCATCGAGGGACGGTTCGCGAGGGCGAAGTCGACGAGTTGCGGAAGCTTCCACCCGACAAGCCGCACCTGCTCGGCCTCTCGCTCCGCCTCCTTGCCCGTGCCTCGGTCCGCCCACGTCTCCTGCTCGAGGCGCGCCTCGCGCACGGCGCGGACAGTCCCGCACCCCGCCGCAAGGGCGAGGACGGCGAAGATTGCAAAAATCCGTTCATGGCTCATACTTGGGTATTTTACCAAAAAACGGCCCTCCCGCCAACGACGGAGCTTGCGGCGATGGTTTCAGCGGCGGACAAAGCCGCGGCGGAAAGCCTCGGTGACGGCGTTGACGCGATCGGAGACGCCGAGTTTCGCAAAGATGCTCTTGAGGTGCTTCTTCACCGCGTTGTCCGAAATCGACATGGAATCCGCGATGCCGTCCGTGGACAGTCCTCCCGCGAGCTTCTCAAGCACCTCGCCCTCCTTCGGCGTGAGGTCCTCCGTCATCTGGCGCTGGCGGTAAAGCTCCCTCACCGCCTCAGGCACGAAGGTCCCTCCGTTCGCGACGGCGCGCGCGGCCTTGAAGAGGTCGTCCGAATCGCGGTCCTTAAGCAGATAGCCCTTCGCGCCCATGTTGAGCGCGCGGTACACGTCGTTGTCCGCTTCGCTCGTCGTGAGCATGATGACCTTCTGCTCCGGGCGGACCAGCAGTACGTCTTCGAGAACCTTGATTCCGTCGCGGTCCGGCATGCAGATGTCGAGGAGCAGGATGTCGGGCTTCGTGTTCGCAACGAAAGCGCCGGCGCCTGTTCCGCACGGATGCTCCCCCGCGAACGAGAACTCGTCCGAATGGAGATTTATCACGTACTTGAGCCCCATTCTGACCATCGCGTGGTCGTCGACTATAGCTATCGAGATCATAATGCAATCCTCACTCCGCACCATTTTCCGTGTCTCACGAACGAGAGGCCGAATCCGCTGCGCCGCGCCCGCTCGAACATTCCGAAAAGCCCGAAGTGCCCCGTCTCCGGACCAAGCGTCTTCTCCGCGTCGAAAGGCTCGCCGTCGTTGAGAATCCTCAGCACAAGCCCAGACTTTCCGCGGGATGGGTTCGGGGACGCCTGAGTAACCGTCCGTTCCGGCTCCGCATCGCACACTATCGCAACATTCTTCGCCTTGCCGTGCTTCACTGCGTTTGTAATGGCTTCGCGCGCTATCGCGACGATGTCCCGCGCCTTAGTGCCCGATATCCACGACGGCATCGCGGCGAGCGAGGTGCGCACCCGCGCCGTTCCGCTCCTGTCGAGTCCGCGCGCAAGTACAAGCAACGCCTCCCTTGCGTCGATAGGCGCCTCTTCCTGCAGCCCCGATACCGCGTCCCTTACCTCGACCTTCGCGGCGGCTAGAACGCCGGCCGCGGTGCGCACGGCTTCGCGCGCGCTTTCTGGAAGCCCTTTCGCGTCGAGCGCACCGGAAAGGAGTATCTTGGCTGTAGCGAGATGCTGTTCGATCGTGTCGTGTAGCTCGCGCGCCATCCTGCGGCGCTCCTTCGCGACTGCCGCGTTCGCGGCGCGCTCGCGGCGGATTCGCACGTACATTGCGAAAAGAACGGCAAGCGCGACAAAAAACGCGGACGCCAGAACGACTAGCGCGGGGGTCGTGTAGTCCGGATTCACGATTTTTATGTCATCCAGTCCGGCAAGTTCGACAACTGGCAGGTGCACGGTGCCGTCGGCGTTGTATGTGTTGAAGGCGCATCCCGTGACTACGACGTTCTTACCTATGTAGCGATTGTGCATATATCCGTCCACGCAGCACCTCGCGTGGTTCTGCTCGAAAGCGAGCATGAATGTAGTGACGCCGTCCGCGCCGCGCCGCGCGCTTTCTATCCTGCCGACAATGGAGATGCGCCTGGCATGGTAATACCCCTTTCTCAGGTCGAAGTACTTCGCTCTTCTAGCCTCGGCCAGCGCCTCGCGTCCGAGAACCTCCATGCTCGACGCCTTGACGGCGGCATGCATGCTGTGAATGACTACCGACCCTTCGATCGCCACTATATCGCCCTCGTCGAACATCCGCGATCCGTCGGTAAAGACAACGACGCCCTGTTCCTGCTGGCGGTTCGGATTTGCCACGACATACATGCCTTGATGAAGCTGGCTCGCATGAACAACTAGCGCGGCGAAACGACACTCTCGCCCTTCGCTCGCCGCCTCGCGGGGAAGCTTCCGCACCTCCTCGAAGGATTCTATCGCGTCTGCGCCGAGCGCCGGTGCCGCGGCGAGCGCGGCAACTGCAAGCGCAACGATATATATAGCCCTTCTGGTCATACAAGTATTATATCAAATTCATTTCACCTCAACCGTGACTCTGTAGAACGCCCCGTCAGCCGGCGGATCGTCATCCACAAGGCTCACGCGCGACGATGTCGCCTTCTCCTCGGCGACCGCATTCGCGGCGTTTGTGTCGATTCCGTCCACAGCCGTTCCCCGTGCGAGTCGGTAGACCAATCCCGGAATCGACTTGACGCAGACGGAAACCTCCTCTCCCACGTCAAGCGGAGCCACTTCGTCTCCTGCATCGCTGAGCTCAGGCCTGAGCGAAATTTCCTCATCGCCGACCGTCACAACCGCGTCCTCGTCAAGCGACACCGCGCCAGTCACGGAGTCAACCTTCACGATGGCGTATGCGGCGGACTGCGAGACGTCCTGCGCATCAGTCCACGACACTGCGACCTTGACCGTCGCGCTCGCGGGAACACCCGTCACCGTCGCTGTATCAGGAGAAACGACAACTTCGCTGACCGTAACTCCATCGGGCACCGTAATGGCAACCGTCTCCGCCTCCACCTCGACAGTGTAGGTGCCGTCTCCGTTCTTCGTGATCGTCGCGTTTTCGTCATCCGTCGTCGGCGCAACCTCGACCGCCTCGATAGTCGCCGTCACGGTGTTCTCCGCAACCGCAATCTTCGCAACAAGCCCTTCCGCAAGTCCCGTCACCTCGACCTGCTCCACAAGCGTCCCAGCGCCTGCAAGCGTCGTGTAGCTGAAAAGGTTCGTGACCGTTCCCACAGTCCATGCCGCATCGCCAGAAATTTCGAGACAAGTGTCTGCAACCATAGTAAGCGTATCAATGCCAGTTCCTATGGCAAGGTTGACGGTCCCGCCCTTAACATTGAGGTCTTTCAGGCACTGGGTTCCGAGCGTCAACTTTGCCGAACCTACTTTAGTGACATTTGGTTCTTTGGCGAATGTATAGAAATCAATCCTGCTGTCAATATTGAGTGCTCCGATCTCCATTGTATAATTGTTTGCGTAGTTCTGCTTCCACCAAGTTCCATTATAACACCCGAAATAATAAGTTCCCGATCCACCAACCATATCTCCGTCAGCATTTTTCACATAAGTAGGAGCACCTGACTCGACAGTCCATGTTGCATTAGAGCTTGTCGCCTTGCTGTCCGCCCAATACTGGTAACGCCGTCCACTTCCGCCACTGAAAATCACCTCTCCGGCAAATTCCCTGTTATCTCCGCGCAGTTTGGCACCATGGTAATTGTTATCAGCATTATATAGACGAATCGTTCCAGTTCCTTTGAATCCTCCGTATATCTGGGCGCTTGTCTCATACTGATTGATCCAGTTCACGGTTCCTTGCGCCATTACCATGTCATTGCTGACGGTAATACCGCATCCGTTCGGATTGGCAAAACCCGCATTAGAAAGCGTCACCTTGCCTTGATTGTTGTATGTCGTCACAAGTTGCGCAGCGAGAGTTCCGCCTGTCAATGTGACATCGGCGTTGAACCAAGCTTCCTTTGCCGCAGCGGCCTCTGTAAGTCGGACAGTAGCGGGCGATATGAACGTTGCGTAATCTTCCGCCGCGTCGTTCGGATAGGTCGTCGCTGGAACGCCGCCTTCGTAGAGCCAGTTCGCGGGGTCGTTCCATTCGCCCTCGGCGACATTCCAGTTCCAGATGAACGAGTGCGTATCGACTGTGCGCCATGTCGCGGTGAGTGAAGTCGCCTCTTCGACGCAAAGCCAGAAATCGGTCTCCGTAGAGACAACCTCTTCGCTGTCGTTCTTCCATCCGCCGAAAAGTCCGCCCGCATTTGGCGTTGCGACAAGATGCACATACTCGCCTTTCTGCACGTCGATCGCCTCTGTGATCGAAGCTCCGTTCACCGTCACCGCTCCAGCAGTAGAGTCGCCGTTGGCAACCGTCAGCGTCGTCGGATCGGATGCGTGTGAATAGGTGACGGACGATATGTTAATATATGGACTGTATCCGCCGGCGCCTGCATTCCAGGAATATGCCCATACATAGTAGGTTGTGCCCGCCGTCACATTCAGAGAGAGCGTGTACACCTTGTTCGCCTCGGTGAAATCCACTTTTGCATCGCCGCTGTTCGTACACGCCGAGGCAGCTTCCGCTGCCTTTATGTAAAGCGCCGCCTTGTACTTGGAACTCAGCGAATCTACTGACGTTTTGAATGATACTGTTCCGTCGTATGGGGCGGTGAACTTTATGTAGTGATCGCCTGTTTCCGACAGGGCAGTACCAAGCGCCGACTTGTCGTCAACCGCCACCTTGTACCATGTCGCTCCAGACGCACCTATCGAATCTCCGGAAATCATCTGGAACTTGAAGCATCCGTAGTCGAATGTCGAAACGCCCGTGCAGCTTGTCGCGCTGCTTGCGAGCGGCGCGAAGTCGTAGCGCATTTCAACCGCATCGCCCGCTGCGGCCTTCTCGAAATTCGCGGTGTAGGCGACGTCAGCGGAAACGGGAATGGTTAATGTCGCTTCGGTCGAAACTATGTTCTCCTCGCCATCAGTCCAGTTCACGAACCTGTACGCGCTGCTGGCAGGCGTCGCCACAAAAGTCACTTCGCGCCCGGAAAACACTTCCGCAGCGGCCGCGCCATCAGCCGTCGCCGAACCGTAGTTCGCGTTGTTCACCGACGCCGTCACCGTTATGTAGACAGGTGCGTAGGAATATGCGATGGAAGAAATTGTGTAGTTGTGTGTATAACCCCCTCCGGCCCAGTTGTTGGAATAGGTCCAGATATAATATGTCACGCCAGCATCAAGTTCCGCCGAAAGCGTGTATTCTTTGTTAGCGGCATCTACGACAACGGATGTATATGGTGCATCCGGCGCCTTCGTGCATTCGCCGAACGATTCCGCCGCCTTGATGAACATCGTAGGCTTGCGGTTCGCGTTGTAGTTGTCAACGGAGAACTTTAGCGTGAACGTGCCGCTTGCGGACGGAGTGTAGATGATATAATTGTCGGCCGTTTCCGAAAGCGATTCTGCCGTTGACCATGATTTGTGTCCCAACGCGGAATTGTGCCAGTAGAGTTTTCCTTCAGCTGTCATGGAGTCGCCGCTTTGGAGAGAGAATGTCATGCCATTGTCATTGACTATCGTAGCCGACGCAGGGACCACCGCGAAATTGCCGCGATAGCCGCTGAAATCCCATGTAGCGACGCGGTTCTCGTCATGGCCGTACTCGCGGAAGCTGGCGGAGAGTGAAATCGATTCAGTCGCATCTGCGACATAGTAGGTCGGACTTGTCGAAACGACATTCCCCTCTGCGTCAGTCCATCCTTCAAATGCATACATATCGGGATCGGCGCTCGTTGCCTTGAAGAGCAGGTCGTTTCCGGCGTAAACGGTGAGGCTGTCCGTTGCATAGCCGTTGATAGCGACGGACCCCATGCCGGGATTGCACGTGGCCTTTGCAGTCACCGTCGGGTATTCAACGCTTGAGAGCTTCACTATCTTCGCGTCGTCAACGTAGCCATAGCTTGACATCTGCGATTCGCAGCTTATGCCGAAGTACTTCCACGTCATGCCAGCGTAGCTACCGGGAAGGAACGCCGCGTTCTGGTATTCGACATAATCTGATCCGCCCGCCGAGACCCAGGCGCGATCGTTGTCGCGGTCGATTATGGCGTCCACGTCGATCCAGCGAAGCTTGTTCACTATGTTCTGCGGCGCATCTTCGTCGCCAAGAGTAAACTGCGGGGCACTTCCGGCATACGATGTCAGCGTAGTCCCCCTGATGTCGAGGATCGCCGTGCCTGTGCCGTTGAATGGGGTGGTGGTCGTCCCAAGCGAATTGAAAAGCTGCCAGGTGATGTGGCCCGAATCCATCATTACCTTGAAGGAAACGCGATAGCGTCCGTTCGTCATCTGCGCCGCATTGTCGAACTGATGGTAGAACCCGTAGTTCTTTTTCGTATTCCCGGCGTCGGCTCCGGCCGACATAAAATAGATACCGCCCTTGTCCGACAGCGAGTATTCGTTGACAGCCTGGGAATTGACAGCCCAGCCATCCAGCGACGAGCAGTCGTTGTCGAAGATGACATCGCTCCACCACTCGACGGGATACTTCGCGGAGCATGGCGCGTTTTCGCCGACCTGCCATGTCCCGGCATCGGCCTCGGCGATCCAGACGAGTGCCTTGCCTCCGGCCGGGACGGTGACGGATTCGACATCCGCGGCGGAAACGTCGTCCTTGCCCCTGTCGCTCGTCAGGAAGCCTGGCTGGTTTGGATTCACGAGATCGCCGGAGACCTTGCCTGCGCCGCCAATGTCATAGTTGTAGTAGGAATAGTAGACACCCTGCGAAAGGCCTGATGCGCTGAAGACTTCGATGACGGACTTGTAGTAGTTGTTGGGGTTGAGGATGCGCATGGTGACGCCGGTGATAGTCACCGTTCCGTCTGCGTTGGCCGTCGCGTCCACATTTGCCACAGCGGCGTCGTTTACGTATGCATATCCCTCGGATACGGGCGTATCCCAGAAGGAATTCGGCGCGAGTCCGGCGTTGATTATTTCTTCGGAGACGAGCCAGGGCGTGTTGTCGACCGTGCCGCCAACGCCAACCTTGAGCTGGCGACCATCTGTGATTCCCTTCAGGACGTCCGCCTGCACTTTCGCGGCAGATCCCTCCTCCGCGTTCTCGCCTGCGGCGACGCGCTCGAGCGCGTCCTGCCAGACACAATACGCAGCCCTGTCGGCGCCAGCCGTGTTTATGTGCGTATTGTCGACGTTCGCGCCTTTCGCGCTGCGATAGTAGAAGCTTATCGCGGCATTGAGGGAGACATCTCCGTTGACGCCGTTGATGCGGCGCAGCTCATCGTTCATCCAGGCGTTGTATTTCTTGTTGAGGTCGATGAACGCGACGTTGCGCGCGCCCTGGGCGATCTTCTCCTCGACCCACGCCTCCCCGGCCTCGGCGATGCCCTGAAGAGAACGACCCCACGTAGAAGTCGCGCTGTCCCAGCTGTTGCGACGCTCGACCGGCGAGACGATGACGAGATATGCGTCCGCCGCATTGGCGTCGGAGAGATACGTCTCAAGATTGTTCGTGAAGCTTGTGACGCCGCTCTCGTTGTGTCCGTATTCAACGTAAAGATAGTCGCCGGGCTTCAGGCGGCAGCTCTGGCGATGCGCATTGGCGTTCGTGGCAAGCCCGCCCTCCCCCTGGTTGCGGATGGAGAGGTTGGCGGGAGCCCAGCGAGAAAGCCCCGAGCCGACGCCAGCATAGTTTTGAAGCGAGAAAAACGGCGTCGCAATCGCCTGATCCGTTCCGGTGGAGTCCGTGCAAAGCCACATGGTCCGCCCGACGTTCATGTTACCCACCGCCTCGCCGCGGACGGTTCCGGCGATCTGCGGCTGCTTGACGACGGTAAGCGACGCGAGCGCGGCGTTCTCTCCGACGACGCATACATTGACACAGTCGTCGCGATATGTGCCTTGAGTCTTGTAGACATTCGGCGCAAGTTCGACACTCCATGCGAAGGTCTTCGTCTCGCCTGGCGCAAGGGAGAGATGATGCGCGATGATGTGTGTGCGTTCGGAGAACAGCGTTACATCGGCGCTCGCCGTGGAGGATGCGTTCGCCACGGTACAGGTGACAGCGTAGTAGGCGTACTCCTCGCCGCGCATCGCGAAACGAACCGGATAGCGTCCTTCGTAGTCAGAGGCTCCGGCGGGGAGGTATTCCGACTTTGCAGGACCGGCCACGCAAGAGACGCCGCTCGCGTCCGCAGCATTGCGAAGGACGATCTTCTGACCCGAAACCACGCTAAATCCATCGATTGCACGAGGCTCGCCCAGCGACCAGGGAATGTCGTCAATATAGGATGTGTCCGTCGTGCCGAGAAAGCCATACGAGAACTTGCCGCTCTCCAGCGTCTCGTCCTTCACATCGCAGACCGCATCCGCCGAGACGGGTATCGCTCCATCCTGGGTTTCGCCCACGCCGAACGTGAACTTATATACGCCGTCGGACGGCACGGATGCCGTCGTGAAAGCGGCGGCGGTGAAGGCAAGCATGCCAGCGCATGCCATGAGTGCAGCTTTTGATTTCATTATGGTATTCCCTTTCCCAACATCATAATACCAAAACCCGCAACCGGCCGTAGTACCCGAACAGATACCACACGGCAAAAGGCAAAAAGGCAGGGCGAAAAGCCCTGCCCGCAGCCGTTTGCATTCCCATGCCTCAGCGGCAGTCACCGGCGAGCTTCGTGCCGTCGACGCGGCACGTCGCGAAAAAGAGTCGGCCCGACTTTTCGCGGCCGAGCGCCTTCACGACCGGCGTGTCAAGCTCGATGAGCGGGAAGATCAGGACGAGATCGCCGTTCGCCTCGTCCGTCCCGACGGGCTTCACGCCCGCGCCGAAGGCGACCATCGACTGCGGACCGAACGTCACGCTTTCGACATCGACGTCGGCCTGCGGATTGAATCCGCGCTCCTTCATGATGCGCATCTCCCATCCGCGGCGCGTCTTCCGGAATGTCTGCACGCGGCGTCCGGGATTCACCGGTATCGTGATGTTCTTCGACGAATGGATGTCGCCGCCGCGGTCCTCGCGCTTCACGCAGTCGATGACCGCGAAATTCGCCTGGAATACGCGCCCGTAGACATCCGTCGTCACGCGCATGCGCTCGTACTTGAACCACTCGTTCGCAACGCCTCCCGCAACGCGGGCGATTCCCGGCCTGTATGCCTCGCCCGGCTGAGTCGTCCAGTTGAAGCCGTCCGGCGAAGTGAGATACCACGCGACGCGTCCGAGCCAGTCGTTGACGACAAGGTGGTACTGCACCTCGTCGCGCCACAGGACGGGATCCTCAAAGCGCCCCGCGACGTCGGGATACACGCGGCCTGTCATCATCACGAACGGCTTGATTCCGTCTTCGCTCAGCCATATCGCCCCGCCGCGGCAGACCGCGAGCACCGAGCCGTCGGGACGCCGCGTGAAGGAGAAGTTCGACTCGCCCTCGATGAGCTTGCGTCCGTTGAGGTCGAGCTGCAGCCTTTCGTATTTCCAAGGGCCGTTCACAGACGCCGACCGGTAGACGTGCGCCTGTGACTTGGAATCGATGCAGTAGACGGCGAAGGATCCGTCCTTGCAGCGGAAGAGCTCTGGGTTGTGCCCCTGACCAAGCACCTCGACAAACTTGAAGTCCCCGTCGGAACGGGGCGACACGCAGTGCGCTATCTCGCTGTTCGGCCAGAACATGTGCCCCTTCGGCTCCGACTCCTTCCAGCGCGCGACGAAAAGATGGTACCTTCCGTCGACATAGACGATGTTCCCGCCCCAGTAGGAGTAGTCTGGCTCCTCCATTCCGTTGCGCACGTCGCGCGGCTTGACGTTGTCGCCGCCCCAGCATTCGGAGGTCAGCGGACCAATCGGCTTCGATTCCTCGAACCGGTCCATGAAGCGTCCGCCGGGGACGATGCGGTCCCATCCTGCGGGGCGCGGACGCTCCACGGACTGCGCAAACAAAATCTGCGGCATGCAGAAGGCAATGGCGAACAGCGAGCAGGCAGACAGACTTTTCATGTTTGACAAAATATTTTGGATGATTACCTTTGAGTCTTAAGAGCGAGCGAGAGCGGCGCGAATGCGGCGGAAGTCGCCTTTAGCGTCACTTCGCCGGGCTGCCCCTTCGATCGCAGGATGACGAGCAGCGAACCGTCGCGGAGCGGCTTTTCGTCGACGTTGCGGAAAAGGAAGTCGGTGCGTTCGTCTCCGTCGTCGACGGCAAGTAGCGTCGCCGCGCCGGAAACCTCGAACTTGACGGAATCCGCCGCAGCGCGTACACGACGTTCCGCCTCGTCGACGGCCGTGACGTGTACGTAGAGAAGGTCCTGGCCATCGCCCTTCCAGTCTTCCGCGTTCTCCACCACAGCCTCGAGCCGCACCGCCTTGCCTGCCGTCTCGATGACGCGGCGCGCGACTTCCTTCCCGCCCGTGCGCGCGACGGCCTCGATCCTGCCGGGCTCGTACTTCACGTCCGTCCAGCGGAGCGCATGCGCCGTCTTGGGATCGGTCTCGTTGTTCTTCTTCACGCCGAGCGACTTTCCGTTCACGAACAGCTCCGCCTCCTCCGCGTTCGTGTAGACGTAGACGACGGGCAGCACGGACCCCTCCGGGAAAGTCCAGTCGCTCACCGCGTTCATGCGTCCGACCTTGATGTCGTTCCACACGACCGCCTCGTCGCCCTTCGCAGGCTCTACGACGGCGATTTCCGCCATCGGTTCGGACGCGAGGAACGACTTGATGAGGTACGCCGTCGGGAACGGATCAAGCGTCCTGTTGAAGAACGAATACGACCACCCCTTCTTCGGCCAGCCGTCCGACTCGCCCCAGTACTCGATCGCACCCCACCAGCAGAGTCCGATGGAATGCTCGCGGTCCATCGCGACATACGGACGCTGCAGCGCGTGGACGCTCGCCTCGGACTGGAAGATGTTGAGCTCCGGTGCGTGGCGCTTGTAGGACGGATAGTCCTCGTAGCAGTAGTTGAAGCTCGCAATCTCCGTGATGCGCGAAAGCTCCGGAGGCTTCGGATCCTCGTTGAAGCCCTTGTCCTTCATTGTCACAGAACCTTCGCGCGCAGGGAACATCGCGGCGGTTGTCGGACGCGTCGCATCCCAGCGCTTCACCATCGTGTCAAAAATGCGGTAGGACGTGACGGACCAGTCGTCGGTGTCGAATCCGCAGATGTCCTCGCGCATCTGCGTCTCGTTGCCGATTGACCACACGATGACGGACGGATGGTTCCTGTCGCGCTTCACCCACTCCGTGATCAGCTGAGGCCATATCTCCATGAACGGCTTTCGCCCGTTCCAGTAATGCGTGCCGGTAGTCCACTTGTCTATCAGCTCGTCCACGACCAGCAAACCCATTTCGTCGGCGAGGCGGAGGAAGCTCTTGGAGTAGGGATTGTGCGAGCAGCGCACGGCGTTGAATCCGAAAGCCTTCATCGTGCGGAACAGACGTTCGATGCCGCGGTCGAAAACCGCCGCGCCGAGCGCACCGAGGTCCGCATGGTTCGCCATGCCCGCGAGAAAGACCTTGCGTCCGTTGAGCTTGAAGCCGAAGTCCTTGTCGAACTCGATGGTGCGGATTCCGAACCGGTCCTTTACGCGGTCCACTACCGTTCCGTTCAGCTTCAGCGTAGCCGTCGCGGTGTAGAGATTCGGCGAGTCAATGTCCCATAGCTTCGGATCGGCGATCGCGGCACGCGGAAGCTCCACCTCCTGGTGCGCCTTCTTGCTCCACGGCGCAACGGCGCTTTCGCGCGCCACGCGCTTGCCGTCCGGATCGAACACCTCGAGGATGATCTCAAGCTTGTTCTTCCCTCCCTGCCCCATATAGCCGTCGAGCTGCACAAGCGCGTCCGCAAACGCCGCGCCGTCCTTTACGCCGGACTTGATGTAGAATCCATTGCGCGAGACGGAGACCTGGCTCTTCACGACGAGATGGACGTCGCGCACGATGCCGCCGCCTGTGTACCAGCGCGAGCCGCCCTTGTGTCCGCAGTCCGCGCGCACGGCCAGCACGTTGTCGCCTTCCCAATTGAGCTTCGAAGTGAGGTCCGCCCAGCAGCCGAGGTAGCCGTATTCGGTCGATGCGATCTTCTCTCCGTTGAGGAAGACGTCGCCAACGGCCATGATGCCCTCGAACTCCGCGAAGACGAGCTTCCCCTTCCATATCGGATCGGCCTTGAAGTGGCGGCGGTACCACGCGACCTTAAGCGGCTTGTAGCCGTGTGCCGGACGCGCCCCCTTGTCCCAGGGAAGCTCGAACTGGAAGTCATGCGGAAGGTCGAGCCAGCGCCACTTCGCGTCATCGCAGTCCACGGAAGCCCACGAGGCGTCGTCGCCGAACCGGAACTGCCACGCGCGGTTCATCAGCGTGTCGCTTCCCTGGAACTCCTCCAGCGCCAGGCTTTTCCCGTCTACGGTCTTAGAGGCATTTGGCCCTCCGTCAGCAAACGCGAAGACAGAGACGGGAACCGCGGCAATCGCGGAGAGACACAGACGGCAAAGTTTGATTTTCATGCCATAATTATACCAAACCTCGCCCCCGCCGAAAATACCCAGTCGGGTACTATGGAATTTATATCCCAATTTTACCGGAAACGGGGTTCCACGTTTCGGTTCGGCCGCCGGGGAAAACGACTTCGAAAAGCGATTGCTCCGTAAAGCGGATGCGCGTGCCGTCGGGAAGGATGCGCGCATCGGTCCGGCCGTCCGCCGCACGCCCCTGCTGCAGCATGAAGTTGCAGCGACGCAGATACGGGACGAGCTTCTTCATCTCGGCGGCATTTCTGCTGCGCCTGTCGAAGAACGTGCCGAACCAGGGCCTGACCGGCGGCTCGGTCTCATCGCCCGGCTGGGAGATGACCACGTGCAGAATAGTCGCGTTGACGCCCTTCCTGAAGAACTTGTCGGCGTATGGCTTAAGCGACGCGAACGACCAGTCGTCCTTCGCGAATTTCGTCCAACTTCCGGCCGTGAAGCTCTCCGCGTAGATCTTGTTCTTTCCGCCAAGGCGCGCCGCGCCAAGCGCCGCCTTGATCTCCTTCGCGCGCTCGTTCTTCGGCTCTCCCGCCCAGAACTCCGCCGCCACCTCGTCCGCCGCCGCGCCGTATGTGGCGGGATCGCCGTCCCATCCGCCGCGAGAATGGGAATACGGCTCGCACCACGTGATGAGTCCGTTCTCGTGCGCGCAACGCGTCAGCTCGCCCATGTACTCCTCGGCAATGATGTCGGATAGCTTTCGCTGATCACCTTCCGGCTTCACGACGCGTCCGCGCTCCCAGCTGTCAACGACGACGGTAGTGAGCGTCGGACGCTCGGCAGGCGGTATGCGGCGGAGTATGTCGCCGACGAAGGCGTCGAAGTGACGCCGCACAGCCGCGCGATTCGTCTTGTCCACCTCATAGCCCGTGGCGGCCGGAGAGCAAGGTCCGTTCTTGGGATACGTTCCGTCGGGCGCGATCTGCGCATCCTCCTTCGCGACCCAGGGTCCGCCCGACTGCGACCAGCCGGGACAGTTGAAGACGCCCATCTCGATTCCAAGTTCCCCCGCCGTCCTGAACGCCGTCCTTAGGCAGCGCCACCATTTCTCGCTTCTGAACGTGCAGTCGCCGAACTGCTGCCCTTCCCACGGATTCTCGAACCGCGTGCGGTTGCGGATGTCCGTCGCGAGAAATGCGCGCGTAATGCCGTTCTCCTTCATCCACTTAAGGTCCTTCTTCACCCCTTCCTCATCGACGCGCTCGTTCACCCAGTAGTAGTAGCAGCCGATCTTCACGTCCGGCGGCGGATTCGCAAATCCCGCCCTAAGCGCCGCCTCGCATGGCGAAGCAACCTGATTCGCGGAGACTTTCGCCCCGCCGTCATCGTATGACTTGAAGAACGGACGGAACGGCTGTGCGGCACCCGGATGGCACTTTACTGGAACAAGCGTGAAGCCGCCGCGCAGTTTCTCTCCTGCAGCAAACAACTTTACGTCGCGCGGCCATTCGTACTTGTTGAATTTGTCGGCAAGCGCGGCGTTGTGGCTGATGCGGATTCTCCCGCCGATGTCCTCAAACGCCACATCGCCCGTGCCGCCGTCAGGAATCAGCGCCACGCCTGTGCCATCGCCCCGCAAAGCGGCGAGCCAGCGGACATCGCGGCGGTTGCCGGGGAAATACAGGTCGTCCTTGGAGAGTTCCCACCATCCGAATATGCTCTGCGCGTTGCTTAGCGTGTATGCCTCGAACGGGCCCTGCCCGACCCAGCGGACAGTCGTGAACTCTTCAGGCAGCATGAACGAAAGACCAGCCTCTACAGTGTGCCATTCCTGCGTCGCGGAAACGGCGTATGAAACATGGAGAGAGCCAGCGTCACGCGGCTCTTCCCTCACATCCGCCGCGAATCCTGCGGGCTTTTCGAGAATCGAATATTTCTTCTTGTTTTTCTTCGGCAGATGCGCCGCCGATTTCGACATCATCTCGCGCCTATCCCAACGCGGCTCGAACACGAGCGTCGGCAGCGTTCCCTTCGGCGTTGTCTTTACGTCAACTTTGAGCGGCCAAGCTTCGGCGCAGACAATGCGATTCCCGCTCTTCTCTTCGACGAAAACGTAAAGCGCCGCAACATCTTCGGCAATCTCCGGAAGATCTATCAAGAAGGATGAGCTGGCATGCGGCGGCACAGAACAGGGAATCGCTCCCTTCGCAATCTCATGACCATCCGAAAAGTCGCTGCAATCCTGCACACATTGACTGGGGGAAGCGGCGTCCCGCCGCTTCGAGACAGAGGAATCTATATCTTTTGAACAAAGCGGCGAGACGCCGCTTCCCCCAGTTATCTGCCAGGTTATTTTCAGCTCTGAAAGGTCCGTGAAATCATAGCAGTTTTCAATCGTCAGCGTCTTCTTCCCGTCGAAGGCAATCCTGACCGGCGCGAAGACTGCGCGCGCAGCGTAGTAATCGATCTGCGGCGTGCGGTCCGCATACACGATGCCGTCGCAACCGTCGATGCCGTGCGTATCCCAGACGGTCTCTTCATCTTTCCATGCGAGCCACTTGCGATCCTTCTCCTTCACCGCCGACGCCGGACGCGCAATGCCCTGGTCCTGGAACATCCAGATGCAGCCGCCCGCACATTCGGGACGCTTCCACATCTCCTCCCACGTCTCGGCGAGCGTGCCGAAGTCGAGTCCGAGGGCGTGCGCGAACTCGCCCGCGAAAAGCGGACGGTCGAGGCGAGGCGCAAGTTCGCGAATCTTCGCTGCGTCGACGTAGTGGAAGTTGTAGAGCATCGCGCTCTGCGGCGCGCCGTCGGCGAGCATCTTTTCGTAGACGCTCGAATATTGCGGATAGCACGTCGGGCGCGTCGGATCGAGCTTCGCCACCAGATCGCCGCATTTCATGCAGATGTCCGTGAGCGGATTCTCGTTGCCGACGGTCCAGGCGATTACGCTCGGATGCAGCTTGTCGCGTGCAACGGTGAGACGCGCGCGCTCCTCCAAGACTTCGAGGTAATTCGCATCGCGAAGGTTCTTCGTGCCCATGCCGAACGGCACCTCGTCTATTGCATAGAGCCCCAGTTCGTCGCATATATCGAGGAACGCTTCGTTCGGCGGATAGTGCGCAAGACGGACGCAGTTGAAGTTTCCGTCCTTGATAAGCTGCGCATCACGTCGCAGCTCGTCGACTGTGATGGCGCGCCCGTGGCACGGACAAAGATCGTGGTGGTTGACGCCGTGAAGCTTTATAGGACGTCCATTCATTTTCAGCACCGCACCGTCGCGCGAAATCTCGCGAAGTCCCACGCGCTTTTCCACGCGATCGCGTCCAACCTCCGCGACAAGCGTATATAGGTTCGGCGTCTCGCATGTCCAGAGCTTCGCATTTTCGACAACGCCCTTCAGCGGCGCATTGCCTTCAAGGGCGATCTTGCCGTCTGCATCGACGAGTCTCAGACGCACCGCATTTCCCCCGTCCGAGGCTGCCGCAGAAATCTCGACCGCCGCAGCGCCGCGCTCCGCGTCGACCCTGCAGACGAGCGAAAGGTCGGACACGTTCAGGTGCGGACGCGAAATGAGAGTGACGCTGCGGAAGATGCCGTGGAGAATCCAGTCGTCGTTGCAGTCGAAGCCCCAGCCTTTCGGATTCTTCAGCATCTCCACGACAAGGCCGTTCTCCGCATCGCGCCTGACGAGCGCGGTGATGTCCAGTTCGTTGCGGTTGAATGACGAGCGGAACGAGCCGGCGTCCTTTCCGTTCACCGTCACATGTGCGCCGAACATCACGCCGTCGAAACGCAGGATGACGAGATCGTCCGACGGCCAGCCGGACGGAATCGCGAACGTGCGCGAGTAACGTCCGGACTCCTTCGCATCCGCTTCGCCGTAGCGCAGCGTCCCGACGCCCTGCAATTCCCAGCACGACGGAACCGGCATGTCGCGCTCTTCTCCGCCCTCGAAACTAAACCGCCACTCGCCGTCAAGCGAAAGCTGCTCTTCGGAGAAGGTTGCAATCGGAAGCGCTGCTACAGATATCGCCAGCGCAACGGAGACGGACACCATTCTTTTCATTGGATTGTTCATTCTGCCTATACTCCTAAACGGATTTCTTTCCTGCCAGATATGATTTGAGCATCACCTGCTCACAGCGAGCCTTTCACAAAACGGCTTTCGCCGGGAGGGATGACGACGGACGATTCTGTAGTCTGGCAGCGCGTCCAGGGATCGATAACGACAGCTGACTCTCCGCCGAGATCGACTTTGACCTCATGCTCGGTATCATTCGCGATAAATGCAAGTTTCTCTCCGCTCGGGAGGAGGCGCGAGATGTGCGGCAGATTAAGCCGACGCGCGGGCGGCGTTCCTGCGAGTGTGCGTCCTTCGCTGTCAACGACATAGCCGTAGCGTATTCCCTCAGGAGTCGTCCAGGCTTCCGCCGTCTTCGTCATCCGCGCGGCGGCATCGCCCGTCGCAAAATCCCAGTCCAGTCCGCCGAGCGCCTTCGGCACTTTGGACGCGATGATCTTGACCGGAACATCGTCGCCCGCGTAAAAGAGCGCCTCGGGCGCAGGCTCGCCCTGGCGCAGCATCCACGAGCAGAAGGCGATATAGTCCCAGAACGGACGCGACCCCTCCCACCACGGATTGCTTCTGTTCAGACCGTATTCACGCGGACCCGTCGGTGCCTTCACGCCGCAGTCCTTCTTCGGCAGATGCGGAACGGCGCAGGCCGTCATTGCATTCACGCCGAAGGCGAATGCAAGGTCGCAGCGACGACGCAGCTCGGGAATGGTCATCTTGTACGGAGCGTCCGTCATCGCCTCCGCGCTCGCGATCTTCTTTCCATAGAGATGCGCGGCACTCGACGTATCCTTCACGTCGTATGCGCCGAATTTCTGGTAGCCCCAGAACTCGCCTTCAGGTATTGAGATGTATTTCTTCGAAAACACGGAATCGGCAATCATGAACATTCCGCCTCCGGCCTGCCCCGTGAAGGAAAGGCCTTCTTCGCGGCAGAGCCGGTCGAAGGTTCCGTAATAGCGTTCCGCAATCAATTCGACGCACGTCCTGCGAAAGTCGGCAAGAACATCCTCCGCATTCGGCGCAACGCAATAGCCCGCCATCAGCGGCAGATACGGGCGGAAGTCGTACCCGCGCCGCCGCGCGAATTCCTTGAGCATGTCGTCCGTCCAGTTCTGCGCACCGGCCTCGTGACTGTCGAGTATGATGCCGGCGAGCGGAATCCCTTTCGATTTTAGCCTGTCTATGATGCGCTTCGTATACGACTTCCAGTGCAGTTCCGCCGCCGCGACGCTCATCTTGTCGCATTCAAGCCCCATAGCCTCGGGACGTCCGTGCTTTGTGCGTCCGCCCGTCGGCACAGCGACAAAACGCAGCACCTTCCAGCGTCCCGCAGGCAGTTCGCACCTGAGCGTGCGGTCGGACTCGTCAAAGTTCTCCGTGATGTCGCGAACGTCTTTCATATCGACGCAGACCGGCGTGTCGCCGCGCGAAACGAAATCGACGACCTCCGCCGTCTTCGCCTGCCAGCGCGGAATCTTCGGAAGTGAATTTGTGACGGCCTTGAACGTCTTTTCACGATAGCCGTACATTCCGCCCGGATGCTGCATCGTGCTGGCGAGCCCCTTTTCGTGTCCGGCATACTCCATATCGACGAACATTCCACCAGCTACCGGTAGTGGAATCGCGAGCACGGCGACGGTCTTCTGCCAACCGCGGTCCTTCGCAACGGGAAGCGAGAGCGTCACCTTGCCGCCGTTCGTGTCGCGGTCGATTACGGCGAGCGTTTTCATGGCGTGCGCAGGATCGATCCACGGGCCGCCCGCGACATATCCATTGCCCACGGCAGTCTCGAACGTGAGGCCGAGCCGAGCCGCCTCGGACGCAGCAAACTCGATGCCGTCCCACCACTTGTCGCTCCACAGCCTGTCCGCGCGCGGGTTCTCGCCGTGGTACTGATCATAGTACACGACACCGCCAAAACCAACACGCTTCATCGCCTCGGCGTCCGCCGTGATCCCCTCGTGCGTCGTCTCGGTCTGTCCAAAGAACCACCACGCCTTCGGCCGGCACTCGTCGGGGATATGGCCTGCGCGCTGCGCCTCAGACGCCGCGAACGAAGCGGCCTCGGCGAAAGTGGCGACGCGCACGTCATTCTGCTCTTTTATCCATTGAAGATGTTTGCGCAGCTCATCCGGGTTCTCCCACGCGTCATAGCCACGCGCGATGCCGTGGATCATAAAGACCAGCCATTCTCCGTTCTTTTTGGCATTTTCGACCATCTCGTTCATGCGTTCGGCAGACATTTTGCCGCCGGCCGCCTTCTGATGCATCCGAAAGCAAGGAAGGCCCGCTTCCTTCGCGATTCCGCGGACTTCAACCCCATCTTCGCCGATTTTCGCATTGTACGGCGCGGCGAAGCTGCGGCATTCAACGCCGGCATTCTCCTTGATGGCGATTTGGTTTTTTCTTATATCATCAAGGATTGCCGTGCGATCCATTTTTGAATATTTCCCATGCGCCCATCCGTGACTGGCGATTTCCATGCCGCACTCCGCCATTTCACGGACCTGCGTCCATGTCATTGTCGGCGTGTGGGATTCCGCTTTTGACCGCATACCGTCCGGATTGCCGATCTTCGAGCCGATGATGAAGAATGTCGCCTTCAGCCCGGCTTCGCGAAACATCGGATAGGCAAGTTCATATTGGTCGAGAAGTCCGTCGTCGAACGTATATGTGACAATGCATTTCGGCGTGGACGCCTTTCGGGAAGGTACCGTTTTTATGAATTCCCCTTCGGAAAGTTCCATGACTTCGCAGCCCGGCAGGAGCAAGGAGGCAGTAGTGCCAGGCGGGACGACAACGCGATATTTTACTGCGCCGTCGCTCTCGTATTTCCACTCGCTTTCGATTGCGCCGAAATCGGTTTTGTACTTTGCGCTGATGCGTCCCAGCCGCTCGTCCGGCTCCGGTGCGAGCGTGAAATGCCGCCAGCCGCCGTGCATGGCGTCAGGTTTGATGCCTGCCGCATGTTCGAAGAGCCAGCCGACCACCGCGCCATATGCATAGTGGTTGAACGAGTTCATGCGCACGTCGCCGAAACCTCCTTCTTTCGTGTAACCATTCCAACGCTCCCAAATCGTCGTCGCACCTTGATCGACGGAATAGAGCCACGACGGGAACTCCCGCTGAAGAAGAAGCGTGTACGCAAGTCTGGATTCGCCGATCTCGGACAGCACCTCGCAAACAAGCGGCGTTCCGAGGAATCCAGTCGCAAGCCTGTCGCCGTTGGCATGGATGGCGTCGACAAGGGCGCCGGCAATCTTCTCGCGGTCGCCAAGTCCGAGCTTCAATGCGAAGAGCGCCGGAGTCTGCATCCCGTCGAAGAGGTCGCAAAGCGTCTCGTCCTGCCTGAACCATGTCGAAAGTATCCGCTCCTTCGTCTTCCGCGCAAGGTCTGCATAGTCCATTCCTTGCTCAAGCGAAAGTGCCGCGGCGAGTTCGGACATCTTCAGCGCATCGCCGTAGAGGTGGCAGGCGTTCAAGAAGTTCTGGTAGGAAAGATGTTCTTCTGTGTAGCTGCCGTTCGACCAGCGCTTCGCCTGATCGACGGAAAGCTTTTCGAACGAAAGCCAGTCGCAGAGAAGCCAGTTGCCGCGCTTAGACACATAGCCGTTTTTGGCAATGCGGGCCATGTAGCGCTCCATGATGTCCCAACCCTTGCGGACAAGTTCCGCATCGCCGAACTGCCGCCAAAGCGTCCACGGAACGATGACCGCCGCGTCGCTCCATCCCGCTATCGGGCCGCTGTCTCCGAACACTCCGACCGGCACGACGTACGGCACTACGCCGTCCGCATGCTGCGTGTCGCGGACGTCCTGCATCCACTTCGCAAAGAATCCGCGAACGTCCGCAAAATAGCAACCCGTCTTTGCGAACACCTGCGTATCGCCCGTCCAACCGAGACGTTCCGTGCGCTGTGGGCAGTCGGTCGGGACGGAGAGATAATTGGAAAGCATCGACCAGTAGGCGTTCTTGACAAGGCGGTTTACGCGCTCGTCGCCCGTTTCGATCTCGCCGCGCTCCATTTCCTTGGAGATCGACGAGACTGGCACGGACGCTATGGCGCACAGCAGCGGCTTGTCGGCGGAGATCGCAGCGTAGCGGTAGCCGTAGAAAGTATGCAGCGGATGGTAGTGCTCCATCGCGCCGTCCGAACGCGCACCGCCCTTGCAGACATACTCGAACGTCGCGCTCGCGCCGCGCATGTTTGCGAGATATACGCTGCCCTTCGGTCCGTCGCCGTGGTGGCCCGCCACGCCGTCGTTCAGCATTTCGCCAAGTCGCACAGTCACTTTCGTGCCCGGCTCGGCGGAAAACTGCATGTCGGGAACCGCCGCGCAGTTCTGTCCGAAATCAACTATGTTCGTTTCGCCCGGCTTGATCTTGAGGCAGAACGGCACAGGCTTGCCGTCCTCGAAACGGTGGCACAGGATCAAATCGCTGCGCATGACTACGGGCGGGCCGATGCGTGGAGAAACCTCCCCCTTGAATTCGTCGGAGACCTTCGCCGCCTCCCAATGTGCAGCGTCGGTGATGACGCTTTTCGTCGCATCATATGATTCCCCTTCCCATATTCCCGCCTTCACGACAGGCGTATCGGTGGTGACAATCCACGATTCGTCGGTGGGAATTTCCGTGGCGGTGCCATCGTCGTGCGTAAGCGTCAGCACGCCGCGAAACGCCGGCCACGTGCCGCCGAACTTTCCCGCAATGCCGTCGCACCACCAGCCGCTTGTGACAATGGCGGAAATGACGTTCGTCGCCCCTCTTGCGCAATTCCACTTGTCCGTGACATCGAGCGCGATTTCATGGCGGCGCTTCTTGAAATGCGTATATCCCGGCATCAGGATTTCTGATTCGTCCGGCGACGACGATACCCGCTTCATGTTCACGATTGGCGTGAAGACGCCAAGCCCCGTCACGCGCCATACGGCATTCGTGACTTTTTCCCCGTTAACGACCTCGCGCCGCACATATGCAGGTCGCACACCGTTCGCCGCTCCAGCTCCAATAAACTCTGCATCCTGAGAAGCAGGTTTGAGTTCGATATAGTCTATTTCAGGAAGGACTGCGACGCTGTTCGAAAGACGGATTTCGTTGACTCCTGGATTCAGCCTCACACGGGAGACTTCGGCATGGACTCCATTGACGGAGATGGCGGGCTTTGCACCGTCGCCAAGAGCTGCTATCGACAGCTCGTACTCTCCGCCCTTCTCGCTCCACACGCGGCGGAAGACAATATCATTGCCGCCGCGTCCGCCAGCGCCTGAAACAACCACGCCGCCAGACGCTTCTTTAGACTCCCTGTAGTAGGCCGTCTTGGCCTCCGCGGCATTGCAGAGTTCCTGGTAGAGCGGCAAATAGGCGGTCTCTGCCTCGTAGCGCCGCTTCTCGCGCCTGCGGCGCCCCGAAACCCTGCGGACTGCCGCGCCATGCGGGGGCAGCGAAACGGATATCGCATCGCCTTCCGCATCCGCTGGATCAAGATCAAGTTCTTCCATCGTGACAGACAGATCCTTCTTTTCGTCGCTGAGGTTGAGGAATAGCACCGCGCGCGTCGTGCCAAACGCTTCGCCGATGTCTCGCGCGAGGACGTATGCTTCGCCATCGCGCCTGACGACAGTCCCCTGCGGCTCGGCGATATCCTGGTTGAGCGCAATCAGCTCCTTATCTGCAAGAAGTTCGAGAAGGCGCGCATCGGTCTTAACCTTCTCAAGATCACAGCCTATGAGAAGCGGGGACGACATGAAGCACCACGTTGCGAAGTGCGTGTGGTCTTCGACTTCCGTCATGCCGCGCCCGACCTCCAGCATGTCCATGTCGTTGTAGTGTCCGCGGCTGGCATACGCGCCGAGATACAAGTTCTGCCTGATGATATCCTTGACAGAACTCCAGCGCGGACGTATATCGTGGCTGATGCGCCAGCTGTCCGCAAGTTCCGCCGCCCATGTGCCGGGAAAATCCCATCGGCATATGTTCATGCGCACACCGGGCTTCGCGGCGTCGATTGCACGACGTATGGCGGTATAGCGCTGGCATTCGTCAAGCGCCAGCTTGTCGAAATTCTGCCTGGGGTCGCCACCGCAGAAATCCACCTTGATGAAATCAAAATCGTGTTCACGGAAATAGTAGTCTGCGTCTTCCTCGTCATGAAGGTAGAAGCCGACTCCTATGCCGAATTTGTCCTTGTCCCAGAAGCTGCCGCACGTGTTCGCGCCACCGTCCGAGTATATGCCGGCCTTGAGGCCGAGCGAATGTATGCCGTCGACGATCCCCTTGAGTCCATTCGGGAATCGCTCGGGATGCGTTTTGAGACGTCCGGTAGCATCGCGTCCGCCGAAGAAGCCGTCGTCGATGTTAACATGGTTGTAGCCGCAGTCCTTAAGCCCCAGCTCGACCAGAAGCCGCGCCTGCTTCATAATCAGCTCTTCACTGATGTTGACACGGTACGTGTTCCAGCTCGACCACCCCATCAATGGCGGCTGCTCATCCGCCGCGATTGCCGCAGCGACAATTATGACAAAGTATGCGCATGAAAGAATCTTATTCATGGCTCCATTATACCAAACACTACTTCGTCATTGCATACCCAGTCGGGTACTAATCAAGACACACATTCCCGCCCGGTTCTCCTGCCTTCCGTTTTGATGCTCGCCGTATTCACATTGGGTTCACTTGACCGTCTTGGTGCCGGTCACGCGCCCCATCGAGTCGCGATAGGTCGTCTTGCCGTACCGGTCGGTGGTGGCGCTGCCCTGAAGCCGCCCCTGCGCGTCGCGCCACGTCGTCTTGCCGTAGCGGTCGGTCGTCATGGTGCCCTGGGTGCGTCCCATGGCGTCGCGCCACGTCGTCTTGCCGTAGCTGTCGGTGGTCATTGTACCCTGCACGCGGCCCATCGCGTCGCGATACGTCGTCTTTCCGTAGTTGTCGGTCGTCTTCGTGCCCTGAAGCCGCCCCATCGAGTCGCGATACGTCGTCTTGCCGTAGCTGTCGGTCGTCATCGACCCCTGCACACGGCCCTGGGCGTCGCGCCAGACCGTCTTCGTGTCGGCCTGGCAGACAGCCGCCACCGCCGCCGCGAACGCGAATGCAATTACGATTTTCTTCATTTCAGTCTCCCTTTCTTGGTTTTGACGACTAGTTAGGGACGCAATCCTTCAGAATCTGACAAGAAAAAACAGCGACCGTCCGGATGGATGAGCGACCTCCTTGAAGATTCTTGCATGTATGGAGATGTAGTATTCTGGGGTGAATTCAAACGCGCCATCGTTGATGACCTTGACGATCAGCTCTGAAACCTTGTCAGGCTCATCCGCAGGAATTACCACGCCAAAGCCATGCTCGGCCTCCGCGCCTATCTCGCGCCGTCCGGTTTGACGTGCGAGACAGTCATGTGATACAATGTGCACAATTTAATGGACATTGAACATCACCATGAAACTTGAAGCGATAAAAGGCGAATTCTCCGTATGCAAGGTAGCGGACTACTCACTCACAGACCTCTCCGCACCTTTCGTGTTCACTGGCGCGACGGACGAGGAACGATCGCTCGTGTGTCCGACAGTGTCCGTCCCGGAAAACACGACCGACCGCGACGACGGCTGGCGCGCGTTCCGCGTCATGGGCACACTCGACTTCTCGCTCACCGGCATTCTCGCGCGACTGTCCGCCGTACTCGCCGAGAACAAGATCGGGATATTCGCCGTATCCACATTCAACACAGACTACATCCTCACCAAGAGCGCCAATTTCGACCGAGCGCTCGCCGCACTGCGCGCGTCAGGGTACGAAATAGACGCATAGCCACGCCACAGGCCTACTTTGTGTTGTTGACGGTAGTATAGCAAACTTCCCTGTCGCTGTGCTAGAAAATGGGTTATTGCCGGGGTCGGAGGGTGCAACGGGCGATTTATGCAAGGATACGGCAAACTGCCCCGCATCTGCGCATAGCGCATATATTGGCGTATATGTGTTTGCGCCTGCGTCGCGGAGCGACGCTACCCCCTGCCAAGCGATCCGTTCACTACAGGGCCACCCTACAGGGGGTCCGTCGCGCGGGGCCTTGCGGCTGCTTCGCAGTTCGCGCTACGCGCTCACCCAACCCGACGCCTTCGGCGCGGGCGCATCCCGCGACGGACATTCGCAGCTATCGCACAGAATCAAAAGAATCGGGAGCGCGCGAGAAAAGCGAATGGAAAATGACTTTCTAGTCAACTGCTCCACGCCCTTCCTTGTTGCGTCGCGGAGCGACGCAACCCCCTGCCAAGATTCGTGGTCCCGCGAAGCGCAAAACATGACAACATAGACTATGCAGCGACGTTTGGCACTACATAAATATCTCGTTGCACCCGGGGTCGGAGATGTTACTTCCTCTGGACGGTTATGCGGCCGTCGGGGTGGAGAAGCTCGAGTTCATAGCTGTCGCCCTGCCAGGAAAGCTTCTTGACCTTGATTCCGCCCGGGAGGAGAAGCCCCGATATGCTGCCCTTCTTCCATGACGCGGGCTTGGCGTTGAGCACCAAGAAGCCTCCGTCGGGGCCCTTTGTGATGAGCGCGTCGGCTATGATACCCGGGAAGCCGCCCGATATGTCGATGTTGAAGAGCCAGCCCGGATCGTGCAGCGTGCCGAGCGCGTCGGTGAAGTATGTCTCCTGCAGAAGCTTGATCGCACGCTCCATCACCGCTGCGTCTCCGACCTTCGCCGCCGCGTAGCCGATCTGCGTCACGCCGAACGCCATGTGATGCTCCTTCTCGTGAAACGTCATGCGTGCGTCGAGCGTTTTCTTTATCGCCGCGACGAAGGCCGCGTTCGTGAGAATCTCCGCCGGCGCCTCGTCGTAGAGCGCGTAGACGTGAGAGGCGTGCCGGTGGGAGTTGTTGTCCGGCGTATCCGGTATAAGCCACTCCGCCCAGAAACCGTCCTTCGAGACTGTGTACGGGGCAAGGCGCGCGCGCTTCTGCGCCCATTCGCGGACGCTCCCCTCGTCGCGCTTAAGGATCTTCGCGGCCTTCGTCGCATAGTCAATGGACTGCTTGGCGACGGAGATATCCATCGTCGGATTGTTCATGGTCGAATAGCCGCCCTTCGGAAGATCGGGATTCATGACTTCGCCCTGCGAACGGAAGTCGCCGTGCGGCGCGTTCTCCGGCGAATAGCCAGGCGCGAAGCCGAGCGTGCCGTCAGGCATCTCCTCCATGCAGTCGCAGATGTAGTCCGCCGCATCCTTCAAAAGCGGATAGACTTTCTTCAGCACTTTCATGTCCTGAGTCGCCTCGTACCAGCGCCAGAGATAGCCCGTCATCCACCCCGCGCCGCCGTGCCACCACATCAGCTCGACGTTGCGGTAGTAGGCGGTCTCGAGTCCGGTCGTTGTGACCTGCCCCGGAATGTGGATTCCACGCGCGTTGTAGCCCTTCTTCGCCGCCTCCTTGAAGTCCTCGTAATAGCGCATGATCCACTCGTAGAGCGATTCATTGAACTCCGGCGTGTTGCCGCGCGTCCAGAAGCTCATCGCGCAAGGCATGTTCCCGTCGACGGTGTAGCTTCCGTTGTAGGGCGCAGACCAGCTACCGGACCAGAGTCCCTGCAGGTTCGGCAGAACGCCGTCCGGGCCTGTCGACGAAATGATGTTGTATCGTCCGGCGTGGAACTTGCGCACCAGATCGCGGTCTGGGAGATCGAGCGCGACGCGCCCCATCAGCTCCTTCATCACCGGCGCGTGGCGCTCGAGAAGCCGCGCGTATCCCGTGTCCGCGGCGGCCGAAAGCTCGCGCTTCGCCGTCTCGAACATGGAGTCGGTTCCGAACGGCAGCGGATAGATTTTCACGAACACCTCGTCGCCCTTGCGGAGACCCACGGCCTCGTAGCCATGGAACGGATTCTTCCCGTTCTCCTTGCGGAAGTCGACGCGGTAGTACATGTAGCCGTCCTTTTCGCGGATGCGCTGTATCGCCGCGTCGCCGCTGGGACGTCCGTTGGAGATCGTTTCGAAACCGACGGAGAACGGACGTTTCTTCGCGTCCTTGACGCGCATCGCGATTACTCCGTCCGTGCGCGAGGCGAATATCCTGCGCTCGTAGTCGTCGGTGCGGACGGTGCATTCGCCGCGCTCGAAGTCCGTCATGCGGCGATAGCCTGTCGCGTCGCTCCACTTCGGCAGGTCCGGCGTGTCGACGACAAGGCTGACCGCGCCCATGAACGGATCGCGCTTGAACGAATAGCCGCTTTCGTCCGACGCCTTCTGGATGACTTCGTCCCAGATTTCCTTTTCGCGTCCGGCGAGCGCCAGTTCGCGCGCCTTGTCGCGGTACTTGCCGAGCTCGAAATAACGTCCGTTCATGACGCGCGGGAGAAACAGCCTCGCGTGCGAGAGGAACATCTCCTCGTGCGCAAGCTCGCCCGGAATCATTGCGCCCATCGCGCCGTTGCCCGTCAAAAGCGACTGCTCCCATGCGCGGCTCTTGGCGACGCCCGGCCTCGCCTGCGCCGGCGTCTCGCACACGACGCCAAGCCTCGGCGCGCGGAACTCGTCCGCGGAAGCATTGAAAGAAAGGCCCGCGACGGCAATCGCGACAGCGCATACGAATGGATTGACAGTTTTCATGCCACCATTCTATCAAACCCCGCTACCGATGAAAATACCTGTTTGGGTACCAGCCTTACCGTTGACGCGCTTCACGGTTCCGTCCGGAAACCTAAGTATCGCAGAGAAGTCATCATCCTGCCATTCAAGACTCTCAAGGACAATTCCGCCACGCAGGAGCAGTCCCTTTATCGATCCCGACTTCCAGTCCTTCGGCTTCGCGGGAAGGAATCGAAGCAAATACCGTCCGCCGTTCCCTGTTCCCCGTTCCCCATTCCCCACCTCCTCCGAATGCACAAGCATTTCGGAAATGAGGTACGGATACCCGCCGGAGATGTCGGTGTTGAAGCAGTTCTTCCAGTCGTGGCACGAGCCGCCGCCCTTCAGCCAGTTCTTTTCGGTCAGGAGCTTGAGGCACCGCGCCGCACGCGCGGCGTCGCCGATCTTGCACGCGGCGAGTCCGTTCTGAACGTACCCGAACGCCATCGTGCGCGAGCGGTTCTCGTTGAAGTCCATGCGCGCGTCGATCGTCTTCTTCACCGCAGCCACAAGCGCGGCGTTCGTCAGTATCTCCGCCGGGGCGTCGTCGTAGAGGGCGTAGAGGTGCGAGGCGTGGCGATGCTCGTTGTTGTCCGGCTGGCCGGGGGCAAGCCATTCGGCGAAGAATCCGTTCTCGCTTACCTGATACGGCGTGAGCCGCTCACGCATCGCGGACCATTTTTTGACAAGCTCAACGGGACTATCCTGCCCTACGAAATCCTGTGCATACAGTCCGAGCAAATTTGTCGCTTCGACGACTTCGTCCAAGAACTGCTTTGCAATTGCAATATCCATCGTGGCGTTTACCGCCGTCGGCCGCTTGCCAGTCGGCCAGTTCTCGGGCGAATACGACGGATTGAAGCCAAGCGTTCCATCGGGCATTTCCACTATGACGTCCTCATAATACTGAGCTATCTCCTTCATGAGCGGATATATGCGCCTTAGCCACTTTTCGTCGCGCGTGTGGCGGTATCCGTCGTAGAGGCGCGAGAGAAGCCACGCCGCGCCGCCGTGCCAGTAGACGTGCGGATAGTTCGCGTTCGAGTCCGTCTCAACTCCAGCGACAGTGGTCTGCGCGGCGGCGCGGAATCCGCGTGCGCCGAAGTGACGCTTCGCCGCGTCTCGCATTTCGGGGAGCCTCGCCTCTATCCATTTCAGCAGGCTTTCGTTGAACTCGGGCGTGTTGCCACGGCAGAAAAACGAGATAGCGCACGGGAGGTTTCCGTTCACCGTGAAGCTCGCGAACCACGGCGCGCTCCATGTTCCGGCCCAGAGTCCCTGGAGGTTCGGCACATGGTCACCTCCAACGGAGGAAATGATGTTGTACCGTCCGGAATTGAAATTGCGCACAATCTCCGCAGCGTTCTTCGGACCCTCCAGCGCAAACGAAACACGGTCCATCAGCTCTTTCTGCTTCGCGGCGCTTTCGGCAAGGAGCGCATCGTATCCCTTCTCCGCAGCCGCAGCAAGCCGCGCCTCCATTGCAGCGCGATTGGAATTCTGTCTCTTCAAAAGCGGCTCTATAGCGACAAAGACCTCCGCGCACTCTGCGTCTCTGCGCCTCTGCGTTAACAAGACTTCGTACCCTGCGAGCTTATTCCACGGATTCTCGTTCCTGAACTCGCAGCGATAGTAGGCCGGCTCGGATACGATGCGGCGGATGCCCTTCGAGAACGCGGCGATGTCGGCGCGTCCCGAAGGCTCGATTCCGGCAAGCGCAAACACTGCGTCGCTCTTAGACTCGTCTGCGGTCTTGACCGCTATCACATTCGCTCCGCGCAGCGCGACGACGCGACGCTCGTAGCGGCGTCCCTTTCCGTCCTTCGCACTTACGATGCACTCGCCCGTGTCGAAGTCGGTGCGCCGCGAATACTCCGAAGCCCCTCCAAGGCGCATGGAGATTTTCAGGTCGCACGCTGCCATGAATCCGTCCCGGTTGTTGTAGTCGCCGGGATTGCGCCTCGGATGGTTCACGAGCGCCGGCGGAGTGTCGCCCGGCTCCGGCAGATACAGCTTGCAGTGGCTGAGGTGAATGGACTCGTTCTCGATTCGCCCCTCCACCATCGCGCCGATCATGCCGTTGCCTGTAAGCGACGACTCCTGCCAGTTGGCGGCAGGTGCGTTCTCGATCCATTCAGCGCCATACGCCGCGTAAAACGCGGCCGCGGACAGAACAAAGACTATCTTTTTCATGTCAGAATTCTACCATAAGGCCTTCCCGCCGTCCATCCCCCGAAAAAGGTACTACGCCCGCAGTAGTCCGAGTTCGAAGGCGCGCGTGACTGCTCCGGCGGTGTTCTGAACGCCGAGCTTCTGCAGAATGGACTTCGCGTGCGTCTTGACTGTTTCAAGGCTGATGCCAAGGATGATGGACGCCTCCTCGCGGCTCTTGCCCTGCGCAAGCCACTTGAGGACATCCATCTCCCTCTGCGTCAGAAGCGAGTCCGGCGCTTGCGCAGGCGCCTCATCCTCAATGAACACATTCCGCTCCTGCAGGACGCGCCTAATGGCCGTGGCCAGCCCCTGCCGCTTGGTGGACTTGGAAATGTATCCGCAAGCGCCCTCTTTCCGCGCGCGCGCGGCCTCCTCCCGCAGCGGCATTCCAGCGAGGAAGAGCACCTTGATGTCGGGATACCAGACCTTCATCTCCTTGAAGACGTCGAAGCCGCTTCCTCCCGGCATGCGAATATCCATGAGAACAATGTCAGGATGAATCTTAGCCTTGAAGAACGAGATGGCATCGGTTCCGTCGGACGCAAGGGCGCAAGACTGCTGAGCGGTGATACCCTTCATGCCTACAGTATATCACCGAACCCCACCACCTCCCATGCCCCCCGTGGGGGGAGCAGCACCCCATACACTACGGAAACTCGCTTATACATTCGCCAGAGTTTTACCAATGCTAGGGGGTCCGTCGCTCCGCGACGGACAACAAATCCCGATTCAACAGCACCTCCATTGTCCCCGCATTGCTCCGTCGCGGAGCGACGGAGCCCCCTGTGGCGACCTCAACCCATAGTGGGGGTCGCCCTTGTCGACCTGATTATCATCTCTAAGCGTCGCTGCGGCTCATGTGGCGTCTTACTCTTGCATTTAAATCCTTTGGTTGCATACGACGTTGGAAACGTGTTGTACTACATCTTCAAAATCTGGATTGAGGGAATGCAGGGCGCTTGCAACGGTCGAAGATTTGACGTCAACTATCTCCACGTATGTCGAGAATTCGCGCATACAACTTCTGGCGACGTCCGCAGTGCAATGTTTGCGCAGAATGTACATCAGATTGCATATCGTCAAACCCGAACAACACCCGTCAAACACCTTCTTTGCGCATAGGCTCAGCACGCGTTCGGAGTCGTTTACAAACGGCTGACGAGCCAGCAACACGTCGAGAAGCACATTTGCATCCAAAACAGTCTCATGGCAAGGCCTCGTAGCGTGCCATCATTTCGTCATGGCGTTCGTCTCCAATCCTGTCGCCGAGAGACATCTTTATCAATCCGCACGCGATTTCGACATAGCCCTCGGCGACGTGCCAGTCGAGATAGTTAGTGCGCATCCCGTCGCGCGAACGGTCGCGTACGCCTATGACGGAATCATCCCCCGTCACATTCGCCTCGAACGCGCCCGACTTCTTCTTCCCAGCGATGTAGAATCCGACATAGTTCGCGCGGTCCTCGAAGCTCCTGTTGAACACCTCCTCGCCCCAGATGCCGTTGTCGCAGCTGTGGTATATGTGCTCAAGGAGAAAGCCGTAGATGCGTTCGTCGACCGCGTTCAGCGCAACGTCCGCCCTGACCGCGACCTCAACCGCACCTGCGGACAAAACCATGCCGACCGCCAGCAAATAGAACAGCGCAAAGGAGTGTTTCATACAGCTATTCTACCACACCCCGCGCAACTCTCCATTCCGCCCCCGCCTTTTCTGCGGAGACGGAGCATAGAATATCAAAACCGAGACGGCTTAAGGTTAAGACATCGTTAAGATTTCAGGGCGCGGGCAAAGGCGGATTCCGAGGCCGACCGGGGTACCGGAATCGCGGAAAGCCCCGTAAAACGCGCGTTTCGCGGGGCCTGTCCCCGCCCGTTCTTCAGGATTTCCGCCACGACCTCGGTGAATTTGTCTCTCGCATGGGCGCATTTCTTGGATATGCCGGCATGGATGTCGGCAAGGAACACAAGAAGATTGTCGTCGAATTCCGCCGCATCCACTGCGAACAAGCGCGGCGGCAAAGCGCTATGCGCTATAGCCGCGCCTACAAAACCCAAAAACTCTCGCCGAAAGGCGCAGCCCTGAAGATTTCACTTGAACGTGACAACCTGTCCGTCGCTTGCCGCCCGAATGCCCGGCGGAAGTTCGGCGTCGCGTCTATTGCCTCTTCAAATGTATTGCACCATCTTATCATGCAGGCCAGTCGCCAGAAGGCGCAATTGTGCCGCCTAGGATAATCCCAACAGAGTTCTAAACGGGACAATCGCATCGAAATATCCTTCGGCTTCGACGATCGGCGCCAGCTTCCCGTCGTAGACAAGGGCCGTTCTGACGGAGCAGCCAGGTTTCCTTGGAATCTTGGACACTCGCTCTTCCATTTCAGCGACAATGCCTCCGTCGATTTCGCGCCTGCGCTTTGCCTCGACGACATAGACCGCCCGCGGCGTTTGGATCAACAAATCCACCTGCACACCATCGCCCTTGGTTCCCGTTTTCTTGTAGGGCGCACATGACAGAATGTGCGCACCTCCGATTCCCAGAGGACCCGTCAACTGCGCCGCATTGTTGACTACCAGATTCTCGAACGCAAGCCCCATGACAGTCGCCCAGCCACCAAGCTCGTCCAAAGAACCGAAGGAAAACGCACCGCTGTCTATCGTATTCTTGACTGGTTCGATGAATTTCAGGTAGAACCGCGTGTAGTTGTCGCGCAGACGATAGTGCTTTTCCCTCATTTGCCTGCCAGTCGACGGATTTCTGCCCTCGTCGGCAGAAACCATTCCCGATTCTTCGAGTTGCGTCATGACCGATGAAAGATGTCCGTTCTTTCCCATGCCGAGCATTGCTGCAACCTCGGTAACAGTCCGCGAACCGTCAACCAGCGCTCGGAGGACAAGAGACGTCAAAGATGGCAGCCGGGTAATTACATCCATGAACATTTCGTCGAAATCTTCGCGCAACAGGCTCTTCGGGCGGAACGCAAGACGCCTGATATTCTCGTTGGCCGTAGCACCTGGATCGATTTCCTCAAGGTAGCGCGGGATCCCCCCTGTCACGGACAACACGTCGACAATCTCCTGACTGTCGATTCTTGCCGCAGCACGACCCCAGAACTTTACGCATTCAGACAGAGGCAATTCCGGGACAACGATATCCATCGACCGCCGCCCGTAAAATGATCCGTCTTGTATGATGTTCTCCAGAATCCACGAAGATACGCTTCCACAGACGACAAAAACAAGTTTTGAATGTTTTTTGAAATGTCCGTCCCACGCAATTTTGAGGGTGCTGGAAAATCGCAAATCGTAGTGGGCCATCCAGGAAACCTCGTCAAGCAGCACGACCGTGCGCTCCGAATCGCCAATCTTTCCGTCAAGTCGCAAGAATGCGTTCAGCCAGTTTGACGGAGGAGAGTCTTCCGCGCCAGTCGCAGCAGAAAGCTGCTCTGCAAAAGCTGCAAGCTCGTCGGCGTTTGTCATCTTGTCCCTAGGGCGCACACCTTCGATTCGAATGAATTTCGCGCCGCTTCTTTCAGCGAATTTCTCAATCAATGTCGATTTACCGACGCGGCGGCGACCTCGACAAGTCACAAGCGAAGCAGCGCGCTTTTTCCATAAAGCGTTCAAATCAGATAAAATGTCCTCTCTCCCATAGAACATCTGCATGGCATTCTTCCATCCTATTTTAGTTTGTTTGCTAACAATTATATCAAAAACTGCCTCATAAAGGCAACAGGAAATTGGCACCTATTTAGCAAACCATCTATTAGGTGCCATTATTTTCAGCGAATAATATTGGCACCTATTTGGCAATACGGCATTTTGGTGCCATACAAGAATTTCCGCATTGAATTCTCATCCGCCTATAGCGCGACATTCTCGCAGGCAAGTACGAGCGCGAGGCGAGGTTCGCGTCATTATGGTTCTGCGGTCGCGCTTCAGTGACCTGCGGCATTCCGCCGCGCCGCCTTTTCTGCGGAGACGGAGCATAGAATATCAAAACCGGGACGGCTTAAGGTTAAGACATCGTTAAGATTTCAGGGCGCGGGCAAAGGCGGATTCCGAGGCCGACCGGGGTACCGGAATCGCGGAAAGCCCCGTAAAACGCGCGTTTCGCGGGGCCTGTCCCCGCCCGTTCTCATGCAGCTATTCTACCACACCCCGCGCAACTCTCCATCCCTCATGAGGGGGATTTTCCGACATTTGTCCATTTGGGGCCTGGCCACGCGACCCCCTTTCCGCCATCAGCCATCTTCGCCAGCCGTCGCCGAGACCTGCTGTCCTGCAAACGACACCGTCACCGTCTCGCCGTTGTCCGCATTGCCCCAGACGGGGATGCGCTGCCCCTGCTGGAGGACCATGCCGTTTCCGAACACATGCGGCAGACGCACCGCCGCACTAGACGGGAAAGCCACCGAACACGCGATAATTCCTACAACTGCTATCTTTATTTTCATAATCATCGTTTCCTATTGCTGTTTAGCGGTGAAAACGCATGGTACACGAAGAGGAAGCCTTCGCTTCGGCGAGGAGGTCATCCCATTCGGGAGGTCGCTTCTCTTGCGGAACCGGACGGTACAGCCAGAAATCCCTTATAAGCGGCTCCACTATCGCTTTATCGGGATAAACCCGGCAAATTGAATATCCGATTGTACCCCACAGGCCGACTGACGGAAGCCAAAGAACATGCTTGGCGTGCTGCGGCGTTGGCTCTTTCCTGCAGCGCTCGAAAGACACAAGCCAGCGATGGTTGTGTCCGTGAACGTATCCGGCGACGCAAGGATTATCCGTGAAGAATTCCACCATCGGCACTCCGTTGACGGATAGATCGCCGAGGCCATGGTGAGCGCAAATGACAAGAGGCCGTGTCCTGCCTTTGACAAAATCTGCAAGGAATCCCTGTTGCGCCTCGTCAAGAGCGCCGTTGCCCGGCCCCATGTCGTCCAGGGGCCTTTCATCCGCCCCCTGGAGCGAGTCCAGCATCAGGAAATCCAAATGCGGCGTTTCGACAAGATGCACGTAGCGACCCGGCACAAGCGACTTCGCCGCGGCCTCGGGCCAGCGCTTCGCGTATTCGCTCCTGCGGTCGTGGTTGCCCATCCCTATCGTGACGGCAATCCCGGCGTCCTCCAGTTTCCTGAAAAGCGGACGCGAAAAGTCGTAGTCCTCGCCCAGTCCGCACCTGTACGCGATATCGCCGAAGACAAGCACGTTGCGCGGCAACGGACGCATGGCGAGTATTTCGTCCACGGTCTCCTTGAACTTCCTGCGAGCAACGGAGCACTTCTTGTCCGCCCCCGCATGGATGTCTGCAAGGAAAGCGACAAGATTGTCGTCGAAGCGGGCAGAAGACGAGTCGCCGGGCAGATCGGCGCAAATGTCCGCCTTCAACACAGGCATGAACACTGACGCCGCGGCCGCCGCTCCCAGGCCTAGGAAGCCGCGCCGTCCGATTGCAACACCATTGCCGGATCCGGTATTCATCCCCCTCATTCTCCTTTCGATCTTTC
Source organism: Kiritimatiellia bacterium (assembly GCA_016296065.1). Classification (GTDB taxonomy): domain Bacteria; phylum Verrucomicrobiota; class Kiritimatiellia; order RFP12; family UBA1067; genus UBA1067. The sequence continues at coordinate 47,731 of JAEDKA010000011.1, forward strand.
AAGCACAAACATCATTCAAGCCCATGGATCTAGCTACGTCGGGAATGTAGGTCATGCAGGACAGGGAAAAACTGTTCCCTATCATCAAGACTTTCAGCGGTTCTTCAGTGCTCCCGGAGCCGCTGCAGACCAATGACAATGCGGACAGCAGGGCCATGCCGCAGATCTTGGTTTTAAATGCTTTTACTGTCATGGTATTTCGTTGTTTCCAAATAACGTCATGGTCTGCCGCATCTCATATCAAGGCCTCATCTGAATATTATGCAAAGTCCTGACATGTCCGCCCTTGTCGCAAGTTTTACGAGCCTTGTATATTCGGACTCCTCAAGCGACGTCCACCCAGCCGCATACGCTGTCGCATTGCTTAAAGGGCGGGGACGTGCGTTTACTTTTGGACGGGACGGTACGATTCTAAACAGGTGAGCGTTTCGCGGGATAAGGCGTCATCGGCTCACCGTGGGGACGCGGTAGACGACCAACGACAACGGCGGCAGGACGTCCTGCCCGTCCAACACCATGCTGGATGTCGTTTCCTTAACCAGCTCGGGCTCACCAGGGAGGTTGTGCGCCTCCCGGTTGGGTCCCGTGAAAACGGTCTTGACCGCATTGCCCGAAACGCCTTTGATCATGACTGGCTGCTTTTCTTCCGAGCAATTCACCAGCTTGACAATGACGTCGCCATTGGCTGCGCGGACAGCGCTTCCCTGCACCTTCTCGATATTGTTCTTGTCAAATCCCCCGCCTTTTTTCTTTGGAGATTTTGTCCTGAACGTCGACGTTGCGACTTCAAGCTTTAGAACTTGAACACCGCGATTCGCGCTGAACAGCCGCTGCACATTCCAACTAGGATTGACAAAACATCCATCGGTCGTCGGATAAATGAGATTGGGCGTCCAGACAGTATGTTGCGCGTTTGCAAAAAGCGGTGCGTACGCGGCAAGCTTAACTTGGTTTTGGTTGCGCTCAAAGCCCAGCATCACAGCCGCTTCCCCTATGGCCGCGCGAAGATTGCCATAGCGTCCGGCACCTGTTGTCACAGCATATTCCCCCACAAAGATTCCAAAATCGCCCTTTTTCTCGTCATAGTCATGTGCATGACGCGACATGAATATGTCCGCTGAATTGTAAAAGTGGTCGTCGCGCAAATCCCTTGGTCCGTCAGAGATGTCTTCGGTCGAAGCCCATCTGTTGAATACAAGCTTTATCTCCGGATACTTTGTCCGGACGGCTTTCGCAATCAACGGATATCGCGCTTCATAATCCGGCCCGCCGTTTTCATTGCCAATTTCAAGGTATTCCAGGTTAAAGGGCTCAGGGTGCCCGGCGGCCGCACGAACCGCACCCCATTTAGAATCGGTCGGACCGTTCGCGTATTCGATGCAGTCAAGCGCATCCTGCACAAATTCATCCATCTTCTCAAGAGGGACGTTGTCACTATGCGACATGCCGCAATTGATGCAGTAAAGAGGTTTCGCCCCAATGACCTCGCACAGCAAAAGATATTCGTGGAATCCGACGCCGTTCGTCGCCCAGTATTTCCAGCGATTCCATTGCGTGCGGCGGTTCCACTTGTCGCCAATCGTCTTCTTCCACCGATAGGCAAGGCGCATCTCGTCGCCCTCGACCCAGCAACCGCCCGGGAAACGCATGAACGATGGATGCAGCGCCGAGAGGCGCTCGATCAAATCGCGGCGGAACAGTCCGCAAACGGCATTCGCAGGGAAAAGAGACACATGATCCATCTGAACTTCATGGATCGTGTTGTCCCGGGTGTCGGAGGGATAGAATCTGAATGCAAGACAACAGCGCGGATCCGTATCCTGCGCGACAAATGACACATTGAACGTTTTCCATTCGGACGTGATACCGTCAATTCTGGCTTTAGCGACAACAGGCTTGCCGTAAGCCTCTAATGACACGTCGGCAAAGGCGAAATCACCCCGTAACGCAACCGACAAGTTATAGGACTCGCCTTCCTTGACGCCCATGCCGAAGTAGCCCTCGTTCACAAGACCAGAGCCGGCGCGACCGCGCACCGTAACGCAGTGAAGGTCATTCAAATGCGCACCCTGTTTTTCCGAAAGGAGATATTCGGCGTTGCCTATCGTATTCCAATACTCGAGCGTCAATTGCCGTATTGCGCCATTGCCATCCTCGAAGGATCGATTGCGCACCATTTCGGCATAGATGCCTCCATCAATGGACAAGTTGACGTCTTCAAGAAACAATCCCCACAGATCGTCAGACGCCTCACAGACCACATCGTCAGTATGGACGGTAACAACATTCTCTTCTGCTGCTACCGCGCAAACCCGCACCGATGCGACCAATGCACCGGCCACCAATGCAAACATCTTGCTGTCCATGCAATTTTCCTTTTTTGAAGTTCTGATTTTCCGCACCACTGTGCACTATCTAAAGATGATGGTAAGTCCTTTGGGCTTGATGGTTATGCTGTTCACACTTGTGGACAGACTCCAGCTTTCAGGAATGTCTATTGAGGCGAACGTGCCGGTAAATCCTCCCGTGCTTGTCACGATTGTATAGCGATGGTCTTTCGACAGCGCGGACGGGTTGGCTATCGTGATACTCAGTTTGCTCAAGTCAAGGGTGCTTGTGGAGGAAATGCAACCTGTCTGTCCATGCTCATTCACCTCAATAGCAACACCGCCTTTCGGGTATGCGCTGGAGGCGAGTGACAGAACGGCGTTAGTCGCAATTGCGACATCACAATCTTCCGCGAGCGTGGCATTATCAGCAAGTGCCAGTGTACCCGTTTCCACGCGGATTGGAGCCGTGAAGGTGTTCTCACCCGTCAGCGTAAGAGTGCCTGCACCTGTCTTGGCGAAGCATCCGTCGATTACATCCGGCCCGGCAACGTCGTTCAATGTGAGTTCATGCTCCGTCAACGGGCGATTCCAGATTCTCACTTCGTTGTAAGAACAGGCCGAGTCGCTGTCATTGGAGTTCAAGCTCCGCCCAAGCCAGAAATGATCCTGATTTTGGTTCGCGGGGCTCCATCCAGACGGCAGCTGGTATGTGATCAGTTTCTCCAATTGCCCTGTCCCCGATTCCAGGCGATAAACTGTCGCCACCCAAATGCTGGCGCCAACAGATGCGACAACGACGGCGATATGATATTCGCTTCCCTTCTCAAATGCGGTGCCGCCGTTCACAATATTTTGGGTCGCGCCGTAGGTAATACCGAGGCAGGGGCAAAAACTTGCCCCGGAATTCCGTGTCCATGCAAAAAAGAAGTAGTCGGCTCCATCTGCCACAGCTCCTCCCGTAGATCCGATTTCAAAGCAGCGGCTCCATGCTTTTACCTCATCAAGCGTACCCCAGAGTTCCACCGTAAATCCGGTATCGTCCGTGGGCAATACATTGTTGCCGAGATCAACAGCACCGGCTTTCCCTGTTCCACCAGGCAATTTCACATATCCTTCTATTGGCACAAGGGATGCTCCGCCATCTAAGACCGCAGTCATTTCGCCTATACTTATACTGTCAATCGCGTTACCATTGAAACTCCAGCGGTGCGCAAGGCTTGACACAGCCGAAACATCCGATGCCGTCAACGGCTGGTTCATTGTAACGTCATTGCCGCATGTGTCGACAACGCCGCCGCGGTCGGTCACGCCGAATTCCGAAAGCACTCCGCTCTTCACAAATGCTGATGTACCAGCCGTTGTGCGCAACGTTCCACCATCCAGACATATTGTACGAGTGCCGGTAGAACCGCATGTCACACATTTCGCTGAAAGTGTCCCGCCACTAGCCAGGATAACCTCATTCGTCAAGGTTGAAGATGCTTTCCCGCTAAACCAAAGCCCTCGATTACCATTCACAGTCACGTTCGCCTGCCCGCCGACCAGCAAACTCCCTCGACCGTTGTAACCGATGCATATACCAGCATTGTCAATGGCGCTTTGTTGGACAAACGAACCGCCTAGAAAACAAACACGTCCAAAACTATTTGCGTTTTGACCGAGAGTCAGATAGTCCGGTGCGCTTGCCGCGCCGTTAGACTGAAACCAAGTCCCGACTCCATCTTGTCCAACAAGCATGTTTCCTTGCGACGTATAAGCGCCTCCTTCCATCTTCAACTCGCCTCCGCCACTGACCCAAAGCCCCCGCGAAACCGCAGAATCTCCATTTGTAATCGTGACCGTGCAGTTGGCGTTCACAACTGCAACGCCTTCAGACGCATCGCCCGCAGGAACCGCACCGTTAGCCCATCCAGCTGGATCGCTCCAGTATCCGTCGCTAGAGCCCCATAAAATATTGTCAGCAGCAGATGACGAACTGACAGCGAGGCAACATACCAACCCAAGAAGCAAGTGATGTCTCTTAGCAAAACAGTTGCAATTCCAATGGTTCATGTTCGTTCTCCTTTCAGATTTTTTCGATAGAATATTCCAAATAATTCACAAGCGCCTCAACGACGGCGTCCTGCCAGTCGCCTTGGACGAACGCGACGTGGTGGCGATAGCCGTTGCGGGCCATGTAGTTGAGCATGGCGTTCGCGTCGCCGCTTTCTGGGCGGAAGACGAAGCCCGTGCCGAAGAAGTCCTTCTCCAGCTTGTCGGTCGTGACCTTGCCCGTCGTGACGAAGCCCTGCGGAAGGCCGTCCTCGGTCTTCATGCTGGCGACGGTGAGCGGCATGGGCGTCACCTCGCCGCCGAAGATTCCGACTCCCGTCCCCGGACCGAACGCCTTCTTGAACATCAGGTGTTCGCCGACCTTGCCCTTGCCCTTCAGCATCTCTGCGGGAAGCGCCGAGCAGTGGAAGAAGATCGCCTTTTCCTTCGACTTGCCGAAGTTGTTGTTCACGTCGAACAGCCCGACGGGGCCGTCCGCCGCAAGCGCCAGCGCCTTCATGACGACGGCGTTGTTGACGTCCATCTCGCACGCGGCGGGAATTCCACTCGAATTCAGCATCGCCATCACGACGCATGGCGCGATCCCCCAGCGGTGCTGGAACTCGTCCCAGCAGCGGATCGCGAACGCGTCGATGGAGAGGTCGTTCCTGACCTTCTCCAGCGCAATGGCGAGACGGGCGAGGGCTTCCGCCTTTTCGGCGGGCCACTTTCCGAAGTCCGCGTAGCGCATGAGCTCCGAGACCTTTGCGGCGACTGACTTGGGATCGGCCTTTTCCATAGCCGCGAAAAGACTGGAAAGATCGACCGTCTCGATTCCAACGCCTTTCCGCTGATAGGCGATTTCGTCGAAGCGGACAGTCTTGAACGCTGTCGTCCTTGCGCCGACGGCGGCGACGTTCATCTTGCGCATCCCCTTCACGACGCGGCACGTCGCCGCGAAGAGACGCAGGTCCTCCGCGAACTCCGCGCTCTTCGGATCGACCGCAAAGCTCTTCGTGAGCGTAAACTTGATTCCCGCCTGCCGAAGAACGTTGCACATCGCGATCTTGCCGCAGACGGCGTCGCGGCGGTGCGAGAAGTCCATCTTACCGATTTCGTCGGGGTATGCCTGCACGAGAATCGGAACGCCCGCGTCGCGGAGCGCGTAAAGCGCCCCGTTCTCGTCGCCGAAGTTGGCGAGCGCCACTATGACGCCGTCCACCTCGTCTGCGTGGGTGCGCAGGAACTTGGCGAACGCGCGCCCCTCGGCCGGCGTCTCAACGGCGTCGTAGCGCGTGCCGGTCCCCTCCATGACCAGGGCCTCGTGCCCGTTCTTCTTCAGGACGGACTTGAAGTCCTTGATTGCCGAGGCGATCAACTCGCCCGGGAAGAATCCTCTGTTGCCGAACATTATCGCAAATTTCATGATGCGATTTCCTCCAATGTTTTACCTTTTGTTTCCGGACAAATGAAGATCGCCCAGAGAAGATGCACGACAAGGCAAGTCCCGAAGAACGAGAATATCGCGGCAGGAGCCCACGACTCCGCCATCGCCGGGAACACGAAAGTAAGCGTCGCGCAGAAGGACCAATGTATGAAGCTCCCCCAGCTCTGCCCCTGGGCGCGGAAGCGCTGCGGGAATATCTCGGAAATGAACACCCAGATGACGACACCCTGGCCCATTGCAAAGAATATGATGAACGGGAAAATGCAGATTGCCGCGAGAAGTCCGAAGTCGAATACAAACGACGCCGAGGTCGCAAAGTGGGCGAGGATGCAGCCGATGGAGCCGATAATCAGCAAGGTGCGCCGTCCGAGGCGGTCGATGAGGAAGAGCCCCGCGAACGTGCCGAGCCCGAGGACGACGCTCATCGCCGCCGCCGTGGCGAGGGCGACCTGCGGCGTGAAGCCGGCCACCTCGAAGACGCGCTTGGCGAAATACATCATCGCATTGATGCCGGAAAGCTGATTGAACATCGCGACGCAGAATGCGAGAAGAATCGGACGGAGGTTGGCGCGGGAGAAGAAAGACTGGTAGGGCGCGATGTCCCCATAGCGCCGAGCGGCGGCGTGAGGACAATCCGCCCTACCAGATGCCCCCCGCATTGCCAGCCAGCGCGGCGACTCGCTGATAAATAGCGTGACGATCGTAAAGGAAAAAGCCGGAATGGCCTCTGCGCCGAGCATCCAGCGCCATGTGACGTCGCCAAGGCCTGCGGAACCTATCCCCCAGTTGACGAACTGCGAGACGACCATGCCAAGGACGATGTTGAACTGGAAAAGCCCCCCGAGCTGTCCGCGCCGCTCGGGCGGGGCGATTTCGGCAATGTAGACCGGAGCTGCGATGGACGACGCGCCGACGCCGAGTCCCCCAATGAAACGCGCAACCATCAGGTCCCAAGGTCCCGCCGCCAACGCGCTCCACACCGCCGAGACGAAGTAGAGCACGCCAACCCAGAATAGCGTCGGCTTGCGGCCGATCCAGTCGCAGACCTTGCCGCCGCACACCGCGCCGATGACGGTCCCCCACAAGGCGGAGCTCATCACGAGGCCATGGATGAACGAAGAAAGCGTCCAAACGGACTGTATCTGCTGCTCACCTCCGTTTATGACAGCCGTGTCGTAGCCAAAGAGGAAGCCACCCATGGCGGCGGCCATGGCGAGAAAGAGAAGCCTTCCCCTATTCACCTTGTTCATGCCGCCTCCGGCTTGAAGAGTTTCATGACGCGCTTCACGTCTTCGCAGACGGCATTCGTCGCGCAAACCGCGAGATCGTGGAACATGACCTTTCCTTCGCACCCCGTCACGTACTTGCGGACAGCTTCGCCTGAAGCTATGGCGCCGTACGTGTAGTAGTTGATCTTGCGAATGCCCTTTGCGATGGCCTCATGGTAGTCGTCGTCGGAAAGCCCTGAGCCTCCATGCATCACGAGCGGCAGATCGCCCGTCGCCTTGCGCACCTCGTCGATGACCGAGAAGGAAAGCTTCGGCGTTGTCTTGTAGACGCCGTGCACGGTGCCGAAAGAGATGGCGAGGGCGTCGACGCCCGTTTCCGCGACGAACCGCGCGGCCTCCTCGGGCCTGGTATAGAAATCCTCAGGCGTGTATTCCTTCAGCTCGCCCTTAAGGTTGTGCGGCATCGCGCCAAGCTCAGCCTCGACGGTCGCGCCGAACTCATGGGCAACCTTGCAGACGAATGCCGTCTTTTCGATGTTCTCCTCGTAGGAAAGCGCGGAACCGTCGAACATGACGGACGAGAATCCGAGTTTCAGCGCCTTGAGGCACAGCTCTACCGAGTCCCCGTGGTCAAGATGCGCCGCTACGGGAGTCTTGGCAGCTTTCGCAAGCTGCACCATGATGGGCGCGGCGACGTCGAACGGACAATACTCCTCGTGCGCAGGGGCGTGTTCAAGAATGAACGGAATGCCGAGCTCTTCAGACGCGCGGATTGCGCCAAGTCCCGACTCGAGAGAAGCGAAATTGAACCCGCCCACGGCATAGCCGCCTTTCGCGGCGTCCGCAAGCATGCCTTTCATGTTGACCAGCATACAGACCTCCTGTTAAAGCGTTTTTCAAGATCCAGCGTCTCGGACAGCGAACGCGCGCCACTTGTCGAGTCGGCGACGGACAGATTGCAGGCCGCCGCGCACGACGCAAGGCGCATCCCCTCCTCCGGCGACATCCCGGCAAGAAACGAATAGAGCATTCCCGCGCAGAATGCATCTCCCGCGCCAGTCGATCCGACGATCCACCCTTTTGGCAAGTCGAGCGATCCGACGGAGACGAAGCGCCCCGCGCCGTCCATCGCCGCCGATCCTTCCGGACGGTGCACCACGGCGCATTCCCGCACACCAAGCGACATCAACCCCTCGCACAGGCCGCGCATGTCATCCCCGTCTCGGCCGGTCGCGCGCGACGCCTCGATTTCGTTGACGACGCAGTAGTCACAGTATCGAAGCGCGGGGCGGACGATTCTCACAAAGCGGTCGGACTGTTCGGAGACGATGTCTATGGACGTCTTGACTCCCGCCGCCTGCACCTTCGCCAGAAGCCGCGCCGCCTTCGTGCCGTAGTCGCCGTCAGCGGCGTCCAGTCCGTCCAGGAGCAGAAGATATCCAAGGTGGAATATGGCGCAGTCAAGGGAACGCGGGTCGACGTCTTCCGGAGACAGGAGCGAGTCGGCTCCATGCATGTTGAAGAACGTCCGCTCCCCCGTTGTCGTCAAGGTCATGCAGTCCGTGAACGTCGTCGGCGCAGCATCCGTTCTTGAAACAAGCGAAACGTCCAATCCATGTCGAGACATCTCGTTCACGACAAAATTGCCTGCGTCGTCAGAGCCAATCTTTCCGAGCGCCGCGACCTCCAGTGCAGAATCAAGCGTCTTCAGCGCAATTCCGGTGTTGCACACACTGCCGCCCACCGAACGCCTCATCGACAAGATGGGCGCGAGCATTCCTTTCTCTGGCAGAAATGGAATCATTTTCACGTTGTCCGCGATGATATTCCCCGCCAGCACAACCTTTCCGTTAGGGATGGAATACGGCATGAAACAATGGCCAAGCGCCAGCGACTCGTTCGAGTCGACCTGCGCAACTCTGCGCCGAGAGGCCAGTTCCTTCGCTATTTGCTGTTCATGCATCATTCCGGTTGATTCCTTTACAAGTTTTCGAGAGTATTTTAACACAACCACCGTAATCTGAAAATTGCAAATTTTAAATGTAGATTTACACGATTCAGCCGGTGTGCGCCATGCCAATCGAGATCGCCGAGACGACAGAGACAACCGCAAAACGAGCAGCATCCTTCATAGCTTGTCTATTCCTTTCTTGGCTTTTAGCTACAAGTATTTTAGCAAAACATTTTGACGCTGAATATTGCATTGTATAACTGACAAGTTGCATAATTCAGCAGGATGGGGTGTCTGGGCAAAAGTCTAACGACACGCTGCGTACTGCGCTTCGCACGGGCACCGTCACCATGGGATCGCCCGCTGGACTTGGAATCGAAAACCCCTTCAGGACGCCGTCGATCGTCGCACAGTCCGGACGGCAGCGGCATGTCGCGTAGCCCACGTCGCCCCACGCGGATGCCGACGGCAGGCAGACTTCCCGCTCGCCCTCAGTACGCCAGCGGTGGAAATGCCCGTGTATGTACCCTGCGACGCCCGGCGACGAACGCAGCACGGCCTCCAGCCGCTCGCCTCCGCACCAAAGGTCGCTGCATGGATGATGGGCGCAGACTATTACCGGCTTGGCTCGGAGCGCGAGGAACTTTTTCAGAAAGACCTGTTCGTCCTTCGACAGTGCGCCGCCCTGCGGACCTTCGTCGGCAGAGTCCCTGTTGTCTTGCCCCTGCAGGGAATCGAGCATCAGGAAATCCACGTGCGGCGTTTCGGCAAGATGCACGTAGCGCCCCGGCACAAGCGACTTCGCCGCAGCCTCGGGCCAGCGCTTCGCGTATTCGCTCCGGCGGTCGTGGTTGCCCATCCCTATCGTGACGGCAATCCCGGCGTCCTCCAGTTTCCTGAAAAGCGGACGCGAAAAGTCGTAGTCCTCGCCCAGTCCGCACCTGTACGCGATATCGCCGAAGACAAGCACGTTGCGCGGCAACGGACGCATGGCGAGTATTTCGTCCACGGTCTCCTTGAACTTCCTGCGAGCAACGGAGCACTTCTTGTCCGCCCCCGCATGGATGTCTGCAAGGAAAGCGACAAGATTGTCGTCGAAGCGGGCGGAAGACGCGTCGCCGCGCAGATCGGCGCAAATGCCCGCCTTCAACACTGGCATGAACACTGACGCCACGGTCGCCGCTCCCAGGCCAAGGAAGTCGCGCCGCCCGATTTCAGTGCCATTGCCGATTCTGGATTTTGCCTCTTCCATGTCGACTCGAATCGTTCATTGCTCCGCGTACGCATGCGAACGAGCCTGCCACAGGCACGCGAACAGCAAGGCCCCCGCCGCCGCTACGGCCACCATCACAAGAAGCGGAAGACGCCATCCGCCGGAAGACTGGGCCAGGTCGCCGCAGACCTTCCCCGCGACCGAGACGCCGGCATACGAGAAAAGCGATATGAAGCCTATCGCAGTTCCAGCGTGGCGCTTTGTCGCAAGGTTCGTCGCAGTAACTCCCGTGAGCGCCTGTGGTCCGTAGAGGCAGAAGCCTCCTGCGCAAAGCGCCGCCGCGCCGCCGATTCCGGCGGGCAGGAACCAGAACGCGGCGAAGAGCGCGGCGGTGAGCGCCATGAGGAACACGCTGAGCCGCGGCGCCCTGCCGCCGAAGAAGCGGTCTGTCGCCCATCCGGCGAAGAGCATGCCCGCGATGCCCGCGAACTCGAAAAGCATGATCACCGTCCCCGTCTCCCCAGGGGCGAGGCCCTTCGCCTCCTGCAGCATCGTCGGACCCCAATCGGCGACGAGCGCCCTTGTCGCGTTGATCGTGAAGTTGATGAAGCCGAGCATCCATATCACGGGATTGAGGAACACCATCTTCATCGCGCTGCTCCCGGTCGAGTTGTAACGTGCCACTCCATCGTCGAGTGTTCCATGTCTCTTGCCCAAGCCGTCCGCTTCCGTCCCGGGCAGATCGGGAAGCCCCTCGTCCTTCGGTGTTCCCGGGAGCCAGAGCACCATAAGAAGAAGACCCAGTCCGCCGAGAATCGCCATCGCCCAGAAGCACCAGCGCCACATGCCCACGCCCTGGTTCGCGCTTCCTATCACGCCGAGCCCCATGATGACGCCGCAAATCTTGGCGACAAGGCCGCCGCCTATCGAGTGGGACGTGTTCCAGACGGACATTTTCGTCGCGAGTTCCTTCGGCGGAATCCAGAACGCTATCAGCTTTGCGCACGGCGGGAAGCCGGTCCCCTGGAAGAACTGGTTGAGGACCAGCAATATCCCAAACGTCCAGGCAAGGGCGGCGGTGCCGGATGCAGATGCCGACGGCTGCGGCCCTCCTGCCGCGCCGAACAAAGCGGCAATCCGAGGCGCGAAGCCGAAGGCGACATTGACGAGCGTACACGCGAGGAGTCCGAAGCAGAGCATCTTCTTCGGATTCACCCTGTCGCCGACGATGCCGTTGACGAACTTGGACAATCCATAGACGATTCCGCCCCAGAAGAGGAAGTTGCCGAGCATCGACTTCGAAACGCCGCAGTCCTGCTGAAGCCCGGGCATTGCGAAGGAGAAGTTCTTGCGCATGAAGTAGAAGAGCGTGTAGCCGATCATCGTGGCGAAAAGCATCCGCCACTGCATGCGCCCGAAACGGCGGTCCGTTTCCCTGTCTTCGAATATTTTCATCAGTCTGCCTCCGGCGGCGGAAGGCCGTCATGCCATATGTCGCGGTTGCTGAGATCTTCGTCAGCGGCCTTTTCCCTCAGCTTGCGTATCACCGAGAACATCACGCTCGGATAGTCCGTGGAGAACCCATCGCATCCGAGCTCGTGGAGCTTGAAGTAGACCTCCTCCTTGTCGCCGCCGCGGAACGGTATGGAGCAGACAGGTATGCCGTGCGAATGGAACTCGGCTATGATTTTCCTGAGATACTCTTCGCGCGGGACAAACGGCTCGTCTGCATCGGGTTTGTAGTAGGTGTGCAGCGAAACGGCGGAAACGCCCCTGAATCCATTGGCGCGCATTTCGTCCATCTTCTTCTCAAAATGCTCCTCGAACCGGGCAATGTCCGCGGCATTGTGCTTTGGCTTAGGCCAGGTTCCAATCCATATAAGCGTCTTTCCCCCGCCTGTCGCCTTGTTCCACTCCAGCGCCTTTTCGTAGTCCTGTCCGGTGTAGTACACCTGGTCCAGCACACCCGCCTCGCGCGCCTTGGCGGCGATATATTCCGGCCCCGCGCCCTTCTCGTCGACGAAGCACAGCCATTTCGGGCGACCCTTCATCGCGGCGAACGTCGCCTCTATCGTAGGAATCCGCTCGCTGGAGTATTGAGGGTCTAGGTAGCTTCCGACGTCGACGTCCTTTATCTCGTCCCACGTCAAATCCTCCGAGACCAGTCTGTCCGCCATCGCGGCGGATATGCCGCGCGCGGTGCGCTTGAGCGTCTTGTCGTGGAGCATGATGCCGACCCCGTCCTTGGTCCTGCGGCAGTCGCACTCGAGCGCGGAGCCGTTGCCCCAGCACCAGAGGAACGTCTCCAGGGTGTTGTCCGGACGCTCCAGCTTGCCGCCGCCACGGTGGACGTGCGAAAGGTGCAGAAGGTCTGTGCGCCCCTCGGCGAAAAGGCCAGAGGCCGCCAAAGACAAGGTCACGATGGCTGCCGCAATGGCATGTATGGCATTTCGGTTCATGTTTCTTCCTCCATTTTTCCGCTAAAGCACCTTTCGGACGTTTTCCACGAGATTGGGTGGAGGCGGTGTGCCACCTGGCATTGTGCAGGCCGCCGACCCTGCGGAAACCGCCCAGCCCGCTGCCTCCGCAGGAGAAGCACCGCATCCGAAGAGCCTCCAACAGTATTCCGCAAGCAGCGTGTCCCCCGCGGCGGTTGTATCCACGACTTCGATTTTCGGCGCCGACACGAACTCCCCGTCGAACCAAGCCCCCGCACCCCCGTCGGAAATTATGACATGAGCAGCCTTTTCACGCAGCATCGCCGTAGCCATTGTGAATTCCTCCGGCTTACTGGGGACAAAACCGACGAGCGCCTCGCATTCTTCGGCGTTCGGCTTTATCAGGTCGGGCTTCGCGTCAAGCGCCAGCTTCATCGGCTCTCCACTGGCGTCGACAACGACGGTCCATCCGAGCGCCTTGATCCGTGTGACCGCCCTGGCGTAGAAATCCTTCGGCACGGCCATCGGGAGCGATCCCGAGAGGATGGCGACTGCACCGGCAGCGGAGTCTGCGGCATCGAGGGAATCCAGAACGCCTGGAGTACCTGGATTATCCAGCCCAGGAAACGCCGCGCGGTTCAGCTTCACCGAGCCGCCTGGCCAAGTGATCATCTCGTTGCGGCGCGTCGCTCCCGGGACGCGGACGAACATGTCCTCTATCCCATATTTCGCAAGTTCCCTTTCGAACAGAGCGGCATTGTCCTCGCCTATAAGTCCGCCGCATGCGACTGAAGCTCCGCGTACCGCAAGCCACCGGGCGACGTTTACCGCCTTTCCGCCGACGTTTTCCTCTTCGGCGACATCCTTGAATATCTCCCCCTCGCCGCGGAGCGCCCTCGGTAGATGCACTGTCGCATCTATCGCGGGACTCATGCAGAGGCAGAAGAACTGTTTTTTCGTGTTTCCCATATTCAGAAAGATTATAGCACAATTCTGCGTTCGACGACTTTTGCAACGGGCTCGCCGATCGAAATCCTGGGCGCATTGGCGAGAAGGTAATCCTCGGCGGCCTTGCACCATAGTCCGTTGTTGGCAGTGCATATCCTGTCGAGTTCCGCATAGAACGGATCAGACTTGCCCCTTTCGGCGAAATCGGAGATCGCAACCATGGGCATGTCGATGTGGGTATAGACAAGACGCTTGCCACCAGGGACGACGGGAAGGTCGAACGTCGCCTGCGCGGCGGAGGGGAGTCCGCCGACGTGCGTTATCATCACTTCTGGATGAAGATACCCTCTTCCGATCCAGTCGACGGAATCCGCCATGTCCTTAACGTCGCCTCCTGAATTCGCGACTGTGTGGTGGTTCATGTAGTGGATGTTGTAGAAGTTGAACATTGCGGACAGCTTCTGGTCCGTCGGGCCCGCGAAGAAGTTGAGGCATCCGCCGAAGGCAAGAAGGTCCGAACACTGCGTGATGAGCGCAGGAACTGCCGCGAAGAGGAATATGTCGTCATAGCCGCCGCCCGTCGAAGTCGGGTTTGCGGCGTCCGCCGACTCGTCGCTGTTCAGCGACTTGAGATACGCAACGGGGTCTTCTACGTTCTTCGTATTGACAAAACTCACGTCTACACCGTTCACCTTCCCTGCGGCAAACAAGCCAGATGGCCGTTCATCGCCCAGTCCTGACGCCCGAACCGTGTTCGGACAAAGCCCGAACATCCTCGCCGCGCGCCCGAGCCTCGCGTCGTCGATGTCCGTCACGACAAGGCGGCGCGGGCGCTTCTCGGGCGAATGGCAGGCGATGTCTATGCAGCCTAGCCCCATCGCGCCGCACCCTGCGAGAAGCAGCATCGAGCCGCCGTTCGCGATTCCCATTTCGTGTACGTGGGAGCCGAATGGGTGGTGGTAGTTGGAGCGGAAGGCCGAGACGATGCAAGAAATGGGCTCGGCGAGGGAGCACTTGAAGAAGGCGTCGCCATCGTATGGGAGAAGGCAGCCCATCTCCATTATGACGGACGGCAAGTACACATGCGTCGTCTCGCCGCCGATAGAGTGCCATGCGTAGCCCATGGTCTCAAGTTCATGGCCGGGGATGTTGAAGGCAGGCTGAATGCAGACGCGCTGACCGACCTTGAACTGCGAGGCCCACTTCGGGCCAACCTCGCGCACGATGCCGGATATCTCGTGTCCGAACATGATGGGATTCGTCGCGATGTCCTTCGGCACGCGCTTGTGTCCCGTGCCGAGCGACACCGCCTTGTAGTCGCTGAGACATATCGTGTTAGTCACGATTTCAACAACAACACCGTCATCGCCTGCTTCTTCGAGCTCGACGTCTTCAAGCCGGGCGTCCTTCGCCCCATAGAGCCTCCATGCCTTTGCATTCATTTCGTATTCTCCTTTCCGAATTTACGCGCCTATTTTAGCATTTCGCCCATGCGCAGTAAATTGCAAGATATCGCCTAATGTTTGCATAATTCATCGCAACATCGAGTATGCGCGGGAAAGGGGAAAATATGCTATAATAGCGGCATTGGCATATGAATAAGAAAGTTCTAGTAATGATATCGCCAGTCAGCGCGCAGCGGCTGAACGGCGTCGCGCATTACGCGCGCGAGCAGGGCTGGTACCTGATGATCCAGGACCGCATAGGCTCGAGACCGCTTGCATGGGAAGGCGACGGAGTGATTGTGGCGCTTCGCTCGGACAACACCGCCGTCAATGCGGTAAGCCGCTTCCGCGCGCAAGGCATACCTGTCGTGGACGTAACGATAAGCCGTCCCGAAGTGGCGCTGCCCCGCGTGATGAGCGACCACGAGGCTATCGGACGCATGGCGGCAGAACATTTCGCCGAACGCAATTTCCGCAATCTCGCGTGGTTCTCGACAGGATGGGGACACGTCCAGGAACTGCGCTACAGCGGATTTACGGAAAAGTCCGTCGCCATGAAGTGGGTTGCCGCGGAGGCGCTTCCGAAATCATGCCTGGCGAACTACTCGGCGTTCCTCAAATGGATCGCCTCGACGCTGAAGAAATGCGAAAAGCCGGTCGGCGTGCTTACCTACGACGAAACGGACGCGGCAAAGCTCCTCGACGCGGCGGAAAAATGCAATCTGTCGGTGCCCGAGGAAATCGCGATACTTTCCATCGGCAATGACCCGATCATCTGCGAGAACCAGTCCGTCCCACTTTCTTCCATCGACCAGAACCTGGAAACCGGCGGATACGAAGCCGCGCGCCTCCTGGGTGCGCTCATGCTCGGCAAGTCCGCCCCGGCGAAGCCCATCCTCGTTCCGCCAAAGGGAATAGTCCTCAGGAGGTCAACCGACATCATTGCCTCGTCGGATCCGCTTGTCGAGCAGACCCTCGCCTACATCACGGCGAACATTTCAAAGCCCTTTGGCGCCGCGCAGATCGCCAACTCGCTTGGCGTCAGCCGCAATGTACTCGACAAGCGATTCCGGTCCGATATGAACCGTTCGATAGGGGACGAGATAGCGCGGCAGCGCCTTGCGCTGGTGAAGACGCTATTGCGCGACACCGACGACACGCTTGCCGAAATCGCAGCCGTTGCGGGATTCTGCACCCAGTCGCATCTCGCGAATGTGTTCCGCGACACGACAGGGTCGACTCCCTCGGCATGGCGCAAAGAGCACCGCCAGCGGAGGTGCCTGCCCTTGTCGGAAAGATCTACCTTTGCTTGATGTAGTCGGTAATCCGCCGCAGCGCGGAGGGGCGTGCAGTGGGCGCGGTCGAAGCGCGTGCCGAACGGACCCATCGTGAGCGCCGAATCGTCGGACGGCTGGTGAACGACCGAGTGGAACACGAAGCGCCTTACACCCGCTGACTTGAGCAGATCAATCGCTTCGGCGAAGTTTTCCAGCGTCGGCGCAATGTCCGCATCGACGGGGAAAGCCGTGAACGCTTCGCAGCCGACATACGTCTTTCCGCAGGACTTCGCCGCAGCATTGACTCGCATCGGACGTTCGATGGAACCATAATGCGACTTCGCCCAGTATTCGCTCATCGGCAGATCGAGATACTTCACGAACGTTTCCATATCAAAGTCGCCGTCACCGTAAGGTTCGCCCGCTACGAGGAGTCCGAGTTTGTGCGCGCGCTCTGCGAACGGCGCAAGAAACTCCGTCTCGAATAGATGCTTCTTCGTCGCCTCGTAGTCGAGGGTGAACTTGGTTGCCCATTGCGCTTCTTCTTTTGTCATCTGAAGCGGGGTAATCGATACAGCATCAGCATCCGGTCGGCGATGGAACGCCGACCCTACCGGCACGGCGGATTGAACGGAACCAACACGCAGGACATTGCGCCCCGTAAGCACGGGGAGATACGGAATGCAGTCGTAGCCGCAGCGCGCCTTGAACTTTGCAGCGAAGTCGTCGGTCCAGTCCTGCTTCCCCGCCTCCCAGCTGTCGATGACGTCCATTAAGGGGGTCCGTCGCTCCGCGAAGGACTTTATGATGCAACTGTTCTTCTGCTTTTCTTTGTTCCGTCGCGGAGCGACGGAACCCCCTGCATCAACCGTATACGGCATCTCATTTCATTGTTGCGTCGCGGAGCGACGCAACCCCCTGCCTTTTTTATTGCAGTAGTCACAGTTCACGGACAAGAACAAGCGACCAGGGCGAAAGTGTGCGGCGCAGGACGAGACGCCCACTGGAATCGGCACGCACCATCTCGCGCTTTGTCGCTTCGCCCGCGGCCTTGAGCGCGGCGGTCTGCTCGCGTGTGGGCGAGCGTGGCGACCCCATCTCGCGCCATACCTTTATCGCGTTGCCGTTGTCGTCGTCAAGCGTCTCGATCTCGAACGGCGCGCCACCATTGAGCCCAGTCAACGTCAGGTCCAGCTCCATCGGAGAGGCGTCCATATACTTTCCGCAGTCGGACGTTGCTGGAACGTGACTCTCGTATTCCTTCGGATAGGCGTATGCGAGCGCGGCGCATTTGCCGCGCGCCGAATCGCGCGTCACAGTCACGTTGTCCGCGTTCCAGAGAAGTTCGTCTCCGAGCGCGTTCATCATGCGGTACGCGTGATAGGACGGCTTCGCGACGCCCTGGAAGTTAAGCATGCCGAATCCGCCGTGGAAGATGTCCCTTCCGCCGCCCTTCTCCTCGAAGATGTCCGTAAAGGTCCAGTACATGAGCGAATCGACCTTGCCCGCGTTCTCGAGCGAGACTTTCGCGATGTACGCGGCGGGCGGAAGGTTGTCGTGCAGCGCGTCGCGGCTGTTCGGCGACGTGCTCCATTCGGTGATGTGTATCTCCGCGTTCGGATAGGCGCTCGCGGCGAGCGTCTTTTTGAGATACGCGAAGTCGTCGCGCACGGAATGGACGTAGCGGATCGCGTTCTTGCCGCGTCCCGACACCGGGTCCAGCGCGTAGTCCGTCGGATACGTATGGCAGGAGATGAAGTCGACCGGAAGCTTCTCCTTCTCGCAGAACGCGAGGAACTCTTCGATCCATACGCCCTTCCACTGCTGCTTGTTGATCGTCTCCTGCGGATAGAACACGCTCTTATTGTTGTCCTGTATCTCGCCGTCGTGACGCGAGTCGGCTATGAAGTTTGAGGTCGCGGGCCCTCCGACCTTGAGCGACGGATGGACTGATTTGATTGCGTTCGCGCTCACGCGATACAATTCGAAATAGTCGCTCTTCGTGCCATGAAAGAATCCCCAATATAGATTTGGTTCGTTCCAAACCTCGAAATACCACTTCTGAATTTCATCAATACCGTAGCGTTCGACCAGGTGCCGCGCGAACGCCTCGATCATGCGTCCCCAGGCGGGGTATTTGGCGCGGTCCGGCTCGACATGTCCGCGATACCACATCACGGTGCGTGAATTCTCCTTGGCGAGCGCAGACGGGAAGAACGAAAGCTCTACGAACGGCCTGACGCCCTCGGCAAGCATTCGGTCGTAGACCTCGTCTATGTACTGCCAGCTGTAGTTTCCGTCGCCGAAATAGACGAACATGTCGTCGTTGAACGTGTCGTGCATGCGCACGTAGCGGAATCCGCAGTCCGTGTTCGCGCGCACGAGGTGTTCGTGCCACGCCGCTCGTAGCCCCTCGTTGACGCGTCCCGCGCCCACGCCGAAGCTCCAATAGTGCTCGAACGGCGTACCCTTGGCCTGTGCATCGACTGCTACAGGCGCTGCATTCAGCGAAATCGCGGCAGACGCCGCGGCGACAATGGCTATGGTCCTCGTTTTCATACCTCCATTATAATGCATGAACCGCCGCCCCGCCATCCCCCTATGTAGGGAGTGCACACTACCCCTATGTAGGTATTCTTACTCGACTCTTGATTTGCTAAACTTGTTTGCGTCATACGTGACAGCATCAAAATGATTGGAGAGACATGAAGAAAGTTATTTTGGCATTGGCTCTTGCCGCGTCG
This sequence comes from Kiritimatiellia bacterium, assembly GCA_016296065.1. Lineage (GTDB taxonomy): Bacteria > Verrucomicrobiota > Kiritimatiellia > RFP12 > UBA1067 > UBA1067. The sequence goes on from JAEDKA010000011.1 coordinate 66,784, forward strand.
CTGGCGCAGAGCGCGGCAGCATTCGAGTTCAAACATCCAGGCTTCGGCTTGAGCCGCGACGACCTGGACTACCTGAAGGCCCACGCGAAGGAAGAGCCTTACGCTTCCGCGCTCGCGGAACTCAAGGCGGCGACCCCGCTCGGCTACAGGATGCGCGGACCCTTCGAGGAAGTCTCGCGCACGCCAAACCGATGCCTCGGCGAATGGTGCGGCGACATGCAGATGATCTACAACTCCGCGCGCATGTGGTATCTGACGGGAAACGAGGCGTACGCCAAACAGGGACGCGACATCCTTCTCGCGTGGGCGAAGACGCACAAGCGCTGGAGCGGCGCGGAGTCGTATCTCTCGATGGGCGACTTCGCATACCGCCTCTACGGCGGCGCGGAAATCCTGCGCGGCACCTGGCCAGGCTGGACCGAAGAGGACACAGCGACAGTGAAGAAATACTTCCTCGAGAACTACTGGGGGGCGGCAAATGTGCCGCGCCCCCTGAGAAGCGCAAACCAGGGCGCGCTCCAGCTCGTCACAGGCGTGGGCGTCGCGATATTCTGCGACGACGTGGAGAAGCTCAAACAGTGCCTCGCCGCATATCGCGACGACGTGACAGGAGGGCTCGCCGACACGCTGCCGAACGGGGAGATAGGAGACTCAGGACGCGACCAGGGACATGCCTACGGACAGTTCCTGCACCTCGCGCTAATCGCCGAGGCGTTCTGGACGCAGGGAATCGACGTATATTCCCTGCGCTCGAACCGCCTTCTCGCCTGCGCCGAATTCTACTCGCGCTTCAACGTCGGCAAAGGGCTCGACTTCATCCCCTTCGGAAGCGAATACGACTGCTATCCCGGACATGGCGGCGCACCCGGCTCAGTGCGAAAATGCCCCGACCTCCTGAACATCCTGCGCACGGCGTACGTCGTCCGCAAGGGCATGAGCGCCCCCTACCTCGAGGAATACCTTTCGCAGCACCGCGAAAACGGCGAGTCCATCATGTTCCGCCGCGACAAGGACGCATCGCGCGCACGAACGCTGCGCGAACAGGAAAAACTTCCGCTCATGACGGTGTCGAAGCTTGAGGCGCATCCGGTCGGGTCTGTTCCGTCAGGAGCGAGCGCAACGCTCCGAAACGGCGTATGGACTGTCAAGGGTACCGGCGGACACATCGCGAACCCGCGCGACGTCTTCTACATGTTCCACTCCCTGCCAATGGAAGGCGACGGCGCGATAGTCGTCCGATGCGACTCGATCGAATCCGACGCGCCGCATCCGATAGCAGGAATCGCCTTTGCGGAGGACTTAAACCCCTCGTCGCGACTTCTAACGATCCACATGGTCGACAAAATCGAGCTGAAAGGCGTCGTCACGCCGCGCGTCGCCGTCGGGATGTGGCGCTCGAGTGCGAGTTCGCACAACAGGTTCGGGCAGATGCACCGCCGCTGGGACTCGTCCGTAACGATGCCCCGTTGGCTGAAGCTCGAGCGGCGCGGCGATCGCGTCACGGCGTTCCATTCCATCGACGGGGCGAGCTGGAGTCCGATGCAGAACGTCGACTTCGACGGCCTCGCAAAGACCTGCTACGTCGGGCTCTTCGTCGCCGAGGGCGAAAATGTCACTGCACGGTTCAGCCACCTCCGAATGACATGCGGAGACGGACGCGGCGGACTCGAAGCACCAGCAACCCCAATCCAGTTTTTCTCCTCGCCATCGCCAAAGGTAATCCATCTGCGCTGGCTGGAGTCGTTCGGCGCTGACACCTACCGAATAGAGCGGGCTGCCGGCGCGGGCGAAAATTGGGAGGAGCTCGGCACGACCGGTAAGACGGAATGGATAGACAAAGGTGTGCACACGGGCAAGACTTATCGCTACCGCCTCACTCCGGTGTCGGCAAAATTCGGCGAAGGCAGCCCGGTCGAGCTCACCGCAGCCGCCCGTCTGCCGTAAACACCCCCAAAGTAGGTATACCGCTTTCAAGGCGTGTCTGATAAAATGATTCACATCATCGAGAAAAACCAACAGGAGAATACAGTCATGAAATTATCTATCGCTGAAAGGTTCTTTTGCGCCGCGATGCTTCTGCTCGTGTGCTTTATTGGCTCTCCTGCACTGGCCGAGACCTACTACTGGAAATCGACCGTTGCGGAAGGCGCGTGGGACGCGGCGGAAAACTGGGAGACACTTGAGGACAGCGAGCGCGTTGCGGCCACCACCGCGCCTGGCGGCGATGACGAGGCCATATTCGAGTCAAACGCCACCATTACGTCAATCCCGTCAAGCCCTACTTCCGTACGCCATATACACATCGCCCAGGACTGTGAACTCACGCTCTCCCACGGCAAGACACTCAGCGCCCAGCTTGTCGATGGCGAAGGCACACTCGTTCTCACGGCAAACAGCGATTTCAAGGCGCGGTCGGCGGCAAGCGCCATCATGACAAAAGTGCGCATTGACGGAACCGCCAAAATGACGGGCAACTCAAACGACCTCGCCGTCGAGGGTCCGCTTCTCGGTACAGGCACGCTGACGCTCTACCATGGAGCTAAATACAAGGGCGTCCACCTCAAAGGCGACAACAAGGATTTTCAAGGCACGGTCATCGTTGACGGCAACGGCAACAACCGCATGAAGTTCGCCGCGGCAACGGCGGGTTCGGCAAGTGCTGTTTTTCAGATCAATGGCGGCACCGACAACGGCTCGATGACTTTCTCCGGCGGGACGATCAAGTTCGGCGAGTTCAAGGCGCCGAACGGCGCAAACATCCGATGCCAGACAAGCCCCTATACCTATGAAATCGGCGGCAAGGGAACGGACTTCGACATGGGAAGCCCCGATTTCTACTCTGCAAGCAAAGTCACCGTGGCAAAGGTCGGATCAGGCACGATGCTTTTCGCCTGCAAGGACTACGGAACTCTCGAACTGAGAGACGGCGTGGCAGAGCGCAAATCGACCGCAGCAAACACGCTGCCGACGACAAAGATGGTTTTCACTGGCGGGGCGTTCGCATTCGGCGCAGGCGGCGCGGCGGACATCTCCTCGCTGATCAAAGACTCCACCGCCGCAATCAAGCTCAACCTCGGCGCGACCGACGTCACGTTCGCAACGGCGCTCGCGGCCAGCAACACCGGCGGACTCGAAAAATCCGGTTCCGGCACACTGACTCTATCCGCAGTGCCACTCATGACAGGCGGAGACTGGACCGTTTCGCAAGGTGCGCTGGCCGTGCCGGCCGGTGCGACGCTGGGAACGCTGACGATTGCCGACGGTGCGGAGCTGCGCATAACCGACGCCTATTCAGAGAAAGGGACCTACGACCTTCTGTCCTTCACGGGCGATGCGCCGTCCGCCGATACGCTCGAACGCATCAGGCTTACGGGGCTGGGTGGCAACTCCACTTGCGACACGCCTTACGTAGAGGGCGGTAAGGTCAAGGTGGTCGTCAACGCAGAGACGCTTGTCTGGAATGGCAACGGAGAGAACTGGACGGCGCAGGGCAAGTGGCTTGGCAAGGCGTCGCAAGAAGCCAAGACATTCGCGGCGAACGATGCCGTGGAGTTTGCAGTAGATGCAGGCTCGGAGAACACTGTAATCGTCGATTCTGCGGTGAATCCCTCGACTGTCAGCGTGTCGGCCGGCGAGAGCGGCGTCCAGAAGTTCACAGGCGATGGAACGCTGTCGGCATCCTCTTGGGTCAACGCGGGCGACGTCGAATACGCTGCGGCAGGACTTTCGCTTGACGCGCTGACGCTCACGAGCGGTACGCTTTCGCTCGACGGCGCTGCGGTGGCCTACAGCATACCCGTGCCGACGGGGACAGGGAGGCTGAACGTAGCTGCGGGAGCCTCCGTGACATTCGATACCGGCCACTCCATGTCGGCGGATGGTTTCGAACTCGCCGGCGAAGGAACTCTCTTGCTTGCAGACGGCCAGACCTTCAAAGCGCTGGACGCCAAAATGAGCGGATTCGCCGGAACCATAGACGTCGCCGCCGGAGCAAAGCTGAAAGGCACGCAGGTCAATGACAAATTCTACTTCGGCGCGGCGAAAATACGTCTTTCGGGCGGACAGTTCGAAGTCGGGGAGGTCAATGCCGGCACGACGAACGACATAGAGTTCGTGACAGGCACTTCAAGCGTCTGCAACGGAGATAACGCAAACTTCGCCATCAACGGTGCGATTACCGGCGGCGGAGCGGCCTATATCAGCACGAAGGAGCGAGGGACGATGCTCAACGGCGTCAACACGAACTTCTACGGTGAGCTGACCATGGAGAATACGGGCAACGTCACCTACCTCAACCTCGGATTCGGCCATTGGTACTCCGGCTCTCCCCGCGCCAAATGGATACTCCCGATGGCAAAGCTCTCCAACCGCAACTCGAACGCCAACAACTCGCAGTACTATCGTTCATACGATCTGGCGATCGACGCATCAAGCAACGAAAAGGCACTGCGCTTCGGCGCGCTTTCAGTCCCGAACGACGCCACTGTCCTTCGCTGCGCCGCAAGCCCGACACATCTGGTGGTGGGCGAGCGCGAAACCGACGACAGCACGATCAACAGTGCATTCGTCGACCACGCGTTGCATCTGACAAAGGCCGGTGCGGGCAGCACTCTGACGCTCGGCCCGGCGGTCGAGATGCCGGCGAACTCCACGATCGGCGTCACAGCCGGCGAAATCGTCGTAAACTCCACGAACCTCGTGAACGCGACTGTGACGGTCGCGAGCGGCGCGACGCTTTCCGGCACAGGCACGGTCGCAAGCGTGACGTTCGAGGCGGGCTCGAAGGTGCGCATCCCCGAGGATGCCGACGAGTCGCTGACGTATGGCCTTATACGGACGTCAGGAGTGATCACGGGCAAACCAGAAATCGTAGGGCCGACACCGGCAAGAGGAAAGTGGAAGATAAAGACGCAATCCATAATGGAGGACGAAACGCCTTACAACATTCTCTACGCGGAATTCGCAAAACCCGGCCTGATTCTAGTCTTTCGATAACCAACCGCGCGACATTTGAAACTCCCTGGCGCATGGCGGCGCAGAGCAATTTTTGGTAGAATGTTCACATGAAACTTCTCAATAGAATTTCTCGGCTGCCATGCGCCCTCCTCGTCGCGTTCACATGCGCCGCAGCGCTTTGCGCCGACGACAATTCCGTCCCGGTGAAAGTGTCCGGAGTCGTTACGTTCGACTCGCAGAACGACGACTACTTCTTCATCAGGCGCGATGGAGACTCGCGCAGCTACCGCGTGGCCTGCAATCCGCAGACGGCAAAGCCTTCCGGACTGAAGCCAGGCATGCGCGTCGACGTCGAGGGCTGGGAGCGGAAGAACTCCACAACGCCGCGCTACGTCTACTGCCACGCGACCGTAACCGGCATTGCTGCAGAGCCTCCCAAGCCGAAGGAAATGACGATTCCTGAGATGCACTTCGATCCGTCAGCAGACAAATCGCTCGTCAACCAGTATGGAGAATACATCCTTACTGAAGGCAGGGTTACGGATATCTCACGCAGGGAGTACAACACGATCCTCTCGCTTTCCTCTGGCGGAATGCAGATGCAAGTGACCGTATATGAAGGCGAGAACGTCGCGCTTCCTTCCGGACTCGGAGTAGGAGCTGTCATACGGGTCGCGGGTCCGTTTCTCTTCTATGTCGCTGGCGACGACAAGGGGAACGCCATCGCGTCGATACACACCGTTAGCACGATGGTGCATACCTTCCGAGAGGTCGAGATCGTCCGCCGCGCGCCATGGCTCACGGTCGGAAGGCTCGCCGCCATGTTTGGCGCAATCTCCGCCGTGTTTTTCATCTGCCTCGCGCTTGCCCGCGTCAGGAGGCGCATCGCAGCGGAAGCAAGGGAGGAGGAGCGTCTGCGAATCGCCGGAAAACTCCACGACAACTTCATGCAGATGCTCATCGGCGCGAAAGGACACATAAAGGCTGCGCGCCTTCTCGTGCGCGGCGACGCAGCAGCTGCGGACAACAGCCTTCGCGAGGCGGAGGAAATCATGAAAGACGCGCAGAAACACCTTAAGCTCGCGCTGTGGAATCTCCTCGGCGAATAAAGGAACTTGATTATGGCAACAATACTGATTGCAGACGACCATCCAGTGGTGCGCGACGGCATGAAAACGATGCTCGCGGCAGTCGAAGGCTTCAAGGTCGCAGGATGCGTCTCGTCCGGCGAGGAGGCGCTGCGGTTCGTCAAGACGTCGTGCGAACCGGACGTGATGCTCTGCGACGTCAGGCTTGGCGACATGGACGGTATCGACCTCTATTCTCGTGTCCGCCGCTTCGCTCCGAACGTCCGCGCCGTTTTCATCGCGGGAATGCCCAATGCGGCGGACGAGGCGCGCGCAAAGGAGAGCGGCGCAAGCGCATACCTGCCGAAGTCCGTGGAGATGGACGACCTGATCGACGCCATGCGAACGTCTCTGAAGAACGACTCCGGATTCATCTCCGCATCAACCCGCGCGGGAGTCGCAAGCCCGCTTTCCTTCCGCGAAACGCAGATACTCACCCTTCTTGGCAACGGAGAGAGCAAGGCATCCGTCGCGGAGAAAATCGGTGTTTCTTTCGAGACAGTCAAGTCGCACGTCAGGACAATACGCGAGAAACTCGGCGTGAGCAACACCACTGCGGCATGCGCCTACGCCGTCTCGCATGGATACATCTCAGTGTAGCACGGCCAAACTGAATGCATGGTGCAGTGCAGAGCGGTCATTTCGTCTGGACGGTCACAGCGACTTGAAGGCGTCGTAGTAGCGGCCGCCGAGAATGCGCTGAGCTTCGCGGTCGAAGTGGTGGCGGTCCTGGTTTGAGAGACCCTCCGACGAAACGACGGCGGATTTGGGGAGGAGCGACGGGATTTTGCCGATTCCAGGGTTGATGCGCGCGGCATGGTCTCCGTCCGGACGCATCCAGCGCCCGATCTCGCCCGCAATGACAGGAACGTCGCCCTCTCCGAGCTCCCTGCGCAGCTCGGACATCATGCGCGCGAAGTCCCTCGGATACGACTCGTTCAGCCCTGTTTCGTCCTTCGCCTTCGCGGCGTCCGTCTCCCCTTGATGCCAGAGAATCGCGATGAACTTTCCGTTGGCCTGCGCGATCTTCGCGCGTTCAAGCGCCTTGGCATAGTTCACGCCCTTCCGCTCGCCCTTCGGGGGTGGGTTCCACGAATAGAACGGACTCCCCCCGACCGCGCACGGCACAACGCCTATGCTCTCGCCCGGATGGTCCGCGAGATATCGCCTCACGAACTCGTCGACAGGCCCGACCGCAGCCACCGTCTTGTCGAAATGGTATGGGGCCTTCGCCGCCACCCAGCGTCCGTCACGATCGAGCTTGTACGCGCGCGGCACGACCTCCATGTCCGCGTCGGACATCTTCGCGCGCCCTGCCATGTTGGACTGCCCCATGCAGAGGACGAGCTTCATGTCCTTCGGCGCGTCAACGGGCTTCTCCGCTGGATCTCGCGCCAGCTCCCCGACGGCCTCGTACCTCGCTATGTCGTCCGCAGACGAACCGGCTCTCGCACGGTCGACGTAAACCTTATCCTCCCAGCCCGCGCCACGCGGAAGCACTTTCAGGACAAGCCGCTTCGTTCCCTTCGGCAGACGGCGGAGAGCGTAGCGTATCGGAAGCCCCTTCCAGAAATCGTCCTGCACAAGCACGCCGTCCGCATAGAGCCGCGCCATGTCGCCGACGTATGCGATCTCCAGTATCGTATCGCCGGCCTTGAAAGGCACCTCGTATTCCGCGGCCGCATCCCACGCGCTCTCCTCTGGCGGCATCGCGACGCCGTTGGGTCCGACTGCGACAGGCGGCGGGGTGCCGGCCGGCTTCAGAAGCGTAAGATCAGTTGCGGAAAGGCGGCAACCTTCGACAACCGACGGACGACGGCCCGCGAGTGTCCGTCCGTCTACGATGCGCTCCACCTTGCCGTCCTTCTCGACGCCGATCCAGCATTCGCCGTCGGGGTTGATGCGGCGCACGTAGTCGTTGTGGAATATGAACCGTCCGCGGCGCGTTTCGCTTTTACTCACGAACACAGGATCGGCTACGGCAAGCTCCTCCGCGTTTTCGCGGCAGAAGTCCGCAAGCGCCTTGATCATCCAGTAGGCATACTGCGGCTCCCCGAATTCGCTTATCGGCGCCATGAACTCATAGCTCACGACCGGAAGGTCGTTCCAGTTCGTGAAGCGGTCGCGCTGGCTTTCCGCCATGTTGACGCCGAAGTCGGTCGGATTCGATCCGCCGTGGTACATGTAGAACCCGGGGAGATTCGAACCGCTGCCCAACTTGACGACGGCGAGCGCGAAGGCGTCCATAGGCTCCATCACGAGGCGCCTGTGGTAACTTGACGTCATGCCGCCGCCGAGCTCGCAGGTAAAGTACGGATACTGCTCCGCGCCCTTCGCGTCCTCGGACTTCTGTTTCCCCAGCTGTTCCGTGGCGATCACCGAAGACGTGCGCGCGGGGCGCATGGCAAACGCATCCTTGTAGCTGCCGGGCATCGACTTGAGCTCGCGGTCCCAGAATCCCTCCGCATAGTCGCCGTAGAGCGGAATCATCTCGCCGAACGTCGTCTCGGGTCCGTTTAGCCGCGGCCAGCCGGTCCGCGTGTACATCGGGACGTCAAATCCCGCGTCCACCGCGAGCTTTTTGAGCGCCTGGTAATAGGGCCACGGCCCGCGGCTTTCGTTCTCCAGCTGCACGCCGATGACCGGTCCGCCGTTTTTCCAGAGATGCGGCGCTACTTCCGAGTGGACGCGCTCGAACAGCTTCTTCGTCTCGCCGAGAAAACGCGCGTCGCGTGAACGCAGGATCTGCCGCGCCTTCTTCGCGTCGCCGTTCGCCCATCCATACGCCTTGTCGACGAGCCAGTCGGGGAAGCCGCCCTCGCGGCACTCGCCGTGCGCCCACGGACCGATCCGCACAACCGCCCAGAGCCCTGCCTTTTTGACTTCGCCAAGGAACGCCGACAAGTCCCTGTTTCCCGAGAAATCCCATTCGCCCTCCTTCCATTCGTGGTGGTTCCAGAACACGTATGTCGAGACGATGGAAACGCCTCCCGCCTTCATCGTCGCAAGAGACTTCGCCCATTCGTCGCGCGGCACGCGGGAATAGTGCATCTCGCCCATGACGGGGATGAGCGCCCTGCCGTTGAGCCTGAGGCACTTCGACGTGACGTCTATTCTGTCGCCGTTCGGCGCGACGTTCGCGCCCTGCTGAATAACGGACTCGGCCGCGGCGGAAAAGGCTGCCGCCGCGGCGGCAATTACGACAAGGCATGCGCTTGAAAGAATCTTTTTCATGCTTCCATTATACCAAAACCGGCATCGTCACAACATACCCAGTCGGGTACTAATCAAGGGCCATATTCCGAATCGGGGGAGCTCAAAGCAGGCGATCCGCAGGAATGACCGCGTCAAAGCCATGCTCGGCCTCCGCGCCAATCTCGCGCCGTCTCTTTATCTCAAAGACATTTCGCAAGCTGCATGGGCTACTAATCGACATTTTGCAGATTAGCAGCCCATATTCAGGCCAATCACCGCAGATTTCGGGTTACTAAACGACAAAATGCCGTTTTACAGCCCAAGGCTAAACAGGACCTCATAGATTCCGGTTTGACGTGCGAAACAGTCATGTGATACAATGTGCACAATTTAATGGACATTGAACATCACCATGAAACTTGAAGCGATAAAAGGCGAATTCTCCGTATGCAAGGTAGCGGACTACTCACTCACAGACCTCTCCGCACCTTTCGTGTTCACTGGCGCGACGGACGAGGAACGATCGCTCGTGTGTCCGACAGTGTCCGTCCCGGAAAACACGACCGACCGCGACGACGGCTGGCGCGCGTTCCGCGTCATGGGCACACTCGACTTCTCGCTCACCGGCATTCTCGCGCGACTGTCCGCCGTACTCGCCGAGAACAAGATCGGGATATTCGCCGTATCCACATTCAACACAGACTACATCCTCACCAAGAGCGCCAATTTCGACCGAGCGCTCGCCGTGCTGCGAGCGTCAGGGTACGAAATAGACGCCTAGCCACGCCACAGGCCTACTTTGTGTTGTCGACGGTAGTATAGCAAACTTCCCTGTCGCTGTGCTAAAAAAATGGGCACATGCCGAGATGGGGTGCAACGGGCGATTTAAGCAAGGATGCAGCAAAGTGCCCGCATCTGCGCATAGCGCATATATTGGCGTATAT
>JAEDKA010000055.1 GCA_016296065.1 Kiritimatiellia bacterium
CGCGGCAAGATGCCGCATCTCCATTGGGTTGGACGCGGCAAGATGCCGCATCTCCATTGGGTTGGACGCGGCAAGATGCCGCATCTCCTTGGGAGTGGATGAATATGAATATGAAAAAGACAATACTGATTGCTGTTGCTGTGCCGCTTCTGGCGGTTGCAGCCGAGGAACCTGATTCGCGCGTGCGCGCGATAGTGACGCCAGAGAGGATCGTCGCGTCCTCGGACGGAGTCGGCGGTGCGGAGTCTCTCTGCTCGCCAAGGTTCGGACAGGTCGCGGAAGGGCCTTTCCTAAACGGAAATGGTCCGGTGCTTGCGAAGGGCGAATGGATCATTCTCGACTTCGGACGCGAGCTGCACGGCTCGATCCAGATCGGGAGCGGCGCGAAGAGCGGACACGGCGCGCGCGTGCGCGTCCGCTTCGGGGAGTCCGTTTCGGAGGCGATGAGCGAACTCGGCGTGAAGGGCGCGTGCAACGACCACGCGATTCGCGACGACGTGATCGCGCTGCCGTGGTACGGACGGCGCGAGTTCGGCGAGTCGGGCTTCCGCTTCGCGCGAATCGACAACGCAGGGGTCGACCCTGTCCAGCTGGACTACGTCCGCGCCGTGTCGCTGATGCGTCCGATGCGCAGAATCGGGCGATTCAAGTCGTCGGACGAACGGCTCAACGCGATCTTCGACACAGCGGTACGGACGGTCCATCTCTGCTGCCAGGACTATCTCTGGGACGGCATCAAGCGCGACCGCCTCGTCTGGATGGGCGATACGCATCCGGAGACGATGGCTGTCCTCTCCGTGTTCGGCGCGGCTGACGTGTTGCCGCATTCACTTGACTACATGGCGGCGACGTGTCCGCCGGACGCATGGATGAACGGAATGCCGACATACACTCTCTGGTGGATACGCAACCTCGCCGAGTGGTACCGCTACACGGGCGACCTGAAATACCTGCGCGGACATGCGGAATACCTCTCGAAGGCCTTCGCGCACGTCCGCACTGGGATGCGCGACGGACGCTGGCTCGCGGGCACATTCCTCGACTGGCCAACTGAGCACAACAAAGAGGCGGCCGCAGCGGGAACCCAGGCGCTTGCGCTAATCTGCGCGCGGGAGACGGCGTTTCTCGCCCGCGCGCTCGGCGACGCGAAGCTCGAGGCGGACGCCTCCGCGCTTGCCGCCGAGCTCGCCCGCCAGAAGCCGGAACCTCACGGGGCAAAGAGCGCCGCCGCGCTTCTCGCTCTTTCTGGCATGAGAAGCGCCAAGGAGATGTTCGACGGCACCCTTTCGAAGGACGGACACGACGGAGTCTCGACGTTCTACGGATACTACATGCTCGAGGCGATGAGCGCGGCTGGAGAAACGCAGCGCGCCCTCGACACCGTTCGCGACTACTGGGGCGGGATGCTCGACATGGGCGCGACGACGTTCTGGGAGGACTTCAGCCTTGCATGGACGAACGGGGCGTTCCGCGTCGACCAGATGCCCGTCGCCGGAATGAAGGACATCCACGGCGACTACGGCGAGTTCTGCTACAAGGGCTTCAGGCATTCGCTCTGCCACGGCTGGAGCGCCGGTCCCGCGCCCTGGATGATCGCCAACGTCCTGGGAATCCGTCCCGTCGGCGTCGGATGCCGCGAGTTCGAGGTCAAGCCTTCCCTCGGCGATCTCGATTGGGCTGAAGGCGCATATGCGCTCCCGGACGGCGGCGCGGTGGAGGTGCGAGTCTCGAAGAAGCCGGACGGAACGCTTGACGTGAAGGTCAACGCCCCCGCCAAAGTGTCGGTGCGTACGCTGTAGAAAAGAAACTTATTCCGGATTCTTTCGCATAGTCGCAGAGTGATGGATGTGGGTGCGCCAATGAGACGCGACGTCCCGGGGGCGATTCCGGCTCGCTGAAAACCATGTTCGAAATCGCCCCCTGGAGATTGTCGCGGATTCGTCATTTGTGGTATAATATTTCCATGAACGATATTAAATCAGACAGGATGTCCAGTTTCAGGTGGGTAATTTGTTCGCTGCTGTTCTTCGCGACGACGGTGAACTATCTCGACAGGCAGGTGCTGTCCTTGACTTACAAGGACTTCATCGCCCCGGTGTTCGGGTGGTCCGACAACGACTACGGCACGATCACTGCCGTGTTCTCGATCATCTACGCGCTGTGCAACCTCTTCGCCGGCAAGTTCATCGACAGGCTTGGCACGCGCAAGGGCTACCTATGGGCAATATTCATCTGGTCGCTCGGCGCGTGCCTCCACGCGGGGTGCGGGGTCGGCACGTCCTTCCTCAAGGCGGCAGGATTCCTCGGCATGATGGGCATCACGACTTCCGTCTGGCTCTTCCTCGCGTGCCGCGCGGTGCTCGCGCTCGGCGAGGCCGGGAACTTCCCTGCGGCGATCAAGGTGACGGCCGAGTACTTCCCGAAGAAGGACCGCGCGTTCGCGACCTCGATCTTCAACGCGGGCTCCTCCGTGGGAGCGCTCGCCGCGCCGCTGTCGATTCCGCTCATTGCCAAGTACTTCGGCTGGGAGATGTCCTTCATCATCATCGGCGCGCTTGGCTTCGCGTGGATGGGCTTCTGGATGTGGCTCTACAGGAAGCCCGCCGAGAGCCCGCGCGTCAACGCGGCGGAGCTTGCGTACATCAACCAGGACGGAACGGACGGGGGTTCTGGCACCCCCGAACCCCAGCCCAAGGAAGAGAAATCTATTTCCTACGCCAAGGCGTTTTCGCTGCGCCAGACGTGGTCGCTCGTCTTCGGTCGCTTCCTCACCGATGGCGTGTGGTGGTTCTTCCTCTTCTGGACTCCTGGCTACTTCTCCGACCAGTTCGGCTACAAGAGCGACACCCTTGAGGGCATGGCGCTGATATTCTCCCTCTACGCAATCGTGACGTTCGTTTCGATTGGTCTCTGCAAGATACCGACTTACATGGTCGACAGGCGCGGTATGAACCCCTACGAGGGGCGCATGGTGGCGATGTTCATCTTTGCGTGCTTCCCGCTGCTCGCTCTTGGCGCTCAGCCGCTCGGCGTGTTCGGCAGCGCCCTTGCGGTCAACATGCAGAAGTTCGCAGCCGCGATGGGCGTCGCGCTTCTCATCGGTCTCGCGTGCGCCGGACACCAGGCGTGGTCCGCCAATGTCTACTCCGTTGTCGGCGACATGTTCCCGAAGTCGACGATCGGCACCTTGACCGGCATCGCGCAGTTCGCCGCGGGCTGCGGCAGCTTTATGGTGAACAAGTGCGCGGGCGCGCTCTTCACATACGCGGCCGGCACGACGATAGTCGACGGCAAGGAGGTCGAGATGACGAAGGACCTTCTCGCCTCCGGCGCGCAGTTCGCGCGTCCGGCTATGGAGTTCCTCGGCTACACCGGCAAGCCCGCGGGCTATCTCATCGTTTTCGGATACTGCGCCGTCGCGTACCTCATCGGCTGGACCTGCATGAAGACCCTCGTCCCGCACTACAAGAAGGTTGAAATCTAAAGACCTTCCGACGCGATGAAGAACAGCGCACCCTCGTACATGAAGTGGCTGCCGCCAAAGACGACGGCCACTATTTCGCGCTGCGAGCTCTTCGGGCGCACGATGAAGTACGGCTTCATCTCCGGCCGCCACCGCTCTCCGAAGAAGGGCAACTCCGTCGAGTTCGCGGAGCACCGGCAGTACATGCCGGGCGACGACCTCAGGACGCTCGACTGGAAGGTGCTGGGAAGAAAGGACCGTCTCTACATCCGCCAGTACGAGGAGGAGACGAACCTCCGCACGACGATCCTCCTCGACTGCTCGGGGTCCATGGCGTACGACGGCGAGGCGGCGGCGGAGCAGGACGGCAGACGCCTCTCGAAGTTCGACTACGCGCGCTATCTCGCCGCGGGGCTCACGTACATGCTCGCGGGGCAACAGGACGCCGTCGGACTCGTCACGTTCGACACGAAGATACGCGAGTACCTGCCCGCAAGGTCGTCCGCCTCGCAGACCCGCCGCATTCTCGAGTTCCTCGACAAGTCTAAGCCGGGCGGCGAGACGGATCCCGCGCCCGTCGTCAACGACATAGCGGAGCGCATCCCGCCGCGCGGGCTCGTCGTCATCGTGTCGGACCTCTTCACGTCCGATCCCGACGAGCTCCTTAAGGCTCTCCACCACTTCACCTACCGTAAGCACGAGGTCGTCGTGCTGCACGTGATGGCCGAGGAGGAGCTCACCTTCGACTTCGACGGACACGTCCACTTCGAGAACCTCGAGGGGACGGACGAGATGATGCTCGACGCGAAGTCCATCCGCGCGGGCTACCTCGAGCAGGTGAACGCATTTCTCAAGAAGATCGGCGACGGCGTCAGGAAGATGGGCGCCGACTATGCGCCGATGAACACAAAGATCCCGTTCGACAAGGCTCTCGTCGAGTACCTGTCGCGCAGGCGAAGCGGAGGCCGCTAGACCATGCAGTTCATAAACTTCGCAATGCTCTTCGCGCTCTTCGCTGTCGCGATTCCGATCATAATCCAGATATTCACGCGCAGGAACGCGCGCAAGATCCCGTGGGGCGCGTGGCTCTTCCTCGACAAGACGATGAAGAAGCGCAAACGCAAGGTCCTGCTCGAGGACATCCTTCTCCTCGCGTGCCGCTGCCTTGCGGTGGGCCTCCTGGCGCTCGCGTTCGCGCGTCCGTTCGTCCGCCCCGACTCGCCCGTTCCGTGGGCCGTCACGATGCCGATGCTCCTCGCCGCGATAACGGCGACGGGAATCTCCTTCGCGCTCTGGCGGTATCCGAAGCATAGGTTCTGGATGATGACCGCCGGCATAGTGCTCTTCGTCCTCTCCATAGCGACGATCGTCTTCGAGCGGCAGCTCAACCTGAAGCGCTTCGGACTCGGCGCCACGAAGGACGTGGTGCTCATAATCGACGGTTCGGCGTCCATGTCGATCGTCAACGACGGCAGGTCCAACTTCGAGCGCGCCATAGAGGAGGCGAAGAAGTACGTCGAGCTCGCGCCGCGCAACACCTCCTTCGCAGTCATAATCGGCGGACCCGTCCCGCAGGTGATGAACCCCGTGCCCGTCTCCGACAAGCGCGTCATCCTCTCCACTCTCGACCGCCTCTATCCAGCGAACGGCACGATGCAGATCGCCGGCAACCTCACCGCGGCGGCGGTAACGCTCGCCGCCGGACACAACGCCGTCAAGCAGATCGTCATCGTCGGCGACGGGCAGACAGTAGGATGGCAGCTCGACGACAAGGAGCGCTGGAAGACCCTCAAGCGCGTTTTCTCCTCACTCAAGACGCAGCCGATAATCACGTGGCGCACGCTGCCGCTTCCGACTTCGATTCGCAACCTCGCCGTCGCCTCGATACGTCCGTCGCGCGACATCGTCGGGACGGACCGCGAAGTGGGGCTCGCCGTGACTGTCGTGAACGCCGGAACCGAGGCGGTCACGCCGAAGGGCGTGTCGCTCGACGTGGAAGGGGAGACGAAGCAGGCGCGCGAAGTGCGCCAGCTCCAGCCGGGCGAAAGCCAGACCTTCACCTTCAGACACAGGTTCCGCAGCGCAGGCGGCACCGTCGTGACGGCGCGCGTCGAGTCGGGCGACGATCTTCCGGCGGACGACGTGTGCCGCCATTCTCTTCCCGTCATGGGCAGCCTCAAGGTCCTTCTCGTCGACGGCAACGCGGGCGCGCCGTTCCTGCGCCGCGCGTCTACCTATGTCGGGCTCGCGCTCAAGCCAGAGCTCGCCGAAGCCGCGGAGGCCGCGGGCGCGGAGAGGCGCGACTATCTGCTTGAGACGGTCGTGGAGGACGTCTCGGCGGCGGGAAGCCGCTCGTCGTTCGGAGGTTTCGCCGCTGTTGTGCTTGTCGGCGTGCGCAGACTCTCCGAGGAGTCGCGCGATGCGCTTGCGAGGTTCGTCTCGCTCGGCGGCGGACTTTTCGTGATGCCGTATCCAGGCTCCGAGGCGGAGTTCTTCAACGCATGGGAGCTCGACGGCGCGAAGGTGCTTCCCGCCCCGCTCGGGAAGTGGCGCGACAGCGCCTCGCCGCTTTCGACGGAGAGCTTCGGAGGGCCGATCTACAAGTTCAGGAGCGGAACCGACCTCGGCTCCGCTGTTCCGCAGCAGATCGTCGACTTCTCCGACGGATGGACCTCCAACGCGACGGTCGTGGCGAAGCTTGCGGACGGCTCTCCGTTCCTTCTCGCGCATTCGTTCGGACGCGGCACCGTGTTCGAGTCCGCGTCCGTCTTCGACGCCGCGTCGGGTCTCGTCTCCAAGCGCGGATTCGTCCCGATGATGCACGAGCTCGCTTATTCGCTTTCCAGCCCCGCCGCGGTGTCGCTCGACGTGATGCCTTCAGAAGGGCTGAGCCTATTGCTCGCTTCCGGCGCTTCCGGCGACATCGCGGCGGGCGACAACGGGCTCGTCGGCTACTACTTCCCGCAGATCGGCTGCCAGGGTAAGCCCGTCATCAAGTTCGATCCGAAGATCGATTTCCGCTGGGGCTGGAACTCCCCCGCGGGCGGGATACCGAACGACAACTTCTCGGTGCGCTGGCGCGGCGCGCTCATCGCGCCCGAGACTGGTCCGTACAAGTTCTCGTGGAGCGTCGACGACAGGTTCTGGCTGCGCGTAGCGGGGCGCGACGTCAAGAGCAACGTTGACATTCCGCTCGAGAAGGGCAAGGCCTACGCGATCGAGGGCCGCTTTGAGGAGGACGGCGGAGAGGCGCGCGTGGAGCTGAACTGGCAGCGTCCGGACGGAACGAAGGAGCGCGTCCCGCAGAGCGTCCTCCGCACGCGCGCGTCCGGCGTCGCCGGCGCGGGCGAAGTCGTCGAGATGACCGATCCGCACGGCGAGACGTTCTACGCCGAGATCGTCCAGGGCGAGGAGGGGCTTGTCCTGCGCGCGACCCGCAGCGTCATCCCGGGCGTCTACACCGTCAACGCGGTTCCAGAGACCTTTAAGGAGTCCTGCTCTTCCGTCGCCGACGCCGAGGGGAAGATCAGGATCACCGTCTCCGCTGGCGTCGAGGAGTCGACGCTCACGGCGATAACGCAGAACGAGCTTTCGGACCTCTGTAGCTACGTGCAGATATCGCAGGCGATCAAGGACGAGGACGTCGTGAAGGCGATCGGCGGACAGAGCTTCGGCAAGGAGGTGTGGCGCGTACTGGCGTTCTTCGCGTTCCTCTTCCTCGTCACCGAGCCCGCCATCGCGCGCTGGATCGCCATCAACCGCCGCACGGGCGACGTAATCGACACGGAGGGATCATGGATCAGAACGTAATACGCACGGACCTTCTTCCGGAGTCGATGTCGCTCTGGCTGATCGCCGCGCTCGCGGCGTTCGCGCTTGCCGCGTGGGCCGCGTGCCACTGGGCGGTGAAGAGGTACGGATCCAACCGCTTCAACGTGTGGACGCGCGCGCTCATGGGCGTCCCGCCCGGCGTCATCGCCTGCTGGCTCGTTCTCCAGGCGCTCGCGCGAGTCCTCTTCCTCGCGACTCCGTGGTCGCTCTTCCTCGCCGCGATAGTCGCCGCGGTCTCGTTCGAGCTGGTTAGCGCCTTCTACTCGCACGAGTGCGCGCGCGTCCCGCCACGCACGGCGAAATGGCTCGTCGCGTGCAGAATGTCCGCCGTCGCCGTCGCGCTCCTGGTCCTCATGCAGCCCGTGGTCGTCGGAGAGCGCGAGCGCACCGTGAAGGAGCGCGTGCTTGTTCTCGTCGACGACTCGTCGTCGATGCACTTCAAGGACCAGCTGATGACGCCTGAGGAGGAGAAGGACATAACGTCGGCGCTCGGACTCGACAAGCTCCCCTCGGACGGCATGACGCGCGCGGACATGGTGCGCATGCTCGTCGCGGCCGGCGGCGAGTCGAGCTTCCTCTCCAAGGCCTCGCGCAAGTACGAAGTCGACGTGTTCCGCTTCGGCAGCACGCTTGTTCGCGAGGAGTCGCTCCAGGAGGAGCGCGCACTAGACGACAAGGAGAGGACGTTCAGGTCCGCGACCGACCTCACCAAGGCCCTCGAGCTTGCGATAAAGGAGGTTCCGGCGGAGGAGGTCTCGTCGATAATCGTCTTCACCGACGGACGCCACAACGGCGACGCCGGAGTGGAGTCCATCGCGCGCAAGCTGGGCGGATACGGCATCCAGGTCTCCGCCGTGGTCGTCGGAGGCACCGTGAAGCCGTTCGACCTCTCCATCGCCGCTGCCGACGCGCCGGAGTCGGTCTTCCTTGGCGACAAGGTGCGCTTCACCGTCCGCGTGTCGGCGACGCGCGCGAACGGCAGGAAGGCGAAGGTGCATCTCCTCGACGCCGACGGACAGATCGACGTGCGCGAGTTCACGGTCGAGGGAGACGAATGGTCGAAGGAGTTCCGCTTTTCCGACATCCCGAAGACGCAGGGCGTGTACGGCTACACGATAAGGGTGACGGCGTTCGACGGGGAGCTTTTCGCGGACAACAACGAGCGCAGGCTGGACGTCGCCGTTTCGGACGACCGCACGAACGTGCTGCTCGTCGACGGACGCCCCCGCTGGGAGTACAGGTATCTGCGCAACCTTTTCTACGGACGCGACAAGTCGGTGCATCTCCAGGACTGGCTCGTCCATCCCGACTCGATCGCGGGCATCGAGCCGAAGCTGCTCGAGTACGCGAGCGCGGCTCGTCCGTTCGGCGACTCCGAGGCGGGCGGATGGCCTAAGGAAGAAAGCGACTGGCGGCAGTTCGACGTCATAATCGTCGGAGACGTCGGGGAGGATGTGCTTACGGACAGCGTAGTGGAGCAGTTGCGCTACAACGTCGAGGAGCGCGGAACCCTCCTCGTGCTGATATCGGGCTCTGAGTACATGCCGTATTCGATACGGAACCAGAAGCTCCGCGACCTCATGCCCATCGAGTATGAACCGGACGGCGCGAGCCACCGCGAGGCGCCGGAGGAGGCGTTTGCGTTCCAGCTCACCGCAGCCGGACGCGGGCACGTCGTGATGAACCAGAGCTCGTCGTCTTCCGAGAACGAGGACATCTGGAACGAAGTCCCCGACTTCCACTGGCGGCTTCCGATCTCTGGCGTCAAGGCCGGAGCTGAGGTGCTCGCGTACGCCAAGCCCCGCAGGACGGACGGCTCGTCCGGCGAGGCGGTCGTCGCGCAGTCCATCGCCGCGACGATCGAGGAGGATCCCGAGGCCGCGCTCAAGCGCCTCGAGGAGATGCGCGGCGAGCAGAGCCGCAACGCGCTCGTCGTCGCAGGTGCGCGCGGAAAGGGCAGGGTGCTCATGCTCACGACGGACTCCATGTGGCGCCTGCGCTCGAAGTCCGGCGACCAGCGCCACCACCGCTTCTGGGGGCAGGTCATGCGCTGGGGCGCGGGAGAGAAGCTGCGCAGCGGAAACATGTTCGCGAGGATCGGCACCGACCAGCTGCGCTACGGCGCGGGCGAGACGGTGAAGGCGTACGTGCGCTTTCTCGACGAGAGCCACAACGGCATCGACGGACTCGAACCGCGCGTCCTTGTGCGCGCTCCGGGCGACGCAAGGGTGGCCGCGTACCGCGCCGAGAAGCGTCCGGACTCCAACGGCGTCTACGAATGCGAGATCCCGGGGTGCGAAAAGCCCGGCTCGTACATGCTTAGCCTCGACTGCCAGAAGGCGCGCGACGCGCTCGGGGCGAGGTATCCCGACGGACTCACCACCACCTTCGTCGTCGTAACCGCCAAGCAGCCCGCCGAGGAGGTCGACATTACTGCGACGCGCAACCAGGTCGAGCGCGTTGCCGCCGCAACAGGCGGAACGGTCCTCACGCCGTCCGAGTACGTCAAGCTCGACGCCGACTTCGGCGGAGGTTCGAAGCGCATCTCCGACCGCGTCGAGTTCCATCTCTGGAGCCTTCCTCCGCTTTTCCTTCTCGTCATCGCATTCCTCACAACGGAGTGGATTCTCCGAAAGAGAGCGTCCCTAGCCTGAGCCATGAGCACACATAAAAACATTCCGCCAGAGATCCGGTCGATCCTTGACGCGTCCGTCAGGCGCGTCAGGGGCATACTGCTTTTCCGCGGCACATGCGCCGCGCTCGCCGCGCTCGTCGCGTCCGTGCTGGCCATCATGGCCATCGACGCGATGGTGACCATCTACGCGTCCTGGGTGCGCTGGGCGCTCTGGGCGGCGGGCCTCGCCTTCACCTGTTCCGTCGCGTACTTTGCGCTCGTGAAGCCGCTGAGGCGCAAGTTCACCGCGGCGGAGATCGCCTCGCTCATCGAGCGCAACCACCCCGAGCTGGAGGAGCGCCTCTCCACCGTCGTGGAGCTCGCGGAGGCAGGCGACATCGGCGCGTCGTCGCGCCTCATGTCGGAGATAACGAAGGACGCCGTGAAGGATGCCGGGACGGTCTCGCCTAAGAAGGAGTTTACGGGGCGCACGGTCAAGCCGCGCCTCGTCGCGGCGGCGATCGCGGTCGGCATTCTCGGCGCTCTCTTCGCGTTGTTCCCGAAGGCGACGCTCAGGCTCGCCACACGCGCCATCATGCCGTCCGCCGAGGTCGACAACATCTACGCGTCGTCCCTCAAGGTCTCGCCAGGCGATCAGGTCGTTCTCGTCGGCACGCCGGTCACGGTGAACCTCGCGGTCGACGGAGGCTTCCCGTCGCGCGCGTTCGTGCGCACGCGCCCCGACGGAAAGGGCGAGAGCGTCGAGCGCATGGTGCGCGTCTCCGAGGAGGGCGCGGAAGGTCCGGTATTCTATTCGTTCAGCTATCCTCGCGTCACGTCGAGCTTCCGCTACCGCATCAGCTGCGGCAGCGCGCTGACGCGCTCGTACCGCGTAGAGGCCGTGCCGGAGCCGACCTACTCGGACCGCGTCGTCGAGATCGTGCATCCCAAGTACACCGGACGCGAACCGGAGCGCTACACGAACACTGTCTCCGTCGTAGGCATTGCGGGCTCTAAGGTGAAAGTCTCCGTGCGTCCGTCGCGCGAGGGCATCGAGGGCGTTGCGAGGCTGCCCGGAGACAGGACGGTTTACGGTTCGCCCAGCCCCGATGGCAGGCTCGAGTTCTCCTTTGACCTGAAGCCCGATCTGCAGGGAACGTGGAGCACCGTCGTGTGGGATTCCAACGGCTTCACGAGTCAGGTGGACCAGGCGTCCATCACCGTCGCGAAGGACACTCCGCCCGAGGTCAAGCTCGTCACACCGGAGAAGCTCGAGCTCAAGCTTCCGCGCAACGGAAGCCTCCCCGTCGAGTTCGAGGCGAAGGACGACTTCGGCGTCGCGCGCGCGGTTCTCGAGATGTGCATCGGCGCCGGGCAGTGGACCGACGCCGGCCCCGTCGAGGTCTCGAAGGAGGGCGAGTTCACATGGGACGGAACGCATGTCGTCAAGTTCCTGTCCGAGGCTTCGAACGTCGACTTCAAGAACGCGGCGACGGTCCGCTACCGCATCAGGATCGAGGACAACCTGCCCGTCGAGCTTGGCGGACCCGGCGTCGCGCGTACGCCGGAGATACAGGTCGAGCTTGCCGCGCGCTGGGAGAAGTCCTTCGCGCGCCAGTCGCTTTCCGGACAGATCGACGAGGCGAAGAAGGGGATAAGGACTGCGGTGGACCATCTCCGCGAGGCACGGCACAACTTCGAGTGGGCCGCATCGAACTACGAGAAGTCCGCGAACAACGAGTGGCACCGCAAGGAGGCGCTCAAGAACAGCGAAAAGGCAAAGGCCGCAGCGCAAAACGCAGAGGGGCTTCTTTCGGAGTTCATCGACAGCCTTATGGACAGCCGCCTCGAGACGGGGGCGGAGATGTTCCGTCCGATTCTCGAAAAGCGCCTTACGCCGATACGCCAGGGCGCGGAAGACATCTTTCTCATGGCGCGCCGCGAGGAGAAGCGCGATTCAAACCGGCGTCTCATGAAGGACGCGGAATCCGCGATCAAGGCGCTTGAGGAGGCGCAGCGCAAGTTCGACATCCTCACAAAGACGGCGGAGGACCTCCAGCGCATCGAGGAGATCGCGGAGCGCGAGAAGCTTCTCTCCGAAATGGCAGAAGAGGGAGAGATCGAAGCGAAGGACCTCGCGGAGGAGGAGCAGAAGCTTCTTGACGATCTCAGGGACGAGATACGCGACGACCTCGCGAAGAACCTCGACAAGCAGAAGGAAAAGGCGAAGGAGCTGCAGGACAGGGGCCGCGATCTCGAAAAGCGCCAGGAAGACCTCCGCGGCAAGGCGCAGGAGGCCGCGAAGAACAACGACGAGGGCGCGATGAAGGCTGCCGCCGACGAGGAAGACCGACTCGCCCACGACATAGACGAATTCAGGAAACAGACGGATGCGCTCACGCGCGACATCGAAAAGCAGGCGGGCACCAAGGAGATGGATCCCAACAAGACGGCCGAGCCGACGGAACAGGCGTCCGACAAGGCGAGGTCCGCAGCCGAAGACGCAAGGTCCGCCACCGACAAGATGCGCAACGGCGACGCGCAGGGCGCGGACGAGAACATGAAGAACGCAAAGGACGCGCTCGCGGAGGCGCAGGAAAAGCTTGCCGAAGCCCAGAAGCGGATGGACGACAAGAACGGCGACTTAGCCGAAAGCGCAAACGAGCTGCGCGACATGGAGAAGTCCATGGAAGAGGCCGTGAAGGCCGCATGGGAAGCGGCCGAGGCGGAGCGCAAGGCAGCGGAGGCCGCGGCGCAGCAGCAGGGTCAACAGCTGACTCCTCAGATGCAGAATGCCGCGCAGAAAGCCGCCGCAGCCGCCGAGAAGGTGAAGAACCAGGCGAACAGCAGGGCTGAGAAGAACAACATGCCGATCGACCAGTTCGAGTCCCCGGACCGCCAGCAGCAGAGCTCGCAGTCGCAGGAAGGGCAGCAGAGCGAGAACTCGAAGTCCACTTCGGAGTCGAAGTCGTCACTTCCCGACAGGGGCAGGGCCAGAAAGGCGCGGAAGGTTCCGCAGGGAGTCTTTGGCGAAAAGGGAGAGGACGAGAATTGGTTCAAGATGAAGAGCGAATCCGGAACGGGTGCGGAAGTCGATTCTCTCGACGACGTCCCTGCGGAGTACCGCGGGCTCGTGCGCGACTACTTCGAGGCGCTCAACAAGGGAGGTAGCAAGAAATGAGAATCCCCAGGCTTTGTTTCTTCTGTCTTGCGCTCGGCGTTTCCCTGCCGGTTGCCGCGGCAAAGGAGCCCGATGCCGTTGACATTGCGATCGACAGGGGGCTCGAGTATCTGCTGGGATCCCAGAAGGACGACGGATCCTTCCACGGCCAGTTCGGCGACACTGTCGCGGTTCCTGCCCTCGCGAGCATGGCCTGCCTAGCGACGGGGCACGTTCCGGGCGACGCCAAGTACGGCAGGCTCATCGACAAGTCGCTCGACTACGTCCTCGCAAACCATGACGAGACTGGATACTTCGGCGCGAAGGGGAACGGGAGGATGTACGCCCACTCCATCGCCACGCTGTTCCTCACTGAGGTTTCGGGAATGGTCTCCAAGGAACGCCAGGCGGAGATCGACGAGATTCTGCCGAAGGCGATCAAGGTGATTCTCGACGCGCAGAACGTCAAGAAGAGCGAGCACGACGACGGCGGATGGCGCTACAATCCCGACTCCAGGGATTCCGACACCAGCTGCTCCGGCTGGGCGCTCATGGCGCTGCGCTCCGCGCGCCTCAACGGCGCGCAGGTTCCGAAGTCCGCAATCGACCGCGCCGTCGCCTACATGCACCGCCACCACCACAAGGAGAAGGGCTGCTTCGGCTACCAGGGCGCGGACCAGTATGCGGTGACGCTCTCTGGCGCGGGCATACTCTGCCTGGAGCTATGCGGAAAGCACGAGGACCCAGACTCCATGACGGCCGCGAAATATCTGATGTCGGTGTACCGCGAGAAGCTTGCCGAGGAAGGCTATGCCTACTACGGACTCTACTACGCCGCGCAGGGGCTCTTCCAGATCGGCGGCGAAAACTGGAGGGAGTTCCACGACTGGATGCACTCGGCGTATCTGCCGCGCCAGCGCGCGAGCGGCGCCTGGCCGGACCACGGCAGCGAACGCTCGGAGGCGTATGCGACGTCGATGACGATTCTGGCTTTTGCCGTGCCCTACAGGCAGCTGCCGGTGTACCAGCGAGACGAGACTGTCGACGAATGACGGAGAGGAAAATGGCGGAGAGAGGAAGATTCATAACTTTCGAAGGCGGCGAAGGCTGCGGAAAGTCTACACAGGTGAAACGCCTCGCGGCTGCGCTGGAGGCGAAGGGCGTAAATGTGCTGCTGACGCGCGAGCCGGGCGGCACTCGCCTCGCGGAGATGATAAGGACGCTGCTCAAGGACGAGACGGAGGATCCGCCGGTCGACCGCGCGGAGCTACTGCTCTTTCTCGCGGCACGTGCGCAGCTCGTGCGCAACGTGATCCGTCCGGCCCTCGACGCGGGCACATGGGTGCTTTCCGACAGGTTCAGCGACTCTACGATCGCCTACCAGGGGTACGGAAGGGGGCTTTCCGTCGATTTCGTGAAGGCGGCGAACGAATTCGCGTGCGAGGGGCTCACCCCGGACCTCACGTTCCTTCTCGACGTCGAGCCGTCCGTCGCGGCGCAGAGGATGCGCGGACGCGAGGCGGCGACGAACACGTCCGCGGACCGCATAGAGCGCGCCGGAGATGATTTCCACGCGCGGCTTCGCAGAGGTTTCCATGAGCTGGCGGAGGCAAATCCGTCCCGCATCGTCACAATCGATGCCACTGGCACCCCGGAAGAAGTCGCACGCAGAATACTTCTCGCTATCGGCAAGGACGGCAGGTGATCCGCCGATTCGAACCGGCGGCTCCGCTCGCTGACGTCGAGAATGCTGTCATCGGCGACATGCAGGCGAAGTGAGATCCGCCGAAGTAGTTGCGCAATGAACTTTTTTCGCTGATTCTGCATTATCTTCTCTATGAGGGCTTGTTGCGCCCCAACGAGAAATGGAAGTCTGGCAGGAAATAGCGAAAAACGCCGAATGCGGCGCGGAGAGGCTTGTCGCCGAGTATGGCGACAGGCTCTATGCGGCCGCCTTGCTGTTGTGCCGGAACAACTGCGACGCGGAAGACCTTGTGTTCAGGACTCTTGCCCGGGCGGTTGACAAGATACGGCAGTTCAAGCCGTCGGGCGATTTCTTCAGCTGGCTCTACAAGATACTCCTGAACTTCCATCGGATGGATGCGCGCAGGAAGCGTCCGGACATCGTGTCGGTCGGCTCCGCACAGGATCTGCCGCAGATTCCGGCCAAGTCTGGCGGCGACGCCGGGGCGGAACTGCAGGAAATGATCCGCCGCCTCCCGCCCAATATCCGGGAGACCGTCGTCCTCAAATACTTCTCTGGGATGTCCATCGAGGAGGTCGCGGCTGAGCTTGGCATCCCGGCGGGCACCGTCAAGTCGAGGCTCTTCAACGCAAAGCGTATTCTTGCAGACGAGTTCAAGGCAACAAACCAGAAAGGGGCAAGTCTATGAGCGAGGCAGAACTGGACGCGGCGATAGCCGAACGCTTCAAGGCATACGAGAACGGGGTTCGCCTTCCCGGCGAATTCAAGAGCCGTTTCATCTCTTCGATGCGGCGAAGGCGCACGCTGCGGAGAGTCAGGATGGTCGGGCTCGTCTGCGCCGCGGCCGCCGCGGGCGCATTGATCGCCGGCCTGGCGAAGCCTGCCGCAGTGAACAACGACGCGCGCCCCTCGCTGACGGCAAAAACCGGCGGCACGAACAAAACCGAGCAGGTGTCGTACTGGGTGCTGCTCGGCTATCTGCGCGAGTGCTTCAGCCGCTCCAGGCCGTCCCGGCGGAAGGAAGAGGAGTAGTCTCGCGCAATTGCAGTCTATCAGAAAGGACACAACAGAAATGACAGCGAAAATCATGGTGATCATAGGCGCCTCGGTCGCGGCGGTGGTCGGGATGTACATACTTGGCAGATGCGCGGACAAAGGAGATGCCGACGCGAATGGGAAAGCCGATTCTCCGTCCCGTCGAGACGCGGCCTGATGTATCCCGCAATACCCATCTATCTCGCCGTCGCATTTGTCGCCGTCGGACTGTATGTCCTGGCGTGGAGCGCAGACCGCTTCGTCGGAGGCGCTGAATCCGTCGCCCGCTCGCTGGGCGTATCGCCGTTCATCATCGGAATGGTGATCGTCGGGTTTGGAACGTCCGCCCCGGAACTCGCCGTTTCCGCGCTGTCCGGCCTGGCAGGCCACTCCGATCTCTCGCTCGGCAACGCCTACGGCTCGAACATCTTCAACATCGCCGCCATTCTCGGAATCGCCGTGCTGATCCGTCCCATCGCTGTGCGTCCCGTCATCACGTTCGGGGCGGTTCCCATGCTGTTGGTCGCCTCCGTTGCCTCCGGCTTGCTCGTCTGTCTTGGCGAAGGTTTCTCGCGCATGGATGGTTTCTTGTGCCTTGCGCTGTTCGCCGTTCTGCTCCCTGCGTACTGCTTCATCGACAGGAGGGGAAAATCCCCTGCGGATGCAGAAGACGCCAAAGCGGTCTCATGTCGCCACCCGTGCCTTGCGCTTGTGGGCGGGCTTATGCTGCTTGTCGCGTCGTCGCACATTCTCGTCTGGGGTGCGGTTGGTCTCGCCCGCTCGTTCGGCGTCTCGGAATTGCTGATCGGGCTGACGGTCATCGCTGCGGGAACTTCGCTGCCCGAACTCGCATCGTCCATCGCCTCCGCCCGGCGCGGACAGAACGAGCTGACTCTCGGCAACATAATCGGATCCAACTTCTTCAATGCTCTCGCCGTCGTCGGGACGAGCGGGGCGATATCGTCGTTCGGGGACGTTTCGCCGCTTGTCTTCACGCGGGATTTGCCTGTAATGGTGCTTCTGACGCTTTCCGTCGGAATCTTTGGATTCAGTTTCAGGCACCCTCGTTCTCCCGGCACCATCACCCGTCCCTTCGGAATCATCTGGCTCGCGGGATTCCTCGTCTATCTGATTCTTCTCATCCGGCAAGAAGGCAGGCTCCTTGCATAAATCGCAAGTTGCACCCTGTCGAGTTGTAAATACAGCGAGGCACTTTGCAGTTCGTGTCATCATACAAGTGGGACTTGTGTGGTAGGAAACGCGCTGGAAGCGCGTTTTACCAGGGGCGCCCGGTCGGAAATGGTCACATTGCGCTGGTCAGTCGTTGAAGATTCGGTTGAGCCACTCGACGACGTCGTCTTCGGTGTGGCGGACGCTGACACCGAGTCCCATGCGGCGCTCGATTTGGTTCGAGCCCCGTATGACGAGCTGGTCAAGCGTCCTGGCCCCGGGGCATGCCTTGCGGAGATCGGCGGCAAAATGTCCCGCGCCGCCTCCGCCATACGTGCAGAAGGGGGCGACGGTCTTCCCGGCGAGCGGATTTGCCTTCAGAAACGTTCCGACCTGGAGGTTGTTAGACCGTGGATGAAAATGATATAATGCTCGCATAACGGAAAACGGCCGCCGATCGCGCCAAGGCTCCTTGGGCTTGCGGCGGATTCCGCGAAGGAGGGTAGACGTGGCACTTGAAAGCACAATTGCGGGCTCATGGTATCCCGGCGAGGCATCCGAAATCCGGGCGCTCGCCGACGGATGGGAACGTGCGATCTGCAATGCAGGCGCCGCGTCCGCGCGGCATCCCAACGTCCTCGTCCTTCCCCATGCGGGATGGGCGTATTCCGGCGAAACGGCCTGGTCGGCGGTTCGCGCCGTTCGCGGCGCGAAATTCCGCCGCGTAGTCGTCCTCGCGCCAAGCCACCGCGCGTGGATAGAGAACCGCCTTGTCGCGCCGGAAGCGGATGCCGTCTCGACGCCGCTCGGCAAGATCGAGATCGACCGCGACTGGCTCGACCGGCTTTTGCTTCTTGCGCCCGTTGCAAAGAACGACGGCGTCCATAGAGGCGAACACGCGGCGCAGATAGAGTATCCGCTTCTCCAGCTGGCGCTGGGCGGAGAATTCAAGATCGTCCCGCTCGTCATGGGCGGTTTCGGCGCAGACCAGATGGGCATGTGCGTCCGCGCCCTGTCGCGGCTCATGGACACCGAAACTCTGCTGGTCGTCTCATCCGACTTCACGCACTACGGCAATGACTTCTCGTATGCGCCGTTTGGAACGGAGGGCGGCGAAGGCGTGCGGGAGAAGGTCGCCGCGCTTGACGCCGAGGCGTTGGCTCTGATTTCGAAGCGCGATGCCGACGGCTTTGCGGCGTTCATCAGGCGCACGGGCGCGACCATCTGCGGGCACGTCCCGATCGAGATGGCGCTCCGCGCCTTCCCCGCCGGGTCGTCGGTATCGCTTGTCCGCTATGCGACCTCAGGCGATAAGGACCGCGATTTCAGACGGTTCGTGTGCTACGCCGCGGCGGCGGGACGCATGGAATGGGCAGGAGAGACCAATGCCGTGCTCGACGCGGATGCGCGGATGTTTCTCCTTCGCGTCGCCCGCGCGTCGATGGAGGTGGCGGTCAGAGGCGGAGGCCTTCGTCCGCCGCGTAGGGAACTTTCCGACGCGCCGAAATCGACGCTTGCCAAGATGGGTGCGTTCGTCACGCTGAACGACAGGGTCACGGGTGCGCTGCGCGGATGCATAGGGGAGATTCTGCCGATGCGTCCGCTCGTCGAGGCCGTTGCGGAACGCGCCGTGGATGCCGCGCTGCGCGATCCGCGCTTCTCGCCGGTGCAGGAGCGCGAACTCTCGTCGCTTCGCGTCGAAGTGTCCGCGCTTACGCCGCCGAAGCCTGTCGCTTCGTGGCGTGAAATCGCGCTTGGCCGCGACGGCATGACGCTTGAGAAGAACGGACGCTTCGCCGTGTTCCTGCCGCAGGTCGCGCCGGAGCAGGGCTGGGACTTGCCGACCACGCTTTCGTATCTCTCGCAGAAGGCCGGCCTTGCGTCCGACGCCTGGCGCGACGGCGCGACATTCGAGACGTTCCAGGCCGAGGTGTTCCATGAGTGACGCGCCGGGGCCGAGGGCGGTTTGCGCCGTCTGTCCGCGTCATTGCCGCCTCGCCGATGGCGAGGAGGGCTTCTGCCGTGCACGAAAGGCAAAAGACGGCGCGGTCGTGTGCGCGAATTACGGACGCATCACGTCGCTCGCCCTCGACCCGATCGAGAAGAAGCCCATTGCGTTTTACAAACCGGGCAGCACAGTCCTCTCCATAGGCGGCTACGGATGCAACATGCGGTGTCCGTTCTGCCAGAACGATGCCATCTCGCAGCGCGGCGAAGGCGATGTCGCGTTTCAGGCGGCTACGCCGGCAGAACTTGCCGACGCCGCGCTGCGGCTGAAGGCCGAACGCGGGAACATCGGACTCGCCTACACATACAACGAGCCGCTCGTCGGATGGGAGTTCGTGCGCGACTGCGCCCGCGAAGTCCGTGCAAGGGGAATGGCGAACATCCTCGTCTCCAACGGATGCGCCGAGGCGGACGTCGTAAGCGAACTCGCGCCGCTCGTCGACGCGGCGAACATAGACCTGAAGGGCCCGTCGCAGAAATTCTACGACTGGGCGGGCGGCGATTTCGCGGCAGTTTGCGGAACCATCCGGATCCTTCATTCGGCCGGCTGTCACGTCGAAGTGACGACGCTCGTCGTTCCTGGACGGAATGACTCTGACTCCGACATCGACGCGATCGCCGCTTTCGTCGCGTCCGTCTCGCCGGAAATCCCTCTTCACGTCACGCGGTTCTTTCCGCGCTGGCAAATGGCGGACGCACAGCCGACGCCCGTTGCGACCGTCCGCCGCCTCGCAGACGTCGCGCGTCGGCGACTCCGCCGCGTACTTGTCGGGAACTGCTGAAGCGGAGAACAGATTGCGAATGGAACATGGTATGACCAGCGACATAATTTATCACAATGACTTCGGATGGAGGATATGGAAATGAAAGCCATTCTCTACGCATTCCTGGCGGCGGTCTTCTACGCCATTCGTACCGAAGAAATGATATAATACATAGAAGATGTGCGTGCACGCAGATTATAAAACAAAAGGAGATATGATCATGGCCATGAATAAGAAAGCAGGGAAGGCAAAGAACGTCCTGATAATCTCGGCCTCGTTCCGTCCGAACTCCAACTCCCACGCGTTATGCCAGGAGGTCGCGAAGGGCGTGAAGGCGGCGGGAAACAAGGCCGAGGTCGTCCGGCTCAAGGACAAGAAGATCGGGTTCTGCACCGGCTGCTATGCCTGCCAGAAGCTCGGAAAGTGCGTCATCATGGACGATGCCAACGCGATCGTCGAGAAGATATGCAGTGCGGACGCCGTCGTGTTCGGCACGCCAGTCTACTACTTCTCGATCGCCGGACAGCTAAAGGCGCTCTTCGACCGCTGCGTCGCGAAGTGGCCCGAGCCGAACGGAAAGCCGTACTATCTCGTCGCGACGATGGCGGAGAACATGGACTGGGATCTCGTGAAGGCGCCGCTGCAGGGCTTCGTCGACTGCTTCGAGGGCGCGAAGATCAAGGGATTCCTCAAGGCCGGAGGCGTCTACGAACCCGGAGCCGTGAAGAATACGAAGTTCATGAAGGCGGCCTTCGATCTCGGCAGGAGGATATGACATTACGCCGACCCCGACAGCTTTTCGTGTTCTCGCCGCCCGTAGAATCGAAAGCTTCGCCGTTCTACTGAACTGCAAAGATGAGTGCTTCAGAACTTGTAGACACATTCAAATCCATAGACATTGATCGGCTTCCAGCCGGATTCGGCCCAGTCGTGCTGGACCATGTAATACGTATTGCAAGCCAACGCTGGAAGCGACGGAAAAGGGACGAACGAGAAACCGATCTGCGCGCGGTTCCGAACAAATGCATTAGCCGCCGAGCCCCCTTGCCTGTCCGAGAAAAACAGCTCCTCGGAGACGAACGGCGATATCTTCCACCGCGTGACGCTCCATTCCGTTTTCAGGCGAAGTCTCTCCCTGTAACGCATATGGTCATCCCTGCCATCAATCATGCGGTACTCGAAGCGCGTCCGTGAATCGAGCTTCAGCGTCAGAAACTCCGGCGTAGTCAGCACGACATCCAGAGTCGGACGATGTTCAGGCACAAGGTCGCCCCTGCCACGTGACCGCTCGTAGACAAAACGGTCGCCGAGGCGAATCGCAAAGTACGGACAAGCTTCGAGCTTGATCATGGCCAACGTCTCGGAATCGATGAACCCGCGTTTTCCGAACTTCTCCTCCTGCTCCGCATCGAACACGATTCTGCCGTCATCCCAGGGTGCGAAGATCGGGACGTCAATGGACAGCTTTAGCCACACCTGATGGTCAGCAGCCTCCGATATGCGAGGAACCCAAACCAGCGCTAATGTCATTCCAATGGCCCTACAACAGCTCTTGACGAAGACTCTCATTCATATCCTTTCCTTTTCAATGCGCTCGGCGATGTTCTCGAGATGACGTGCGACATCCTTGACGGCGGACATCACAGTCAGGAACGCCATGTCATGCGGAGTGTCGCCAGGAGCATCCTTCAGTCGGTCGGCAAATTTGCGCGTCAGGTCACGCGCCATCTCAACAATCCTCTTCTCGGACGCGTCGGGGTCAAACGACAGCACCGCCCCCGACCGCAGGGCCTGAACGATGCCGGTTGCCATTGACCTCATCTCGCTCATCAGGTCGTTCGTCAGCCGTAGGATTTCGTCGGAAAGTCCCTCCCGCTGGACACGCGACGCCTTCCTGAAGATCTTGAGCGCGATGTCGGAGATACGTTCGGCATCATTGACGCAATGGAGCATCTCCGGCAGCGTCTGCGCCTGACGTTCGGACAGCTTGCGCTGCGAAATCGCCACCAGATAGTCACGGAGGTTCGTCTGTAGCCCGTCGATCTCTCGTTCGACATCCTGAAGGGATTCCTCGGCGACATGTGCCCGACCAAGGCAGGTGTTAAGCGCGACAGAAGCGACCGTCGACGCACGCCTTGCCATCTCCCCGAGCGTCCGCCGCGCCGCCAGGAGCGCCAAGGCGGGATTGTTCAGCAGGAGCGGTTCAAGAGACTTGACCTTCTGATTGGAATTGTCCCGGATCATCCGCGAGCAGAGGCGAGCCAGCATAGGGATGAAGAACGCGAGAACGACGACATTCGCCACGTTGAAAAGCGTATGGGCCATCGCCACGTGCCGACCGGTATTCTCGCCTAGGAACGCATTCCCCTCGGCGCAGGCATTGACCAGATGGAAGAAAGCCGGGGCCTTGACGCCACCTTCGACGAAAACGAGCACGAACGTCATCACCAGCAGCAAGGTGCCGATGATGTTGAACAGCGCATGTGCGAGCGCCGCACGACGGGCGTTTACATTCGTCCCGATCGAGGCCAGCAGCGCGGTGACGGTCGTCCCGATGTTGTCTCCAAGGACAATCGGAACCGCCGTCCAGAGGTTGATGACCTCGGCATTCGCGAGGGCGATGGTAATGCCGATCGTCGCAGAAGAACTCTGCACCGCGACCGTGCAAAGAGTTCCGACCGCAATCGCCCCCAGGACCGCCCCGAAGGGAAGATATCCGCCTGCCGATGGCGCACAGTCGAAGTGCGAGAAGAAGGAGATGAACTCGGGCAGTTTTGCCAGCGCTTTGAGTTCATGGTTCATCATGTTCATGCCGAAGAAGAGGAGTCCGAATCCCAGGACGGTCCTCCAGGCCCCGCGCATCATCGAGCGCCGGGCGATCATCAGCCCGACCACACCCAGCACGACGGCAGGGAGCGCCAGATCGGTCACCTTGAGCGAAACGAGCTGACCCGTCACCGTCGTTCCGATGTTAGCGCCGAAGACGACGCCAATCGCCTGCGTCAGCGAAAGAAGCCCCGCGTTGACGAATCCGACGGTCATGACAGTCGTTGCCGATGAGCTTTGAATAAGTGCCGTGATTCCCGCGCCCGCCGCAATAGCCGCAACGCGGTTTTTCGTCACGTAGCCGAGGATGGCCTTCATCCGAGCTCCGGCGACCTGCGTGAGACCCTCGGACATCAGCCCCATCCCATAAATGAAGAGGGCGAGTCCGCCCAATACAGTCGTTGCGACCTGAATGTTCCCTGTCATGGTCTTTTCTCCTCTTCCGCATTACTGGAGCCAGTCAAGGAGATAGAGCAGGATGATGACGGCAACTGCGATTGCGATTTCTATTTTCGTTCTCTTTTCATGATCCATGGCCATTCCTCCGTTAGGATGGCCATATTATCGCAAACGCATGTTAGGATATGATGTGTTTCCCGTTAGGATTCCGTTAAAAATCAAAATCCCGCGCGAATGCCAGGTCAGAGATAACGCTTGCGGTCTAGGCCCGAGACTCCGGCGTACAGTTCGACAAGCGACTGCGCGGGGCTCATCGACAGCTTTTGCATCAGTACTTCCTCGACCTGGAAGAATCCGACGTCGGCATCCATCTCGACGTCGATCCGCATCGGCTTCTCTTCGCCAGGCAGGATCCTGACGCGGAGAATGGCATTGGCCGAGTATTTGTGGATGTCGCCGACATGCGGCCGATCCGAAAGCGCCATCGAGATGCGCGCGCGGCCTTTCGTCATGTCGCAGCCGTCGCCGATCAGGATCAGTCCCGCCTCGAGCGAATGGATGCGCGTCGTCCCCATGTGTCCGAGAATCCCCTCCAGCGCCATCGAGCGGATGACCACGCGCCGCTGCTTGTCGTCCGGCAGCAGCGTCAGCAGGACGCGGTCAATGATCGGCAGGGCGAGCATAGCCGAAGTGCGTTCATGGCATTCCCTTCCGACTGACATGCCGAGGTCATGAAGGAAGCCCGAGAGCAGAACTGACGCAAGACTGTCCTCGAAGCGTCCGGCGCCGTCTTCCTCGAGCGTCGTCTTCACCCCCGCACCGTGAAGGATGACGAGCGCCTTGATTGCGTTGTAGGCGACCTGCCTCATGTGGACGGGACCATGGTCGTTGAACCCGAGGCGACGGAGCGACACGACATTCGCGTATTCCTGGATGTGCTGCGTCTCCTCGTCCAAGAACAGGACCCTCGCCAAGTCCTCCGGGAATGCGTACCCGGCGAGCTGACGCAGGATCTTTTCCTCAAGTGCGGTTTCCTTTGGTGATTTCATGCCTTGTCTCCTCTGACTGGATTCGCTGTGCTCGTGGGAAATATTATACCATAAGCATTTGCATCGAAGAATTGTGAGACCGAAGAATCCTCGACAAAATTGGGCTCGCCGCCTCCAGAAGTAAACGCACTTTTATCGTTCGTTTACCCTCCGTAAAGATTGGCTATTGTTGATGGTGAAGGTAAATCCCTCACTCCCTCCCTCGGGGAGGGAACGCGCGTTTACTTTTGGGAAAGCCCACCCTGGGCGGATTCATAAACTCCGAGCAGCAGTGAGCCATGCGGGTTCACGACACCCCTGTCGTGTGAACTCCGACGGTTGTGGTTCTCGCTACCGCTTCACTGCTCCGCGCTTTTCAACCACGGTCAAGAGACTCCATTCATAGTGTATATAGCGGCCTACGGCCGATTTATGCGACGCAGTCGCATCCCAAAACACTCATGCCGGCACATATACAGTCGTTGTGAGGTGCGAAGCTGCGGAGCGGTAGCGGGAGCCCGAACGCTCGGAGTTAACTTCAAAGGTCGAATGGGCGCAGGTAATCCACTATCTCCGCGCCACGCGGATTCCGTATGCGCTGCTGATCAACTTTGGACGATCTGAAATACAGTACGAAACGTTCGACCTCGCAAATCTACCGTCCATATAGTCGCAGTCGAACATATCTTAATCCAGCCGTCCTCCAGCAACGATCGGAAATCTGCCCTGGCTGGACGGATTGGTAGTTGCACACTCCCAACCTGCCGAAGGCAGCCCAAAACACAATTCAAAGCCTTGAAATGCCGTTGAGGCATCGCGAAGCTGCGGAGCGGTAGCGAGGTATAATGTAGAACGAACGCTTTTTCAAACTGGGGAAAGGCTTCGTTCTTTGACAACTGGCTACTGACGGGGACGACTTGCAAACATGCC
>JAEDKA010000012.1 GCA_016296065.1 Kiritimatiellia bacterium
CAATGTTTTCAAGGGTGTGCTTTACACAGCCATCCGAAAACTGGGGATATTTCAGTGCGACGCCTTTGGATGTAGAAAGCAATCCGCGCGGCGGACGCCGCGCGGATATGGGGCAGGGAAAGCGAACTTGGTCAGCGGAGTCGTATCTCGAACGAAGGCGCCCTGCCTTCGTAGCAGCCGACGTCCGGAATGCGGCTTATGACGCGCGGACGTCCGGCGAGATCGACGGCGTCGGACATCCAGTCGATGAGAAGTCCGGCATTCAGCGCAGGCGAGCCGGTGGCGGGCGTGTAGTCTCCGTCCGCCGGCTTGCGGAACACCTTCGCGTTCGGGGCGACGGCGACGTTGTGGTTCTCCGCCGTCACGAACGAAGCGTCGCCCTGCCTGTCGTTGACGAGCGTGTAGCCGATTCCAGCGGCATCGGACGAGCAGTAGATGTTGGAAACCGCCCCGGCGCCTACGGACCAGTTATCCGCGACTATGCAGTTCGTGACGCTGCCGCCGTTGACGACAAGTCCAGCAGCATGCCAGAACTCTGAATCTGTAGATTCCTGGAGATTCGTATTGGCCACGATCGTGCAGTTCTCGATTAACCCGCCCTTCGCGAAGTAAGCAGGCGTAAAGCCGACATACACCGGGGTGTCATGCTGACTCGAGCAACGCGTGACAAGCGAATTGCGCATGACACCCGTATTCCAAACGCCTATAACGTCGCCTTGTCCACCCGCTTTTGTACCCGAGGCGGTCGCAATGCAGTCCTCCACGCGGATGCGATCCGCAACTCCGCCTTTAATGCAAATGACTCCGCCCTGAGGGACCGCACCGGATGAGGAAAAGCTCTCTAGTCTCGTAAAGAGGCAGTCCACGACGGTTCCAGCGGACAGCGAAAGTCCAGATTCATAGATGCGGTCGCGGGGCACCTGGTCGCGGAACACGCAGTTTGTGACCATCGCCCCTTCCGCATCGACCTTGACGAGTCCGCGGGTCTTGTACGTAGAACCGGTGTAGTCGTCGCTCTTGCGTCCGCCAACAAGAGTCAGCCCGCTTACATAGGCGGAGCCGGTGAGCAGCTGCAGTCCGTAGGTTCCGCTGTCGCTTGCGAACGTAGCCACATTGTCCATGCGGACAATCGTATTCTCGGGTCCGCCCAGCGAAACGATGCGCGTGCAGCCGCCGTCGACGAGCTTGATGCTCGAGGAAATCACATAGCTTCCCTGCGCGACATAGAGCGTTCCGCCGGTGCCGAGGCAGCCCATCGCCTCGATGATGGAAGGCAGCCCCTTCTCGACCGTGTCATAGGGGAATTCGCCACGGCCGTTCACATTCGCGTAGACCCTGCTCGCCCTCACAAAGACCGCACCTTCATACTCGCAGCTCGCAACCTGGCCTCCGCCGCGAACGGTGAGCGCCGCATCCCATGTGCCGGCCGCAAGCGCGACCGACGTAACGAAGCCGGTCGCCTCGACCGTCGTGCCGTCTTCCTTCCGCGTGAAGACCCAAGCGGCACTCTCGGCAGTCCCGGAGGGGGATCCGGAGTATTCGCAGCTCAGCTCAACTGTGGAAAGGTCCGGCGCTTCGTCGGAGACCACGCTCATCCTGCAGACAAATCCGCTCGAAGCCTCGCGCTCATAGCATCCCATGTCCACTCTGCTGTTTATGACGCGCACGTTGCCGTCAAGGTCTATGGCATTCTCCATCCATTCCTGGTTGCCACCTGCGTCGACGCAATAGGAGTATCTGCAGCGGTAGTTGCAGCTGTCGGCGTCTTCGAACATAGGATCGACGGATGTGTTGCCTATGCCAACGGTGAAAGCGGGCTTCGTGTCGTTGTATTCCAGGCTCGCCGAGGTCATCGAGGAATCGTCCGCGAATTTGAAATTGGCGTCCTTGCCGTCATAAGCTGTATTTCCCCAGATGATGTTGTTGTGGAGCACGATGCCATTCCCCTTCACCCAAACACCACAAGCGTCGGAATCACCGCTGAAATTGCGGTTTCCGGCTATCGTGCAGCTCTCGACAACGCCGCCAACAGCGGTCACTCCGGAGCCGTTGCGGTGGGCGATGTTGTCCGCAATGAGACATCCGCGAAGAGTGCCGCCTGAAATGTAAACCGTCCCGCCGGCCATATCTTGAGGATTGCAGGCGTGGGTGACGGCATTGGAGACGATTACGCAGTTCTCGATAAGCCCGCCCGTCATATATATCGCCTCACCGGCTCCGTAGTATCCAGCCGAGTTGAAAGCCTCGCACCTTGTGATGGTGCAGTTGCGCACCATTCCGTTGCCGGACAACTTGATTCCGCCGCCCTTCATCGGGCCGTTTTTCGTCTTGCAGTCCTCAATCGAACAGTCCACAAGGATTCCGGAATCCATCTTGACGCCAGCGTCCGGGCCCTTGACGTTGTTGTTTCTCCAAGCATTTTTCCCCGTTACCGTCAGATTGGATACGACCGTATCAGCCGAGTTGTCTATTTTCAGGGCGCTCTGCAAGTCTAGGTCCTCCGCCGTCGTCGCAAGTGAAAGAACAACATCGCCACGGTCCGAGCCGCCGCCGATGAGCGACGCGCCGTTGGAAATCTCAATCGTTTTGTTTATTGGATATGTGCCCGGGGCAAGCGTCACGACCTCGCCTGGTCCTGCGGCGTTAATCGCAGCTTGTATCTCCGCCGTGACGCTGGTGGCGTCGCCCGACGGGGACAAGGTAGTCGCCGTCGCCGTTGCTGCGGCAAACGCGGTGAATGCAAGCGCGGAAAACACTGTTTTCTTCATGGGCATCTCCTTTTTCACTGTTGCGACGGTAAAATAATATCAAATTTCACGGCAGCGAACAATTATACGAGAGTATACCTCTCGCGGGCGGGTGCGAAGTCACTGCCCGGACCGGAGAACCATGAAGCCGCTGTCGGCGTTAGCGGGAATCGGAGCGAGTATCTTCGTGCCGTCGGCGCTCACGTCGAGGTCTGCCTTGCAGAACTTTACCGGACTCCACGTCGCCGTCGCCGCAGTGAGGTCGCCGTTCGTGCAGACGCTGATTCCGAGCAACGCCGTTCCGTCCGCGATTTCGAGCGTCGCCGCATGCGCGGCCTCGAGCTCGGTGCGCGAGACGACGACCGATCCTTCTGGAACATCGGACATCCCGAGCCCGCCGAAGAGCTTTCGGTACTGTCCAACGTTCATGCCGTTCACCGTCGTCGCGTCGGAAAGCCCCGCGAGCGCGTTCTGCCCGATCACTACGCCGTCGCCAATCGTCACGCTCTTGACCGCCGAGGGATCCCACGGCAGATCTGCCGCGGATGCAAAATCGTCCATCGTCCCCGTTCCGTCTATGGAGAGCGTTCCGTCTGCATTCAGCGCCGCTATGACGTCGTCGCCAACCGCCCATATGTCCCCTGTCGCCGCGCGGAAGAGCCACGTGTTCGGTCCGTCGGACTCGATTGGAATCACGTTCGAGTCGTACTCTGCGCCAGTGAAAAGCTCGCGGACTTTCACGACGTCTTCCGGTAGTGTGATCGTCGTGTGCACGACATTCGTTCCCGTGTGGAACATATAGATGTCGCCATGTCGGCGAATGTAGTTTCCGGGCTCCACATACTGCCTGGCCCCGCCCGCCTTCAGAAGCGCCGCGTAGACGTAAGGCCCGACTCCGCCGGTACCCGCAGGCATCTCGGGCACGATGATGCTGCGCACCCCGTCGGCGAGCGTCTTCACATAGTAGACGCTGTTGGTCGTGTACTTCCTGCTCGCATCTAGGTCGCTGCAGACGATGTTCGAACGGCGCGCAACGCCCGTCGCGGTCACGCCCGTGAGCGCGGACATCGCCGCGTCGTCGAAGCCGTTGTCCGTCACTCCGCCGGCGGGACCGATCCAGATCGCCGTCATGTCAGGCCTGCGTGTCCGCTGAACAAGCGCTCTGCGTTCGTCGGGCGTGAGATAAAATGCGTTAAGGAACATGACGACCTTGTAGCCGCGTGGATTGTCGATATAGTCCTCGAGAGACAGGAGGTCGAACGGAATGCCCGAGCGGTTCAGGTAGAGGAGCGAGGTCTGGTAGATGTTCCACGTGAAGTACGAGCACTTGCCGCCGTCGCGGCGAATGGCCTCACGCGTGCTGAACACGACCGCGACCTCGTTGCCGGACTCCGACGCCGCGACTCCCGCCTTCGCGAGCGCGGCACGCGTGTCCGTTATCGCACGGAACACGGCAGGATCGTCGAAGGCGTGCGGACGCGAGCCGGACTGCGTGATCGGATCGTTGAGCTGGATGCCGCCGCCGTCGAAGAATGGATTGAGCATGTTGCGGCGCATGCACATCTCCGTCTCGTGCGGCGTCTCGGTGCACATGCCCTGCCCGTCGTTCTGGCTCTGAAGCCAGTCGCGGATGTGGTGGAAACGGCTGTCGTCCTCGAGAAGCGCGAGCTTGCCGTAGCGGCGGAAGAGCGACGGAATGGTGCGCGTCACGTAGCTGCCGCCCGCGCGGCGCCCGTCCTTGCTGTAGTACGCCGGGCAGGAGAGGATGTCGACGTTCGGGCTCGAGAGCACCTTGTCGAGAAGCGACGTCGCGCCCTCCGGCGGATGGTCGTCGTAGAGGTAGCCGTAGTAGGCGCCGACCAGACGTCCCGGGAACGCCTGCTTCGCCGCATCCGCCATCTCGAGGAGGAAATCGGCCATCGTGTTGATGAGGCAGTCGTAGTAGTCAAGAACGAGCTGGTCCTCGGCCGGGTCCAGCAGGTCGCCGTTGCTGTTGTCGTGTCCGCCTGGGTCCTCGTGCTTCCGCGCCGCGAGCGACGGGATCGCGGCGTCGTCGACGTTTCGCTTCGCCTTCATATAGGCGCGGAACTTCTCCTGCATCCGCGGCCCGTTGTCGGGCCCTTCGTACATCCCGAAATAGCACCATTCTGTGTAGGTGCCGTAGCTCAGGCGGAAGCAGACGAGCCGCTTGCGCCACGGCTGAGTCTCGACGTATTCGCCGAGCTTCTTGATCATGTCGACCACCTTCGCGCGGAACAGGTCGCTGGCAGGCGAGGGACGCAGCACGCGCATCCGGAACTCGTCGCCGGCGTTCACGTCCGGTTCGCCGGTCTCGTAGCCGACGCGCTCGGTCATGTTGGTCTGGATCCAGAACTGCATCATGAAGCGCGGCGAGATGGCCACATATGCGTCCGGGTTGATCTCAAGGACCCGCCGCACCATGTCGTCGATTTTCGAGAAGTCGTAGGACCCGTCGCTTTTGCAGAATGATTCGGCAAGGAAGTTGAGCTGGACGATGTCGAACCCCTCCCGCGCCAGCCGGACGATCGCGCTTTCGTTGTAGTAGTCGCCGGCCTGGCAGATATTGAAATCGGGCGCGTGCAGACTCCCGTTGAGCTCGACAAAAGGCGAGTTCCCGCGGTATACGATGCGGGCAACGGGATCGGGCTCCTGTTCGAGCCCGGGCGGAAGCGAGGGATCGGCATAGTCCCCGTTCGCGAAGCGCTCGCGCTCCTCGGGGGTCGTGTAGTAGTCGACGTTAAAGTAGCTGATGCTGTACCAGGGATCCGTGAAGGCGTCGCCGATAACCTTGACCTTTGGCCATGCCGAATCGTCGAAGCCCGGCTGCTCCCATCCGCTCGGCGGGGTATTGACGGTACCCTTGACCGTGGCGTCACCATGAATGTACCTGAGCACCTGTCGGGTGTTTGAATTTTTCGAATCAAAGCACTTGATCGTGAAAATCGCCGCGGAGCTGGAAGTAGTATTAGTGAGCGCAATGGCAATGGTGTTCTCGCCCAGGACGAAGCAATTGTTGTCGTAGCACCAATTCCCGGGGCGCAGGAGAGCATGTCCGTTCAGATAGACCGTTCCCCTGTCGTCAAGGTGGTAGTAGAGCGAAATGTCCTTGGTCGCGTTTGACAAGTCGTCCAGATCGAACTTGAACCGGAAGTATGCGGTCGCGCCATTGGACACGACGCCGTCCGCCGCCCAGAAGAACTTGGCCTGGCTCGCGTTCCTCAGATGCGGCTCCAGCACCTCCGGCGCGAATTCATACACATATGGGTCGTCTCCAAAGGCGGCGAGAACCAGCGCGGCTACGCAAACTGCCATTGCTCTTTTCATGCCGTCTGCCTCTACATCCCGGTGTATTTCCTGAGCAACCACTCGCGGCGGAGGGCGTCGATCTCGTGGCTGAG
Source organism: Kiritimatiellia bacterium (assembly GCA_016296065.1). Lineage (GTDB taxonomy): Bacteria > Verrucomicrobiota > Kiritimatiellia > RFP12 > UBA1067 > UBA1067. The sequence goes on from JAEDKA010000012.1 coordinate 6,167, forward strand.
CCCGATCCAGACCTTCGCGCCCTTCTCGTACACCTCGTTGACCTCATCGTCGCTCATGTCGGGCTTCACCTTCGCCGCCTGCGCCTTGAGTTCCGCCTCGAGCGGCTTCAGGCACTCCTCGTAGAACTCCGGATCGCCCACCACGGGATCTCCCCAGCGGTCGAACGCGGAAAGCGCACCGTGCCCCGAACGGCTCCACGCCTTGCACGTGTCGTAGACGAGGCGGCGGCGGATCGCCGCGAGCTCGCCCGGCTTCAGGTCGAACACGAGCCGACCCCAGCTCGACGATTCGTGCACGCCCTGCGAGCCGCCCCAGGAATGTCCGTCCGCAAGGCACTCGAAGCGCCACTCCGTGCCGGACGCGGCGGGAAGCTTCTGGTAGAACGCGGACCACGGAAGCGTCACCATGAGCACGTAGTCTCCGTCCGTGAACGCAGTCTCCTGGCGAAGCGAGAACGGACTCCTCGCGTCGTCGTACTCCACTCTCTGGGCATAGGCGCTTGAATATGCCGTGTAGAACACGAACCCGATGCCCTCCTTTGGCGAGGAGCTGAAGCAGATGTACGGCTCGCCCGCGCCCGGCGCGAAATAGCACTCCGTGCCGATGCCGCCCGCGAAGCCGTTCTCCACTGCGCGCGCGTTCGCGTCCGCGACGCGCATGACGATCTTGAGCCCTTCCACGTCGCAGAACGACGAGACCTCCATGCGCGCATCCTTGGAATCAAGCGCCGTCTTCTCAATCTCGGCGCGCCCCGTCGCGACGTCCGTCTCGAGGCTGTCGAGCTCGCCGCACATCTTTACGTCGACAAATGACTTCTCAAGCGAGTCCGCGACGCCGCGCCATGCGGCGATCGAGCTCACCGGGCTGTCGAAGTACTTCACTGCGTAGCGGCGTTCGGGCGCCTCCTTGAAGAGCGCGCGGTATGCCGCGCTGTATCGTTCGCACTCCTCGTTGCGCTGGAGGTTGAGCGCCCACTGCGCCGCGATCTGAAGCGCCTGCGCATACTCCTTGATGTCGAGATTCGCCGCCTTCGCGACGGGAATGAGATCCTTCCCCTCGGCGAGCGCCTTGAGCATCTCGAAGCGGACACGGTCGAACGGCTTTACTGACGGCTTCTGCGCAGCCGCGTCCTTCGCGAGGAATCCGTCCGCCTTCTCCGCGACCTCTCCGCCGCGGCCCGTCGCGACGAGCGAGAAGAGGTAGCCGCGGTACCGGCCCGAATCCTGTAACAAGGGGAGGGCCGGGAACGCCTCGGCGATCTTAGCGAAGAGCGCCCAGTCCCCAAAGCGGTAGACGTTGGAGAACTCGCCGACGACCTTCCCGTCGACAAAGCCGGCGTAGTCGAGTCCGCGCGCGATCTCCCTCGCGCGGTCTCCGCGCTCGGACTTGTCGGTGCCGAAGTAGCGTATCAGTATCTCGCGGCGGCGAGGCGCGGGGTTGTTCGCGTCGGAGACGTAGGCGAACGCATCGTCCGCCGACTCCTTCGAGCGCCCAGATGCGCAGTACCACGAAAGGCGCGGATACGGATCGCCGATTCCATCCCATGCAGCGGCGATATCCGCGTCATTGGAATAGTCCGAGGCAAGGACCGCGAGCGACTTGGCGGCTTCCGCGGGATTGTACTCTGCGGCCTTTCTGTAGGCCGCCTTGGCGTCGTCGTAGCGGTCGGCCCACTTGCAGGCTTCCGCGACGAGGCAGTGCGCCTTGAAGAGGTCGAACGGCTTAAGCCCCTCTATAGACAGCGCCTTCCCGGCCGTCGCGAGCGAAGCGGCGTAGTCCTTCCTGCCGGCCTGCAGGCGGGCAAGCGCGCGGAGGAACTCGATCTTGTCGCCGGGCGGACAGTCCGCGGCGTCTATCTCACGTTCGCAGACAACGGGGATGCGCCCCTCGGACCACTCCTTGTCCCACTTGCCCAGATGTATCCAGCTCGGCATCGTGCAGTACGAGATGATCTTCCTGTCGATGTGGACGCGCAGCGACGCGTTCGCGTCCGCGAGGCGCCCTTCGAGGAACTCGACGACGTCGCGGAACGTCGCGCCGCCCTTCAGGCGGGCTCCGACCTCCGCATCGATCTCCTTGCGCGGATCCTGCGCCGCGGAAACCTGCGCGGCAAACGCGCCGGCGAGGACTGCCGCGGAGAGCATGGACCTGAAAACCGCTGATTCTAGTTTCATAGCTTTCGTTCCTCCCTCACTGTCACTTGGCCTCGAACGCGAGGAGTTTCTGGATGTGGCGGATCATCTCGTAGCGGAACGCCGCGAGGTCGAAGTCGTCGCCCTTTGCGTCCGCGAGGAGCTTGAGCGCGATGCGCGCGGCGTAGCGCGCCTTCGTCGTGCCGTCCTTTACGAGCCTCAGCGCCGTCGTCTTCAGGAGCGTCGCGTAGCGTATGTCGTCGATCGCCTCGCGGAAGCCCTCCCACGCAAGCGTGTCGACGCATCCGTTGCCGGAGCCGTAGACGAAGTTCATCGGACGGTAGAGGCCCATCTCGATGTCGTTCCAGCCCTGGAGGTGGTGCGCGTAGTTGTAGTTGCAGCCGTGCCCGGCGAGGTACGGGCCCATCCCGTACTGCCTGCGGGCAAACGCGGGGTTCTCCGCCCCAACATGCTGCGAGGCATACCATCCCATGCGTCCGTCCGGCACCGCCTCGTTGTACTTCGCGACCTTCGCGGCAGTGCGCTGGTCGGGCGAAAACGGCGGCCACCAGAGGTCCGCGAGGTTTGCGCCGGCCATGTAGCCCGACTGCGAGTTGACGGCGAAGGTGAAGCCCTCGTCGTGGTATATCTCGACCATGCTGCGTATTCCGCGCAGGGTCTTGAGTCCGTATTCGTCGCCCCACGAGAGCATCATCCCCTCGTGCGATCCGAAGGCCCTGTCGAGCGCGCGCGCCGTGTTGCGCGCGGCATAGCGGGCGTCTGCGTCGTCCGCGAGCTTCATAAGCCCCATGAAGGCGCCCTTGAAATCCATGCCGACGCGCTTTGCCATCTCCCTGTACTTTACGCTGTCGCCGAAGCTCGGCGTCGTCTCGTTGTGGCGGACGAAGTCGGCGAGGATCGCCTCGAGCTGGCGCTCCGCGAGCTCGGCGTCGTTTCCGTTCGAGCAGCGAATCCACTCCATGTTCACGTACTCGCAGAAGAGCGAGAGGAAATCCTTCTCGACGTCATGGTAGGTCTTCGGCGCGGGAAGCTCGAAGTCGAGGACTCGCAGGCGCACAGGCACCTCGTGGAGAAGCGCGCCGTCCTTGCGCGAGGTCACCGCGATCGTACCGGAGTAGAGTCCGCCCTTCGCGCCCTTCCCGACGTGGGCCGTCAGCATGAACTGCTTGTTCTTGCCCTTCTCGAGCGTCGCGCCCGCGAACGAAGGCGCGTCGGAAAAGCCGGGCTGCATGCAGAGGAACGCGTCGTCGATGCGCCCGACGTTGAAGTCGACGTTGCGCTTGTGGATTCCGCGCGGAGCGGTGAGCCAGAAGTAGCTCACGGACCCGTCCTTCGCGGTGACGCGCGCCCAGTTGCCCTTCTTTTCCGTGTCGACCTTCACGAGGTCCTCGTCGTGTAGAAGGAGCTCGGGGCAGAGCTTCAGGCGCGGATCCTGGAAGTAGCTCGTCCACGCGTTGGAGTTCTGGTACCACACCTTCACGGTCGTGAGGTCCAGTTCCTTCGCCGGGAAAACGTCGCCGTTCTCGTTCTTGAGGTCGCCGACCTTCATGTCGACCTTGCCGACATCCTCGTCGGACCTCAGCACGAACGAGCCGCCCTCGTATTCGCCCTTCGCGGCGACTATCGCGCACGGCGCATCCTTCACGGCATCTCGTGGAAGCGAATCGGGAAGAACCTGCCCCTCGCCGGTCGCAGGGACGGCGAAGCGGACGATTCCCGCCATCAGCAGCAATGGTGTCATATGGAACGTTCCTTGGTTTGGTGTGGCCTCTACGCCGACAATTATACCACGAAACGCCCTTCGCGGTCATTTATACGAAAGTATATTTTTCGTCAGCGGTGCAGATCGCCGTAGAGGGCGAGGGTCTTCTCGCACATCTTCGCGGTGGAGAAATTCGCGCGGACGGACTCCACCGCCGCGGCGCGCATCTTCTCCTTCCGCTCCTCGGACATCTCGAGCATCTCGTCGAGCTTCGCGGCCATCGCCTTGGCGTCGCCCGGCGGGACGAGGAAACCCGTCTCGCCGTCCTTCACCGTCTCGCACGCGCCGCCGTGCGCCGTCGCGAGGACGAGTCGTCCCGTTGCCTGGGCCTCGGGGATCGTGCGCCCGAACGCCTCCGGCTGGGCGGACGACGCGTTGACCACTATGTCGCTCAGCGCATAGACGAGAGGCATCTGCGAAGTGTGGTCGCGGAACACTACGCGCGTCTCGTCCGGGAGCTTCCCCGCCATCGTGCGGAGGCGGTCGGAGTATTCCGTCCGCCCCTGGTCCGACCCAAGGATCAGCACGCCGAACCTGTGGTTGCGCATCATCGACAGCGCCTCGAGGAACACCTCCTGTCCCTTCCAGCGCGTGAGGCGTCCGGGAAGCGTTATCACCGGACGGTCCGCCTCGAAGCCGTACTGGCCCGTCTTCTTCGACATCCACACCTCCCGCGGAACGGCGTCCGGACGGAATGCATCCGTGTTCGCGCCGCGGTGTATGAGCACCAGCTTCTCGGGGTCGACCCCCTTGTAGGTCTCCAGGATGTGGTTTCGCACATATTCGGAAATCGCGATCGTCCTCTCGCCCTGGAGCATGACACGGTTGTACGGAATCTTGAAGAGCCTCGGCTCTGTGCCGTATACGCCGTGGAAGGTCGCGATCCACTTCACGCCGCAGCGCTTGGACGCCCACTTTACGGCCCATGCGGGGGCTCGGCTCCTCACGTGCATCAGCGTGACGCCGTTCTCCGTGCAGTATTCGGCGAGGGCGCGAGCGCATTTGCGGAGGGTGAACGGATTCTTTCTGTCCAGCGGAAGCTTCACGTGCTCGACATCCATATCGTCAAGCGCGCGCTCGAGCCTCCCGCCCGCGCTCGCCACGGCGTTGGGAATGCCCGCGTCTGAGAGCGCACGCGCAATCTCAATCGTGCCGCGCTCGACTCCGCCCTGCCCGAGCGCCGGAAGCACCTGTAAAATCTTCATCTGCATTTCTTGAATTATAGCATTTTGCGTCCGCGCTACGCAAGCGCGGCGAGGGCGGAATGTCCGCCGGCTATCTTCTCCCTGAATGCCTCGCACCCGCAGGCAATCTGCGGCGAATGACGACGAGCGGGAGGCCGAGCAGGACAAGAAGCGCGCCGCTCGGCTCCGGAACGGCGGTGAAGCTCGGCGTCCACGGCGTCTGGGGCTGAAGCGAGACGCCGCCGGTCGAGACATGGCCCGCCCCAAGCAGGTTTGCATACTCCTCGGTCGCGCTTGCCATCATGACGAACTGGGCCATTTCCGACGCAAAGTCGTAGTAGCCAAGCTCGAGCGTGACAGGACCGTCCGGCGCCGTCCCCAGGCTTGCAGGCTGCCACTTCGCGCCGCCGTTGTCAAGGGCGGCGACGACAAGTCCATCCTCGACTACCCAGCGGCCCTGCGATTCCTCGAAGTAAAGCGCGGCATACTCGCTGCCGCCGGAATACGCGACGCGCGCCGCGTTTATCGGATGACCGTCGCTTGTGTATTCCGAAACCTTTGTCTTTTCCCCGGTCCTCGTGTTCTCGACGTTCTTGTCCGAGTCGACCGTAAACCACAGAACGATATCCGCAGTCGCGAACAGCGGAATTATGGCAGCAGACAGAAGAATTGCCTTAGTCATGACGTAGTCCCCTTGTTGTGAGTTGATTGTCGGCGTTTAGACGAGGGCTTCACTCGCCCAGGCCCCAAGCTGGCCATTTGGCCGCAAGCTCTCCCTGGCTGCGGCGAACGTACCAAAAACCGGTACCGGGCCCGATAGTGACGTCTTCCGCCCAGACGCTCTTCACCGCTGCGCCATAGCGCTGCTTCATCCAGTACCCCCAGCGCTGGCCGTTGCGGACGCAGACGGTGGACGCGTCACCGTCGTTCGGAAGCACAAGAGTGTCATCGGCACCGACTGTGCCTTCAAACGAAATGTCGTTTATTGCGACAGGATATGCCGTCGGATTGGCGCACATCATGCTCGATGGGTTTTCCGCAGAACCCGGCGGGATGGGACAGGTGTAGTCGCCGGACTTGAACTGTCCGTAAAGAAAGTATGGCTTCGGCTTTTTCCCGTCCAGGTCGCACGGACTCCCCCTGCACACCCAGAACGCCGACCCAGGAACGAATGTGCCGTCGATTTCGGCAGCCTCCATGCGCACTCCGTCTCGCCCGCCGGCGACGGTCGTTACCGCTTCCCAACCACCGGCCGACCGCGTCCAGGCGCGGTACATTCCTTTCGCAAAGTCCCATGCCACGATCTCGTCGCCGGGCGAAATGTTGGCGGAGTGGAGCGCGGCGCGCGCCATCACGTCCGAGGCGGACGCCGGATCGCTTGCGAGCGCCTTCCACGGGACCGCCGTTATCGTGTTCCTCAGCGCGCTTGCGACCTTGAGGACACCGATGACGTTTGTTGACGGGATCTCGTTCGTGACTGCAAGGTCGCTGTTGGGCACGACAAGCGAATATAGCCTGTAGAGTCCGGTCGGATTGCGCACGTCGTCGCGGTCATCTGGATACAGCGGGATGCCGAGCGCCGACTGCTCCAGAGCACGCTGAAGAACGACCTTCCCTCCGTCCTCGCGACGCAGCTCGAAGAGCACGCTGTAGCCGTAGCGGGACGCTGCATCCGACCTCGCGACAGGCACGCAGACCGCAAGACGCCCACCGTCCGACTCCGAACCCGTCATGACAAGGAGATTCGTCTCCATGTTGCCGAGAACCACATTCTCCCAATGGCGGCACCCGTTCGGCTGCATGGAATCAAGATCGTCGAGCATCCGCTGCAGCTCGGCGTCGGACGCGCCTATCTTCTGGACGCCGTACATGGCGAACCAGTCGTCGTCCAGCACTATCTCGCGCTTCGCGTCGTCTCCTTCGATCCCCAGTCCTTCGAGATGCCGCTGGACTACGGTCGTAGTGAACGGCGGATACTTGAAATACGCGGTTGCGACCGCAAACTCGTTCGAGTGGATGAACTTTACGAAGTCAAACGCCCTTTCGTGCCAGTCGAACGTCCCTTCGCCGGACGCCGAATTCACGAGGTTCGTCGGTCCTGCGTCGTAGAGCGCACCGACGGCGTTCGTCATGGCGGGCACGACATACACATCCGTTCCGGGCGCAACGTCCGTCCCCCTCCACACCCAGTTCGTCGTGGAGAACGCTATCGGCAGTATGTCGTACAGCGGATTGGAGACAAGGCGCACACCCTGTCCGCCAGCCGTGAAATCGTAGTGCGTGTCGAAAGCAAGGTTGGAGACGACGTCCGTCACGAACGGCGTTCCGCCCGCCTGCTCACCTGCGTCGCGGTACGCCCGCATGGTGACAACACAGTTCGTGGCCATGCGCGCGAAGCCGTCCGCCACGGCATCCCACGCGACGCGGTTCTCGCCCGCCACGACGTTCCCCGCGTCGAGCGCAGTGTCGGCAGCGCTCTTCAGCGTCACCGCCGCCGTCGCGTCCTTCTGGACAAGGTCCTCGACGGAAAAGTCGAAGAGCCAGCCGCCGGCCCGCCCTTCGGCAGTCCACGAGAAGTCGATGAAGTTGTTCCACGGATAACGCTGCCGCGCCCCCGTCAGCTTCGCCCCGCCCTTCACAAGCCGCACCTCCGCCGAATAGTCCGGGGTGGAGGTCGTTGTGGTTACCTCTTTCATAGTGACGACATTGTACGTGATCGTCGAATAGCCATCCTTCAACGAGCCGGAATATGCGTCGGTCCTGTCCGATGGAATTGTCGAATCCATCGCCAGTCCAAGCGACGAGAGCTTGGGGTAGGAGGAAAGATCCAGCGCAGCGGGAAACTCCTTGAGTGTCCTGATCGTATAGACTGCCCCGGAATTGCTATACGCGGCAATGTACGACTTGCCGTCGAGCTGAATCTGACACGCCGTCAAATTCCCCGTCTTTGTCGCCGTCAGGCACTGGTTGGCATTGTTCCAATAAAGCTGGGTACGGTAGCTCATATCGTGTGCAGCGGTGTAGGCATAGAGATACCAGTTGCATTTGATCGCCGAAGAATCGACACGCGTCGTCGTTTCCTGCATTGACGTAGTAGTCGTCGTCACCGCTGGATCTCCGTAATCGGCATACCATCCTTCATGGTCGCTGGTGAAGACGCGGGCGTAGGGATGAACGCCGGAGTTTTGCGCTTTGTAGCCGCTGGAGAGGAACACGTCGGAATCCGCACCGCCCGCGTCAAGGAGCGGATCGGTAAGGCCGATCGTGGAGCCTTCCAAGGAGCCGGATATGTAGAACGGGTAGGAATGGCCAAGACAGTTGAGATTGCTTGGCGAGGTCTCCGTTTCGCTCGTACTCTTGATGTTGCCGATGATATCATTCGCCCCTGCCAGCGTGAGTCTGGAATTGCTGTCATAGCACACCCCGCCACCAACGTCCGCCTCGTTCCCGGTGATAGTGACATTCTTCATCGTCGTTCCACTGCCGGATGAGTTTCCCGACAACCATACGCCACCGCCGTACTCAGCCTTATTGCCCGTGACGCTCGTGCCGTCCATCATGAGCTGCGTCCAATAGCTATAAACCTCAATGCCACCGCCGTACCCAGCCTCGCAGTCGCATATAGTAACCGCCCCCATGGTAACAGGTATGCTTGGACGGATCCACATGAGGAAAACGCCGCCTCCGTCATCGGAGGAACAACCCGAAATCATGCCGCCTACCAGCGAAACCCTCGCAGAATGCCCATCCACCCACGCAGGCGGATATGTCCCTATTGTGCTAAAATATGCCTCTCTAAGCCCTGCCACAACGCCACCACCCGCCGAACGCGCACGACACCCCTTGATGACACCTCCTTTCATCACGAACTCGGCGTCAAGATAGCCGAGTGCTGATGTGGCGTAACTCGTACAAACGGCGACACCACCGCCTACGCCATCCGAAGTGCTTGACGTTTCTGGATCGGCAACATCGGCGCTGCATCCCTCGATAACACCGCCGTTCATCTCGAACGACCCAATGTAACTGACAAACACGCCTCCACCGGCCGTCCATGGATAAAGCAGGGAACGGTAGGTCTCATCGTCCCCAGCAGGACCTAGAACATAGCAGTCCTTGATTGTTCCGCCATCCATTATGAACCGGCCGCCGTAAACAACAGCAACACCTCCGCCAAAGCATACGCTGCCGCCGTTGATGCCGCAATTGCGAATGGTGCCGCCATGCATATGGAACAACCCGCCCTCCACCGTAGCACCTCCACCCAGGTGGTTTTGGCCCTCGCAGTCGCGTAGAACGACGCCGTCATAAATGTGGACGGTCCCATTGTCGCCGACCCAAAGAACTCCAGGTACATCGTTCGATTTAGCGCGTGTCATGTCAAGTGCACTTGCAGCAGAGTCGTCGGCCGAGCCAATTCGAAGGACCGCGCCATTCTTGACACAAAAGGAAGACGGGGCCATAAAAACAAGCCTATGTCCGTTTCCAAGCAGTTTTGTATCGGTGCCGGAGGCCTCAAATGTCGCTCCCGGGAAAGCGGTAATATCGCCCTGCAGCGATATCGTGTGCGTTTCCGCACCACCTGAGTTTATCGCCGAGACTGCGCTCGCGAACTCTTCCGCGGTAGACACGGAAAAATCCGCCGACCACGACTCAGCAAGCATGGACATTGCCGCGAATGCCATGCAACAAACCAATCTCCCAGGAACTCTCGTACCTGACATAAGGTCTCCTTTCTGTTTTGAGCCCTACCGCTTTGTCTTGATTTGCTGTACCTTCTCTTTCTGTTATGTGTGAATACTGTTCCTAAGCAATATCCTCACCACCGAGCATTTTAGCAAAATACTCAATTGTCTGCAAGTGTCGACCGCATGAAGCAAAGATCAACGTAGCGCTCGGCCGAGGCGAACCTGTCGAAGGCGCAGTCGATAGCGGCGGGGGAGTGCGCGTCGGAGGTGAGGACGAACCTCACCCCGCGCTCGCGCAGAAGCGCGCGGAACTCGGGCGACGGATATGCGTCGTCCAGCCATCCGCGGGAGATCGCGCCAGTATTCACCTCTACGATCTTTCCGGACTCCGCCACGGCGTCCGCAGTCTTCACAAGCTCCTCGCGGTACCAACCGGCGGTCTCGTCGAAATACGGATGCTTCGCGTTGAACTTGCGCACCAGGTCGAGATGCCCGACGATGTCGCAGTCATACCCTAGCACCATCTCCCGCTCCTGCGCATAGTACGCGCGCACGAACGCGGCGGAATCGCCGCGGAAGTGGTCGCGGATTCCGTCCGCCAGCTCCTTCGGAGTGTTGTCGAACGCGAACCTCGCGCCGTCCGGCGCGGTGATGTAGTGCGTCGAGCCTATAACGTAGTCGAGGTCGCCGCGCTCAAAGCCGGTGTCGTACTCCGCCTCGATTCCGCAGAGAATCCTCATTCGTCCGGCATACATCTCCTTCAGACGGCGTATCTCGGCCTTGTACGCGGCGAGATCGGCGACCATGTCGGAATGCGACGAGAAGCCGAGCGTGGCGAACCCCCTCTCCAGCGCGGAGACGACCATCTCCTCGGGCGTGCCCGCTCCGTCGCAGAAAGTCGAATGGGTATGGAGGTTGGAGTTCAAAGTTGAAAAGTCAAAAGCTGAAAGTTGAAATCACGCAGTCGAACAATCAAACAACCAGCCCCGTGTCCTCTCGAACTCCAACCACTATGTTCATATTCTGTATCGCCGCACCGGACGCCCCCTTGCCGAGGTTGTCGAAGCGAGCGACAAGAACGGCGCGCTCGGAGTTTCCGTAGACCGAAACCTCCATCGCGTCGCTTCCGGAGAGCCCTGCCGAGGAGAGGAAGCCGCCTTCAGCCGCCGCGGGATCGTCGACGAAACGGACGAGCCTTGTCTCGCGGCTCGTGGCCTGCGGTTCGTAGTAATCGCGGTAGCAGGCCTTGATCGCGGAAAGATCGCGGTCGAAGAGAGGGACGGTGACCTCCATTCCGCTGTAGTGCGGCACGACGATCGGCGAGAAGCACGGCGCATGCGAGAGGCCGCAGACCTTCACCATCTCTGGAAGATGCTTGTGCGTCTGGCCGAGGGCGTACTGCCTCCCTCCCATGAAAAGATCCTGCCCGCCGACTTTGCACTTTGCGCTTTCATCTCTGCATTCTTCTTCGTACTCGGCGATCATCTTCTTGCCGCCGCCGGAGTAGCCGGTCAGCGAGAATGCGGAGAGCTTTTCGTCCTTGGCGATGATTCCCGCGCGGACAAGCGGCTCGACGAGGGCGATGAAGCCCGACGCGTGGCAGCCGGGGTTCGCGATGCGCTTCGACTTCGCGATCGCCTCGCGCCTGCCGGCGAGCTCCGGGAAGCCGTAGTCCCATCCGTCGGCGGTGCGGTGCGCCGTGGAAGTGTCGATGACGACTGTATTCGGATTCTCCACGAGCGAAACGGCCTCTATGGCCGCCGCGTCGGGAAGGCACAGAAACGCGACGTCCGCCGCGTTCAGCGCATCGCGCCTCGCGGAGACGTCCTTCCTCAGCTCCTCCGGGAGGACAACGAGCTCAAGATCCGCGCGCGACGAAAGCCGCTCGCGGATCCTGAGTCCGGTCGTGCCGGCGCTGCCGTCAATGAATACGCGGCTCATTCCCACTCGATCGTTGCCGGAGGCTTCGGGGTAATGTCCCAGACGACGCGGTTCGCGCCCTTCACCTTCGTCGCGATCTTCTCGGCAACCATGGTGACGAACTTGAACGGAAGCTCGACGATGCCCGCCTTGACGAACTGCTGCGTCGAGATCGCGCGGATGCCGATGACGTAGCCGAACGTGCGCGCGCCGTTCTTGACGCCGACGGACTTGACGTTCGTCATGATCGCGAAGAACTGCTGCGCCTTCTTGTCGAGCTTCGCCTTGTGCATCTCGTCGCGGAAGATGAAGTCCGCCTGGCGGAGGATGTCGAGCTTCTCCTTGGTGAGCTCGCCGATGCAGCGGACCGCAAGTCCCGGACCCGGGAACGGCTGGCGCATGACCATCTCCTCGGGGAGCCCGAGAAGCTTTCCGACCTTGCGGACTTCGTCCTTGTAGAGATACTTGACGGGCTCGACAAGACCCTTGAAGAGGATGTCCTTCGGCAGGCCGCCGACGTTGTGGTGCGCCTTGACGGCCTTGTGTCCGCCGACGCCCGACTCGATGATGTCGGGATAGATCGTGCCCTGTCCGAGGAAATCGATGTTGCCGTACTTCTTCTGGAGGTCGCGCGCCGTGTCCGCGAAGACGTTGATGAACTCGCCGCCGATGATCTTGCGCTTCGTCTCGGGATCGGTCACGCCCTTCGCCTTGTCGAGGAAGCGCTTCTCGCAGTCGAGCGCGATGAGGTTCACGCCGAACTGTCCCTTGAAGACCTTCTTGATCATCTTGCCCTCGTTGAGGCGCATGCAGCCGTGGTCCACGAACACGCAGACGAGCTGCTTGCCGATCGCCTTGTAGAGGAGCGCCGCGCAGACGGACGAGTCGACGCCGCCGGAAAGCGCGAGCAGCACCTTCCTGTCGCCGACCTGTTCGCGGATCGCCTTGATCTCGTTCTCGATGTACTTCTTCGCGTTGAAGGTCTTTCCGACCTTCGCGAGACGTTCTTTTTCTGCCTGGTTCATGGTTTTCAGTCGTTGGTGGTTAGTGGTTAGTCGTTAGTCGTTAATTCGCCGTCCGCGCTTTTCAACTTACGCTCTCCCGAGTCGCTGGCCGGAGTATTTCTTCTCGTGGATGGGCTTCCACCACCACTCGTTGTCGAGATACCACTGCACGGTCTTGCGGATTCCGCTCTCGAAGTTCTCTTCCGGCTTCCAGCCGAGCTCGCCCATCAGCTTCGCGGGGTCGATGGCGTAGCGAAGGTCGTGTCCGGGTCGGTCTGCGACGTAGGTGATGAGGCCCTCGTACTTGCCCGCCGAGCGGGGCCTTAGCTCGTCGAGAATCGCGCAGACGGTCTTCACGACCTCGAGGTTCGTGCGCTCGTTGTGTCCGCCGACATTGTACGTCTCTCCCGCAACGCCCTTCTCGTTGACCAGGCAAAGCGCCTTCACATGGTCGTCGACATAGAGCCAGTCGCGCACGTTCGCGCCCTTTCCGTAGACTGGGAGCGGCTTTCCGTCGAGGCAGTTCAGGATGACGAGCGGAATGAGCTTCTCTGGGAAGTGGTACGGACCGTAGTTGTTCGAGCAGTTGGTGACAAGGACCGGCATTCCATAGGTGTCGTGCCAGGCGCGGACGAGATGATCGCTCGACGCCTTCGACGCGGAATACGGGGAATGCGGCGAGTACGGCGTCTTTTCGGTGAAGAAGCCAGTCTCGCCGAGAGTGCCGTACACCTCGTCCGTCGAGATGTGCTGGAAAACGAAAGAGTCCTTGTCGGAGAGCGTCTTCCAGTACTTGAGCGCGGACTGCAGCAATGTCGCCGTTCCGACGACGTTCGTCCTGACGAATTCGCCGGGGCCGTCTATAGAGCGGTCCACATGGGACTCGGCCGCAAGATGGAAAATCGTGTCCGGCTTGAACTCCGCAAACGCGGCGTCCATCGCCTCCTGATCGCAGATGTCCTTCACAAGGAGAGTGTACTTCCCCTCGACTTCCTTGAGCGACTCGACATTGCCCGCGTAGGTGAGCTTGTCGACGACAAGGACCTCGCGCCCCTCGCGGCAAAGATGGCGGACGAGGGCGGATCCGATGAATCCGCATCCGCCCGTAACGATGCAGCGACGGCTATTCCTCATCGGTGAACTCCTCGTTCGCGGCGGTGCGGCGTGTGCGGAGGCCGGAATCGGACGACTTCTTGCCGTCGGCGCTCTTCGCGTCCGCCCCGTCCTTTGATTCGGCACCCTTCTTCGCTTCGCCCTTCGGACGGTATCCGTAGCCGTACCCGTAGCCGTAGCCATATCCGTAGCCGCGGTGCGACGACGGGTCGAAGGCGGAGACGCTCGATATCTCGACGTCGTTCACGACTACGCCGATGATGTTCGCGCCTGCTTCCGTGAGGGAGCGCGAGCAGTGCTGGATCGGCTTGAAGTGCGTACGGTCCGGGCAGCACATGATGAGGACGGAATCAGCCTGCGCGGCAAGCGACACCACGTCTCCGACGACACCGTACGGCGGCGAGTCGATGATGATGCGGTCGTAGTTGGCGCGAGCCCATTCGAAGAAGTCCCTGACCGGCGCCGAACCGAAGATCGTCGCGGGCGAAACGCCGTCCGGCGGCAGCGAGCAGATGACGTCGAGCCCAGGCACCGTGGACTTGTTGACCAGCTTCGAGAAGTCCGGCGTCTTGCCGCCGTTCGCCGCCTGGAGGACATGCGAAAAGCTGCGGTCCTCGGTGAGCTCGAAGCCCCAGATCCTCGCGAGCCTCGGACGCCTGAGGTCGAAGTCGACGTGCAGTACCTTCTTGCCGGTCTGCGCGTGGGAGATCGCAATCGAGGTCGAGGTAATCGTCTTGCCCTCGCCAGGCTGGGTGGAGATCACGAGAATGCAGTGCGTGAACGCCTCGTAGCGCGGCGAGTCGAGGAGGTTGCGAAGCCCCGCGACAGCCTCGGAGAACTGCGAGTACTTGTCCTCGATCGCGAAGCGCGCGACCTGCTCGCGGCGCTTGCGGCGGACGTGCGGGAGCACGGCCAGCACCTTGAGCGCGAGACGGCTTTCGATGTCGGCGAGGTTGACGACCGTGTCCTCGAGGTTGTCGATGACAAGGACAAAGAGGAATCCGAGGCCAAGGGAAAGGACGACGCCAAGTCCGAAGATGATGATCGGGTTCGGCAGAATCGGCTTGGACGGCACTGTCGCGGGGCGGCCGAGGCGTACCATCTCGTTGTTGGACTCCGCAAGAGTGCGCATCTTGCTTTCTTCAAGCTGGTAGCTTTCGAGAAGGCGCGTCGCCGCACCGAACTCGGTCTCGAGCTGGCCGAGGCCGGACTCTGCAAGTACGATGAGCTGCGCGACGGACGTGAGGTCGTTTCGCAGGTCCGCCTGCTTCTGACGCAGGCTCGCGAGCTGGTTGCGGACAACCTGGAGCGTGGAGCGCCCGGTGTGCAGCGCTCGGGAGGTCGCGTCGAGGAAGCGCTGCTTCGCGAGATCGAGTTCCTTCTTCTTGGCAACGACCTCGGGATGGTTCTCGGTGAAGGACACGAGAAGGCTCTGGTAGGCTCCGGATGCATCCTGAAACGCGCGGTACTCCTTTGCGATCTCCTCGGCGCGCGGAACGCCTGCGGAGAGGTTGCCGAACGTCTCCGGGTCCTTCTGAACGGCCTGGAGCAGCTTCTCCCATTCGGTGAGCTGCGTCTCCTGGGTCTCGAGCGCGAGGATGTCCGCAGTCGTCTTCTGAAGTCCCTGCTGAATTGTATCGCGCGACGAGCGGAGATTGTCGACCTTGTTCGCAGTGCGGAAGTCCACAATCTGCTTCGCGAGCCTGTCTACATCGCGACGCTGCTTTTCGACATTCTGGTGGGTATCCTTGACGGCCTTGTCGCACCTGACGCGGTTCTCCTCGTCGGAATACGCCTCTATGGACTCCGCATAGGCGTTCGCGAGGGCGGCGGCAAGCTGCGGAGACTTCGAACGGACCGATATGGTGATGATACGGGAGTTGCGCTGGAGTTCGAGCTGCGAGTCGGCAAGCGTTGCGACCAGGTCGTCGTCCGAGACCGTCGACGAGGGATGCGTCGTGCGGTACTGCTGCTGAATCATCATCACTATCTTGTCGGAACGCCAGTCGGGAACTCGTGTATTGAAGATTTCGGCGTAGTTCTGCCCGAAGTCGTCGATAATGTTCTCCATCGTTCCGCTCGGATTTCTGGTCATGCGGCGCATGTCCATCGTGAATTCGCTCTTGGCCTCGTAGATAGTCGGCGAAATGCGGTAGACCGCAAACGCGATGATGAGTCCGACAAGAAGAAACACGAACACGGAGAGCCAGCGCTGGGAAATGACCCTGATCGCGCGGCTAAGGGTGATCGTTCCGACGATGGAACCGTCTTCGCCCTGTCCGCCGTAGTTTCCGTACGCGCCGTAGGAACCGTAGGAGCCGTAGTTTCCGTACGCGCCGCCGTATTTCATCCCCCCGCCGTAGTACATCGGCCCCTGTCCGCCGCCGTAGTACATCGGGCTCGAGGCCTTGGAGCTGCCGTAGTACATTGGGCCGGAGCTCTTGGAACTTCCGTAATATAGTGGTTTGTCAGCCATGTGTCACTTCTCCGTTTCCGACTCCGCGTCGGACTGCTTCGCGACCGCCGGGAACGCGCTGGCCGACAGCGCGAACATCGCCGCAGCGGCCATCATCGTCTCGGGTCTGCAGAAAGAATGGTCAATGAATCCGCATGCGGCCGTTGCCGCGACAGCGACAGGTCCAAGCGCGCAGACGGGGTGGGTGGCCATCAGTTCGGCGAGATGGCCAGACGATACTACGCGGCCGACGAACGCCACCGCGCGCAGGACATACGTCCATGCAATGAAGAAAAGGGGTGATGCAAACAGAATCACGCCGGTTATCCCGCGTTCGGCAAGCATCTGCCACCATCCGTTAAGCGCACCTACCTGCTTCGGCGTAAACAACGCCCAGTCTGCAGAAGTCGCGTTGAAGCGGATATCGAGAGCAAAGGATCCAAGCCCCGTGCCAAGCCAGGAGTGGTCCTTCCAGACGGATGCCGCTATCGCAGACAACGCGTCCCTAGCGCCGAAAAGCCAGTCCGGAAGGAATTTCGCGCCCTCCTGCGAAAGGAACGCGAATTTTGAGGCCTTGACTGCGGCAGGAACAACACCCAACGCGAACACAACGCCGGCGGCAACAGCAACAAGCAGCATCGCCAGGCACTTAGGGGCCGCAAGAACGCCAATCTTCTTCTGGGCATACATCAGTGAAAAAGCGAGAACGATCACCGCCGAAACTAAATATGCCAGAATGACAAGGTCAGGCGCGAACATGTAGAGCCCCACTCCACATCCTCCGATTGCCACGATCAGCAGCGGCATCGCGCTCTTCCATTTGCGCTCGAAAGCTCCGACAAGCGCGACCATGGAGCCTGCCAAATGAAGCCCGAAGGCGTTGCCGACAAAAGAGGCGTCGGCAGTTGAGCATGCGGCTGCCGCGAGCGCGCCTTTGTGTCCACACGTGGCGCAAAGTCCGGCGACAATTGCGGCAACCCCAGCAAGAAACGCGGCCACGAAGAGGAATCCGACGCGGGCGGATTTCCCGAGCGAATGCCTGCAGCCCTGAACAAGAACGATGACGGCAACAACAGACGCGAACGGAAGGTATCCCGTACCGTCGACGCTGCCTGGAAGGAACGGGAGCGACGGAGTGCGCAGACTCCATACCGCGTTCTCCGCGTCATATGACATCCCGACTCTACCATTCAGCCACCGCACCATCGCCACGACGACGAGAAAGAGCGAGAACCAGAACAGCGGGTCGCGAACTATGGACATAAACACGCGGTAGCGCGCGTCGTGGAGCATCTCGCCTTTGCGGCGAGATGGCTCCAGAAGTGTCCACACAAGGGCAGGAATGGACAGCCACAACAGAACACGCGCCGTCCAGACCTCGCCGCAAAACGGGAATAGGAACAGCGGCGCCACCGCCAGGAGGGCAAGGTGCGCCGCCAGTCCGTATTTTGATATCGCCTTCTGCACTTTAGTACGTCAGACGCATTCCAACCGTGCCGCGGAAGCGGTCATAGTCGTAGTCGTGACGGGCATAGTCGCTGTCGCACATATCGACCTGGTACTCAATGCGCCCATAGAACTGGAGGAGGCGGTTGAGCGTGTAGTTGAGGCCGAGTCGTGCAGTGATGATGTCGTCATCGTAGTCATAGCCGCGTGTGTAGGAGTACTCGTGCGTCTCACGACGGTAGTTCAGGTCGAACGTCGCGTTGAGCTTGCCGCGGACCATCGAGTGGGCGAGACCCCAGCTGATGGAATCGACGCGGATGGCGCTCGCGAGCTCGCGCTCCGAAGGCTGGTAGTAGCTCGACGCGAGGAGCATCGTGTTCCAGGTGTCGGAGAGCTTCCACTTCGCGGAGGCCTGGTAGGTCCAGCCGTTGACGTCCTTCGCATCGCCGTTCGCGTACTCGAAGCGGCTCCAGCCGGTGAGGATGCGGTAGGAGATGCGCTCGGTGGCGCGCGTTCCAAGACCACCCATCACGACCCAGCCACGGGACTCGTCGGCGTAGCGGATGTTGTTCGGGATGTTGTCCTGCGTGTACCACTGGTAGTTAGCCGCGAGAAGGATATCCGTCCACTTGGAGGCCGCATAGCCGACCTCGCCGCCGAGGATAGTGCGCTTCCAGCCGTAGAGAGGCGCGTACTCCTTGATGTTGTTGTCGTAGTCAAGGTAGTAGAACGACGCCTCGCCCGCCGCGTGCCACTTCTCGTTGATGCGGCGCTCGAGAACGCCGGCGATCTGGAAGGTCTTGCGGTCACGGCCGATGCCCTTGCCGTTGTGGGCGGTCATGTCGTCGTCCTGGGCGATCTGCGTGAAGCCCTCGGTGAGCATGAAGCTCCAGCCCTTCTCGTTCGGAAGCGAGTCGGTCCACTTGAACGTGAGGTTCTCGCCGAAGCTGGACTTGTTCAGGCGGGATTTATAGCGGCTGTAGCCATGGTAGCTGTACCACGCGCGGCCGATGACCTCCCAGTTCTCGTCGATGTATTCCGCGCCGAGACCCGGATTCACGACGAAGATGGAGGCATCCTTGGCCTTCCTGGTGGAGTCAATGTTCGAGTCGTAGGTGTAGGAGAGCGACACGTACGGACGGAGCGTCAGGCGCTCGCCGATCTTGTAGCCCTTCGGACGATCGACGAAGTCTGCTGAGGCCGTCATGGCCGTCGCGGCAAGAGCAAGCGTCGCTACTGCGGAGAATTTCGCTTTCATTTTCGTTGTCTCCTGGTTGTTCAATTAAAGTCCCTGCCCCTGGTACGGACCCGGCTCCGGCGGGAACGGAGGAATGACGGGCGTCGTCTTGTCGCTGCCGCGCCTGCTGCGCGGATTGTACGGCGAGTTCGGATCGGTCATGCGCGAGACGCGGATGACGGGATCGTCGAAAATCGGCGAGAGCTGCGGAGTGATCGCGCCGGAGTAGTCGCCGAGGCTGCACTCGCTGGCGATGTCGCCCATCAGCGCCTCGTTGGCGAGGGTCCACGGCACGTCAAGCACCATGTCGAGGTTCGGCTGGTCGCCCGCATTGGACGCGCCGAGCATCGGATCGTACGTCTTCTCCTGCCCCTGTCCGAGTGCCGGGGAGATCCACTCGTTCTGAGCGAGCTCCTTCGTAGTCGGATCGCGCAGCTCGTTCACGAGCGTGTCGCGGAGATCGGCAGGCGTGCCGTTGGAGGCACGGAGGAGCATAAGAATCGCGAAAGTGTCGCGAACACCGGCGTTGTCAGCCGTTGCCGTGCGATCCTGAACCTTGTTGAGCACGGTCTTGGCAATCTCGGTGTACTGCTCGTCGGTGTAGGTCTTGGACGGATCGGCCGCACGGTTGAACATGTCGGCGGCGAAACGCTCGTTGACAACCGTAAGGGACTCCGGCGGAACCGTGGCGAACACCTCGGCAACAAGAGCGGTGAGATTGTTCTCCTTGGCACCCTTGAGCGCCGCCGCGTCAACATTGAGGAACTTGGACGTCTTCTCCTCCGTCGAGCCAGGCATCTTCGCAATCGCCGCATTGACGTCGGCAAGATACGTGGTCTGGTCGGCAGCGGAAAGCTGCTTCATCACGGATGTCATTGAGGCCGGGTCGGCAATGACATCGCCGATCTTGCCGCGGGCGTCTGCCAGCGTCATGGCCTTATCCTGGGCCACCAGCGTTCCCGCCAGCACCATCGCGATCACCATCAGTAGTTTTTTCATTTTTATCTCCCTTTTGTTGAAGAATTAACTGTCAATACCATGTTTCAGGCACCCAGACGACATCGCCAGCCCTAAGCGTGATGTCCTTCTCGATGCGACCCTTCTCGCCGATCTCGATGAGGTCGATGTTGTACTTGGTTATCTTGCCGTCCCTGTCGCAACGGCTCACCTTGATGCTCTTCTTGTCGGCGAAAGGCCTAAGCCCGCCCGCAGCCTGCAGGACCTTCGTCACGGTGAGGTCCATCGTCGGCGGCATGTTCACAGGCCCGGGAGAGGAGACCTCGCCGAGAACGGTGACCGTGCCCCACGGACTCACGCCCTTGCCGTCGTACGGCGCGAACGTAACCGTGATCTGCGGCTGCTTGTAGTATTCGGAATAGGCCTTCACGAGCTTCTGCTTAAGCGCGTCGAGCGTGAGCTTGTTGCAGGCGACCGGCGCCTGGAGAAGATGCGGAAGCGTGATGTCGCCGTTCTGGTCAACAAGCACCTGCATCGTGACCGGCTGGGAAACCCCAGACCCAACGACGACAACAAGACCAACGCCAGGACGCACACGCGGCGTCGACGGGTCGACCCACTCCGGCCTCACGCCAGGGCCTGCAGGCTCCGACGGACCGAAGAGATTTGAAAGCCACTGGCACCCGCCCACGCCCGCAAGGGCACAGGAGATGAGGAACCAAACGGCCAATCGTTTAGACAATTCTACCATGCTGGTGGATATTATAGCGCAATTTTGGTTCACTTGTCAATGGCGACAAGCCGCCTCTCTTCCCCCAAATGGCGAAACTCCACACGGCGCGCGGACTGCGGTATAAGGGAGCCCGCGCGCTCCGGCCACTCTATCACGAAAATCGCGCCCCGTGCGAGATAGTCCTCCCAGCCTATCGCCTCCACATCCTCCTCGCCGTGAAGACGGTAGAGATCCATGTGGACAAGCAGCACGTTCTCTGACTTGTGCTCCTGCACGATGCAGAACGTCGGCGACGTGACGCGCCCCGGAACGCCCAGCGCCGCGGCAAGCCCCTGCGTGAACGTCGTCTTGCCCGCGCCGAGGTCGCCTTCGAGGCACACGACGTCGCCGGGCTTCAGCTCCTTCGCGAGCTCCCGCGCGAGCGCCCACGTCTCTTCGACCGAATTGACTTGGAATTCACCTGACAGCATAAGGGGAAAATTATGAATTGTGAATTATGAATTAGAGGTGACGAGGCTTGCCGTTACAGCAGGCCGTCCGACTTGAGCTCCTTGAAGCATTCCTTCAGGTACCGGGACGAAAACGCGCTCGCATGCGGCATCGTCACGAGGTTGCGCGGCAGATGCGCCGCGCCGCGCGCAAGGATATTCGGCTCGCCACGCCGGAACGTAGGTTCGCCCTTGAACACGTCAAGGCAGGCGCCGGCGAGGCGTCCGGACTCCAGCGCGGAAAGCAGCGCCCCCTCGTCGACCGCGTTGCCGCGCCCGACGTTGACCACCACGCACCTGCGCGGGAGCTTCGCGATGAGCCGACGGTTCAGGATGTCGTCAGTCCCCGTATCCGACGGCAGCGCGAGCACCAGCCAGTCCGCGGACCTCAGGTCGGCCTCGCGGGACTTCAGGTCGTTCGGCGCGCGGCGCGTTATTCCGACGACGGATACCCCAAGCGCCTCCAGCTTCGCGCCGACGGCGCGGCCGATCCGCCCATAGCCCACAATGACCGCCTTCGTCCCCGCGACAGTGAAGCACTTGTCCGAAAGCCACGTCCGAGGCCAATCGCGCACACTGCATCCGCGGCCCGCCATACAGAACAGCCCCCTGGCCCACGCAAGGACGTAGGCCGCAACGGTCTCCGCCATTATCGCGCCGTGGAATCCGCCGAAGTGCACAACCACGCCCTTCGGCCCTTCCTTCGGAAGAAGCTCCCTGCCTGCCGCAGGCGTCGCGAGGACCCTGAGCCTCGGCGCGCGCGCGAACCACTCTTCCCTGAAATGCCACACGATCGCGTGCGTCGCCTTCGGGAGCGCCTTCAAAAACGCCTCCTCGCTGCGCGTGCGCACGACGCGGCTCCCCTTCGGGACAAGCGACTTGAGGAACCTGATGTCCTCGTCGCCTGCCCGAAAGCACTTCTCCGGCCACTCCAGCCAGACCACGTACACGTTCTGCGTTCGCATGCGGGACATTATAGCATAAATCGTCCCGCGCGGCGCATGTGCCGCGGTCAGATGCTTACGTCTACCGTGACGTCGCCCTTGAACTCCGCAACCTTCACCGGCTTCGCGTTGAAGCGCGGCGAATCGGCGCTCATCCTGTAGACGACGTCGTTTTCAAGCGCATCCCTGCGCGCAGGCGAAAGCGGACGCGACGCGAAGATCGGAAGTATCCGCGTCCCGTCCGCGTTCTTCGCGTACTCCACGCCCTCCTGCTCGATGAGCAGCACTCCGCCGACCATCCCGCCCGGACGCTCCCCGACGAGGAGCTCGAGCGAGACCGGATGCTTCCCGTCAACAGAGAACCAGTCGCCAGGCGCCATCTTTCCGCCGCCCTGCGGACACTTCACCGTCCCTACGGCCCTCCTGTCGGACGTCGTCCATCCGGTCATCTTCCCAGGCTCGAGTCCGCCCGTGTTCCACGCGCTGTCCATAACCGTCTTGCCGTTGACGCGCACCATCATGAAGTCGTCGAAGTACCCCCAGAACCTGTAGCGTCCGCCGCCCGTGAGCGAGCGCAGATCTCCCTTGTAGTACACGACGAATCCGCTCGGCTTCACCGTGTCCTGAACGCCGAAGGCGGCCGGACCGTTCGCGGCGCCCTGCGGCGGAACCCACAGGTGCGTCAGCGCAACTCTCTTCGGCGCGACGAAGAACTTCGACATCGCCTCGGCGCTGAAGTTCCCCTCGACCAGGCTGCGCACGTCCTTCCAGTACGTGCCGTCGGCGCTGTACTCCGGACGCGCCCTGCCCTCCGCGTCGCTCTTCACGTCGATGATCGTTCCGATGAGGCAGCCTTCCGTGTCCGGACGCCTCCCGCCCGGCCCGCCGTCGAGCTGCGTGCCGAATCCGCCGCCGTCTCCGTCGCCAAGCCCGCGCATCTTCACCGTCCCAGCGATCGCGGTCATCTGCACCGGACTCGGCGCGGACACGACCTTGTTCGGTTCGCCACCAGTCTTCGGACTCGGCGGCGCCGGCGTCTCGACGGGTGCCGAAGGGACGGGAACGTCCACGGCGATCTCGATGTTGATGTCCGTCGTCATGTCGATATCCGTGACAGGCGGATCCTCAAGCGGCTCGCCAGGATCCGTCTCGGGCGGCACCTCCGATATGAACGGCCCGACGTCGACGCATGTCGCCTTCACCGCCGTCACGACGGCAAGCGTCACCGCGAAGAGCGAAACGACGACCACCGCGCAAAGCGGAGCGGCAAGCCTCTGCAGCTCGATGCGCGCAAGCTTGTACTCCCTCGTCCAGCGCGGCTTCGCCAGCCCCGTCGCCAGCGTCTTCATCCGCGAGAGGATGCCCTGTTTTTCATAGCGCCGGCCAAGCTCGGCCAGATCTGCGATTCTGTATTCAGCGTTGTTGTCCATGGTGCGCCTCCTTCGCTTTTGCGGAACCTTTCCGTCCCACTTGGTAAAGGCGCACCAATGAAGATTTTTCCGCAAAAACCCAGTCTCGTCCCAAGGAGCGACAAGACGTTCAGGGGCGCAGGTGCAAGGCTACTCCGAGACGGAGATCGAGCGGAACTCGATGGCGCCGCCCTCGGACTGGAGCGCAATCGCGCCCTTCGGGGTCTTCACGCCCTTCACGCGGTTCATCTCGACTCCGTTGAGGCGCGAGACGAGCTCGTCGCCCTTCGCCTCTATCTCGAGCGTGTTCCACTCGCCGAACGGCTTCTCTGCGGACGCCCCACTGCGGGGTGCTGCGGCGATTCCGGACAGCGCGTCCGCCGGATCGTACGGCGTGCGCGGAGCGACTCCCTCCAGCACCGAGCCGCCGAGCGCGAAGATCGAGCAAGCCCCCTTCGGGTCGAGCTGGTTCTCGTAGCACCTCGGGACGAACGTTCCCGTCTCAGCTGCGAGGCGAACGAAGACTCCCGAGTTAGGATGCTCGGTCATGCGCCACCAGCGGTACTGGAGCTTCAGCTTGAAGTCGCCGAAGTCCGCGCGCTTGGTGCGCAGATATCCGAACGGCGTGCCGGTGGTGCGAATCGCTCCGTCCACAACGGACCACGTCGGCTCCGCGGCGGTGTATCCGCCCGTCGCGTCGTTGTCCGCGACAGAAACCCATCCCGAGAGATCCTTGCCGTTGAATAGTTCCGCAGCGGAGCAGGCAGCCCCGACAAGCGCCGTCAATGCGATGAGTGCAGTTTTCATGCCGTATATTATACTCTATTTTTTGATTGCCTGACTGGATTCCTCTTCGCCGCCCTTCGCGACCAAAAGGCGATGCCACCCTCCAGGTCGGAGAACCTGCCGTCCAGCTGCGCCTCGTAGAGTTCCGCGAGGACCCTGCCCATCTCGGGGCCGGGCTTCATCCCGCGCGCAATCAGGTCGCGGCCCATCACGATCGGCTTCGGGGCGGAATCCTCGACTTCGAGCCGCTTCGCCTGCTCCGCAAGCCACTCGATCGGCTCTGGGTTCGACGGAAAAGGAGGCCGCCCCGCGTCGTCCGCGGCAGCGACGCGCAGGAGGCGGTCGATCCGCACGACCTTCGCGGCGAGGCGGCGTATCGCGCCGTCGGACGAGCGGTCGCGCCACATCGCGAACGGACGCATGTGAAGCCGCACGAGCGGCGGGATCTCCTTCAGGAGCCGCTCCTCGTTCGTGAGCCGGCGGAGGAACGACAGCGTCGGCTCGACGCCGCACTCGTCGTGTCCGAGCGAGCGGATGCGCTTCTTGACCGGATCGTACGACGAGCACGCGGGCTTGCCGAAGTCGTGGCAGAGGACCGCGAGCCCGACGAGAAGGTCCTCCGCGTCGTCGCCCGTCCGCCTCGCGGCGAAAGCGTCGAGGCAGCAGAGCGTGTGGTTCCACACGTCGCCTTCCGGATGCCACTCCGGCGCCTGGGCGCATCCGATGAGCCGCTCGAGCTCGGGGTAGTACTTCACCCATCCGACCTCGCGCAGGAAGGAAAGCCCCTTCGAGATTCTGACGCCTTTAAGGATCAGCTTCGACCACTCGCCGAAGAGCCGCTCGCTCGCAAGACCCTCCGGCGTCATCGAGCGGCACACGTCAAGCGTCTCGGGCGCTACATCTAGATCGAAGCGCGCAACGAACTGCATGCCGCGGAGGACGCGGAGCGGATCCTCGCGGAAGTGGTCCGAGACGTGGCGGAGGACCTTCCGCTCGAGGTCGGCGCGTCCGTTCCACGGGTCGACAATCTCGTCAGTCAGCGGATCGCGGTAGATGGCGTTCACGGTGAAGTCGCGCCTGGCGGACGCGTCGCGGACGGTCAACGTCGGATCGTACTCCATCTCGAACGCGCGGTGTCCGAGTCCGAGCTTCGTCTCGCGGCGCGGTATCGCCAAGTCGACGTCGAGGCGCGATAGCTTGAGGACCCCGAAGCTCGCGCCGACGAGATCGAGCGCGAATCGCCCCGACAGAATCTCCCTCAGCCTGTCCGGCGCGATGCCAAAGCACTCTATGTCTATGTCCTTCGGCTCTTCGCCAAGAAGCGCGTCACGTACGCAGCCGCCGACGAGCAGGGCCCTTCCGCCCGCCGCCTTCACCATGCGCGCGACCTCCCTCGCCGCCTCTATCTCTGCTAGGTTGTTCACTTTGGCGAAATGACAAGTGTTGAGGCGGAGCCGGCGGGCAAAGAAACCGGACACGCAAGACTTCCCGCCGCTGCGGGACGGCGGCGGTAGTCGCGGATCATGTCCTTCACGATCGCCCAGCGCGACTGGCGAAGCCGCTTCAGGTCCATCGAAATGCGCATCCTTAGCAGGTCCGCCTCGGGATCGCCCTTCGCGGGCAGATCGCCGCGGACGCGCTTAAGGCGCGCCTCCCAGAGTCCGCGGACGAAGTCCTGCAGTATGTCCGTCGCGCTGAGAGCGCTGGACTCCGTCTTCCCGGCCTCGACGCAAACCTTGTCGAACCAGAGGCGCTCGCCGTCCGAAAGACTCGCCGCAAACGTCGCGAAAGCGTCGTCCCCGCTGGAGACCTCCATGCGCCACGTCTCGAGGAAGCGCCACGTGAAGGCGTGCGCGAACACCTCGCGCGGAAGAAACTCGCCCGCAATTCCGTCCAGCGTCGCGTCGCGCTCGTTCGCCATCAGGAACTGCATGAACGCCATCTCGCGCTCGGGCGGAGGCGCGGCTACTGCCGCTTCAGCGCCCTTCGGAACAGCCGCGCCGTCGTCCACCAGGAGCGGGCTGTCGCCTGTCGGCTGCTGGATGTCGCCGTCGGGCTCCTGGATCTCAGCATCCGGCTTCGCGGCCGCGGGCTTCTGCACGACCTTGGTCTTCGCAAGCTCCTCCGAAAGCGCGGCGGAGGGAAGCCCCAGCAGCTTCGCCGCCTCTCCGACCATGCTCGCCCTGAGAACGGGCGAAGGACAGGACGCGATGGTCGCGAGCACCGACTTCGACACGCGCGCCACTGCGTCTATCGATTTCGGATTCGCCTCCTTCGCCTGGTCTGTGCGGCACTGGAACTCGATTATCGACTCGCCTTTCTCCAGCAGCGCCCTGAACGCGTCCGCGCCCTTCGTGCGAAGGAATGAATCCGGATCGTCCCCGTCCGGAAGCGACACGACGCGCACCGGAATCTCCGCGGCGAGCAGCATGCGCGCGGACCGCACCGTCGCCTTGTGCCCCGCCGCGTCGTCGTCATACACGAGAACGGCCTGGCTCGCAACGCGCTTGAGCATCCTGACGTGCTCCTCGGTGAAGGCCGTGCCCTGTCCGGCGACGGCGTTGGCGAAGCCGCACGTATGGAGCCGGATGCAGTCTATCTGCCCCTCGCAGACGATCACCTCGCAGTGCGGATCCTTCCCGATTGCGCGCGAAGCGCGGTCGAATCCGAAAAGGACGTTCGACTTCTTGAAGATCAGCGTCTCCGGGGAATTGACGTACTTGCCGGAGTTCTTCTGCTCGACGAGCTGGCGACCGGAGAACGCAACGACGCGTCCCTGCCTGTCGCGCACCGTGAACATGAGCCTTCCGCCGAAACGGTGGTATCCCCTGTCGCCAGGACGGTTCGGCGCCTTGACGACACCGGCGGCCTCGAGCTCCTCGGGCGTGTACTTGTACTTCTCCGCCCACCTGAGGATGTTGGCAATCCCGTTCGGCGCGTAGCCGATGCACCAATCCTCGGCGACATCTCCGTCAAGCGCGCGGCTCTTCAGGTACTGCCGGGCGAGCTCTGCCTCCTTCGCCTGCAGGAGGCAGCGGTGGTAGAACGCGGCGAGCTCGGCCATCAGCGCGTAAAGACGCTTGCGCATGCCCGCCTCGGGGTCGGCGCGCTCCTCGATCTTGACGCCGCACTGCTCGGCGAGCTTCTTCACCGCCTCGACGAAGGTAAGCCCCTCCTGCTTCTCGACGAACTTTATTGCGTCCCCCGACTCGCCGCATCCGAAGCAGTGGTAGAAGCCCTTCGCCGTGTTGATGTTGAACGACGGCGTCTTCTCGTGGTGGAACGGACAGCACGCCTTCACTGACCCGCCGGCGTGGCGCACCTGGATTCCGTACGACGCGATGAGATCGGCGAGGTCAATCCTCGCTTTGATCTCCTCCAGCACGGACTCTGTGATCCCGTTCGCCATCTCTACTGGACGTTGAGTTCCGGAATCGAGTCGTGGAGCGAGAGCTTGAGAGGGAGGTCGAGGCAGAGCGGACGCAGCATCCTGAAGAGGCGCTGCGTGCGGACCATTATCTCGCCGGGGACCTTCCCGCGCGCGAGGAGATGCTTGAGAAGACGCGGCGCCACGCCCTCCCACAGCTGGCGCAGACCTCCGTCAGGCACCGGCGAGACGATGTCGGAGACGATGGGCTGCTTCGTGCCCATGTCGACCGCGAGAAGCCTGTAGGCGCAGCGCGGACGCGGCTCCTTCGTCGTCAGGCCGGGCAGCAGGGCGAAATCGACGGCGATCTTGTCCTCCGAGGCGAAGGGAAGGTCCTTCGCCTTCGCTAGGTCGGCCTTCGCAAAGGTGATCTTCTCGACATGCGGCCGCGCGTCGGGTATAGGAAGCGCCTCGTCGTCCCATTTCCCGTCCGCGTGCTCGACCCTGGCGAACATCGCCTTGTCCGCAGCGAAGCGCATCGGGAGCGCGCGGTCCGACTCCAGCCGGAGCATGAAGCCGTAGGACTCCCACATGATCCTCGCGCACAGGGCGCGTTCGCGCTCGTTCGCAAGACGCGGCACGTAGCACGGATCGTGGCGGAAGAGGCGCATCTCCCCGGCGTTGGACACGACGAGCTCGAAGTGCGATATCTCCATCGGCGTCGAGTAGAAGCCGAAGCTCGGGTCGATGCGCGTGCGCACGAAGTCGTGGAAGGTCTGCCATCCCTCGACCATAAGGAATCGCGCCTTCACCGGCGTGTTCTTCTCGATGATCGCGGTGCAGAAGTACGGGAAGACCGTCCCCTTCGGGCAGACCGCCCAGTTGCACTGCGAGACGGCCTCCCAGAGCCCCAGGGCGTCCATCTTCGCGCCAATCTCCTCCGCAGTACGCTCCATGCCGTCACCCCATCGCCGCAGAGACCTTGAACACTGCCATGAGAATTGCGATCGCGACAAATCCGACGACACCCGCGATCGCGACGATCATGATCGGCTCGAGGGCGTTTGTGAAGGACGCGATGTTCCTGTCCATGTCCTTCTGGTAGCGGCGTCCGATGTGCTCGAGCGACGACGCCATGTCGCCCGCCTGCTCGCCGACAGCGAGCATGTCCGTCATCATGCGCGGGAAAACGCCCGACGACGCGAGCGGACCCGAAATCGACGTCCCGTCCGTGACGCGCTTCCTCGCCGTCTCCAGTGCCTGCGCGATGACGGCGTTGTCGCACGTCTCCGCCGATATCTTGAGCGCCTGCAGGACGTTCACGCCGTTCGCGAGAAGAGTCTTGAGGGTGTACGCAAGCGAAGAGTACGCTCCCGCCGCGACAATTCCCTTAACGAGCGGCGCGCGGAGCTTCCACCCGTCGACCTTGAGCCGTCCGGCCGGAGTGTCCTTCCACTTGCGGAACCAGAGCCCGAATAGCACGGCCAGTATCGCGAGCGCCCAGCCGTAGTGAATGAAGAAGTCCGAAAGCCCTATCAGCATGCGCGTAGGGAGCGGGAGCGCCGCGCCCATCGAATCGAACACCTTCTGGAACTTCGGGATGATCCAGACAAGCGCACCTATGACCGCGACAACGCCGAAGCACAGGACGATCACCGGATACGACATCGCGCTCTTGATCTTCCCGCGCATGTTGTCGTTCCGCTCGTAGTGGTCCGCAAGGCGCCTCAGCACCTCGACGAGCGCGCCGGAGGCCTCGCCCGCGCGGATCATGTTGGAGTAGAGCGGAGGGAAGCTCTTCGGATGGTGCGCGCACGCGTCGGAGAAGCTCTCGCCGCGGACGATCCTGTCGCAGAGGTCCTGTCCGACGTAGCGCTGGGCGGAATCCTCCTCGCCCTGGTTGGAGAGCGCCTGCAGCGCCTGTCCGAGCGTCATGCCCGCCTCTATGAGGTCGGCGAGCTCGGAGGTGAAAAGCAGCACCTCGACCGGCTTCATCGCCGTCTTGCGCCGCCCGCCCCCGAGCTGCACGTCCCAGATCGACTGGGACTTGGCCTTTGGCGCCGCAGAAGGGGAAGGCGCCTCGGCCGCCGGCTTTCCGGCGGCGGCTGCGGCCGTCTTCCTCTTCGCGTAGCCCATGGCCTTACTTGATGACCCTGGCGCGGATTACCGCCTCGGACGCCTCGAGCGCCTTGACGACGTCCGCCGGAATCGGCGAGTCGGTGTCGATGAGCGTGTAGGCGTAGTCGCCGCGGCTCTTGTTCGCGATGGCGTCGATGTTAACCTTCGCGTTGCCGAGGATGGACGTGAACTGCCCGATCATGTTCGCCACGTTCTTGTGGCAGATCGCGACGCGTCCGGCCTTGTTGGCGGCGCCGAGCGAGCACGCCGGATAGTTGACGGAGTTGACGATGTTCCCGTTCTCGAGGTAGTCGCGCATCTCCTTGACGGCCATGACCGCGCAGTTGTCCTCCGCCTCCTCCGTGGAAGCGCCGAGGTGCGGGATGACGATGCAGCCCTTCTGCCCAGCGGTCGTAGAGTTCGGGAAGTCGGAGACGTACTTGCGCACCTTGCCGGCCTCGATGGCGGCGAGGAGGTCCTTCTCGTTGACAAGCGCGTCGCGCGCGGCGTTGATGATGATGACACCGCGCTTCATCATGGCGATGGCGTCGGCGTTGATCATGCCCTTCGTCTCGGGAAGCGCAGGAACGTGGATCGTGATGAAGTCGCACGCGCGGTAGATCGCCTCGACGTTCTTGCAGTGCTTAACGGCGTGGTCGAGGTTCCACGCGGCGTCGACGGAAAGGTAGGGGTCGTAGCCGAACACCTCCATGCCGAGCTCGATCGCGGCGTTCGCGACCTTCTGGCCGATAGCGCCAAGCCCGATGACGCCGAGCCTCTTGCCCTGGATCTCCGTTCCGGCGAATGCCTTCTTCGCCTTCTCGGCGGTCTTGTTGATCGCGGGGTCGGCGGCGTTCTCCTTGACCCACTCGATGCCGCCCACGATGTCGCGGCTCGCGAGAAGCATCGCCGCGATGACTAGCTCCTTGACGCCGTTTGCGTTCGCGCCGGGCGTGTTGAACACGACGATGCCCTTCTTGGCGTACTCGGCGTGCGGGATGTTGTTGACTCCCGCGCCTGCGCGGGCGACGGCGAGGAGGTTCGCGCCGGGGACGAGCTCGTCCATCTTGGCGCTCCTCACAAACACGGCGTCGGCCTCTTCGAACTTCTCGGTGCGGACGTAGTTCTCGCCCAGGTTGTTCAGCCCGCAGTCCGCAATCGGATTCAGGCAGTTGTACTTGTAGTTCATTTTACCTTTTTCTTCCTTGTAGAGTTTATCTCGGAATTTCCCGTCACGCATGACGGTTGCCTGATATTATATCATAATTTCGGCGCCATGCCGCCGCTGCGGCCCTTACCTTCCGACAGCCTTGCGGTAGCGCTCGATGAGCTGGTTCGTGGAGGAGTCGTGTCCGCCCTTGAACTTCTTCGCCGTCAGGTCGGAAAGGACGCCCTTCGCGAGCACCTTGCCGAGCTGCACGCCCCACTGGTCGAAGCTGTAGACGTTCCAGATCACGCCCTGCGTGAACACCTTGTGCTCGTAGAGCGCGACGAGCGCGCCGAGCGTCTCGGGCGTGAGCTGGTCGCAGAGGAGCGTGTTCGTCGGACGGTTCCCCTCGAACGTCTTGAACGGGACGAGCTTCTCGGGGACGCCCTCCTTGCGGCACTCCTCGGCCGACTTTCCGAACGCAAGCGCCTCGGTCTGCGCGAAGAGGTTAGCCATCAGCTTGTCGTGGAGGTCGCCGATGGGGTTGTGCGTCTTGCAGCAGCCGATGAAGTCGCACGGGATGAGGTGCGTGCCCTGGTGGATGAGCTGGTAGAACGAGTGCTGTCCGTTCGTGCCGGGCTCGCCCCATTCGATCGGACCCGTCACGTGCTCGACGGGATTGCCGTCCTTGTCCGTCGACTTGCCGTTCGACTCCATGTCCATCTGCTGGAGATACGCCGGGAAGCGCGAGAGGTACTGGTCGTACGGGAGGACGCAGTAGCTCTCCGCGCCGTATCCGTTGTGGTAGAGTATCCCGAGGAGCGCGAGGATGACCGGCATGTTGCGCTCGAAGCGGGCCGTCCTGAAGTGGCGGTCCATCTTGTAGTACCCGCGCAGGAGCTTCCTGTAGTTGTTGCGCCCGATCGCGATCATGAGCGAGAGCCCGATCGCGCTCGGGAGCGAATACCTGCCGCCGACCCAGTCCCAGAATTCGAACATGTTCTTCGTGTCGATGCCGAACGCGGCGACTTCCTTCGCCGCCGTCGAGACCGCGACGAAGTGCTTCGCGACCGCGGCCTCGGCGTCCTTCTTCGAGAGGCCCGCCTTCTTCGCCTCGGCGAGGAACCACTCCTTCGCGGCGAGAGCGTTGGACATCGTCTCCTGCGTCGTGAAGGTCTTGGACGCGATGATGAAGAGCGTCTCCGCCGCCTTGACCTGGCGGAGCGTCTCGGCGAGGTGCGTCGAGTCGACGTTCGAGACGAAGAAGAACTTCATGTTGCGCTTCGTGTACGGCGTGAGCGCGATGTTCGCCATTACGGGGCCGAGGTCGCTGCCGCCGATGCCGATGTTGACGACGTTCTTGATGCGGCGGCCGGCGAAGCCCTTCCACTTGCCCTGGCGGACCTTGTCGGAGAAGTCGCCCATCTGGTCGAGCACCTTGCGGACGTCCTTGAGCACGTCCTTCCCGTCGACCTTCACCTTGGCGTTCTTGTCGAGGTTGCGGAGCGCGGTGTGGAGAACGGCGCGGCCTTCGGTCGCGTTGATCTTCTTGCCCGTGAACATCTTCTCGATCTCTTCCTTGAGATTCGACTCCTTCGCGAGCTTGACGAGCGCCTTCATGACCTTCTCGTCCACGCGGTTCTTGGAGTAGTCGAGCATCCAGCCCGCCGCCTCCACCGTGTACTTGGCCGCGCGGTCCTTGTCCTCCGCGAACAGCTCCTTGATCGTCTTGCGGGAGGACACGGTCATCGCCACGTCCAGCTGCGCCCACTTGTCTGTGTTCGTCATTGCAGTTTGTCCTTTTGGTTTAGACGGATATTATACCAAAAACAGGGCACTGGCGGGTCACTGCCATACCAGCGCCCCGAGAAACGCCCCCAGGGCCATCGCGAGCAGAAACGCCGAGACCGCGAACGCCCACTGGAGAGGAGACAGGCGGAGAGGCGCGCGCGGCACGGGGCGCACAACCGGCGGCAGGTCGGAAAGCTTCGCGGGCCTCTTGGCCGCGTCGCGCTCGAGCATCGACGGAAGCACCCTGCGCCATCCGAGCCGGAAGTACTCCAGCATCTTCACGGACGTGACGCGTCCCGCCTCCGCGCCCTCCGGGGCGAGGCACGGATCGTACCACACGCCCGTGAGCAGCTTGAAGAAGACGACCCCTAGCGAATAGACGTCCGCGGCGGGCGTCGCCTCGCCTCCGGCCGCCACCTCGGGCGCGATGTACCCGGCCGTGCCCATCACGAGCCGGCCCGACACCGCGGTCGCCGCGGTGACCTCGAGGTCCACCGCCGCGCGCAGCTTTTCGTCCGTCACCCGCGATATGCCGAAGTCGGACAGCACCGCACGTCCGTCCGGCGCGACGAGTATGTTGCCGAGCTTCACGTCGCGGTGAACGACCCCCTGCGAGTGGACGTAGTCGAGCGCCGCGCACATGTCGGCGAACCATCCCGCGAGCGTGTCTTCGTCGACGCTCCCGGGCTCGACCGCGGCCAGGGTCTTCGCCTGCCCGTCTTCGGACGCCACGAGGTCCATCACGTAGTACGGCGTGCCGGTCCGCTCGTCGAAGTCGAGGTCGAACACGCGCACGACGTTCGGATGCACAAGCCGCGCGAGTATCTTGCCCTCCGCGGCGAAGCGGGACCTGAAGAGCTCCGCCTCGCCTTCGCGCACGTCGAACGCCTTCAGGGCGTACCTCACGCCGAGCTTCACGTGCTCGACTTCGTAAACGGTCCCCATGCCGCCCTTTCCGAGCGGCCTTAGGATCCGGTAGTTGCCGATGACGCTGCCCTGCGCTATGTCCATTGCCTAAGATTATACCAAAAACTCCCGCATGCCATGATGTGGCAAGGCCACCCTCGGCCTTGCTGCAAGGGCGGGGAAATCCTGGAACGACCCAAAACACACAGCGGATCATTACCTATGCTTGGCAAGACCACCAGCTGTAATTAGTGTATATGAGACTCCGTGAACTCCGCCTCGATAACGTCCTCCTCTAATGCTCCGGACCAAATGAGCTCTTGTGGAATCCGGTAGGCGACCTCACGCGACGGACTGCCCGATGTGACAAGAATCGGCGAAGCATGTAAATCAATATTCCTTTTTCGCTGTGCGGATGACGGCGGTCATTCAGCGACAAGTCCTTCGAAGTCCGACTCGACCTGGTCGTTCGAGACGAAACGGATGGCGTTCCAGCCGGCGGCGCGCGAACCTTCGACGTTCTTCTCGACGTCGTCGATGAAGCACAGCTCCCCGGCCGGGAGGCCGATGCGCGAGCGGAGGAGATCGTATATCTCCCTCTGCGGCTTTACCATCCCCTCGTCGCCCGACACGACCATCGCGTCGGCAAGCGCGATGAAATCGGCAAAGGTGCTTCTGAAGTGCTCCGCGGCGAAGCGCGGCGACATGTTCGTGAGTATGCCGATCTTGAATCCGCGCGCCTTGAGCGAGCGCATCCACTCAAGCGTCCTCTCGTTGCGGTAGCACCAGCTTTCGTCGTCCGCCTTCATGAACGCCGCGTTCGTCTCGGCGTCCACGGAAAGCCCCGCGTCGCGCCAGATGAGGTCGTAGAGGCCCTCCAGCGTGATCGCGCCGCTGTCGTAGTCGAGACGGTGGGCGTCGAAGCCCCTCTTGAACACGTCCCAGTCGATCCCCTTTTCCTTCGCAAGCGCAATGACGCGCTGCGGCATCGTCGAGGTCGTCATCACCCCGCCGAAGTCGAACACAACCGCCGTTATCTTCATAGCACCACCTCCGCTGATTCGAGATGCGGGATCGCCCCGCCTTTTGTGACAGAAACCTTCGCCGCCTTCACGAGCGGCTCGGCGAGGCACACGTCGCGCACCACCCATGCCGCGCGCTCTATCATGCGGCACTTCGCCGCCGAAAGCGCCGCGCGTATGCGCTCGGTGAGCGCTGCGTAGTCGACCGTGTCGGACAGTTCGTCCGACTCCGACGCGTCCTCTGGTATGTCGAGCTCGACGTCCACGCGCAGCGTCTGCAGACGCGTGCGCTCGTCGGGCCTCTCCCCGATGATGCAGTCCACGTCTATTCCGTTCAGCCTGAGCTTCATTCCCTTTCCTCCTTTCGCTGCGCGACGTCAGTCGAGGACGCCCTTGGACGGCGGCTCGGAGTCGTCCCACCACGAGCCCTTCGTGCCGGAGACGCGCGCGATCGGCTTCGTCGTGAGCTGCTTGCCCCTCGTCGTGGCGGAGCGGATCGGCACGACCTCCTGCTTCTCGACCTTGCCCGTCTCGCGGTTCACGCGGTCGACGAGCTCAAGCGGCAGGAAGTGCTGCTGGTGTATCTTCTGCCCCTTCGCCGGCTTGAACTTGACGTACAGCGTCTCCGGGCAGCCCTTCTGCAGGAGCAGTATCTTCGACTTCGGCTTCTCCGGGGCGAGGAAGTAGTCCTTGTTGCGGATGAGCCCGCCGAAGCGGAAGCGCTTGATGTAGCTGAAGCCGTACGCGCCCTCCTCGTACACGCACGTGAAGTCGAGCGTGTCGCGGTCCTTCTCCTGGTTGTAGCGCATGACGGCGAGAAGGTCCTTGTCCACGAATATCTTGTCCTCGGGCTGCACCTTGCGGAAACGTCCCGTCTTCCACACGAGGATGAGCTCGTCCAGCGAGGAGCACTTGAAGAGCTCGTCGCCGTTCCTCAGCCCGGATCCGACGTAGTTGTTCTCCTTGTCCCACTTGATCGTGAGCTCGCTCGCCGTGATCGCGCGAACGTCGACCTCCTTGAACGCGCCGGACTCGATCTTGGTGCAGCGCGGATAGTTCTTCGCGTACTGCCTGACGAGCCCCTTGAGGTACTTCACGACGAACGCGCGCAGATGGACGAGGTTGTCCTTCACCTGCGCCTCCTCCTTGAGGATGCCCTCGATCTCCTCGCGGTTCTTGTTGATGTCGAACTGCGAGATGCGGCGGATCTGCAGCTTGAGGAGCCGCTCGATGTCGTCGTCCGTTATCTCCTTGCGCCTGAGCTCCTTCATGTGCGGGACAAATCCTGTGCGGACCGCGTTTCGCACTCCCTCCATCGTCTTCTCCTCCTCGATGCGCTTGTAGATGCGCTCCTCGATGAAGATGCGGTCCAGCGTGCGGGCGTGGAAGAGGTCGTCCAGCTCGCCGAGGCGAATCTCCTGCTCGCGCTTCGTGAGCTCCATCAGGCGCTCGACGTTCTTCTTCAGGATGTCCGTCACGCTCATGAGGCGCGGACGGCCCTGGTCGAGGACGATCGGACGCGACGAGAGCGACTTCTCGCAGTTCGTGAAAGCGTAGAGCGCGACGATCGCCTTCTCCTGGCTCTCGCCCGCTTGGAGCTCGAGCTCGATCTTCACCGTGTCGCTCGTGAGGTCGTGCAGCTTGCGGACGGGCACCTTCTTCTTCTTGATCGCCTCCTCGATCGACTCGGCGATGGAGTCCGTCGTCTCGCCCCACGGAAGCTCCGTTATGACGAGCTTGTTCTTGTCCTCCTTCTCGATCTTCGCGCGCACCTTGACCTTGCCGAGTCCGTCCTGGTACTCGCTCACGTCCATCACGCCGCCGAGCTGGAAGTCGGGGTAGAGCTGGAACGGCTTCTTCTGGATGAGCGCGATCTCCGCCTCGAGGAGCTCGATGAAGTTGTGCGGAAGAATCGCCGTGGAGAGTCCGACCGCGATGCCGTCCGCGCCCATCATGAGGAGCAGCGGAATCTTCGCCGGCAGATACACCGGCTCCTCCTTGCGTCCGTCGTAGTTCGGGACGTAGGTTGTGGTCTTGCGGTTGAACACCTCGTTCTTCGCGAGCTCGGTTAGTCGGCACTCAATGTACCTGACGGCCGCGTGCGGCATTCCCGTGAGGAGCGAGCCGAAGTTTCCCTGTCCGTCGATGAGGTATCCCTTGCCCTTGCCCCAGAGCTTGTTCGCGAGGACGACGATCGCGTCGCCGATCGACGCGTCGCCGTGCGGATGGTACTGCATCGTCTGGCCGACGATGTTCGCGACCTTGGTGTAGCGTCCGTCGTCCTGCTCGTACAGCGCGTGCATGATGCGCCGCTGCACGGGCTTGAGCCCGTCCTCCACGGCCGGTATCGCGCGCGAGCAGATAACGTACGCCGAGTACTGGCGGAAGTTGAAGTCGTAGAGGTCGCGCATCGGTCCGTGCCCGGTTAGCCCGGGCTTCGGCATCACTGGTTCGGCCGGATTCTCGCCCTTCGCCTTCTTCTCCTTCGCCGCGGGAGCGGATTCCTCCGGCTGCGCCTCCTCGGCGCCCTTCGCCTCCTCCGCGCTCTCGTCGCCCTTCTTCGCCGGTGCGGCCGCGAACAGGTCGAGGTTGTCGAACAGGCTGGGGGGCAGGTTGTCTTTGTCTTTCTTTGCCATCTTGTGTCTTGGTTCTTTTTCGGTTTAAATCAGCTCTTGAATTCGATCTTCCTGACCATCTGGCGGAAGAACTCCCTGCTCCAGATGTCGAGTTCGGAAGTGTCCATGACATACTGCACGACGTCGGCCTTTGCGTTGTCGAAGTCGAGCGCGTCTATCTTTGCGTCAAATGCGGCGATCACCTTTTCGGGCGTGGAGACGTCCGCTCCCGGCAAGCGCGATCTGCTGCATGACCTCGTCCGCGGCATTCCGTTCCTCTGCGGCATTCTTCTGCCTGAACTCGGCAACCATAACGTCAGAAGTAGTCATCGAAACATCCTTGCAGTGACAGCGCGGAGTCGACGGAACCCCATGGAACTTCTCCAACGCCTCTATTGGCAATCGACGCACGCTTAGTCATTTTTTTGTTATCAAACGCGCATAGATTACCAAAAACAGCCCTTCAAGTCAACCGCGACACCGCAACATCACGGTTGGCGAGGTGGGGTTGCTAGACAAACTTGACGGTTCTGGTGCCGCTCCGCCGAGCGCGCGGAGCACTTGCGCGGATGGGCTGTATTTTAGTATACTTTCCTCAAATCGATACATGATGAACCATTGATGCCACAGATGTACAATACACCGATTTCTGACGAGGAGAAGTCCGCTGCCGCGACGCTGTCGGACATGGAGATATTCATATTCCCGGATCTGATGTACTCCCTTGTGCTGGCTAACGTCCTCTCTCCGCGACTTTGGCGCTGGCGCGACCTCGAGTGGTTCGATGGCATCCGCGAGATGCGTCCCAAGAAGCGCCTCCAGCGCCTGCGGCAGCACATCATGGACAACTACACCTTCAACCTCGACCTCGAGACATGGGGCCTCACCAACCAGGCGCGCGAGCTAAAGCGCTTTGCCCCATTCCTCGATCCCGAGGAGATAGCGGCGTCGAACGCGCTCTTCGGCTACCACGGAGACGCATACTACTACGACATCGACATCCGACGCCATTTCGGACTCGACAAGTACTCATCGGACGTCATCCCCTACTGGAAGACCGAGACCGTCGAGGCGATGGACGCCTTCCGCCGCAAGGACGGCCACGCCGTGGGCGCGGGCGAGTGCGTCTCGCTCGCCGGACTCTACGCCGCCGCCGCGTTCGTTGTATGCGGGCTCCCGCTCGAGTCCATCTACCTCATGGCGACGCCGCTGCACTCGCAGAACTTCATCGACGTCGACACCGGCATCCTCACAAACAACCGCCGTCTCGTGACACGCGCCATGTGGTCCAACGGGACGGTAATCTCGCAGCAGGCACGCCGTGCGCTGGAGCACGAGCGAGTCACCATCGTCTCGCACGCCACGGGATACATACACCTCCTCTATCCACAAGCCACGATCGCACCCTCCGCCTACGCGCATTTCGCCGAGAGGCTGGACTCCTTCCTCACCCCGCCGGAAGACGCCGCCGACAGGCGTCTAGTTGTTCCGCGCCTGCCGGACGCTTCACGCGTCGCGTTCGGAAACGGAGATGAGCCTCTCGCCCTCACACCCGACATGGACTACGCCGCTGTCTCCGCGCGGTTGCGCACCATTCGGGACACAAACCGCGCGGCGGCGCTCGCGCCGTACGCGGGGCACGAACTGGGCGAGACGGAGCCTGCGCCGTTCGTCAAGGCCGCCCTCGAGCGCAGCCCCGTCTCTAAAGCCGCTCTGGGCTCGGTGGACTCGAACACCGTCATCTCGCGCATCGCGGCTCTTGGAGACGAATCGATATACGACGGGACATCCCGGCTAGCGCAGCCGGACGAGGTGTGGAACTTCGGAACAGGCGATGGACTGGAAAAGTGCCTTCTCGCCGCCAACATACTCGGCGGTACGGAGATACGCGTCGGCGGCAATTGCGCCGCACTCATGGACGGCGAACGCGCCGTCTGCTCGTTCCCGAGCGCCAAGACGCCGCGCGTGGCGACTTGGACACTGGGATGAGGAATGGTCTGCCGTCAGCTTCCGCCCCCGGGCTTCGGCAGTATGCCGAGCGCGACGAGGTCGGCCTCCTGCCATGTGCCGTTAACCGAGACGTTCAAAAGCCCCAAGTCGCGCTGCAGCGCGAGCTCCTGGTTTTTGTAGCTGATCATCGCGGAGTAGAGCGAGTTCTTCGCGGAGACGAGCGAGTCCTGCGCCTCGAGCATGACCGTCATGTCCGCGCGCCCGGCCTGGAGGAGTATCTCCTGGTTGCGGACGCGGCGCTCGGCGAGGTTCATCGCTATGAACTGGATCTGGAGATTGTCCTTCGTCTGGCTCATCGAGCGCATGTCGGAGCGGATCGTCTCCTTGAGCGCGTCCTCCTCCCTCTGGTACGCCCTGACCGCGCTCTCCACGTTTATGAGCGCGCTCCTGTAGGCGTTGCGCTCGCTGCGGCGCTCTATCGGGAGGTCGACGGTGAGGAGCGGGTTCGCCTGCCACTCCCTCGGATGCAGCTCGCCGTGCCTCACTCCCTCGCGGCGCGACTTGGGGCCGACGGTGTCCGCGAAATTGGAGACGCCCGTCCCAAGCGTCACCTCCGCGCGCAGCGCGTCCTCCGCGACGAGGAGCTTCCTCTGCGCGTCCTCGAGGCGGTCGCGCGACGAGACGAAGTCGAGCCTGTTGGAGAACGCGATAGCGATCGCTATGTCGGTGCGGCGCTTCAAGTCTCCGTCGTCGACGGAATCGGGCGGATCGAGCACGATCTTCCCCGGGTCGTCCCCGCCCATGTCGTAGGGACCGAGCTCCAGCTCCGCGAAGCGCCCAACGTGCTTCTCCAGCTCCGCGAGGTCGCTTTCGCGCGGCTCGATGCGCGCGTCCGGTGGAAGCCCGAGCGTCATCTTGAAGGAGTCCTTCGTCGACTCGTAGCTCTGGCAGGAGGCGATCCAGCGGGCCTTAGAGGAGAGCTCACTCTGGTGCGCCTGCTCGAACTGCGACTGCGACATGCGGCTCGCCTCGGCCATGCGGTACGAGCGGCGTGTGGAGCGTATCACGCGGCGGAACGCCTCGTCCTGGTTCTGCTGCTGGCGCTTCGCGAGGACGAGCGCGAGATACGCGGACTCTATCTGGCAGATGAACGAGCGCTTGTACTGCT
This sequence comes from Kiritimatiellia bacterium, assembly GCA_016296065.1. Lineage (GTDB taxonomy): Bacteria > Verrucomicrobiota > Kiritimatiellia > RFP12 > UBA1067 > UBA1067. The sequence continues at coordinate 46,531 of JAEDKA010000012.1, forward strand.
CGAACGAGCGCACCTGGTAGATGAACGAGCGCTGCGCCTGCGTGAGCGGCTCGGTGTTCACGAGCTCGCCCGAGCCCCTGAGGAGCGGAATCGATATGCTGAGGTCCGCGGAGGAGCCCCACGCCGTCTTCCTGTCGCCCGTGAGCATTCCCGCGACGTTCGCCATTATCGACCCCGTCACGCGCACGCCGTTGCGGAACTTGCGGTTGAAGCCGAAGCGCCCCGTCTCGTTGTGCGTGACGGCGTGGTTCACGACGGCGTCTTCCTCCTTCGGGTCGCGGTATACGGACGACGCGGCGGAGAGGGTTCCGTTGAAGATGGTGCGGAACGTGTCGTCCGCAAGGTCGAGTGCAAGCGCCGCCTGGAAAAGCGACTCCTTCTGCGACTTGTAGTCCGCGCTGTTGTAGGCGGCGATCCTCACGGCGTCGACGAGCCCGATCTCCAGCGCGTTCGTCCCGCCCTGCCACACCGAGAGCGACGCGTCCTCCCCGCCCTCGAGCAGCCTGTCTCCGGCGCGCCAGTAGAGGTTCGTCGGGACGTCGCGGATTCCGAACGACGCGGGGTCGTTCGCGTAGAGGTTCTGGTCGATCATGAGGCGCCGGCGCAGCGTGTCCGCCGGAGTCTCGATCTCGATCTTCTCGGTGCGCCCGACGGCCTTCTCCTGATACTCCGAGAGGTACGCCTCCCCCGTCTCGTCCGCCTCGCGGCGGTAGTCCGAGGCGCTCCTGCACGAGGCGAGGAGGAGGGCTGCCGCGGCGATCGGAAGGAGGCGGCGCATCAGTACCCGCACTCCATCACTGTCTTCTCGAAGCCGAACGTGCCCGCGATGAGCGCGGCGCGTATCCACATTCCGTTCCTCATCTGGCGCCAGTACATCGCGCGCGGATCGTGGTCGCAGCAGGTGGCGATCTCGTCGCGGCGGGGGAGCGGATGCATGATGATGCCGTCCTTGGGAAGGAGCTTCAGCTCCTCCGCGCCGAACTTGAAGCGCGAGGTGTCGATCTTCGCCGAGGCGCCCTTGGAGGAGTCCCACTCGTCCTGGATGCGCGTCATGTACACCGCGTCGGCGGTCTTCACCGCGCCGCGGAGATCGTCCGTCACCTCGAAGTCGATGCCCTTCTTCGCGAGGATCATCACCACGTCCGCCGGAACCTGCAGCTCCTGCGGCGCGACGAACACCTGCCGGACGTCGCGGAAGTTGGTGAGGAGGTAGGAGAGCGAGCGGACGGTGCGCCCGCGCATCAAGTCGCCGCAGAACACCACGGTGCGTCCGTCGAGCCCGCCCTTCTCCTCGAACGACCTCACGAGCGTGTAGATGTCGAGGAGCGCCTGGGTCGGATGCTGGTCCTTGCCCGAGCCCGCGTTGAGGATCGGGATCGGACGCGACGAGTTGGAGAGCTCCCACGCCATCTTCTCCGCAAGCCCCTGCTCGGGCGAGCGCATGATGATCATGTCGAAGTACGAGGAGAATGTGCGGATCGAGTCCTCGTGGCTCTCGCCCTTGAACTCGGACGACGTCGCGGCGTCACGCACCGAGCCGGTCGTGAGGCCCATTATCTGGCAGGCGGCGAGGTGCGAGAGGAACGTGCGCGAGCTCGGCTGCGAGAAGTAGAGCATCGCCCTCTTGTGGGCGAGCACGCTCTTGAGGTACAGCGCGCCCTCCTTCGACTTGTTTATGAAGCGTATCCTGTTCGCGAGCGCGCAGAGGCGCTCGAGCGTCGCGCGGTCGAACTGCTGCGCGAAAAGCGTGTGGTAGGGCATTCCGTCGCCCTCGGTGCGCTCAAGGTACGCGCGCTTCGCCTCAAGAGGCAGCGCGTGGAAGTCCTCCCATCCTATTTCTGTAAGTCTGGCCATGGAAACTCTCTTGCGAATTTTTGAATATTATAGCAAAAAACCACGCGGCGCGGCGCGTCAGAAGCGGATGGTGAACACGTTCTTCCTCCATGTGAGCAGCCCCCTGTCGCGCAGCTGTCCGATCGCGCGCGACAGCGCCGGACGCGTCACGCCGAAGTACTCCGCCATCCGCTCGCGGTCGAACGGAACGGTGACGCGCCCCGTACGCCCCGTCTCGTTGTCGAGTATCGCGAGGTACGCCTTGATGCGCGCCTCTATCGTCGACGCATCCATGACCGTGAGCTTGCGCCACATGCGGAACATCTCGCGCGAGAGAATCTTCATAGAGTTCACCGCAAGCCGCGCCACGGAGGCGTCCGCCTTCTGGGCGAGGTTCCGCGCGGCGGACATGCTGAGCGAGATGACTACGCTGTCCTCCTCCGCAACGACGGTCCCCGGCCAGCACGCGACCTCGGGAACGCTGTGCATCCAGAGCCCGAGCACCTCCCCTGGCCCGATCTCGCGCACAAGCACCTGCCTGTTGGCGGACGTCTCCTCGTAGACATGCAATTTCCCCGTCACGACGGCGTACATGCGCGTCGCCTCCAGCCCCGCGTGGACGAGCGTCTCGCCCCTGCGGAACGTCTTCTTGACGCCGTTCATGAGGTAGACGAGATTCTCGACTTCGGCGTCGTCCATGCCGGAGAACAGGTCCGTCCTCTTCGCAAGCTCGACAATCCCGAGCGCCGCGGCTCCCCTCTCCCCTGCCATCTCAGCGGAACACCTTTCCCATGAGCGCGGCGCATTTGCCGCAGTGGGTGCAGTCGTTCGCGCGGACGCATCCGCGCACCTCGCGCCAGAGGTCCGGCGCGGCGTCGAACGACCTGTTGTCGAAGCTCTTCGGGAACGTGTGGCACGCGTCCATCAGGTCGGCGAGGTTCCCGTCGTACGAGTACGTCGCGTAGGCGTCCAGCACCTCGACCGGATGCGGATGGCGGCGCGTGGCGAGCTTCACGACGTCGACGAACCTCTCGTACTCCGGAAGGTCCTCGGGACGGATCCACGTCGAGCGCAGGAAGTCCTCGTAGTTTCCGCGCGCGTAGTTCGTCTTGCAGATGAACACCGAGAAGTCGAACTTCTCGCCGACCTTCGACTGCGCGATGCGGTTGTGTCCGTGCATGTTGTCGTGGAACTGCTGGAACGGACACTGCCTGATGCAGCCCGAGTTCGCCTGCATCCCCAGCACCTTGCCGTGGTCCTTCGCCCACTTCGACAGCGCCTCGAGCCAGCCGAGCTCGCGGTGGCGCTCGCGCGAGGCGTAGAACGAGTCGAAGAGCTCGAGTATCGGCTCGAAGCCGACCGTACCGTGGACGCGCATGTTCACGCTGAGGCGTATCTTGAGCGACGGAAAGCGCCGGCGGAAGATCGTCGCGAGAAACGGAGACGTCGTGGTCACGATGTCGGGGAAGAGCCCTTCCGCGTCCATCTCGGCGAGCATCCGCCCGGCGAAGTCCGCAAGCTCGTCCGAGATCGCGATGTCGCCGTAGCAGTTGCAGTTGAAAAGCGTGTCGAGGAGAATTCCGTTCGCGCGCGCCCATTTGAGGTCCGAGACCATCCGCTCGCGCACCTCGGGCGTGAAGTCCGGCGCGGGACGGCACGACAGCACCCCCGGCCACGCGAAGAACGTCTCGCGTATCCGCCCAAGATGCCGCGCGCAGGCCGACTGGAAGTCGGCGTTGAGGAAGTGCCCTACTGCAAGTGTCTTCTTCACGGTCAGCGGTTACCTCCCCTTCCGCGTCCGCCGCCGCGGTTGCCGCGTCCGCCGCCGGGGCCGCCCGGCCCTCCAGGGCCGCCCCAGCCGCCGTTTTCGGTCGCCTCGTATATGCCCTTCACGGTCTCGACGATCTCTGTCGCGTCGTCGCCTTGGAAGCCGAGCGCCTGCGCCGTCTGCGCAAGGAGGTTTTCGCGTTCCGCGCGGTTCAGCTCGCGTATCTTCCCGTCCGTCTCGCGCATCTCGTCGAACGTGGCGCGGCGCTCCTCCTCGGACATGTCGAGGAAGTTGCGCATCTTGTCCTCGATCGCCTCGCGCTTCTCGATCATGTCCTGGAGGTCGGCATGCACCTTGCGGGCCTCGGGGGACATCATCGACGTGTCTACGGACGCGAGGAAGTCCATCTTGGACTGCGCGCGCTCGAGGCGGCGGCGCCGGAACTGCGCCATGCCGTTCGTCATCTGCGCATAGCGCTCGGGGTTCTCCTTCTGCATGCGCTCCATCTCGGCCCGCGGGTCGAAGCGAGGCCTCTCGCGCCTCTCGCGGCGCTCGGACTCCTCCTCCTTCATCTTCTCGACCTCGATGCCCTGCTTCGCGAGCATCTCCTCGAGTTCCTTCACGCGCGCCCTGAGCGCACGGTTCGCGGAACGCTCGCCGGACGAGTCGTCTCCGCCGCGGACCCTGCGCGGAGCCTCCGCCTTCTGCTCCTGCGGCGCGGCCGGCGCGGGCGCAGAAGGCGCCAGGCAGTATCCAAGTCCCGCACCCGCGATAAGCGCGATCGCGACAGGGAAATAAGTTGTCATCTTCTTCATCGTTTCCTTCCTTTACTCTGTTTTCGCCACGGCGCAGAGGCGTCCGTGCGTTCCCATTACGTTCCCCCTGTTGAAAAAGAAAAGCTCCTTCGGGTCGAACCCCGGCTTGTTGTGGATGTCTACGTGGCTCGCGAAATCCGGAGCCTCGCGCCTGTCCGTCCACCAGGAATACTCGCACCACGACCCCTGCTTCGCGAGAAGGACAACTCCATTCCCCGCGCACTGGTCCTTCGGCATATCGTAGCCGCCGGTGGAGAGGAGGAGCTCCACGGCCCTTTCGCGCTCCTCGCCATAGACAACGCAAAACTCGTGGTCGCACATCGCGAACGCCTTCGACTGGTAGAAGTCGGGGTACGCCATTCCCGCGACGGAGCGCGTGCGGAAGAGATCCTGCTGGCGCAGAAAAACATTCGGCTTCACGCTCTCGGCTGTCACGGGCGTTATCTCGTAGTCGCCCGAGACGGAAAGCTCGCAGCCGCGCCGCATGCAGATGTCCGCAAGTCGCTCCAGCTGGCGGCGGAACTCCCTGAGCGCGGCCTTCGCCGCAGGTGAGTCTGGGCCCTTCGCCTGCGCCGCGTAGTCCAGCGTCGGGAGATACAAATACGCCTCGTCGACGTCGTGCGCGTTCGTCATCTCCTCGAACCACGAAATGCACATCCGGCCGACCTTGGGCGACGCGAGCGGCCCCCAGTAGCGCCAGAGCGGGAACTTGCCGCAGAGCTTCTCGAGCATCTGCGACATTCCCGTCGGCTTCGTGTAGCAGCTCATGACCATTCCGCCGCCGTGCTTGTGTATTGGCGCGGGGGATATCACGACGTCGACGCTCTCGCCCAAGGACTGCTGGAAGAAGAACATGCCGACCGTCCCGCCGGCGGCGCGGCGCGCGTCCCAAACGCGCGGACCCTTCACGAGGCGCGCGGACTGCTCCCAGAAAAGCGGCTTGCGCAGGTCATCGGACCACCATCCGTTTGAAACCATGCCGTGTTCCGAAGGGGAACGTCCTGTCCTGAGAGTCGCCTGGGCAACGCAGGTGACGGCGGGGAAGACGCTGGGGGCAGAAACAAATCTGAGCCCGGCCATCTCGAGCATTCCGTTGCGCTCGAGAAGGCTGTAGCCGAGTCCAGCCGCGATGACGTTGAGTTTCTTCATGTGCCGACTATTGCGATTTGTCGGAGTATTATACCCGATTTCCGCTCCGCGCGTCAATCGCCGAGGCGCGAGAGAAGAGCGACAAGCGCGGTGTCGGTACGCAGAATGCGCTGGCCGAGCGAGTAGCGGACGAAGCCATGCGACTCGAGAAGCGACACCTCCTCGTCCGTCCAGCCCCCCTCGGGCCCGACCGCGAGCAGCAGCCTCCCCTCCGCGGCACATGCGCCGCGCCCGTCGCATCCGTACGGATGCGCCACGACGCGCCTGCGCGTAGGGAACATCGCGTCGAGCTCGTCGCGGACGAAGGCGCGGAAGTTCCGCCGCGTCTCCAGGCGCGGCAGTGCGCTTGTCCCCGCCTGCATGAGTCCGTCGACGAGAAGCGGACGATAGTTCTCCTCCTTAAGCAGCGTCGCGCCCCAGAAGTCCTTCTCCACCTTCTTCGCCCCTACGAGGACGATTGTTCCGACGCCGAGGGACGCAAGCTGCGGGAGCAGCCTCTTCATGACGCGCGGACGCGGCGGCGCAAGGACCAGGTCGCACCACGGCGCGAGGCCCGCTTCGCAGTGGTTCACCTTGATTCGGACGAGGGGACTGTCCCCGCCTTGGACGATCTCGACAATCTCGCCCGTGCCGATAGGTCCGTCGACCACGCCTGTCTTGAGCGTCTGCCCGACCTCGCCGTGCAGGACCGAAAGTATGTGCGCGGCGCGTTCGCCGCAGCATGTCGCGACGCCGTCCTCGATCTCCCCGGGTTCGAAAAGTATCCTGTTCATCTGAAAAGGGCGCGGCAGATGCGCCGCGCCCTTCTGCACCGATATTCGGGATTCCCGTTACATTCCGCTGCGGCCGCGAAGCGAGCCGTGCGCGAGGAAGCCCTCGTACTTGCGCACGAGGAGATGCGACTCCATGATGCGCAGGGTATCGAGCGCGACGCCCACGATGATGAGGAGCGACGTTCCGCCGAAGAACGAGGCGATCGCCCACGGGACGCCCATCCAGCCGATGAGCAGGAGCGGGATGGTGGCGACCACGAGAAGCCCAGTGCCGCCGATGAGCGTGATCTTCGTCATGAGGTCGTCGAGGTATTCAGCCGTAGCGCGGCCGGGACGGATGCCGGGGATGTAGCTGCCGTCCTTCTTGAGGTTCTCCGAGATGTCGACGGCGTTGAACTGCGTTGCGACCCAGAAGAACGCGAAGAACATGATGAGCGACGCGTAGATGACGATGTAGAGGACCGACGGATTGGAGGGGTTGGCGAGGCCCTGCGCAAAGGCGTTGAGCTTGCCGGAGATGCCGCCGGAAGTCGGGTCGGTGATCTTGGCGAGAATCGCCGCGGGGATCTGGATGAGCGGCTGCGCGAAGATGATCGGCATGACGCCCGTGTAGTTCACGCGAAGCGGCATGAACGTCTGCTGCATTCCGTACGTGTTGCCGCCGGCGACCGAGCGGCGCGTCGTGTGGATCGTCACCTTCCTGACGCCCTGCACGAGCAAGATCGTGCCCATGACGACGAAGAGGAAGAAGAGGATGAGGATCGGAAGCTCGGCGATCGGGGCGGACGCCTTGACGCCGCCGAGGCCGAAGTAGCGCTCCCACGCGTTGATGAGCGCCTGCGGGAGACGCGAGGTGATGTTGATCATGATGATCAGCGAAGCGCCGTTGCCGATTCCGAACGTCGTGATCTGGTCCGCAAGCCACATGACGAAGAGCGACGCGGAGGTCATGCCGATCACCGTCATCAGGTGGAAGCCAAGACCCGGGTTCGCCACGATCTCCGTGCCCGCGAACGCCTGGCCGAGCATCGCCGGATGGCTGAGCACCGTCGCGATGCCCCAAGACTGCACGACGCAGAGGACGATCGTGAGGTAGCGGGTGATCTGCGCGAGCTGCTGGCGACCCGACTCGCCTTCCTTCTTCAGCTTCTCAAGCGCGGGGATGACCGAGCCGAGGAGCTGGATGACGATCTGCGCCGAGATGTAGGGCCAGATCGAGAGGAAGCCGATGGCGCACTGCCCAAGCGCGCCGCCCGTGAAGACCTCGAACCAGTCGAGCATTCCGCCGCCCGCGCTCTGACTCTTGAATTCCCCTATTATGCGCTGAAGCGACTGCCAGTCAACACCGGGAGTGGGAATCTGCGAGACGAGACGGCACACGAATACCAGCCCGAGCGTAATCAAAATTTTCTTGCGCAGCTCCGGGATGCGGAATGCGTTCGAAAAGCCCTTCATCATCGACATTTCTGAGTTTCTCCTATTTCTGTGTAAAATGTTCGAATATTATACCAAATTTCACTCGCCCCTTTCAAGGTCGCGGCGCATGGCTTTTTTCTTGAGCGCGTCTCGCTTGTCGTGTAGCTGCTTGCCGCGGCACACTCCGAGCGCGATTTTGATGCGTCCGTTCTTGAGGAAAACCTTCAGCGGAATCAGCGTGAGGCCCTTTGCCTCGGTCTTCAGCTGGAGCTCGCGCACCTCCTTCGCGTGGACGAGCAGCTTGCGCATAGACTTCGGCTCATGGTTGAACCGGTTGCCGAACTTGTACGCCGCGATATCCGCGCCGACGAGCCAAAGTTCCCCCTTAAGCACCGCGCCGTAGCTGCCGGAGAGCGATATCTCCCCGTGCCGGACGCTTTTGACCTCGGTGCCAGTAAGAACTATACCGCACTCGATCGTCTCGAGAACGGTATAGTCGTGCCTCGCCTTTCGGTTTTCGGCGAATACGGGATTGAACTTCTTGTCGGCCACCTTGTCTTCAGTCGGCGAACAGCGAGTTCACGTTGATGTGCTTCTGGTTCCACTTCGTCTTGGCCTCTTCGGCCTTGGCGATCGCGTCGAAGTCGATTTCGGCGATGAGCTTGCCCTCGGCAACCTCACGAAGCGCGATGTCGCACTTGTCCTCGTCCAAGGAGGTCGGCCTGATCAACGGCTTCGCACCGTTGATGAGCTCGCGCTCGCGCTTGGAAATGAGATTCACCAACACTGGGACGGAGGGAATCTTCTCATGCGCTTTCTTCAAAAGTTCGTTGTTCATTGTCTGCTTTTCTCCGTTTGAAGTGAATATTATATCAAATTATTTCACTTCGCGGTAGGCGTCCACCGCTTTTTTCCACGCATCGCTCCCGCAGTACCCGCAGGGCTTGAACTCGGGGCAAAACCCGCGGTAGACGCATTCGGGCACGCAGCAGGCCGCGACCTCGGGCTCCTTCTTCGCGATTTCGTCCACGACTGCGCGCCACGCCGCGCGCGTCTCGGGGCTCGCCTGCCCGCAGAGGCGGCGGCGGGAGATGAACATGACGGACTGCGCGTTCGCGAAGCATTCGTGCACCACGGGCGCGTCCTGGGACTTAGCGTTGCGGTCCTCCCCCGTGCGGTCGGTACGCTGTGTCGAGACAAAATGTTCGATGCCGTACTTGTGGCGCACAAAGTGGACGCTCACCCAGTATGGGAGGTCCTCCCACTTCCAGTTGAAGCAGAGCTTGCGTATCGGGGAGTGCTCGGCGAGCAGGATGCGCTTCTTCCAGCGCGAACTCGGCTCGCCCTCGCCCTCCTCGCGGCGTATCGTAGTGCGCGCCGCGTCCGCGACCTCGCGCCAAGTGCCCTTTACGTTGAGAAACCTTATTTTCATGGCTGCTTGCTGCTGTTTCAGAATATGCGCTTGCGCGACAGTATGACGAACACGCCGGCTATCACCGCCGCGAGGACGCTCGAGATGCCCATCACGATCATAAAGGCATTCGGCGTCTGCTGGAACGGAAGCGGGATGTTCATTCCGTAGATGGACGCGACGAGCGTCGGCACCGCGAGGAGAATCGTCGCCGCCGTGAGGTACTTCATCACGTTGTTGAGGTTGTTGTTGATCAGCGACGCAAAGGTATCGAGAGTGCCGTTGAGGATGTTCGCGTGGATCGTCGCCGTCTCGAGCGCCTGCTGGTACTCGACCATGGCGTCCTCGAGCTGATCCCTGTCGTCTTCGCTCATCACGAGCTGCCGCGCCGTGTTCGCGCGGGCGAGCGCTATCGTGTCCGCCTTGAGCGACGTCGTGAAGTAGACGAGCGTCTTCTCGATCGTGAGGAGGCGCAGGAGCACTTCGTTGGAGATCGACTCGTGCAACTCGTCCTCAAGCGCGAGCGAGCGCTGGTGGATGTCGTGGAGATAGCGCAGGAACAGGACTCCGCCGTGCCAGAGAAGGCGGAACGCGAAGCGGTAGCGGTCCGACGGAGGGCACACGCGGCGGATCTGGTCGAGGAACGCCGTCGTAACCGGGGTCTGCGCGTTGCACACCGTGATGACCGTCTCCTTGATGAGGATGATGCCGAGAGGGACGGTGCGGTACGGAACCACCTCGTCGTCCTCCACCGGACACGGCACGTGGACGATGAGGATCGACGCCTCGTCCTCGTAGTCGAATCGCGGACGTTCGTCGGAGTCGAGGGGGTCGGTCAGGAAGTCGCGCGGCACCTGGCTGAACGTGAGCACGCGCTCGAGCTCGGTCGTCGTCGGCTCGACGAGGTTTATCCAGCACGACGGGGAGAAGTCGGCGGACTCCCTGAGCCCCCCGTTCTCCCATCTGTAGATCGTCATCATGGCAGGCTTCCTTTCCCTCGGCACTCCCGGTCCTACGCAAGCTGCGACAGGAAGCGGACGTCGTTCTCGTAGAGCCAGCGGATGTCGGGAATGCCGTACTTGATCATCGCGATGCGCTCGACGCCGAAGCCAAAGGCATAGCCCGAAACCTCGGCGGGATCGTATCCGACATGGCGGAACACCCTCGGATCGACCATTCCAGCGCCGGCGACCTCGATCCATCCGGACTGCTTGCACACGGCGCAGCCCTTCCCCTTGCAGACGTGGCAGGAGAAGTCGACTTCGACGGACGGCTCGGTGAACGGGAAGAAGTGGGGGCGGAAGCGGACCGTCACGCCATCGCCCATCATCTCCTTGGCGAAGTACGCGAGGACCGACTTGAGGTCCGCGAGCGAAACCGGCTTCGTGTCGACGTAAAGCCCCTCGATCTGGTGGAAGTTCGCGGAGTGCGTCGCGTCCGTCGTGTCGCGGCGGTACGTGCGCCCCGGGCATATCACGCGGATCGGCGGCTTGTTCTGCATCATCGTGCGGATCTGCACCGGCGAGGTCTGCGTCCTCAGGAGGCAGTCGTCGCCGAACCAGAAGGTATCGCTCCTGTCCATCGACGGATGGTGCGCGGGCGTGTTGAGGGCCGTGAAGTTGTTGAACCTGTTCTCGAGCTCAGGACCGTCCGCGACCGTGAAGCCGAGCTTGCCGAAAATCGCCGCCGTCTCCTCGATGACGCGGGAGAGCGGATGCTTCACGCCGAGCGAACGCCAGCGCCCAGGAAGCGTGAGATCGGCGTCCACCGCCTTCTCGCCCGCCGAGCCCGCGCCCTTCGCCGCGAGAGCGGCCTCGACTTCAGCGCGCCATGCCTGAACGGCCTTGCCGAACGCGGGACGCTCCTCCTTCGGTACGTCCTTCATCGCCTTGATGAGCGCCGGAATCGATCCGTTGCGGCCGACATACTTCACGCGAAGCGCCTCCACGGCCGCGGCATCAGCCGCTGCGGCGATCTCCTGGAGGCTTTCCGCCTTCGCATTCTCGAGTTCTGCAAGAGTCATATTACACTTTCCTCAGTTTTGGGTGAGTATTATACCCTTTTTCGCCGCGATATTCAAACGCGGCATATCCGCCGCGGCGCTATTTCTTCCCGGTGTAGTAGCGTTTCACCGTTCCCGCCGCGAGCTTCGCGTTGCGGTAGCGGTCGAAAAGACCCGCCATGTTGTAGCCGAGCGGCTTCGTGCGGATGTCGCTTCCGCCGCGGAAATACGTTCGCGAGTCGCAGAACTGCCACACGGTGAATCCGCTCATCTCGGGCGAGGCAAGCGTCACCTTGAGGAAGTTCTCGAGGTACTCCGACTGGAACTCCTCCGTCCACTGCGCGCCCATCGGATCGTGGTTGCCGTAGAGCGAGTAGCATCCGGTCTCGCTGATGATTATCGGCTTGTCGTCTCCGTAGCGCTTCCGTAGAAAGCCGACGTTCGCGTCGAACTGCTCCTTGACGACCTCCGCAAGCGACTCGGGAGTCATGGCGCGGCCAATCTGCCCGTGCCACGCAGGGTAGAGGTTGAACGCGATGAAGTCCGTCCTGTCGTTGCACGCGTCCTCCCATCCGTGCGAACTCGCGAACCCCACGAGATGCCCGGTGTCCTCGGCCCGAATCACGTCGATGAGCCGGTCGGAGAGCGCGCGCCCCTCCTGGCGCTCGGACCCGAACTCGTTGAGGTAGCCTGTGATGACGACCGAAGGATGGTTGATGGACTCGCGCACCATCATCCGCGTCTGCAGCAACTGGTCGGCGATGAAGACCTTGTTCGTGAGGTCCCTCCAGTTGCCCCAGCCGAGCGACTCCTCCCAGACCATGAGACCGAGCTCGTCGCAGAGGTCGAGGAATTCCGCGCACTGCGGATAGTGCGAGCCGCGCACGTAGTTGCATCCGATGGACTTCATGAGCTGTATGTCGCGGTACATCGTCCGACGCGACGTCGCATAGCCATCCTCCGGATGCGACTCGTGGCGGTTCACGCCCTTGAGCCACAGCTTCTCGCCGTTGAGCCAGAACGCCTTGCCGTGCGCCTCGATCTGGCGGATGCCGAAGCGCGTCGCGCTCCGTCCCTGCGGCGCGCTGACGGCGACGGTGTGGAGGTTCGGCTTTTCCGGGCTCCACAGCCTGAAGTCCGGAACCTTCACGGTCGCCTTGCCGTCCCTGAACGCGACGGACGACGCCTTCGCGCCGTCGAACGAGACGGCCGCCGTGAGCTCCGCCGGAAGCTCGCCCTTCGCCTCGAGCGTCAGCTCGACGGTCCCAGTCTTCCAGGCGCGCGTGCGCACGACCACGCGGTCGAGCTCCACGGGCTCGTGCTGGAGCCTCAGCTCGACGCCGTGGAAGAATCCGCCCGCGAGGTAGAAGTCGTAGTTCGGCTTGTAGACGAGCTCCATGTCCCAGGCGAGGTTGTTGTCCAAGGCCGCGGCGAGAGTGTGCTCGCCTGCCGCGAGCGCGCCAAGCTCAAGCTCTATCGTCGAATAGGCTAGGCGCGACACCCCGACCTCGCGTCCGTCGAGGAAGAACTTCGACTGCAGTCCGAAGCCCTTCACCTTGAGGAACGCGTTCAGCGCCGGCTTATCCAGCGTGAACGTGCGGCGGTAGTGCGCAAGCCCGCGCTGCGCATACCACTTCGGCATAAGGTCGAAGCACCCGGGAACGACGATCTTGTCCGTCGCCTCGAAGTCCGCCCTTCCCTGCTCGAGCTTAGCGCCGCGCGCGAACGCAAAGTCCCACGTGCCGTCGAGAGAAAGGGTGTCAAGATCAGCCAACGCCGCGGATGCCGCGAACGCAAGTGCGGCGAATGCAATTGTCTTCATGCAGAATACCCTCCTGTTCCGGTTTCTGCACAGTATACCAAAAACGGCCCCGGCGGCAAAGTCCGCGGAGGGGCGTCACCTGACCTCTTCGCCGTCAAGAAGCACGTTCTTTGCGTTCTCCACGCGGTTCTCCTTGCGCGCCTTCGCGAGGCGGACGTTCTCAAGCGTAACCCCGTCCACCAGATTGCGCGCGTCGCCGCGTATGTCGATAAGACGCTCCGCCTCCTCGACCGTGACGTTCTTCATCACCAGGTTGCGGATCGGCGTCACTCGAACCTCGTGCGTCGGGAAGTCCTTCCACTGGTAGATGACGTCCGTGGCGACGGACATCACGCCCCAGCGCACGTTCTTCGCCTTGATGTTCTCCATGCGGATGTCCTCTACGAAGCCTCCCCTCCGCTCGTTTGTCTTCACGTAGAAGAGCCGGAACGCCTCGCTCTCGAGCGTGCAGTCGTGCATGTAGACGTTCCTGACCCCGCCGGACATCTCGCTGCCGACGCCGAGCAGGACGTGTCCGTTCACCACGGTGCAGTTCCTCACCTCGATGTTCTCGCTCGGCGTCGCAAGACGCCACGCGTCCTGGTTGCGACCCGACTTGATTACGATCGCGTCGTCGCCCTGGTCGAAGCGGCAGTTCTCGATGAGGACGTTCTTCGTCATCTCGACGTCGATTCCGTCGTTGTTGTGTCCGTGCGCATAGACGTCGAGGCCACGCGCGACCACCCCGTCGCAGAGGAACAGGTGTATCGTCCAGAACGGCGACTCGCGTATCCTGAAGCCCTCGAGCCTGACGTTCGCGCAGCGGTTGAACTGCATGAGATGCGGACGCACATTGGACTCCGGTATCTTCGTGACGTCGCGCTCCTCGAGCGGAGCGAGAAAGCTGCACCAGTCGTACAGCTTCCTTGTCGCCTCCATGTGCCCCTTGCCTCGTCCGAACCACTTGCGCCAGAACTCCATCTTCGGCGCGAAGGTGCCCTTTCCGGTGATCGCGACATTGGTGCACCCGTACGCATACACGAGCGGCGAGTAGTTCAGGCACTCCACACCCTCCCAGCTTGACGGGACTGCCGGAAGATACTTCTTCGGATCGTCCGGGAAGACGATCTTCGCCCCCTCCTCGAGATGCAGCTCGATGTTGCTCCTCAGGCGGATCGGCCCGTCGGTCAGGTGTTCGCCAGCCGGCACGGTCACCCGTCCGCCGCCCGCCGCAGACACCCTGTCGATCTCGCCCTGAATGGCGGACTCCGCAGCGCATGTTCCGCACAGCATCGCCACCGCAATCGTCATTGCTTTCACTTTCATCTCTTTTACCTCCGTGATTTTAAGTAATCGCCTGCAACTCACCGTGCGACGCGCAGTTCTACGACGCGCGCCTTCGCGTCCGCCTTGATCTCCACGCCCGGGATGTATCCGACGAGCGCGGCGAGTTCGCCGCAGACGACCTTCTGGTTCTTCTTTCCGACGCCGTATATCTCGCAATTGGTGAGATTCTTGTCCTTCCCGTTGTCGAGGAAAAGCTCCGTGAAGCCCGCGCACGCGTCGATCTCGCGTCCGCCCGCCTTCACCGTCACCATCGGGACGAACGGCGTGGGGCTGAGCTTCCTGAGCCACTTCTTGTTCGGCGGGATGCGCTTCGGCTCGACGACATACTCAAGCTCCGCGCCAGCCGCCTTGAGCGCCGCGAGGACTGGCTCGTACGCGCAGCACACACCCGTGTTGTCGTCCGGCTTCACCGGCTCGCCCATACCCTTCGCGAACGCGACAGGCGCGCCGTTCACGCGAATTGCATAGGAGACGGCCTTCGCCGTGTCGGACGCCGCGAGGTCCTGCACCGCCTCGGCGGAAGTCCTGCGCGCAAACGTGCGCGCGTTGGCGGGATACTCCTGCTGCGGTGCCGCGGAAAGCCCGTCTTTCACTTCGAAGGGCTTCAGTTCCAGCGGAACCTGTCCGCTCTGCCCGTTGGCGCAGCGCCACGCGAGCGTTGCCTTTCCAGGCGTGCGGCCCGCCTTCACGAACACGCGCGCCATGCCGCACTCGAGGTTTACGAAGTCCTTGCCGATCGGCGACGCCTCGCCGAACACGCCCGAGTTCCATCCGCCCATGAAAACCGGCGTGTTTGAAGTTGAAAGTTTGAAGTTCGAAGTTGCGGTATGCTTGTCCGGTTCAAAGGACAGCTCGAATGAGATTTTGTCCGAAGCAAACGGATGGACGGTGCCCTTTGCGTCAACGAGACGGAAGTCCACCACGGCGATGTCCGAGCCGTCCGCAAGCCAGCCCCGCGGCCCCGTCGTGACCGCGGTCTCGACCTTGCCGTCGCCGGCGAACGACTTGATGGCGTGCCGCGCGATCTCCTTGCCCGCCTTGTCGCGCGCAATCACCTCGGCCGTGCCGGATTCGGTGATGTCCACGTTCGGGAACGCATAGACGAAGACGTGGTCGGGCTTCGCGTTGACGCCCTTGGACTTTCCGTTGACGACGAGTTCGACGGACGCGCAGTGCACCGAGCCGATCGCGTAGACTGTCTTGTGCAGCGGATCGCGCTGCGCCATCTCGCCCGTCTCCTCCATGAAGTGTCCGTTGTACTTCTTCACGGGATACATGTAGTTGTCCTTCGTGAGCTTCGGATAGCTCCAGTGCCCGACGAGCATTACCGCGGGGTCTTCGGACTGCATCACGCGGAAGACGTCGAAGTTCACCTTCGGCAGCCTCACGGCGTCGACCCGTCCGGACGAGCGGCAGTTCTCGCTGAACGACTGGCGTCCGTGCTGGTTGGAGTCGGTCCAGCACAGCGCCGCGACAGCCGAGTACGTCTTCGCGCCGCGTCCGCTCGCGCGCGCCCCGTAGAACTCCGCGTACTCCTTCGCCGTCGAGAGCGCGAAGTCCTCCTGCGTCTGGTCGTAGACGTCGAAGCCCGTCTCCTTCTTGCCGCCGTTCAGATACCTGCCGCGGTAGTCGTAGTCCGGAGGCGTGTAGTCGTCCCACGAGCGGCGCGGCGACTCCTGGCGCGCGTACTCCGTCTCCATCATCGGCACGAACTTCCCGAGCGCCTTCATCGAATCGAACGCCGGCATCTCGTGGCGGTGAAGCATCGTGCCAACGTACTCCGCCTCCGCGACCTGCTCCTTCGTCTGCAGCGTGCGACAGCCCATGAAGCGGAATCCGTCCGGGTCGATGCGCTTCTTGAGCTCGACCATCTCCTTCATGTGCGCGGGGGAAATCTGGTTGTTGCCCGCCTCCCAGAAGACGACGGACGGCGAATTGCGGAAGTAGATCATCGTGTCGCGCATCGCCTCCACACGCTGCGCCCAGGCGCGTCCGGAGACGTCGCCCTCCTTGTCGCCCGCGGGCGCGGCGTTGACGATGCCGAACTTGTCGTACGCGCGCACCGGCGCGGGCTTGGGCGCGACGTGCATCCAGCGAACGAAGTTGGCGTTCGACTTGCGGATTAGCGCGGCGTCGTAGTCCTGCAGCCAATCGGGTGCGACGCCGATCGCCGCCCACTCGTCTGTGGCGCGCTGGGCGTAGCCCGTGAGCCAGGTGTTCTTTCCGTTGATCTTGAGTCCGCCGGACGCCGCATCGTACTTCACTTCGCGGAAGCCCGTGCGGATCGTATCACAGTCGAGGACCTTGCCGTCTTCGGCAACAAGCGTGACGACAACATCGTAGAGGTGCGGCGTGTCAGGCGACCAGAAGACGAGTCCGCTCGCGCGGCACTCCGCCTCAAGCACGGCAGTCTCCGGCGAAGCAACGCGCGTCGGCTGCGGCGCGTTTTCGTAAACGTCGCCTTCAAGCGCGGTCTGGAATACTTGCCCGGCATCAGTGGCGGGAATGATCTGCGACAGTCGGCTGTCGACAGTCGCCAACCGGATGTCGGTCGCCGTCTGTCGGATGTTCCTCACCTCAACCCTGACCTTTAACCTCCGCGCCTCTGCGCCTCTGCGTTGAACATCTTCGTTCCTGACCTCCGCCCTGACGCAGATCGTCGCCGCGCCCTTCTCGAAGTCGAAGTCCTTCGCCGTCACGTAGGTTCCGACCGTCTTGAGGTTGTTGTAGTAGGGAAGGGTCAGATATGTCTTCGAATCCTTGACGACGAGCGAGACGTTTCCGACGAGACCCCCCTGGACCTCGTTGAAGTCAGTTGAATTCCACTGGTACGCGGCACCGCTCATGTCGCCCGGTTCATGTCCGGGAATCGTCTCGTGCATGAAGAGCTTCGCGCCGCGCGCCGCGCAGTTGTCCGTCGCGACGCAGAGCACGTTCTCGCCCGCCTTCAGGAGCGCCGTCACGTCGAACGCGCACGGCGCGATCCCGGCCTCGTAGTATCCGGCGAACTTTCCGTTCACCCAGAGGTACACCGACTGCCGCACGGTCTCGAACGTGACGAACGCCTTGCCCTTCGGCGCGGCATCGAGCGCGAAGCGCTTGCGGTAGAACGCCATGCCGCGCCAGAAGCTCGCCTCGCCCGCATCCACCGCGCGGTCGTCGAAGCTGTCGTGCGCGTTGATCGGATGCGGCACCGAGACCGCCTCCCACGACGAGTCGTCGAACGCGGGATCCTCGACCTTGACGCCGTTCGTCTCGACGCTGGACTTCGCCTGCGCGAGCGGAATCGTCTTAGGCGCCTTCGTGAAGCGCCAGTCTGCGTTGAGGCTGAGCGTCTCTGCGCCAGAGCGGAGAAAAACCGAACCAACGAGCGTGAGACACGCCGCGACAAAAGGGAGTCTTAGTCTGTTCATAAGAACAGTATACCACATTACCCCTTTTGGGGTAAAGGGCAAACTTCGGAATTTCTCGGTCCGACGGGATGTCGTCAGGCCGGGACGATGAGGTCGTTTCTCCTCAGCGCGCGGATGGCGTCGCAGTCGAGGGTATGGCCTGCGCGATACGAGACGACGGTGCCTACGAAGCGTTCCGGACCTGCCAGCGCGATGGCCGCCATTAGGTCGAGCGTCGCCCTGTGCCAGACTGGCTCGAGGAACTTTCCGTTCACCGGGAAGCGCGGCTCAGTGTAGAACCTGCGGCGTCCGTGGATAAGGATGTTCTTCTCGTTGTAGCCCCAGTTGCGCGTCGCGGCGAAGAGCTTTCCGACCGTCTTGGCGAGGATGTACTGCTTGCGCGTCGCGTTCGTGCGGGCGAAGGCCGCGTAGCGAAAGGTCTCCGGCGTCACGTCGAAGAGCACCCTCTGGTCGCCTATCACGGTGTTCCACGAAATAGCGCAGTCGATGCGCAGGTTGCGCTCTCCGTTCTCGGCGGGGAGGAAGAGAAGGAAGTCGCCCCGTCCGCCTCCGAAGGCGACCGGCTCCTTGACGGTTATGTAGGACGCGGGTTCAGCGGTGTCGGATATCCTGGCGTGCTCCATCGCCTTTACAAGCGGAAGCGACGACTGGTCGAAGAGCGGCGGATCGCCGGAATTGACCTTAAGCAGTACGTCATCCACGCCGAGTCCCACTTTAAGCGCGACGATGTGCTCGACCATTCGCAGGTAGTTGTGCGGCGAGCCGGAGCGCATCACGAGGTTCTGCGCGCTCGTCCATAGGTTCGAGATGTCCATCTCCGTGTCGAGCTGCTCGGGGAGGTCCATGCGCCGTATCCACCAGCCCTTCTTTGCGGACGGTGCGAACGTCAGCGTCTGCTTGCGCGAACCCTGGAAGGTTCCGACTCCAGCCACCTGCGCCTCGCTCTCGAGAGTGCGGCGGACATCCGGGAAGGGACACGTCCGGTCGGCTGCAAGACGCACCTCGTCGATGGGCTGGACGCGGAAATGCTCATATGCCGCCGCGATGGAGGCGGCGGAGCCGAAAACGGTCTTTCCGATTGTGTAGGACGGCATATCCATTACTTTACCCCCGCCGCCGAGAGGCGGTCCTTGGCCGGCGCATAGCCCTGCTCCGCCGACTTCTTGTACCATTCGACGGCCTCGGCGCGGTCCTTCTTCACGCCCTGCCCCGAGTAAAGGCAGTCGCCCAGGAAGAACTGCGCGATCGCACTGCCCTTCTCCGCCGCCATCCTGAACCACTTCGCGGCCTCGGCTCGGTCCTTCGCCACGCCCTGTCCCTTGTAGTAGGCAAAGCCGAGATTGTGCTGCGCCTCCGTCTTGCCGCGTTCGGCGGCCATCCTGCACCACTTCACGCTTTCAGAAAGATCCTTGGGGAGCCCGGTACCGCTGGCATACAGCGCGGAGAGGTTGAACTGCGCGTCCGCATCACCCCCTACCGCCGAGCGCGTGAGCCACTCGACGCCCTTGCGCAGGTCCTTCTGGACACCATCACCCGTCATGTACATGCAGCCCACATTGTACTGCGCGGCGGAGTTGCCGCGCTCTGCGAGGGCGAGCATCCCCGCGAAGTCAGTCGGCTCCGATTCGCCGGACCTCTTCCCGCCGCGCAGCAGCGCAACGCCGCCTGCGACAAGCGCCAGCGCGACGACGGCGGACAATACCACCGTCAGTGTCTTCTTCTCTTTAGAATCCATAGCAGGGATAGTATACCAAAATTCCGGGACGTCCGCTCCGAAGGAACTTGAATAAACTGAAAAATGCGCTCCATCCCGCTAGTTACGGGGCGAAGCGCATTCTATTCATCGGGCTAATGATGCGACTATTCCGGACCCGACTTCCAGTGGCAACGAACTATGGTAGATAGAATGTTCCGCCCACATGGGACAGAACACCCTTACGGGCAAGCTGGGAAAGCGACCTGGAAAGCGCGCAGCGGTTGACGCCGATGTACTGGGCGAACTCAGCAGAAGTGCGAAAAGGAATCTTCACCTCGCGCTTGCCGGTCTCTCCGGCAAGGCCCTCAAGATAGGTCATTACCTTGTCGCCAATCTCCCAGCATCCGACAACAGACAGCTTCTTCTGGCATTCGGAAACCAGCCCGACCAGCGTCCTGATGAGATTCTCCCTAAGTCCAGCATAAGAGGAGGACTTGATCGCCTCGCGCAGCTTCGCAATGTCGAGGAACGCAACCTCAGAACTCTCCGCCGCCTCGATACGTCTAGGGAACGGCTCCGACCTCTGCAGCACGTAGGAAACCCCAACCACGCCGCCGGCCTTTACTGTATAGTCAATCACCTCGGCCCCGTCACGCGTCACCTGTATCACATTCAGACGCCCGGACAGAACAATAGCGAGAGAACGAACGCGGTCGCCCTGATGAAGGACAACCTCTCCCCTTTCAAACTGCTTCACCTTCGCATCCGTCGAAGAAAGCAGCTTTTCAACTGCAGCGCGGTCAAGCCCCTTGAACAGCTTCTGCCTTGCAAGTGTAGCAACAGTTTTGTCGTTTCTTTCTGCCATTTGCGTTTGGTCCCATTTAGATTTTGCGGTATTGTAGCAAATATTGCGCTTAATCGTCAATTACAATAGCAACAAAAAGAGCGATTTATAAAAAAACAGAACACAACCAGAGCAGCGGAGCCTGGCCGTGGGGATCGCCGTTCGCCTTCGGACGCGTCAGGTAGTGGTGGCGGTCGTTCTTCCATCCCGTTCCCACGCAGACGTCCGGAAGGTTCCCGTGCATGTCGAGCCGCACCGCAAGCGCGCGGTATGCCTTCTTCGCCGCCGCAAGGTACTCCCCGCCCAGCACCCCCGCGCGGACGCCTTCAGCGAACGCATACGCGAACATCGCCGTCGCGCTCGTCTCGTCGTAGCTCTCCGGATCGTTCACGAGCTGTCCCCACAGGCCGTTCGGACGCTGCCAGCCGAGGAGAGCGGACATCATCCGCCTGTACCCCGCGAGAATCGGCGCGCGCCACTCCGAATCGGCAGGCAGGTACTTGAGGTTCATCGCCATCGCCGCCGCAAGCCATCCGTTGCCGCGCCCCCACACGAACGGCGCCTCGGGCGCATGGTTGAAGAGTCCGTCCGGACGCGGCAGGCGCTCCAGATAGAGGCACATCTCCTTCGCCGCGCGCTCGATGTACTTCCGCTCGCCAGTGAGCCTGTACGCCTGGCTCTGCAGCAACGTGATCATGTACATGTCGTCAAGCCAGAGCCGCGTCTCCGGCGAGTACCCCTTCTCCCACCACGCATGGCGCTCGGCGAGCGGAATCGCGTCGTACCACCTCTCGCCCCAGTCCATCCCCTCGCGCGGCTCCTCCCACTGGCGATCGGCATACCTGAGCCCCAGCTCCTTTGCGCGCTCGTCTCCGGTGAGGATCGCGATCTCGAGCGAAATCGCCCCGACGATCGAAAGGTCCACATGACGGTAGTCGTTCATCCATCCCTTCTTCTCCCCGTACGCCGGCTCGAACGCCGCGACGAGCCGCTTCTCGAGCGCCTTGTCTCCCGCCGCATGCGCGCACTCGAGCGCGTTGACCCAGAGCGAGACGACCGAGTAGTGGACGAGCTCGCGGTTTCCGTACGCCTTCGGCGCGCGGTATCCCGCCGGACGGTACAGGTCGGGCTCCGTCGAGAGGAAGAGCCTTGAAAGCTTCGCCGCGACATCCGCCGGACGCGGTCCGTCGAACAGCGCATGCGCCCTGTCGCGCGTGTCGCGCATCTGCGGCACCGGACTTTTCAGCGTCGGGCACAGCTCCTTGCCGTGGCGCCGCACTGTCTCGAAGTCCGCGTCGATTTCCGCAAGGACCTTCGCGTCCTCCTTTCCCTCCTTCGCGAGCTCGCGCAGGTAGAAGTAGCGCCACAGTGCCCCGTCGAGCGCACGCGTCACCACAAGCTGCGCGCGCAGCCACGCGAAGCGCTCCGCTACCGCGGCGGATGCGCCGCGCAGTCCGGAGAGCGCCTTGTCGAGCTCCGCGATCGCGGCGTCCTTCTCGGCCGTCACATGGGCTACGTTCTCGAGCGTCGGCTCGAGCGCGACCTTTCCTTCCGGAAGGAAGAATCGGTTTGTGTACCTCAGGAGCGACTCGCGCCTGTCGACGGAATTCGCGAAGAACGACTCGGTCGGCGCGCCGAGTCCGAGCGGGGAGAACGCGACTACGCTCGCCTTCTCGCTCGCCTTCATCGCGGCGATGTACGCGTCCGCGTCCGCGCCGTGCCAGCGCTCGCCCCACTCGCGCCAGAGCGACTCGACGTCGTCCTTCGGATTCCACGAAAGCTGACGCCACACGTGGTAGTTGACGGTGTTGAGCTCGTCCGAGAGCGCGGCGTATCCGTCGCGCTTGTAGGTTCCCGCGTAAAGCATCACTCCGCCATCCGGCGGGACGAGCCCGGCAACGCGGCGCATCTGCCGCGCCGTCTGGTCGACGACGGACGCGGGCAGGCACTGGAGTCCGACGGTCTGCCCCGTTATCTGCCACTCCGCTATATCGCGGCGCGGCGCGACGGGGAGGAGAGCGGAGAACGGCGGATCTGGCTGGCAGTCGGCGTTGTAGACCTTCGTCTGGAACAGCACGCCCTTCCCCGCGCGCTTCATCGCCTCGCCCCACACCGAGAGCGGATCGCCGCTCTCTCCGCCGTAGCCCGGAGCGTGCACCCACTCCGCGCCGAGCCAGTGCGACGCGCCGCTCGCCCAGGTGCGGACGATCAGGGTCTTGCCGAGGGGCTTCAGCGCCTCCTCCCACGCGCCGACCGCGAAGGCGACCTGCCGGCCCCAGTTGCCGCGAAAGCCGCTCTTTCTGCAGCGGTCGCACACGCAGTTGAGTCCGTAGTCGTCCCACAGGCACGCAACTACTCCCGCGACTCCCAAGGAGGTGCGGCGTCCCGCCGCGCCAACAGTCTGCGGCGGAGCTGGAAGCTCCACCTCCTTGGCAATTTCCCGAACGGCCTCAATGAAGAACTCGCGCGTGGCGGGGTCGCACGGACACATCGTGCCCTTCTCCCATGAGTTCGGAGGCGTCACGCCCTTCGCCGACGGATGCGCCGCGATGAACTCGTCGTACCTCCTGCGGTTCCACTTCGCGGCGTCGCATCCGTAGATGAACGCATACGCCGGAACATCCAGCTCCGCGCATTCGCGCAGCAGTTTCGCGTCCGGCCTGCCGCGCTTCAGGTAGACGGCGTTCGCGCCGGTGGCGGCGATCCAGTTCGCAAGCGGCTCGCGCGTGCGGCTCACGTTGAGCGCGCGCATTTTGAAGTGAGGGTCGCGCACGAACGGATAGCTCTCCGCCTTCATCCAGCGATTCGACTCGTAGTCCGCATAGAGGAACGCCCTCTTCGTCGCCGCCTTGACGACGAACTCAACTTCTTCGCCGGCACCCGTCCTCTCCACGACATATCCGTCGTGCCTGAGCGGAAGCCCGGCCGTGATCTGATACGAAACAGTGGCGGCTATAAGCAGGTCAAACATCGCTGTCTCCTTCCGCGCCGCAGACAGCCGATCCGCAGCGCAATATCTCCAATCAGCGGCAATTATATCATATTACCCCTTTTGGGGTAAAGTGGGAAAATGACTTACATTCAGATGAAGCCACCCTTGTATTTCAGCGAGACGACTCTACCTGCTGCCGACGACCGGCGACGAAAACGCTGAACGCCTGCGCATGCCAGCAGTTAAGCGGCCCCTGCGCTATACCGTGACACCCATAAGGTCCTTGAGGGCAGCGATCTGCTTGTGATCGCCTAGCGCGACGAGCCTGTCGCCAGCGCGGAACTCCCACTCGGGGCCGATGTTGCGCGTCACCCTGCCGCCGCGCTCGACGGACACAATCGATGCTCCCGTCTTCGCACGAACGTTCAGCGTCACGACCGTTCCGCCGATCGCGGGAGAGGTCGCGGGCAGAACGACCTCGGAGATCGTGCCCTCCGGAATCGTCACCGTCATCGTGCGCTTCAGCCCCTCGCGCCGCTCCTCCGCCGTGAGCGCCTCGTGCAGGCGCTTTGACGCGCGGTGTCCGGCCTTTACCATGCGCCGCCACCCGAAGATACCGACGAGGACTATGACCGCGATGCCGATCCAGAGCGACGGCCCCTTCGCGGGCGCTATCGAGACGGCGATCGCGCCCCACTCCGCAAGGAAGATCACGAACACAGCCGCGAAGGCGACGAACCTCACAAGCGGCTGTATCGCCAGTTGCCAGCGCGTCGTCCCCTCGCCGCAAAGAAGCGCCGTCACGGCATCGGCGAGCGGACGCGCCGCGCCCGTCCACAGCGGAAGCATCGCCACGCAGAAAAGGTTCGCGAGGCAGAAGAAGAATATCTTGTCGTGCTTCTCGAAGAATACCGAGAGGCCGGAGTAGTCGATTCTGTAGAGAAGCGTGCACGCCGCCGCGACAGCGAACATCAGGACCGCATAGACGCCGAGGCGGATTGCGGCGAACTTGAGTCGCCTAAACGCGGGCGAGCCCTCGGACGCACCGATCTTCGCAAGCCAGGCGCGGTATGCGTCGAGGATGACGCGGAACCTCTCCGGGACGAGCCGCTCCGCCTGATCGCCCGCCGGGCCAGACAGTCGTATCATCCACGGATTCAGCAGAGTCGTAAGAAGCGACGCGCCGATGGCGATCTGAAACATCGGGATGGACGTGTCGTTGACGATACCCGCATATAGGATTGCGACCATGAACGCGAACTCGCCGATCTGGGCGAGGGCGAAGCCGTTCTGCACTGCGGTGCGCACGTCGACTCCGGCGAGCAGCGAGGCGAATGTGACGTTGAAGAGCTTCCCCGACATAACGACAAGCGACACGACAAGTATCGCAGCCTTGTTTGCCCACAGCGCGGACGGATCGACCAGGAGTCCGATGGAGACGAAGAACGTCGCAGCAAACATAGACTTGAGCGGATCGACGAGCGCCGCGAGTCGCTCGCGCACGTCGCTCGTCGAGCCGATGATTCCGACGAGGAACGCGCCGAGCGCGAGCGAGAAATTGAAGTGGTAGGCTAGAAACGAGACAAGGAAGCACACGCCGAGAAGCGTGAGAACGAGCGCCTCGTCGTCCTTGCGCGACGAGACGGAGAGAAGGAGCCTCGGCACAAGGACCAGTCCGAACACAAGCACTGCGAGGAAAAACACGGCAAGCCATCCGAGCGAGCCGGCGAACGCGGAGGCCGACATGCCTCCGCCGGTCGCAAAGCCCGTCACGACGGCGATTGCGCCGACGCATATTATGTCTTCGCACAGCGACGTGCCGAGGACGTACTTCGCAAACGGACGATTCCCCCAGCCCATCTCGTCGATTACCTTGGCGAGCAGCGTCGTCGCGGAGTCGCACATCGCGACGCCGAGGAAGGCGGACTCCACCGGCGACCATCCGAACACGCGCGTTCCCACGGTGTATCCGAGCCATATCATCACTATCGTGTCGAAGACGGCTGCGGGAAGCGCGACGGACCTTATCTTCTTCATCTCCTTCGCGGAGAACGACAGTCCCATCGAGAACATCAGGAACACGACACCGAGCTGTCCAACGGTGTTTATGGACTGCGGGTCCATAAACAGGCTCACTCCCAGCGTGTTCTCGTTGAGTATCGCACCAGCGAGGATGTAGCCGATGACCTTCGGCCAGCCGAGACGCGAGAAAAGCGCCGCGGAAAGTCCGGCGACGGACATCAGAAGCGCGAGATCGCGGAAAAAGGCGCCTTCGCTCATTTCCCTTTCGGCGGCCGCGGAAGCCGTCCGTTGCGGAGCAGGTCGCGCACGACGGCCTTCACCTCGGTGTCGAAGTCGCCCCGAAGCATCCACTCCAGGAAGTTCTTCTCACGAAATAGGATGTCACGCATCTTCGTGCCCTTTTTCTTCCCGAAGTTGACGTAGAGCTCGCCGTCGCGCCAGAGTAGCTCCTTGTTGCGTCCGATTGCGTTCGGATCCCTGGGAGAAAGGTACTCGGACATCTCCCCCGAGGTCTTGGGCAGATCAGGATATTTCGCGAGCTGCGCCTTTAGGACCTCGAGTGTCGCGCGCGTGTCGGCCTCAGCCCCGTGTGCGCCCGCATGGTCGCGCCCGAGGTAGAAGCGCACCGCCGCCGTAAGGTCACGCGGCTCCATCTTGTGATATATGCGCTGCACGTCGATGCAGCGGCGCTGCGACACACCGAGGTTCATGCCGACGCGCGCGAACTCCTCCTCTAGGCACGGGATGTCGTAGCGGTCGGAGTTGAATCCGCCGAGGTCGCACCCCTCGAAGAACGCGAATATCTCGTCCGCGCGGTCCGCGAACGTCGGACAGTCCTTCACCACCTCGTCCGTGATTCCGTGCACGGAGGACGACTCCGCCGGAATCGGGATCCCCGGGTTGAGGAGCCAGCACTTCTCCTCCTCGGTTCCGTCCGGCATCACCTTTATTGCACCCAACTCTATTATGCGGTCCTTCTTCGGGAACAATCCCGTCGTCTCGAGGTCGAACACAACAAGCGGCCTATCTAGATTCATTGGAAACATAATGCGGATATTATATCAAATTTATAGTGCCAAGTGATTCGCGGATGCAACCGAACAAGAAAGCCCTGGTTCAGAGTTGGCGAAGCGGGGTTGGTGGTTAGAGGCTGAGCTGCCCAAGCGGCCTGCGATATCGACGCTCGCCGTCCGACTCCCATTCCAGGACAAAGCCGAGACGGTCGAAGAGATCGCGCGAAGGACCGTTCTTCTCCGTCCGCCTCCAGCATGCGGCGAGTTCGCTCACGCCGCGCGCGGCGAGCTCCTGCTCGAGTTCCACCTCAAGCGCGAACTCAATACGCCTGTTCATCGCGCGGCAACTCATGACGAAATCCTCGATCTCCGCTCGCCCGCCTTCAATTCGCGCATTGACGAACGCGACCAGCCCAAGGTCGCCGAATCGGTCGGACGAACGGAGCGAGAGCATGACGCGCGATGGATCGGACGCGAAGCCGAGGATCTCGCTTTCCGTCCTTCTTACGGTCAGGACGTTCATCTGGTTCGATCGCTGCGAGAGCTGGACGATCCGCGGCACATCTGCCGCGGAGACTGGACGGACTTCGTTGACGATTCCAAGCGAGCGGAGGTAGTCGTCGTACGTCATGCCGGCGGCAGCCTCGCGCCGCTTCGACTCAGCCTTGTACATCTCGGCGCGCGCACGGTCCTCTTCCGTCACCCTGCGGCTCGGGAAGTACTGCCCGAGGTCGGGCGGGAACTGCGAAACCGCGACTTCCGGAAGCGACGCGCGCATCTCGGCGCGGTTTGACGGACTATCGTCGACGAAGACGAATGAATCCGCGCCAACACCGAGCTCCTTGGCGACGTCCGCAAGGTTGCCGGACTTCGCATCCCAGTTTATGCGCATCGCCGCGAAGTCGTCCGCGTGCAGAAGCATGCGCGGATCGTCCCACATCGGCGCGACGTCTTCTGGATCGTTCTTGGAAAGCGCGACGAGAAGCACGCCTCGCGCGCGCAGCTCGAGCGCCTCGCGCTGGAGCGCAAGGTTCGGCTCCACGCCGGACGCACCGTCCTCGCTGACAATTCCGCCCCACAGCGTGTTGTCAAGATCTAGCGCGAGGACCTTCTTCTGCGGAACGAGCAGTTTGCGAAGTTCGGACAGCGCGCCGATCGACCACGGCATCTTGGCAAGAATCCACATGCGCTCGTCGTAAGCAGCGTCTCCAAGATCGGCAAGCACGGACTCAACGTCCGGCGCAATGACTGCCGCGTCCGGAAATGACTGAGCAAGGGCGGCTAGAGCCTGTGACAGCATTTCAGGCTCAACAGGCAGCGCGAAGCGGCGGTCAAGAAGAACGGCAATCGTGTCGGGCGCGAACGAGACAAAGTCTGGAGGCGGCGCAAGAGCCGTCTCGACCCACGCGCCAAAGCCGGGCGGAGTCCAGACGGCATGCTCCTCGCGAAGCATCCCGGCAAGTATCTCCGTAGTAACGTTCGAAAGCAGGGCAATCTTCATCCGTTCGTTGTTCCTTGACGAAGATTATACCAAATCCACACTGGGAATCCTACAGGGACTCTCCGATTTCCGCAAGAGGCTGCATCACGAAAGAGCGTTCCTTCGCGCGTGGATGGGGGAGTGTGAGAGTGGGATCGTCCGAGCGCTCGTCACCAAACGATATGAGATCGATGTCAATCGTGCGGGGTCCGTTGCGAACAGTGCGGACGCGTCCCTGTACGTCTTCGATCGAGTGCATCAGGTCCGAGAACTGGCGAGACGAGAGATCGGTCTCGAAAACGGCGACCTGGTTGAGGAACTTGAGGTGCGCGAATTCGGGCGGGACGTCTACAGGTTCGGTTTCAACGACGGAGCTCGCCTTGACGAGGCGTGTAGAGGGCAATGCAGACAAGGCGGCCAGCGCATCCGCCAGCCGCCTGTCGCGCGGCTCTATATTAGAGCCCAGTGAAACTATTACCTTAGTAGACATAAAAAAGTAGACGTATGCCCTGGCTCTCGCGAAGCGGCGGGACGCCGCTTCCCCCAGTCAAGTTCGCCCCGAAGGGCATGAAAAAAGCCGGCGTATCCCCCTCGGCGAAGCCGAGCCCGAAGGGCGCGCTAGCGGGGGTGCGGCCGTAGGACGACGGCGGCTTTTTGAGTGAAACGAAAAAAGCCGGCGGCGTCCTACTCTCGCATGGGCGGGTCCCACACTACCCTCGGCGATGGAGCCCTTGACTTCCGTGTTCGGAATGGGAACGGGTATGACAACTCCTCTATGGCCACCGGCAAAAAATGCCGCGAGCCGGAAACTAAAGAGAACCACAACTCTTCTACGAGGGGCGGGAAACGCCCTCGAAGTGAAGTTTTTGAAAAATAAGCTAAGCCGCACGCCATATTAGTACCGATCGGCTCAACGGATCGCTCCGCTTACACCTTCGGCCTATCGAGGTCGTGGTCTACAACCTGACTTCAGAGCATTGCTGCTGGGAAAACTTGTCTTGGGGGAGGCTTGGCGCTTAGATGCTTTCAGCGCTTATCCGTTCCGAACATAGCTACCCGGCCTGCCGCTGGCGCGACAACCGAAACACCATTGGTTCGTGATTCCCGGTCCTCTCGTACTAGGGAATCTTCCCCTCAATCTTCCTGCGCCCACAGAGGATAAGGACCAAACTGTCTCACGACGTTTTGAACCCAGCTCGCGTTCCGCTTTAATTGGCGAACAGCCAAACCCTTGGGACCTTCTCCAGCCCCAGGATGCGAAGAGCCGACATCGAGGTGCCAAACCGCGGCGTCGATGTGAACTCTCGGCCGCGATCAGCCTGTTATCCCCAGAGTACCTTTTATCCGTTGAGCGACGGCGCTTCCACAAGCTACCGCCGGATCACTAGGTCCCGCTTTCGCGTCTGCTCGACGTGTCCGTCTCGCAGTGAGGCACACTTCTACCCTTGCGCTCGACGCGCGATTGCTGACCGCGCTGAGTGTACCTTCGAACTCCTCCGTTACTGTTTGGGAGGAAACCGCCCCAGTCAAACTGACCCCCTGGCATTGTCCCCCGGCCGGATGACGGCCCGGGGTTAGAACTCCGCCCGATTGAAACCGGTATTTCACATTGCGGCTCCACGGGCGCTGACGCGCCCGCTTCGAAGCCTCCCGGCTATTCTACATACAACCGACCAGAATCCAGTACCAGGCTACAGTAAAGGTTCATGGGGTCTTTCCGTCCTTCTGCGGGTATCCGGCATTTTCACCGGCATTACAACTTCACCGAGATCCTCGTTGAGACAGCGCCCATATCGTTACACGATTCGTGCAGGTCGGAACTTGCCCGACAAGGAATTTCGCTACCTTAGGACCGTTATAGTTACGGCCGACATTCACGGGGGCTTTGGTTCGGAGCTTTGGCTTGCGCCTGACCCCTTGCCTTGACCTTTCCGCATTGGTCACGTGTCACACTCTATACATCCTCTTGCGAGTTCGCAGAGTGCTGTGTTTTTGTTAAACAGTCGCATGGGCCCGTTTACTGCGCCTCCAGGCATTGCCCTGGAGGACCCCTTCTTCCGAAGTTACGGGGCTATTTTGCCGAGTTCCTTAACGAGGTTTCTCTCGCGCGCCTTGGTATCTTTGTACCCTCCCACCTGTGTCGGTTTTGGTACGGCTGGCGGGTTAATGCGCTAGGACTTTTCTGGGAAGCATGGACGCATGGCCTTGCGCGCGGCAAGCCGCACTCTCGGCCCGGCCGTTCCCGGCCGTGCATGGGGTAACCATTTACCCACGCCACTGTCCTTCTCCGATCCAAGCTTAAACCCCCGTCAGTGCAGGAATGTTGACCTGCCGTCCATCGACTACGCCTTTCGGCCTCGCCTTAGGTGCCGACTGACCCCGGGCGGACGAACCTGCCCCGGGAAACCTTGGGATTCCGGCGACCGGGATTCCCACCCGGTTTTTCGTTACTCATGTCCGCATAATCGCTAGTGGCAAGTCCACGGCCGCTTCCGCGCGCCGCTTCAACCCGTGCCACTACGCTCTCCTACCGTCCCGTCTTGCGACGGGGCCCGCGAATTCGGTTACATGTTTGACTCCCGATCATTTTCGGCGCGGAGTCTCTCGAGTAGTCAGCTGTTACGC
>JAEDKA010000056.1 GCA_016296065.1 Kiritimatiellia bacterium
GCGCGGGCGCATCCCGCGACGGACATTCGCAGCTATCGCACAGAATCAAAAGAATCGGGAGCGCGCGAGAAAAGCGAATGGAAAATGACTTTCTAGTCAACTGCTCCACGCCCTTCCTTGTTGCGTCGCGGAGCGACGCAACCCCCTGTAGCGCGGCGGGATGCTCGGCCTCTCCCATGGAGACGCGGCTTCCAGCCGCGTTGCCCCCTAAACGTTCTTGCCTATAACCTAACTATAATTCCAAGCCATTGCTTTCGCTACTTGGAGTTCTGGAGTTTTGGAGAACTTGAAATTCAGACGCGTTCTCCCAAACTCCGAAACTCCCCGCAGCGAAAGCAATCAAATGCTGCGTCGACGCAACCCCCTGCCAAGATTCGCGGTCCCGCGAAGCGCAAAACATGGCAACATAGACTATGCAGCGACGTTTGGCACTGCTTAAATGTCTCGTTGCACCCCTTGTCGCGGAATGGTCGCTATCGTATGAGTATCGACAACCCCGGGGACAGCAGTCCGTCGACGCGGAACGACGAAAAGCCCAGTCTGCTGTTCTGATCCGGCAGATTCCCGTGTGAAGCGACGCCGACATACGCGGTCGTGTCGTCGGTCAGCGACGGAACCGAATAGTCGCCGACGACAAAGCCGTTGAAGACAATGTCGCGAATCGCGTGCGCACGCGTGTCTGCGACGAATCGAATAGTGCAGTCGGAGATTCCTTCGGGGAACTCGATGGTCCTTCCGCTGCCATCAACAACAACGCCGTCCTCGTACAGTGTCATGGTCGACTGTCGTCTGTCGAAGCTTAGTCCGGTGAAACCTTCCACTGGGGCACGTCCTTCGCTGTTGCGAAGCCTCGACCAGAACCCTATTCCACCCCGGCCGGACAGCGTGGTGAAAGCGACTTCAACGTACAGCAGGTGCGGCTTCGAGTAGGAGCCGTTGCCCGCAAGGGACAGGAGTACGACACCTTGTTCGTTTCCCGCCGTGTATTCACTCAGATTCCACGTCACCTCGGGCGGAGCCCAGTCATATCCGCTGTTCCATATCCATTCCGAATCGGGGAGATTCGTCACCAGCCCCCACTTCGTCCTGTCTTCCGCGTCCACCTGTCTTGTCCCCGCGTACTTCTTGGAATCCCCGCTGCCTTGCGTTGGATCTGCCAGCAGAATCGTCTTCATCCCCGCGGGAGCCGTAGGCGCAACCGGATACACCACAATTGTCCCCGTCTCGCGCGACGTGATAGAACCTATCGTAGCGGACACCACGAACGTATACGTGCCCGGCGCGCCCGCCGTCCAGCGGAACTCGCCGCCATCCAGCGTCGCGCCGGCGCACGTAGTCTCCTCGAGGAGGACGCCAACGGGCTCCTCTGTTTCCGGATTCAAGGCCGAAACCGCAATGGCCACGGCATCACCGGATATCGCAGCAAGACGATCGGAGGCGATTTCCACCACCGGATCGACAGGCTTTTGAATGCCGGGCTCAACCTTGAAGTCCTTGAAGCTCGTGCGTCCGCCTTCATAGCTCATGCACCCTGCATAGCTTGTGTTAGCGTCGGTAAAGGCAGATGAGGTCAACCCGGACACCAACTTGCCGTCGAAAAGCACGAACTCAAGCTCGCCTGTCGACGTGTCCACGGTCAGGGATAGGTGATGGTAACTCTTGATGTCGGCATCCGCGACATGCACGGACACCGGGGATCCCTGCATGCTGCCGTCTGAATAGACCTGCAGTGTTTTCGCGGCCGGATTGAATATCAGCCCAGTGTAGCCGGTGTAGCCGAGAAAATACTTTTTAACCTCCTCTGTCAGCTCCAGTCCCGTCTCTGGATCAAGCTCTCCAGCCTCGTAATATCGGCTTCGCGGCGGAACACTGCTCCAGAATCCGATTCCACCAGTGCCCTGGGAATGGGCTATCGAAGCTGAAATCGTCAGTCGCGTCGGCTTTACATAGTCTCCGGCAGACGAGACAGAAAGCGCCGCGCATGCCTTTTCCTCCCCGAGCGCTATGCTGTCTCCGTTCTGCTTGGGCTGGGCCCATTCCCATCCGCCGCCGCAGAGCCAGGTCCCGCCGGGAAGGTTGGCAGTCAGGGACAGCTGGGTGCCCTCTATGGCGGCCCAACCTGACTCCGCGCCGACAGTGGACAGTATCGCGGCGTCGTCTGCATATGCCAAAATGCTCATGCCAACCACAGCCAGAGCAAGCGCGGCAAGAGACCGCACACACGACAAGCCAACGCATTTTTCAATCACATGCATCTTACGATTCCTTCCTGGATGTCACAATTATAGCACAGCGCATGCATGTATGCAAGCGACACCCAAAAGGTCAATGTCAGCGGCCGATTCCGATTGTCGTCGCCTCCCGCCTGTGACTCGACATTGGCGCATTGCTGATTCCCGGGGCATGAATCAAAGTCATATCGCGCCATCCCTGTCGTAGTCGAAAGCCAGTACCGGGTCGCCCAGGACGTACAGCGTCGCCGTCAGGCCCTGCGCGCGCCCGATGACGCAAGCAAGCTGGATCGCGATGAGCGCAAACCAGGCAAGCATCAAGGCCGTGAACATCTTTACTGCCGCCACTGGTGGTGCGAACGGAGTATAGAATACCTCGCGAGGTAAGCATAGGGTACCTCGCAAGGTGATTTCGACCATGAATCAGTCCGGCATCTTGCCAGTCTTGAAGTACTGCTCTATCTCCTCGAGCGTGCGGCCCTTCGTCTCGGGCAGGAAGAACGCCGCCGTGATGAAATAGATCACCGTGAATCCGGCGAGGCAGTAGAACACCGCCGGGAAGCCCCACGCTTCCTTCCACGCCGGGAAGATAGTCGCGATGCCTGCGGAGACTCCCTGGTTGATGATCATAGCTATGGACATGCCCGTCGCGCGGATGCGGGTGGGCATGAGCTCGGAGAGCGCGAGCCACACGCAGACGCCCGGTCCGACGGCGTAGAACGCTATGAACATGAAGAAGAATGCGGTCGCGACGATACCCGTCGACATGGACGCGACGACGACTCCCTTCGTGATGAGGAGGAATGTCGTCGCGACGCCGCAGAGTCCGAGAATGATGCCCGAGGTGCCGAGCTTCAGCAGGAACTTGCGCCCCTTGCGGTCAACGATCGCGCACGCAACTATCGTCATGAACACGTTGACGAGCTTGATCGCGAGGTCGGAGAAGTTGGCGAACACGCCCTCCATGCCCGTCGCCTTGAAAATGTCGACCGTGTAGTTGAGAACCGAGTTAATGCCCGTCGTCTGGTTGCAGGCGAGAATCGTGACGGCGAGAAGGAACGGATAGATGTATTTCTTCTGCAGCAGGCTGTCTCCCTGCGCAGCCTGCGCAATTGCCGCCTTTTCCGCCTCCGCGGCCTTGTCCGCGGCGATCATCTCGTCGAGAATCGCCCTGGCCTTCACCTCGCCGTTGTTGGCGGCGAGCGACGCGAGCGCCTCCTCCCTGCGGCCACGCTTGTAGAGCCAGCGCGGAGACTCCTTGAGCCAAAACGCCCCGAGGAAGAGGATGAGCCCCGGAATCGCCGAACAGAGGAATATCGTCTGCCATGCGGTCGCCCAGCCCTTGAGCTGCTCCGAGGTGACCCAGGACTTGACCTGCGCGAACGTAACCGTCGCAACATCGACGCCGTTCTGCTCGGCAAGCGTCTTGACGACCTTGTCGGAGTCTCCGACGAGGCCCGTCACGACGAGACCGATGACGGCCGCGAACGCGAGGCCGATCGTCAGGAGAAGCTGGAACATGCCGGTGCCCTTTCCGCGCGAGTCGCTGTCGAGGCACTCGGCGAGATACATCGGGACCACCACGCCGACGAGACCGGCGGAAGCGCCCTGAAGCGTGCGGCCGACGGTGAGGAGAAGGAAGTTGCCGCCATCGAACAGTCCCGATACGCATATCACCGGTATCGAGATGAAGAAGCAGAACGCCGAGGCGATGATGATCTTCTTGCGGCCGAGCCACTCGGAGAGCGACCCCGCGAAGAGAGAGGACAGGACGCTTCCCCACAGCACCGCGCCCACGATGAAGCCAAGCTGCACGGACGAATAGTCGGAGGTGTTGCGTATGTACGGAAGCGCCGCAGCGATCACACCGACGTCGATGCCGTATATGAGGCCTCCAAGCCCCGCCATAACCAGTAGATATCTCGCGTATCCCTTGACTGTCATTTTGTCCTCCTTTTATGATGCATTATAAGGCATCGCCAAACCCGTTTGCTGAGTATTTTACCATATTTGCGCACACTTGTGCTCGTAGCGAAGCGTATTTGTTGCGCTCGAAATGCGAGCGGCGTCTTCGCAACTTCAAACGTCCTTACAGCAAATCGGGGAGTAGCTCGCCTCCGCATCCTTGTCCACCTGGAACTTGAACTCCCCATACCCTTTTGACTCGCCGCCGGCGTACTGCACGAAGAACACGCGAGCCACGCCGCTGCCCCTGTACGCGCAGCCCCACGTCGACCAGGCACCTCCATGCGACATCATCTGCCCGTCCTCAGATACCCACGCTCCGAAGGAATATCGCTCGCCGACGCATTCCGGCGTCTGCTTCTCGAACCAAAGCGCAACGGTCTCGGGTTTCAGGACGCGCTTCCCGTTCAGTCCAACGCCGCCGTTCGCGACCATGGCGAAGAACTTGATCATGTCCATGGGGCTTCCGAAAAGCCCGCCGCCGGCCTCGGGATAGCGACTGTGCAGCGAATACGGATACTGGAACTGGCTGACCGCGACTTCCTCCGCCGGCTTGTCGTCAGTCAGCACATACCCCTTCGCCATCCTCGCGCACTGCTCCTCGGTCGGGAAGAAAGTCGCGTCGCGCATGTCCAGCGGATCGAGTATCCTCTCCTTCAAGAGCGCCTCCCACGGCTGTCCCGCCACGGCCTCGACGCAGGCCACGGCAACGTCGATTCCCCAGTTCGAGTACTGGTACTTCTCGCCCGGTGCCGCCACGCGTTCGCTCCGGGCTCCAAGGCGGGACAGGAGCTGCACCGGACGCCTGTCGATTGGCATCTCTGGAAAGAACTTGAGGCCCGACGTATGCGACATGCACTGCCTCAGAGTCGGCACCTTCTCACCCTTCCATTCGGGCAGATAGCGGGAAACCTTGGCGTCAAGCGCAAGCTTCCCCTCTTCGACATACGAGAGAACGAGCGCACACGCAATCGCCTTCGTGTTCGACGCGAGCCACCCGACCGTGTCGGCGGTCATCGGCATCTTTGCCCCGGCATCTGCGTAGCCGTAGCACTTCACCGTGACTTTTCCGTCGGCGTAGCCGATCGTCACCGCGCCGGGAACCTTCCCGGGCCCGGTGCCGATGAACTCGTCATAGTCGCCGGCGCAGGCTGTGACGCCGACGGCGGCAGCAAAAAGCAGAAGTGTTTTCTTCATTCCGTTCCTCCCCCCTTGTCGCCTTAACGGAAATGAATACGCAGTCCCTTAAGCAAATACTCCGACTCCGCCGCGCCAATGTCGATGTCCGCGACACCCTGCCGCGAGACATGCTTCACGCGCGGCCGTCCGAAGAAGTCCGTCGCCCCAAGAAGACGATCCTCAAAGCCGACGACGCTGCCCTGTCCGATACCCGGCGTGCGTTTGGCGAGAATCAGCGACTTCCTCGCGTCGAAGACGGGACGCGCAACAATGCATCCCTCGCTCCCCTCCGGCGCCGCGTCGGACGAGAGGCAGTACGAGAACGACGCGCCGTTGCCGAAATAGTTCGCCTCAGTGCCGTCTCCGTCCAGGTTGCCGTCGATAATGCAGTTGCGTACGACCACCCCGTCATCCTTCGCCTGGACACCGCCGCCGGACATGCCGCCGACCATCTTGTTTGCGAGGACCGTGCAGTTGAGCGCCTTGGCCGTGCCGGCGAGGTAAAGTCCCGAGGCGTTTGCGTTGTAGGCCGAACCCGTGTTGTTGGTGATCACGCAGCTTTCGATCCTGCCCTTCGTCGCGTAGATGCCTCCGCAGCTGTTGTTCCAGCCCGCACCCCTTTCCACCGAATTGCCGTCGACCAGGCAACGCGCCACGAGAGCATTGTCGCCAGTGATCTTGACGGCTCCGTCCATGCAGCCGACGGCACCCGCCGTGCAGTCCGTGACGCGGCAGTCCGCCAGCGTTCCGCCATCCGTGCCGATCGCCACTCCCGAGGTCACATACTTCCAGCTTTCGCTCATCCTGCCGTGCGCGACCGTGACGTCCTTAAGGACGGCCCCCGCGCCGTTTATGCTTACGACGGTGTTGAACGGCTGCGCCGCGTAGATCGTCGTCGCGTCGCGTCCTGCGCCATTGACCGTCACGCCCTTCGGAATCGACACGGTCCTGAACACGTTGTGCGTTCCTTCGTCCAATACGACCGTCATGCCCTCAACGGCGGCCAGCAGCGCCTCGTTAAGGTTCGTCGCGGCGGTTCGTAGGTCGCCGTACGGATACGCGCATTCCGGATTCGCCGCGGACGTCACGTAGATTACTTTCTGCATGACGACAATCGTCGCCGGAGCGGCGTCGACGGACCTTTGGAGCTGATCGCTGGAAACCGTGAGACTGACCTCGTACGTGCCCGCCGAGTCCGGCTCCAGAACTATGGCGAACTCCCCGAACTCCTCCGACACCGGAACGCCGTCGAATGTGACACTCCACGAATAGACGACGTCATGCGCCCCTTCAAAGCCGGTCGCGGACGCCGTCAGCGTCACCGTCTCGCCCGCAAACACCGTTTCCTTGCTCTTCACGATCGAGCACGCTACCTGGTCAGGGTCGAACTCCGCGCACCCGATCTCGACGTTGTTCTCGAGAACGCGGTCAAGTCCGTAGAAGTCCGTTGTACCCGCCAGGCTGTACCCGAGAACGTTCGCCGCCTTGAACTCGTCGCCCGCATTTCGGGCGGGCGAACCCGGCTGGAGATGGAAATCGCCCGTAGCCGGCGACACGAAAAGCGGATCGCCCGTCTGCGGGTTTGCGCCATATGTCTCAGTTGGGCACAGGCAGTTGAAGCCTGTGTAGTTTCTGCAGTCGTCGTTTCCGAAATAAATGTCCGCGCCACTGGGCGCCGTGTTGCCCGCAATGATCGTATTGACCACCGGCACGTAGCTTGTGCCCTGCCACTGCACATTCGCGACGGAAAGGTTGATGCCGCCGCCCTGCTGGCTCGCCGTGTTGCCGACTACCGTGCAGTTGACGATGTTCGCCGGCTGCCAGGCCGTCGGATTGATCACGCCGACGCCTCCTGCCACCTTGCCCGTGTTCGCCCAGACAAGGCAGTTCGCCATCGTGCCGGCCTTTTCGGCAAAGCGAACGCCGCCGACCGCACCCTGCGACGAGTTGTGGTCTATCATGCAGCTCGCGACAACCGCGACATTTGCGGACGACCCCTCAATCGAAACGCCGCCAGTTCTATTGGCCGCGTATGTCGTCCTGCAGCCCGTCACGCGCGAGAGCGTAAACAAGCCGCACACGACTCGCACGGCGCCGCCGAAGGTGTAGTCGTTCGCGACGCCCACGGAAATGTTCGAAACCGTCAGGCACTTCACGCATGCATCCGCGTGGTCGACGACAACTGCCGCCGCAAGGCCTGTCGCGCCATCACCCGCAAGTATGCATGCGTCGCGGCTTGAGCCGGCAAGCGTAACTCCGTTCGTCACGTAAAGCGTCTGGTTGAGCGTATACGTGCCGTCCGCAAGCGTGATGACCTCGCCGGACTGCGCGCTGTCGATTGCGGACTGGATGTCGGCGATCGTCGACGTGTCGGGAAGTACGACATCGGCCATCGCAACGGAAGCCGCTGCAACTGTCATCGAAACAAGCATAGATGTCTTCATG
This sequence comes from Kiritimatiellia bacterium, assembly GCA_016296065.1. Classification (GTDB taxonomy): domain Bacteria; phylum Verrucomicrobiota; class Kiritimatiellia; order RFP12; family UBA1067; genus UBA1067. The sequence goes on from JAEDKA010000056.1 coordinate 7,821, forward strand.
TTCGGCACTCCTTCCTTGGCGGATTTATCTGCTACATATTATACACATGCATCAGCGCAAGATAAACCCCTCCAACTGGAGGGTCAATGTCAGCACCGCAATCAGCGGGCGAGAATGATAAGCCCGCGCTTGGTATTCGTACGTCCGACGGCCTCGATCTCGCCGACGTAGCTTCCGAGCGCGTTGACATTCCCGAACACAATTTTGATTCCGGCAACGTTCTCCGCAAGGACGCCCGTCTCGATTTCGGAAAGGGTCGCGCAGATGAGGACGCCAGAGCTCCTGCCGGCGATGTCGGAAAATGCCGGGGCGTCCAGCGGAGTCCACTCGTCCGAACCCGCAGTCTTCACGGAAACCGAGACGACCGCGAGTTTGGAGTAGGCGGGACCGGCGAGATAGGCCGCCGAAAGCCGGAGACTCTCAAGCGTGATCGCATTGTCGAGCGTCCACTCCATCGTGCATCCGTTTTGGAAGCCGTAGATATAGGCCGCGCCACCTGTTTTCGGCACGGCGCCGTCCGTCATCACGCTGGAATCGTCCGTCGCGTAATTCGTTCCGGCGATTGCGCCGGCGGTTTTGACGCCGACGTTCCCGGCGAGGGCGTTGTCCGCTAGCGCCACCCAGTCGTCCGGCGCGATGTCTTCCGACGCCCACAGCATCGTCGACGCATCAGAGGCCAGCGTCGTGAAGTCGCCGCTTTGCACCGTTCCCCTGGATGTCGGGGCGTTGTTGGAGACCGAGAGCTCGTAGGCATAAGTCGTTCCCGCCGTCAAACCCAGAATCTGGTGCTCGAACAAACCAGTTACGCCCTCGGCGATTTTCGTCGCCGCGCCGCCGTCGAGTGAAAGGTAGACATCGCACGCGGTCGCGTCCGTGCCAACATCTGCGATTGCGCCGGAGACGGTTGCCTTGGTCTTCGCGGGGGCGATTGCAAACGAACCAATGACCGGGCCCGTCGCACCGGCGACCCCAACGGCTTCGATTTCGCCGCAGTAGCCCGCAATGCCGTAGGGTGCCCCGAACGTCACGCGCAGGGCACCAACGGCCTCGGCCAGCGGCTTGCCAGCCTCGTCAGAAAGGATCAACGACTGGATTGCGTTCTGCCCATTGTCCGCATACTCGCCGATTGTTGCATTGAGTGCCGACCAAGCGGACGATCCGAACAGTTGAACTTCAACAGATGAAACGCGCTGCCCCGAGTAATTCTGCCCCACTACTGGGTACCCGCAAGAAATGCGTATCTGTTCAAGCGTCTTCGGTGTTGAGAAGGTCCACGTTACAGACGCTCCGTTCTGAAAACCGACTTCCTTTGCATGGACTTCAGAAGCAATCCCTACCTGCGGAACATTGCCGTCGGTCAACAGATTTGAATCGTTCGTCGAATAACTCGTGGCTATGGAGCCGCTGATTGTGCCGGTCTGTCCGGCAAGAAGGTTGTTGCCGAGAGCTGTCCATTCGGCCGGCGCGCACGAGGCAGTCGTCCACGTCGGTTCGGCATGGAGGGTCAGAGTAAAGGCGACCGCGAGAGCGGGCAGCAGTGAAGTCACAATCGTCTTGCTCATTTTAATCACTCCTTTTTAAGGCATGACAGCATAGAGTTCGTGTTGTTTGTTCGCTTAAATTATACACCCGCACACCAGTAGGAGAAAACCCCTCCAACTGGAGGGTATATGATCTGGACGGTTGCACAGGCATCGCGTGCAACCGTCCAGCTTGGAGTTTTGGCTCTTCGGTACTTCGCCTATTCCGTGGTTACCTCACATATCCAGCGATGCCTTGAAGAAGCGGCAAGTGGATACCGGGACTTGATAGAGGCCGTCGCTGATTTTGGTTGTCGTCAGCGCGTTATATGTACCGTTGACTGTCTCGCTTAGTTCCATGTCGCGCGGGAACTTCAGAAGCGACGTCGATGACATCTGGAAGTTTCCTTCAACCTGGCTTCCGACAAGGGCCGAAAGGTCCAATGTGCCGCCGATTACGGTACACTTGACGAATACGCGCCGCGAAAGACAAGGGCATCATGCCCGGAATTCAAACATCCGACCGAAACCGGACTCTCCCCCTCCGCCTGGCGGGAGAGGGAATAGGGGCGGCTATGGCCGCGTATGGTGCAGGAAGTGACGCTTCACTCATGATAGCCACACTGTTTATTACCAATCTTCCGCAAAACCGCGAACAACCCGTTTGGGTGGTTGGGGGGATGGCGGACTTATCGGCTCGGCTTTTTGTCCAGTTCCGCCCGGTCGCGGTCGGTCATGAGACGATCGACGATCTTCGGCTTGATGTTTGCCCACGCCATGACGGGATCAAACTCGACGTCGGGACGCAGAAGCGCCGTCATTCCGATGCGATAGGACGGATCTGCAAGCTTGGCCTCTACATTGCTCACGTACTCTTTCCAGCTCGGCAGCTCTTCACCAAGCTCCGCCTTGTATCGCCGCCAGCATCTAAGCACCTTCTCGACATCCGGCTGTGCATGCTTGAAAACATAGTCCATGTCAAACAGGTCACGCGTCTTCTTTCGCCCATAGACGGCATTGAACTTCGTACCGAGCATCTCGTCGAATTGATAGGCGGTCACATCGCACGAACCCGAGAACCAGGAACTTTCCACGGCAAACGGAACCTTGTGGAAGCCAAGCTCGGTAAAATGCTCGTTGCAGTTTATCTCGACCTTGATTCGGCAGGGGATGGACTCTATTTCCGACAAATACCGCAGTTTCATGACGTGGTTGTACCGCTTGCCCTTCGCCTGCTGGTCGGGGACAAACGACAGCACTTCACGGAGGCGGTCGAGAATGGGACCCATGGGCTCTGGATTTATGAGAACAAGATCAATGTCCTCGCTGTATCTCGGCTGGGGCTTGACATAGAGCTTGTAAAGCGCCGTTCCTCCGCGCCAAGCCAGCCGCGAGGCAAGGAACGGGTCGGAGTAGATGGCGACAATGCACCTTGAAATCAAGAGATCCTGCTCGACATACTGCATGGCAGTCCAAGGAAATTGCTGTCGCCATTCAAGAATATAAGGTTCTGATATCATAGTTCATCTGCCTCCACTTCTTCATTGACAATTACCTTCCATTTGTTGCACACACGGCCCAAAGGCTTTTTTGCCGCAGGCTCAAGCAAAATCCATTCCATACGAGCACCATAATCATTGTATATCTCGTGCAGCAAGTCTGCTTTTTCTTTTTCGCCCAGGACCTCCTCTAGAATATATCCCGCTCTCTGCACAGTACTGCCAGTTACAACCGGAAAGACGCGTGACAAGGCCGACGTCGAGAAATCAATGCTCTCCGACAGTTCGGCAATGATCGTCGCCGCCATGCCAAGGCCTCCGACAAAATGCTTGTACTGCACAAGGTCCATCATCGTCAACTCCGGAGACGAATAGCGCACAATACCGCCTTCGCTGTTTCTCTCCAGAATCAATTCTTCCGGGATTTGCTTCCGATATATCCACGTCAGATATGGATTCTTCGCACGTGAATTGCTCATCCGAGGCAATACCGTCGTTACAAAGTCAATCTGAGCCTTCTGATGCGCGGCTCCAAAGAACTGCGCAGCCGAAAGAAGACTTAGATAATACGGCTTTTCGAGGTACTTAAACATTGCGTCAACATAATACAACGGCGGCACAACCCCAGTCTTCTTATACCGTGTCGGTACTGTAACGTAAAAGCCTCGATGCACGGAGACAATCAGACCCGAACGCGACAACCTATTCAACTCCGTACTAAGTGCGGGCTTAGAGTATGACGGCAACGCCAGCGCAACCTCGGCGTGAGAAAACGTCGAGTGCCCCGTGATTTCACGTTCATAAACCCATTCTCGTACGGTCATTGTAGCGTTCCTAATCAATTTATGTACAGTTACGCACCTAAAACAGCAGTATTGTATCATATTCAGTCATACTAAGTCAACAAGCTCACGACCCAAAATCGTAAATCGCGATTCGTTAGAATAGTGTGCACCCGGTCGAAGAAGATGACCTTTTCCGACCATGCCCGTTCGTCAAGTACAGTGCACCGTGGTAAAATAGGAGCATGTGCAACATGTCACGAAAGTCTAAAGCCGAATACATAGGCGAAAAGCGCCGCGTCTCCACCCGTTCGGAAGCCGTGGCCATCGCCCTTCGCGACGGTTTACGCCAGAAGGTCTAGCATCCGCCCGTCATGACCAGGAACTGTCTGCTCAAGACATAATCTGCTTCACTCCAGCGACGCCTTGAAGAAACGGCAGTCCGACACCTGAACGCTGTACAGGCCGTCGGCGACTTTGGTCGTCACAAGAGCACTGTAAGTACCGTTGACTGTCTCGCTGCCGAGAATCGTGACCGTGCCGCTAGTTGAGGCCGTCACGCCAATCTCCACAGTATCCGGCTTGACGGCTATTCCTGTAATCGCGATTTCAGTCTGCCCGCCCCAGCTCGTTCCGTCCCATGTGTATGTGACGCCCCGGACGACAATCTGTTCGCCTATCGGGTTCGACCCCATGTTGATCTTGGCAGTACACTCCGCGAGCGTCATGTCGCTAGGAAATTTCAGCACGGTCGATCCGTTCGTCCAGAACGAACCCGCGAACACCAACTGACTGCCGGCGAGGGCCGACAAATCCAAGGTGCCGCCCTGCACGTTCAACGAGGCTCCCGTGATCGTGAAACTGCCAGAAGGCTTTTGCGAATCGACCACCGTAACGGTTGCAGGCCACCATCCGCCCGTCACGTTCACGTTGCCGCCGCAAAGGTCAATCGTAAGCTCTTTGCCGACCGTTCCGGAAATCTCCGCATCCTGACCGACGATAATCGTATCGCCGTTCTGCGCCGCGGCATAGACGTCCGCCCAGCTGTCGTAGCCCGTCTCGCCGATGTAGAACATCTTGTCGCCCGACGGCGGGTCCGGCGGGTCCGGCGGGTCCGGCGGTTCCGGCGGATCGTCGGGCTCTCTCCCGTCAAGCGCCGCGGCAAGTACGCCGCGGAAATGCGGCGAGAGCCACGCCTCGTGGTATTCAGCCGAGGGATGTCCGAACGACGTCTCGCCAGGGACAATTGTCTCAGGGCAGTCGCGCGTGTAGCGCTGCGCGAAGGACCCCTCCTCCGTCGGATTGTCGGCAATGTGGTGGAAGTCGAGAGGATCGTCCGGATTCTCCGTCAGCCAGTCGTAGAACGCGACGCCACGATTGGCCGCGACGGCCCTGAGCGTCTCGTTCGCGAGCTGATGCGCCGAAGCGACGACGTTGTAGTAGTAAAGACTTCCGACAAGGACGAGCTTCGCGTTCGGCGCCTGCGCCTGGACTACGTCGATGGCCTTGTTCATGTAGGCCGCAAGAGTTTCCTTGCCGTCGTCGATGCTGTCGGTCGGCGTCCCGACGTCAGCGGCAGAGCGGGCCAGTCCCCAGTCGTTCACCGAGCCGAAGATCGTGACGACATCGACGTCGGACGGAAGCGGATTCGCCTGCAAGCGCTGGTAGAAGCACTTGCCGCCGTCGACGTTGTACTTGTTCTTGTAGCCAGTGCTGCCCACTCCGTTTGTGTAGACAAGCTGGATGCCAGTATCGGCGGCGACGAAGTTGTAGTAGTAGTTGCCGATTCCGGGGGCGAGCGTCGGGTCGGTCAGCGAATCGCCGATCACCGCCCACTTGTAGCCCGACCAGTCGGGATGCACTTCGTCGGTCGTCGTAAACGTTCCGCTTGCCTCGCAGCCCATGACGGTCGCGGCATTGTTGGAGACGGAGAGCAGATAGCTGTAATTCGTGTTCAGCGAAAGTCCCTCGAGTTCGTAATGAAAGGCTCCGGCGTTGCCAGAGTAAATCTTGACCGGCGCACCGAGATGATTGGCATCGGAACCGTACGCGAGATAGACGTCGCACGAACTCGCCGCGGTTCCGAGCGAAGCGATTGAGCCGGAGAACTCGGCGGACGTGCCCCACGGCTTGACCTTGAGGCCACTCAGCGCAGGCGGATAGGCGTCGCCGCCCGTCCTGCCAACGGCCTCGATTTCGGCATAGTAGTTTGCAAACGCCTCGACGGATCCGGAGACAAACTTCAGGGCGACCACGTCGAGGGCGAGATATCCGAGCCCTGGATCGCTTAGGGTCGCGTACTGCGCGCCCGCGGCAGAGTCGTTGCCGGACTTGGTGATGCTCACGCCGAGCGAGACCCATTCGGACGATCCGGAGGTCTGGACGAGTATGTCCTTGACACTGATGCCCGCATAGATCTTGGAAGACCAGAGAGACGAAAAGCGGATTTCCTCAAGCACCTTCGGCTCGCTGAAATTCCACACGAGCTCCGCGTCAGGACAAAGCCCGACGATCTCCGTGGAAGCCGCAGTCGCAGACACCGCCCCGTCAGTCAGCTTCGAAAGGTCCTTGCTCGCCGCAAACGATATCTTGCTCATGTCCGTCGCAACGGTCGTCAAACCTGCGAGAATGTTGTTTTCCAGACCCGTCCAGGTGGACGGATCATAGTCGCCCGTCGTCCACGTGCGCGCGGATTCACCCGACGGAGGGTCGTCCGGTGGATCATCCGGCGGTGGATCATCCGGCGGCGGATCGTCGGGAATTTCGCCGCCCGGAGCGATCGCCTCGATTTCGGCGTAGTAGTTCGCGACGGCGGACTCCGGCGCGCCGAACACGATCTTCAGGCCCGAGACGTTCTGCGCGAGATAACCGAGCTCCTCGTCCTCCAGCGTCGCCTCGAGCGACCCCGTCGTGATCGACGCGATGCCCGACTTGTGCGAGTCGGGCACGCCCAGCGCCGCCCAGTCGCCGCCCTGGAGGACGTATACGTCCTTGACCGTGATGGCGTCGAAGGACGTCGTGGCCCAGCGCGTGGAGATGCGGATCTTCCCGATCGTCCTGGGCGAGGAGAATGTCCATATGGCGGCCGCGTCCTCCTGAAACCCGACGACCTCCGTCTGCGAGCCGGCACCGGTGTTGCCCGAGATGTCCACGGGGATCCTGCCGTCGGTCAGCTTGGCCATGTCCTTGGAGCCGATGTACGAGAGATTCCCCGAGTACGAGGCGGTCGCGCCCGCGAGCAGGTTCTCCCCGAGCGGCGCCCACGCGGACGGCTCGTAGGCCCCGTTGGTCCACTGTGGATCCGGTTCCGGCGCCGGGGGCTCGCCGAGCGTGTAGGTCGCGAAGACGATGTCGCTCGGATCCTTGTTCGCGGCGAAGGCGCGGGCCTTCACCGTCGTTGTGGCGGAGAGCGCGATCGGCGCCGAATAGGCCGCGCTCGACGCGGTCGGCTCGGTGCCGTCGAGCGTGTAGCGGATCGTCGCGCCGGAAGTCGCGCAGACGATCGTCACGTTGGTCGACGGCGAGAAGAAGCAGGAAGCCGGCGCAAGCACGGGGTCCGCGACCTGTTCCGACGTGGCCGGGTCCTCAACCGTCTGCGGCGCGACGGGCGACATCGGGAGCCCCGCCTCGTTGTAGAGATTCAGGCGCTGGCCGTCCTCCAGCAGGGTCTCGCGGGTGACGCACCAGTAGCCGTAGTGGAACTTAGTCGGAGCAGGAACACCGTTGGCGCGCAGGACGATCATCTCACCCTCGACGGTCGCATCGGCATCCTTCCAGACGTTGTCGCTGCCGCAGAGCGCAAAGCCGCGGATAGGGTCTGTGCTCTTCTTGACCCATTGGCTCAACGAGACCGACGAAGCCGGCTTCATCCGCCCCGCCGTAAGTCCCTTCGCCGTGCCGGACTTGAAGAAGACGCGGACGGATCCGTCGGACTCACGCACCGCGCGGGTGAAGACCGGTCCCTCCGCCGGAAGATCCGTCTCGCCGTAGATGTCCCTGCGCGCGAGAAGCGACAGGCGACGTCCCACGAAATTCTTGTCGGTCGGGTGAAGGGATCCAGTGCTCAGACAATCGACGCAATCCACGATGGTGACGAGACCGTGCGTGCCCGTGTCGGACATGTTCCAGAGCCGTTGCGCCTCGCGGACACGAACGTAGTTGTGGCCGACGTCGTCCTCGGTCGGGGCCGGATACTGGTCAAGGCCGATCGTGCCGGAGCCGGCAGCGTAGTTGGGCGCGCCGATCTGCACGGCGTAGAACGGCAGGTCTCCGTTTTCGCCCCAGCGGTCGCGGCGATCCTTCACGAGGACGTCCATCAGCGCCTTGTAGTCGTCCGCCTTCATCGCGGCGTCCGTGCAGCCCTGGTACCAGAGAACGGCGCGGAACTTCGCGCGGAGGATCGGCGCCATCATGTTGTTCCAGTACCATCCGTCCGATGAACCGGTGGAGCCGTACGTCTGGTATCCATTCGCGCTGAGGACCGAAGGGGCGATCCACTCGCGGATGGCCGAGCCGCCGGACGAGGCATGGATTATGCCAATCGGGATGTCCTGCCCCTTCTCCGCGTTCGCCCTGCGGATGTAGTGGGCGAAGTTGAGCGCGACGCTGCTGACATGGTACTTGTTGCTTGCCGCACCGTTCATCGTCGCAGGAGCCCAGTCGAATCCTTCGCCGAAGTACTTGATCGTGTCGTCGACCGGCTTGATGGGCGGCAGGTCGAAGAGCTTCTCGCTTGTCGCGTTTTCAGCGCTCCGCGCAATGCGGATAAAGCGGATACCGTCGTCGTCGCGGCAGAAGTCCTTGACCGACTGCGGCTCGTGGAAGTCCTTGTAGTCGAGGCGGCGGTCCATGTTGCTCTGCCCGCCCGCGAGGAACACGTCGCCGACGAGGACGTCCGAGAGCGTGATGGACTCGTTCGCGCTGTCGGCGATCGTCAGCGTCTGCGGCGTCGCAGAGAGCGCGAACGGCTGCGAGAATGTCGTCTCCCAGAAGCCGTCGGCCCCGGTCGAGGCGTTCGCGGTCTGCCCGGCGAACGAGACGGTCACGACGCGCCCCGCGGCGTCCTTGCCCCATACGGTGATCTTCTTTCCGCGCTGGAGGACCATGTGGTCCTGCCAGTAGGCGGAAACCGCGAGGTCTCCCGCCGCCGCAAAGCCCGCCGCCAGAGCGCCGAGCGCCATCGCCAACATTGTCTTGAGCTTCATGTCGTGTCCTCTTTTACGTGTGTGATCGCTGCATCGCCAGCGTCGCCAAAATTATACTCCAAATCCCCCTTCGTGCGAAACCCCTCCAACTGGAGGGTAGGAAGCTCCTAACGCATCGCGGCAATATTTGGTATAATTTACGTATGAGGACAATGTTACAGATGCTTATCTGCTCGTTATCGTCGCTGGCGCTCGCGGGCGGCTCCAGTGCCGTGACGAACACGGACATCAGGTCAATGATGAACATCTGGGACGACACGGTGCCAGGTCACCACAACTACTTCGCCCTGACAGGCACCGTCCACACGATCCTCTCGTCCACACGAGAGCCATCGTCCACACCCAGCTTCGTCATCGACGACGGCGAACTGCTCATCCCGGTGTTCAACAGGACGCCATCACACGTCGCGCTGCGTCAGGGCGACCGCATCGCAGCATCCGGCATCTTCGGCCTCCAGAAACACGACTACGGCAACGAGCCCTACGCCGTCGCGCACGAGATACAGGTCCTTGGCACGGGCGCGGCGGTCCGACCGGTCGAGAGGGCGCTCCAGGACCTGTCGAGCATCCGCGACAACATGCGTCTCATACAGACGACGGGGACGGTCATCGACTGGCGCATCAGCGACGACGACCCAGACTTTGTCTGCCTCACACTGAAGGACGGCCCGACGACCATGCCCGTTCTCGTGCCGGCGGACGACACCAACGCCGTCAACCGGCTGCTCGAGTCTCAGGTTTCGGTGGTCGGCACTTTCAACTGGGCGCTTCCGTCCGTGCGCAGGTACGCGAGGCCGCTCATCGTCTCGAACCTCCGCGACATCGAGGTGCAGTCCCCTCCCCCGCCTCCGCAGAACACGCCGTTCCTCGAGCGCAAGATATACCTTACGCCGAGGAACATCCGTTCGCTCGGCAAGCGGAAGGTGCACGGCGAGATCATCGCCGTCTGGCAGAAACGCAACCTGCTGCTCCAGGAGGACGACGGGCGCATAGTGAGGGTGAGGCTGTCCCACCGCGTCATGTCGCCGCCGGAGCCCGGCCAGCGCGCGACGGCATGCGGCTATCCCGAGACGGACCAGTTCAACATCATCCTCGGCACGGCGACGATTTCCTCTACCGCGCCCGCGGCCTCGACGCCGCAATCCCCTGTCCGCCTCATGTCGCTCGCAGACGTCATCGTCAAGAGCCCCTCTGGCTCCATCACCTTCAAGCCCTCCTACTACGGAAAGCTCATCACGCTCGGCGGCACCATCCGAAACCTGCCATCCCTCGGAAACGCCGAAGGCCGAATCGGGCTGGACTGCGACGGACTCCTCGTCCAGCTCGACACAAGCTCCTGCCCCGAGGCGAACGACGGACTCGAACTGGGGAGCAGAATCGAGGCGACGGGAGTCTGCCTTCTGGAAACGAACGACTACGACGCGCAGACCGACATGCCGCACATCAGCGGGCTTACGCTTATCCTGCGCGGCAAGAATGACATTGCCGTCATATCGCATCCGCCATGGCTCACCCCCTCGAGGTTTCTCGTCATTCTGTCGGCACTGACCGGCATCCACGTGCTCGTGCTCATCTGGAACGCCGCGCTGCGCACGCTCGTGGAGCGGCGCGGACGCGAGCTCGCGCGCAAGCAGATCGAGGCGACCCACGCCAAGTTCAAGACGATCGAGCGCACGCGCCTCGCGACGGAGCTCCACGATTCCGTCGTGCAGAACCTGACTGGCGCGGCGCTTGAGATACGCGCGGCGCAGGCCGCCATTCCGCCGGCGGACGAAGGCGCCGCGCCGCACCTGGACATCGCGCTCAAGACGATCAACTCCTCGCGCTCCGAGCTCAGGAACTGCATATGGGACCTCCGAAACCAGGCCCTCGAGAAAAACGACATCGACGAGGCCGTGCGCATTACCCTCCAGCCGCACCTCGCGGACGCGCAGCTGCAGGTGCGCTTCAACGTTCCGCGCCGCAAGATCCCCGACAACGCGTTCCACAACATACTCTGCATAATCCGCGAGCTCGTCGTTAACGCCGTGCGACACGGTCGGGCGAAAACCCTCAAGGTCGCCGGAACAATCGACGGCGGCCGTCTGCTCTTCTCCGTGGCGGACGACGGTTGCGGATTCGACCCCTCGAAGCGGCCCGGGATGGAACAGGGGCATTTCGGGCTAGAAGGCGTGACGGAACGCGTCAAGGCCTTGGGCGGAGATGTCGACATTGCAAGCGTTCCCGGTAAAGGATCCCGCATTTCCATCAACATCCCGATTCCAGAGGAGACCTGACCATGAAGAAGATTTCCATTCTGATCGCAGATGACCACAAGATAGTCCGCATGGGGCTCAAGTCCCTCTTTGCGGCAGAGAAGGACCTCTCCGTCGTCGGAGAGGCAGACGACGGAGAGTTGACCGTCCGCCAGGCGGACAGCCTCAGGCCCGACGTCATCATCATGGACCTGATGATGCCGAAGAAGGACGGCGTCGCCGCGACGGCGGAAATCCACGCCAGGCTTCCAGAGACGAAAATCGTCGTCCTCACCTCCTACTCGACGTCCGACACGATTGCCGCGGCACTCGCCGCGGGCGCGTCGGGCGCTGTCATGAAATCGGCGGACGACGCCACGCTTCTGACGGCCGTTCGAACCGTTGCCTCTGGCAAGCGCTTCATCTCTCCCGAGGTGAAGGGGCTCCTCGCGTTCGACCCTCCCGCGCCGACTCTCTCGCCGCGCCAGCAGGAGGTGCTCGTCTCGCTCGCAAAGGGCTTCAACAACACGGAAATCGCCAATCAGCTCGGCATCAGCCGGACCGTCGTGAAGGAGCATGTCGAGACCCTGCTCGTCAAGCTCGGCGCCGCAAACCGCACCGAGGCGGCGGCCATCGCACTCAGAAAGCAGCTCGTGAAGGTCTAGCGGCGGGCGCTTTCGAGGGTGTTCCAGAGGAGCATCGTGATCGTCATTGGGCCGACCCCGCCGGGAACTGGCGTAATCGCACCGGCGACTTTAGAGCAGCTCTCGAAGTCCGCGTCGCCCACGAGCCTAAAGCCCTTCGGCTTCGTCGCGTCGGGGATGCGGTTGACTCCGACGTCAATCACCACGGCGCCCGGCTTGAGCATGTCGCCGGTGAGCGTGTTCGGACGTCCCGCCGCGACGACGACAACGTCAGCCTCGCGCGTGAACTTTGCGATGTCGGGCGTGCCGGTGTGGCAGAGCGTCACGGTCGCGTTCGTCTCCTTGCGCGACAGAAGCGCCGCGACTGGCTTGCCGACGATGTTGCTGCGTCCGATGACGACCGCGTGCTTCCCCTTGAGATCCATTCCGGAGAACTCGATGAGCTTGATGATCCCGTGCGGCGTGCACGGAAGGAAGCAGCGCTCGCCAATCATCATGCGCCCGACGTTCACCGGCGTGAAGCCGTCCACGTCCTTCTCTGGCGCGATCGCGTCGATCACCGCCTTGTCGCTGATGTGCTTCGGGACGGGGAGCTGCACCAGAATCCCGTGGATGGCGGGGTCTTCGTTAAGCTCCTTCACGAGCGCCACGAGCTCCGCCTCCGTAGTCTCCGCCGGAAGGCGTATCTCGCGCGAGAGCATCCCCGCCTCCCTGCACGCCTTCTCCTTCGCGGTCACGTAGCTGACGCTCGCGGGGTTGTCCCCGACAAGAATCACGGCGAGCCCGGGCGTGACGCCCTTCTCGGACTTCAGCGATTCGACACCCGCGGCGATTTCGCCACGGAGGTTCTGCGCAAGCTGCTTTCCGTCAATGATCTTCATCTTCGTCTACTCCTTCCTGTCGCCGACGGGATCCTCCTCCCACTCGACGTAGCGGACATCCTTGTCCTTGAGGTACGCCTTCGCCTTCACGGTGCGCGTCATGCCGAGCGACTCGCACTCTATCGTGATTTCGAAAATCGTCGAATCGTCCGGCTTGAAGAGGAGGTAGTTGCCCGCCTCGGTGCCGATCTGCGCGTCGCCGCCGTAGTCAAGGACGCGCTGCTGCAGGTCGTTGAAGTCCTTGTACTGCCACCAGCTCTGCGTCTCGTCTACGTCGTAGTCCGGCTCCTCGCTCTTCGCGGCGAGGATCGCGTCGATGTTCTCCGTCGTCTTCTCGAGGTCCTCCTCGTCCTCCTCGTTGAAGATGCCCGGCACTGTCATCAGCTCGTCGCGCGTGCAGTCGTTGACGTAGACCTTCGCGCTGCCGAGGGTGTTGAACATGTCGGCGATTCCGCGCACGCTTATCTGGTCCTTCGGATCGTCCTCCGGATTCAGCACGCCGCCGGTGAGCACCACGGGGAAGTCCCGGAAGCCCCTTATGTACGACAGCTCCCTGATGTCGGGGATCGATCCGTTGCGCGGATACCTCTTGAACTCGTCCTCGACCTTGTTGTCCTCGTACTCCTCCTCGTACCAGTGCGCCTCCGCGCCGCACTCCTCGCCGTCGATGACCGTCGGGTTGTCATCCGCGTCCACCCAGTCCGCGAAGCTCGCGATCAGCAGGTTGATGAGGTTGTACTTGCTGCGCGTGTGGTGCTGCCCGTCGTACGCCTCGACCTCGTAGTCCTCGGGGATGCCGTGGCTCTTGAGCAGCATCTCCCACCTGAGCCGCCAGTTGGTGTCGCCGTCGGGCGTCATCTCGTTGATGTTTAGTCCGCGCGTTATTCGTATGCTGACCTTCACCGTTCCCGACTCGGGGTTCTCCTCGTCCACAAGTATCGGACCTATCACGCACGGACGCCCCTCCTTGAGCTGGCGCTTCTCGCGCAGCCACCTGTCGTCCTCCATCAGCTTGTCGAGATCTTCGTCCTCCGCCCACTCCGAGACGTTCGCGTAGTCGGAGATCACGACCTCCGCAAGAATGCTCCCCGCGTCGACGAGCCTGTTCACGCGGTTGCGCTCGCGCACATACACGTTGATGCCCGTCTGGAGATGCGCCTCGTTCGCGAACGAAAGCACCATCACGGACAGTATCGCGATGATCCACAACGCCATCAGAAGAGCGCTTCCCCGCCTCATCTCATGCCTCCTCCGCCAGGGCCCATTCCGCCGCCCGGACGCATACCGCCGCCGGGGCGATTGCCTCCGCCGGGACCCATACCTCCGCCGCCAGGGCGGTTCCCTCCGCCAGGCCCCATGCCTCCGCCGCCGGGGCGGTTCCCGCCGCCAGGGGCGTTTCCGCCTCCGCCCGTCCTGCCGCCGGCGGAGTTCCCGCCGTTGCCGCGGCGCCTGTTGCCGCCGCTCTCCTTGGCCTTGTCCGAGGGCGGCGCGGCGCCGTCGAGCGACTGCTCGAACAGCGGTATTCTCACGATGCGCATTATCGGCGCGGCGGTGGATCTGTAGGCCTTTCCGTCGGGGTCTTCGAGGTAGAAGGTGAGCTCCACCTTGTAGGGGACGGCGTTGGACGTCTCCCACTCGTCCTCGAAAAGCGACTCGTCGTGCTCCGCCTCGACCTTCTCCTTGTCCTTGAGGACACGGCAGTTGAAACCCGCAATGCCGTCCGCGATCAGGACCGGCTGGTACATCTCGTCGTTCTTGAACGAGAAGTCGATGTCGTCGGGGTTGTCCTTCGGACGCAGCGTGACGTCCGGACAGTGCCGCGCGTAGAGCCCCGTGACCTCGATGGGGTCCATGTAGTCGTGGTTGCCCTCCTCGAGCACCATGAGCTGCACGCGGTGGACGGTATCCGCCGCAGCGCTCTTCGAGCCGATGATGGCCGACCCGCGCTTGGACCATTCGATGACGTCAGAGCTCCGCGGATCGTCGCCCTCCCCGTTGTTCGTAAGGTAGAAGCCGTAGTCGTAGCTCTGCTCGCCGTTGTGCGGATAGTACAGGCTGCGCAGCCCCGACACGACCTGGTTGAGCGCGAAGTCCGTGCGCTGCATCTTGTCGAGATAGTCCGTCGACGCCTGCCATCCGTGAGTGACGGCGTTGAACGTCATCATCGTGACGACGGTAATCACGCCGAGAAGGACGACGGCGAGAAGAATCTCCACAAGCGTGAATCCGCGCCTCATTCCTTCTTCCTCCAGAAAGTCACGTAGCTCTCCTCCTCGCGCTTCGAGGTGCGTCCGTTGCCCCATCGGACGATCACGCGGACGGTGTAGAGATTGCCTAGCCGCGCTATCTCCTCTTCGCTGTCGTTGCGGTTCAGGGCTACGCGCTCCCACGTGTACTCGCGGTATTTGTCCTCCTGCTCGCGGGTCAGCTTCGGACCGTGCGCGCCCGCGACGATGTCCCACAGCTCCGTCGCCTTCGTCTCGGATACGTCCAGGTCCTGGTCCGGATCCTGCACGTCCGCAAGCGGATACGCCATGTCTCCGAGATCCATCACCTCCTGCGCCGTCTGTAGGTACGACGACGAGAGCATCATGCGCTGGCTCTGCGACATCGACACGAGTATGGCCGCGAGCCCCGTGCCGAGTATTATCGACGCGAGAAGCACCTCGAGAAGCGTAAATCCCCTTCGCATGGCCCTACTCCTCGTCTCCCGAGACTATCTTGGCCGCGCCGAAACGGTCCACCTTGATGCAGAGCCCCGACTCCGGCTTCTTCCCGTCGAGATACACCCACACGCGGTGCGGGTCGCACCGTCCGTTCGCCTCCCACACGAGGCTCACGGGCTCCTGGTCCTCGTCCGACTTCGACGGCGGCGCATCCGCCGCGCGCTCCTCGGCGGCCTTCGCCTCCTCGGACTTCTTCTCCTTGTACTTCCCGAGAAGATAGTCTACGTTCGAGAAGACGGATATCTTGTTCGCCTTCCTCTCGTCCTGCTCCTCGCCCTGCAGGAGCTCGTCGCCCATCGTCACCTTTATGCGCACGCCCTTGACAACCTCGGCGGAGATCGGCGCAAAGAGGATGTCCTCCATCGACTCGCCGCCCTTCTCGCCGATCACGGAGGGCTCCTCCTCCTCGGCGGCCTTCGTCCGGCGCTTGTCCTCTACCGGCGTGCCGTCGCGGTTGACGATCTCACCGGAGAGCGTCTCGACCGTATCGGAAGTCGAAGACGACATGAGCTTCGCGCCTTCGACCGACACCTGCGCGCATATCTCGTCGTCGATGCGCGCCGTGGAGTACGTGATGACGGCGGGCTGCATCATCACAAGCGCCATCGACCGCGCGTGGCGTATCGCCGCCATCAAATCGCGCGCGGCGCCCTTGACGCGCGCCGCGTCCTGTCCGGACCGCACGCTGATGGCGGCGACGGACACCATCGTCGCCATTATGGCGACGACTACGAGAACTTCTATGAGAGTGAACGCCCTGCGCATGCTGCGCGGCGGCGGCGTCAGTCGTTGCCGCCGGCCCTCTTGGTGGTGTCGCTGCGGATGTCGTCCTCTCCGCCGAACTCGCCGTCGGGACCGGCCGAGATGATAACGATGCGCTTGCCCTTGCGCTCGTACTTGTACTCGACTCCCCACGGATCGTAGAGGGCGTTCTCTCCGCCTTCCACGACGGGATCGTCGTCTCCCGACGCCTCGACGAGCGCCTTGAGGTCGGAGGGGTACTTGCCCTTCTCGATGTTGTACGTGACCACCGCGTTCTTGAGCGAGTCGACGCCCGATTTCGCTGCGTTGATCTTGGCGTTCTCGAGAATCTTCGGAATGCTAACCGTGGCCACCGTGCCAAGAATGCCGATGATGGCGACGGCCACGAGAATCTCGATTAGCGTGAAGCCCGCGCGCATCGCGGCTACGACCTGTGTTTCTTCTTCTCTTTGCATAATGCCTCCTGTTTTTGTATATTATAGCAAAACAACCGCGCAGAATGCCATAGCCAAGTCCATTATGGAGTTTTGATGTGAATTGAAAAGTCAGATGCGCTATTGCAACGTCAGATGGACACATGTAGCAT
>JAEDKA010000057.1 GCA_016296065.1 Kiritimatiellia bacterium
CCGAGGGTAGTGTGGGACCCGCCCATGCGAGAGTAGGACGCCGCCGGCTTTTTTCATGCCCTGCGGGCATTCAAAAAGCCGCCGTCGTCCTACGGCCGCAGCCCTCTAGCGACTTTTGCTGCGCAAAAGCTCGCGCTGCGCGCTCGGGGCATACGCCGGCTTTTTTCATGCCCTGCGAGGCGAGCCTGACTGGGGGAAGCGGCGTCTCGCCGCTTCGCGAGAACCTGACTGGGGGAAGCATATCCCCCGAGGCCGAAGGCCGAAGTCGCCGTAGGCGAGCTCAATGCGGGGTGCGTCCAGCCGCTTCAGTATTTAGGAGCCTGCCTCTCGCTGCTCACATAAACAAAACGCCTTGCCAACAAAGTCGGCAAGGCGTTTGTGTTTTAGCGACTAATTAAATCACATACCCTTTACTTCGCAGGCGTGATCGTCACTGTTCCCTTTTTCTGCTCCTCAAGCGGCTTCATGTCGAGCTGAAGGACGTTCGTGGCGGCTCCTTCGCGGTCGCCAGGCTCAAGCTGGTTGCCACGGACGAATTCGCGCCCGAGAATCGCGTTCTTGGGAAGACCGATGTCCCTCGGCAGCTCTTCCGGATTCGCAATGCCGATGGTGACGAAGACGATGATCTCCTTCTGGTCCTTCTGGCGGCTCTTCCATCCGAAAAGCTTGGGACCGATCCACGGAATCTTGCGCAGATACGGAATGCCCGAGTCGACGTCTTCTTCGGTGGTCTTGGAAAGTCCGCCAATCACCGCTGTCGCGCCGTCCTTCATCGTGAACTCCGTCGTGAGGCGCTTGACCTCGATGATCGGATACTGCGTGTAGGGCGTCGCTATGTCCTGATTGGACTTGGGCTCGACATATCCCGTGCACTGGCTTATCGTCGGGACGATCTCCACCGAGATGAGTCCGTCGGGGGAGATTCGCGGCGTCACCGAGAGCTCAATGCCCCAGCTGAAGAACGCCTCCTTGGCGAACATGAACTTGTCTTCGCCCGGAATCACGTCGAGCTTGGTGGATATCGAGAGGTTCTGCGAGTCGCGTCCGGTGTAGTTCGAGTCGATCGTGACATTGGGATACTTGGTGGTCATGTCGACTTTCGCCTCCCTGCCGTTGGAGACGATGATCTTTGGGTTGGAGAACATCTTCGCATCCGTCAGCGTCTCGAAGGCGCTCAACGCGAGCCGGAAGTCATCCAGCGACAGCTGCCCGGAGAATCCGCGCGCATTGTGCCACGCCATGTTCTCAGCAGTGCGGGCAGCACCTGGTGCGGCAGTGAGCGTCGTCGGACCGAGGCCAGTATATGTTTTGGATTCGCTCTGAGATGTGGATGTGGAAGTGGTGGTCTTGCCTTCGCCGTCAACGGAGGTATTAGTGCTGGGGCTTCTGCTGGAAGTGGACGATGATAGCACCGTTCCGTAGTTTGAGGCCCTGCCGTTGTTATACTCCCATCCGCCGTTGATGTTCTTTACAGAAGCACCCCAGCTCTCGAGCGAGTTCCACTGCATGCCGAGTTTGTGCATCGCCTCGGAGGATAGCTCGATGAACCTTGCCTCGATGTATATCTGTGCAACAGCCTTATCTACTGCCTTGATAATCGCCTCGCATTCGGAGAGAATCTTATCTGAGGCTGTGACAACAACGACATTCGCCCCGGCAAAGCTAGATGCTATCGGCGAACGAACCTTCCCGTTCTGGTCCTTCGGTGCATATGTCGCATTGAAGAGCTCCGAGAGTTCCTTTGCCGAAGCGTGGTTCAGCGTGAACGTGCGTGTGGAGACTGGAATGACTTGTTCGTCCTCGATGACGCGGTAGATGTTGTCGCGAGGCTCAAGACGGAATCCGCGCGAGCCGAGAATCGCTGAAAGACCCTCGAGCCAAGGCACGCGCTTTAGCGACACGGAGACGCGCCGCTGGAGGTTTGTCGAGTCTCCCGATATTATGTTCGCACCCGTTGTCTTGCGGAACTGCCTAAGGATATCCGCAAGAGTTGCCTCGTCGCACTCGATGTCGACAAGCGACATGGTACCCTCGGTGATCGCTCCTTTGATCTGCGGCTTTTTCGCTGCAATTGCTGAGTCGTCTTCCTCAAGGTCGATTTCATCCACATCATCTTCCTGGATTGCGTCTTCCACCGCCGCGGCAGCCTTATTGTCTTCGGGCTGCTCCTGCTGCTGTTCCGCCGCCAGTTTCTCCTGCGCCGCGATCTGGTCTTCGACGGAAAGAAGTTGCCCAGAAGGCTGCTCAGCTGGCATTGCCTCTTCCTGAGGCTTTTCCTCTGTTGCGACTGAAGTTGCTTCGACTGCAGGTGGAAGTTCATCTGCGTCTTCATCCTCAACTTCGCCAGCAGGCGTTTCTGTTTCCATTGGCTTCTGTTCGTCTGCTGCGGGCGCTTCCTCTTGTGTCGAAGCCGGCTGCTCTTCTGCCGCAGGTGCCTGTCCTTCTACAGGCGCTGTCTGCTCCTCTACAGGAGCGGTTTGTTCCTCGGGCTGTTGTTCCGCCACCGTGGCCTGTTCCTGCGCGAGGACAGAAAGTGCAGATGGGTTTTCTGCGAAGTCCGCTGCCTGTTCCTGTGCCGTTGCACCGAGCGATGCGGCGAGAATTGTCATTAGAAATGTTGCCTGTGCTTTCATTTAGTCATCTCCTTAAGATTTTCCTCTTTGTCCAGTAACTTAGCGCGTACGCGCTTTAATTTGACGGTCTCGCCCTCGGTGAGACCTTGAACTCTCCACGTGAAGCGGCGACCGTCGTGATTGACCGATACGAGGTCGCCGTTTCCGTAGGCGAGTCCGTTGATCATCACGCAGTGGCGCTTTGTTCCTGCGTTTATGTCGATTACAGAGGCGGTCCCTCCCATGCGAAGAGACTTCCTCGCAGCAATCCAGTGGCGGGGCAAAACCGCGTTGGAACTGCGCGCGAGCATCGCCGAGGTTGCGGTTTCGTCTTCGACAGGAGCCGCCGTCGCGACGGCGACTACAGGTTCGGCTGAAATAACCTCCATCTTTCCCTCGTAGCCGATCGGCCAGAAGGGATTTCGGACGGCTATTGCGGCGGCTAGAAATACTGCAGTAGTCATTTGCGGGTCAAACCTCCTTTCGCCGGCCACTCGAGCACGAACGTCAGGGCCTGGTGTTCTGGTGACGCCTGGGACACGATTCCGAGCTGCCGCAGCGAGACGAGCGGGAACTCCTTCTCAAGTCGGAGAAGGAACGAAATCGCCTGCTGGTAGCTTCCCGTTGCATTGACCTTGATGGCGGCGCGCGTATGGAGCTGGCGCGGCATCGGGTTGGGCAGCGGAAGGGCACGGAAGGTGTCGTTGTTGTACTGCACATCCTGCAGCCCCGCGCCGAGAATGAGCGGGTCAAGCAGCGTCTTAGCCCTCATCGCGTACGATTCGAGCAGCGGAACGAGCATTGCGTCCTGATACAGCTTGAGCGCGGCTTTCAGTTCTTCCAGGTCTTTCTTTACAGTTCCTGCGTTCTTGAGGTCCGCATTCATGCGGGACTGCTTGTCCTGGAGTTCCGAAAGACTGCGCTTTGTCCGCTCTAGTTCTGCCTCGCATGGCTGTAGACAGAAGAGGTAAATTACGACTGCAATCGCGAAAAGGACGATCGTAACGATGAACGAACGCTTCGCTGTCGGTGCCATGTTGTCAAAGACTCCGCCGTTCATTTCGCGAACCTCCTTTCCGGCATCGTGTACTCAACCTCGAAGCTGAGGAGCTTGCGTCCTTCTGCCTCGGCGTTGTCCTGTCTGAAGGATTTGATCTTCCGCTCAGACGTCACGAGCTTTTCGAATCCGGACGAAAGAGACTCCATCAGCGACACGACAGGCGTTTCCTTAGTCGTCAGTCCCGCAATCACGAGCTTCTGCGTCTCGACGTTTTCAGTCGGACCGAACAGCGGAGCTTTTGCGCCCGGCGGTTGGAGGATCTGCGCCGGAAGCGGCGAGAAGGACATCTCCTTGATCTGGACGCGCATCGGCACGATCTCCGCAAACTTCGCGAGCGGCTCTGCAACGGAGCGGACCCCGGCCTTGTAGTAGTCGAGCTGTTCAAGCTGGAGCTTGAGCTCGCGCGCCTCGTCGCGCAGCTTGATGATCTCGGCGTGCTGCTTCCCCTTGTTCGCGAGATCCTCCTCTATGCCGGAAGCCTGCGTCTTCGCCATCATAAGATTGGTGAAGAGCATGCCCCACCAGCAGAGTAGTCCCGCACACACGAGAATGGCGCATATCGGGAGCATTACCCTCAGTCGAATCGGGGATGACGAACGCCTTTCGGTCGGCTTCAGGAGGTTTAGGTGAAGCGATGAAGAATTCATAGCGACACCTCCGCTCCTGCTATCGCCGCGCCGAGCGCGACGAGATACCCTGTCGCATCGGCGGTTTCAACACCCTTGTCAACGATGAGTCCGTCGTAAGGATTCGGCGCAATGAGCTTCAGGCGAAGCGCCTCCTCGGCGTAGGTCGACCAAAGCGCCGCGCCGGCGTCAAGACCCATAAGCAGTGCATGGTCGAACTTGAGTCCGTGCTTGCTTGAGAGGTACGCGAGCGAAAGCTCGAGCTGCGCGAATATGGGCCGGATGAACGGTTCCAGCGCAGGTCGCGGATCGATCAGCGATTCCTCGAGGACAGACCTGATGAGATCGTCGCCAACGCCGAGCGTCTTCTTTATCGCCGCGCGCATGGCGTTGATTCCTCCGGCTGAGGGGCATCGCAGCCAGAGAACCGGCTCGCCTTTCTTGTATCCGGCAAAGAAGATCGCTTCGTTGCGTACGAAGATCGCGAGGGTGCTTCCATCCGCGGCATGGAATTCCGGCTGGAGGAATACGCTTGCCATCAGCGCGGACTCCGCAACCTGGATCGACGAGGCGGTCGGGCGCTTTCCTTCGGGGAGGAGACGCGAAATCCACAGCGTCTGGAATTCGGGAAGAGACGAGTAGAGGTGAAACCCCTGTTCTGCCATGGGACGCGTCACGAAACGCCTGCCGTTCTCGGACACGCTCGTTCCGGCATCCGGGAAAGTCGGACGTCTCGCCGGCGTATCGGATTTCGCCGCCGCCCTCGGCGCGGCCGGTTGGCTTTCGCGCTTGATGCCGAACTTCTTTGATCCGGAACTCGCCGCAGGGGCCGCCTTGGCCGCATCGAGACCGGACATCATGTCCTGGACAATCGCGTCTGCCGTCGACTGGGAGAACGTGCCCATCGAGGAATTGACGGCGAGTGCGGCGTGAGGGGCCTGGAAGGCTCGCGGGAGTTCCCACACCGGCTGGTGCGGAGTTTCCTCCCAGCATGAAGGCAGGGTGCCGTTCGGGTCGTTTACGACATCGGCGGCTACAAGATGCCATGCCTTTTTCTTCTTGATAAGTCTGACGGCAGGGCATCCGTCGCAGTCGGGAGAGAACATCTCCACGCCGGCGATGTCGGTCGCGGACTTGGATCCGCCACCGCCAGGAAGCCGAATTTCAACCGTCTTGTCTTTTGTAAGTTGCAGTTTCACTGTAAAGTTGCGATGCACAATCCATGCCAAAGACAATGCCTTGGTTGGAATGGCAAAACCAAGAAAATCGGGTTTTACTACTGGTTCTATTGGCGAGAGGCAAAGCATACGAAAGTATATTCTTGCGTCTTCCTGCCCTCAAATGCCCCAAAATATGGTATAATTATTGCATATGTCAAAGATTCTTATTGTCGATGACGAGCCGCGAATCCTTCTGCTGCTGCAAAGCCTGCTGAGGGCAAACGGCTATACCATTGAAACTGCCAGGGACGCGAATGCTGCGCTTGATATTGTCCGTGACGGTGGCATAGACATTGTTGTCACCGACCTCAGGATGACCCCGATGGACGGCATGGCGCTTTTCCATGAAATCAAGGCGATTGCGCCTGGAATACCGGTTATTCTTCTTACTGCGTACGCGAGCGTGGAGACGGCGATTGATGCGATGAAGAACGGCATATTCGACTATCTTACGAAGCCGTTCAAGGTCGATGACATGATTGCGTGCATCAAGCGCGCCGAGGAGCATGTGTCGAAGGTCGGGGTTTCCGCAGTGCCTGTCGAGCGTCCGTCGCGCTATCGCTTCGAGAACCTTATCGCCTCGTCGCCAGTCATGATGGGTGTCTGCGAGACGATCCAGAAGGTAGCGCCTACGGCGGCTACTGTCCTTATAAACGGCGAGAGCGGAACGGGCAAGGAGGTCATAGCTAGGACGATTCACCGCAACTCAACGCGCGCGAAGCGTCCGTGGGTTGCCGTTAACTGCGCGGCCATCCCTGAGAATCTGCTTGAAAGCGAGATGTTCGGGCATGTTAAGGGTAGTTTCACGGGCGCGGTATCCGACAAGGTGGGGCTTTTCGAGGCGGCAAACGGCGGAACGCTCTTTCTTGACGAAATATCGTCCATGCCGCTCATTCTTCAGGGCAAGCTACTGCGCGTTCTGCAGGAGAAGGAGATTCGCCGCGTCGGCGGGACTAAGTCGATTCCCGTTGATGTCCGTGTCATTGCTGCGTCCAACGCGAATCTTGAAGAGGCAGTGGTGAAGGGGACTTTCCGCAGCGACCTCTACTACCGTTTTGCCGTAATAACGATTGATATTCCGCCGCTTCGGAAGCGCCCGGAGGACATAATTCCCCTGGCTCGTCATTTTATCCAGACGGAGCGCCCAAACGAGCGGTCTGTTCCCGAGATATCCGCGGAGGCTATTAAGATACTTGAATCTTACAGCTGGCCTGGAAACGTCCGTGAGCTTGAAAATGCGATAAAACACGCGCTGACGTTCTATCAAGGCGGCGAAATAACGAAAGACCTGCTGCCGCAGAAGATTGTCGACCATCGGCCGACGTCCGAACTGTCTGCTGAGGCGACCACTTCTCTCAAGAGCTTTCTCAAGCGCAAGGAGAAGGAATATATCGAGCAGATACTCAATACGACTGGTGGCGACAAGGAAAAGGCGGCGGAAACGCTAAAAGTGAACCTTTCGACACTCTACAGGAAGCTTTCGGAGGGCTGAAATTTCGGTTCATCGAAGAATTTAGTGGAACAGCATGCCTCTAAGTAATAGAAACTCCGAGCGTTGGGGCTCCCGCTACCGCTTCGCAGCTTCGCACCACTCAACGACTTTGCATATGTCGATAGAAGTATTTGGGGATGCGACTGCGTCGCATAAATCGGCCGAAGGCCGCTCTAATCACTGCAAAACAGCTTCTACGGATCGTGGTTGAAAAGCGCGAAGCAGTGAAGCGGTCGCGAGAACCCTAACCATCGGAGTTTTTACTCATGCTCTTCCACTAAAAACTTCAAAGAGCCGAAATTTCGCGTTCTCGCGAAAATCATTCCCAAAAACGCGAATATGCCAAAAGGGTTGCCAGTGCAAAAGCGCCTAACATGGCATTTTATGACAGAATCTGAAGTTTTGTCGCAAAATCCACTTTCTTGGCACGATATTTGCAAGAGAACTAATGCTTCGACATGGTGCCGGGGCAAATAAACACACAAAAGGAACACAACCATGAAAAAGATGCTGAAGGGTTTTACCCTCGTAGAAATCATGATCGTGGTCGCCATCATCGCCATTTTGGCCGCTGTCGCGATCCCGAACTTCGTCAAGTATCGTCGTAATGCGCAGGCCGCGTCTTGCATCGCCAATCTAAAGCAGATTCAGACTGCTAAGGAGCAGTGGTTGATGGCAAATGGTTCGTTGCCAGCGAATGGTATCCCTGACCTTGTGGGAGATAGCAACTATATCAAGAAGACTCCTGTTTGCCCCGCAGGTGGACAGTATTCTCTTGGCGACGAAGGGGCTGATCCTACATGCAACAAGGGTACTTTGCTTGACCAGAACGATAAGGCCGCTTGGCATGTTCTAAACAAGGATGATGTCGCTGGTGCCACGCCTACTCCGAATCAAAACCCTTAATACTTTTTAATGGTGCTGGGTACTTCTACCACTGCATAGTTATATGTAAAGACACAAAGAAGTGGGCAATAAGTTCTGCCCACTTCTCTTTTCTTTAATTGTATGCTGGCTATGAGCAATAAGCATATTGCTGTGATCTGGTTGTTTGAAGTGATCTTGTTTCTAATTGCAGGAACGAGCGCAACTTACTTCTTGGATTTTCCTCCTGCCCAATCAGATACGTTATTGTATTGCCAAGGGGCTCGTCGCATTGTCGAAGGAGCGCCGTTTTCATTTTCATATGGTGAAGCTGTTACTACTGGGACAACATCGGTCCTTTACCCTTTTATCCTTGCCTTGCCTTACGCCTTGGGCGCACACGGCAGTTCGCTCCTGGCTGTAGGCTTTTTCCTTAATGCCCTGTTCTTGCTAGTTTTCTTCTGGGGCTGGAAGAAGACATTTGAAATTTGGATAGACGATCCGCCTGCGAGGTTAGTGGCGACGATGCTAGTTGTCCTTTCGGGGCAGGCGGTGTTCTGTGCTTTGGCGCAAAGTGATATAGGAATCTGGATGGCGCTTAGCGCATTGCTCGCGTACGGAATGGCAAGCAACAAATCATGTATTTATGGAACTGTCTTGTTCCTGTCTCCGTGGTTTCGTCCCGAAGGTATGGCCTGCATACTGGCGTTTGGACTTGCCATTGTGCTTCGGAAATTGCTTCTCAAAGAGGTGAGCCGCAAAGATTGCTTTCTTTTCTTTTGCTGCATACTCTCCGCATTGGGTGTTTTTGCATTGAACTATTGCCTTACGGGCGAGTGTCAGTTCTCGAGTGTTGCCAATAAGGGGTATTTGAAGAAGTATTCGTTTTGGATTGCTGTTCCGATGATTGCGAAAGATTCGGTTGCTATTTTAAAGGGGCTTGTTTTGGGAATGTCCGATTCATATCCCCGGGTGATTCATGTGTTTCCTTTGTTGGGAGGAGGGCTTTTTGCTATAGGTGCACTTGCCAATCGCTGGGATTCCAAGACGATTGTTCGCAAGTGTCCGTGGCTTTTTCTTGCGGCTGGTTCCTGTTTTGTCATAGCCAATTCTGGATATCAGAACACCAACGTGGATCGATATCTTGTATGGATGATGCCTATTGTTGCTATGTTTGTTGCTGAGGGTGTTGTTGCGGTTAATCGGCATCACGGGAAGTGCGCTTATTGGATTCTGGCAGTAGTTCTGTTGGCGTTTTCCGCATGTTCGAATATGACACTGGCATGTACTTACCACCAAGTTTGTCGTTCAAGTCAGATTCGGAGGCTCTTTACAGCGGAATGTGAACGTGTGATTCCAAAGGGAGCTTCGATAGGAACTCATGCCTCTGGAGGGATAGCATATGATTTCTCAAGTCGCACTGTAAAGACATTGTCGGGCATTTATTCGCCAGAGTTTCACCATAAGAGAGCTGCCATTTCGTGCTTTGAGGTCTTGAAGAACAATTCAGCCTCTCGGTTTGACTATTGGTTTGTTGAAGAAAACTCATATCTTCCGATGTCGCCTGATAACCGCGACGTAATGATGGGTGAGGTGGTTTTAAGCGGGCCAAGGGGATTTGAGCTCCGGCGGGCTAACTGGCGCGCGTATGATAATTCTCTTGTCAATCTCTGTGATGTTCCGTCCGACATGCAGCTAGTTGATCAAGTCATTGTCGGCGATGAAATGTCTGAAAATGCCGCTGATTATGAAGTGATTGATCGCTATGGGAGAGATGCGGTAGAGCCAATCCTTGAGATTTTCAATAGTGGAAGCAATAGTGTTTTTGAGGTTTCGCGCATTGTCCTTGGCGGCACTAGAATGTCAGTTCCCCTGCAGGAAGGGAAGGATGCTGTCATTGTCCTGCGGGTCAAGCGTTCTGTTTCCGCCGAAAACGGTTCACAGTATCATTTTTCTGATGTTATGCGATTTAATCTTGAGATTGATGGAAATATTGTGGGGGAGCGAGAGATGCCGCTAAGTTCGGAGGGATTTACCGATGGAACAGTAATCATTCCTGGGGATATCATCAAAAATTCGCCAACTCGTGTTGGGATCCTTGGCGATCATCTATCTTGTCGATATAGATTCTATCAATAGTGCAATAGTTTATGACGTAGCCTTCAACGAAATCATGGGGCCATCCCCTGTGTTTTCCTCACGCCGGATCGACACTAGTATGGTGGTTGGAAGGCGCGCAGCACGAGGCGAAGTGGTAACGGAGCCCCTGTGCCAACCGTCGGAGTTATTGATTTCCCGGGGGGGGACTGTCCCCGATTTCCCGGGGGGACTGTCCCCAGTGTATTCTTGTCATTAGCCCAGGGGGTTCCGTCGCGGAGCGACGGACCCCCTTGGGCAGCGCGGCGGATTTGCCGCGGAGGGGTGGTTTTTAGGGGGACTGTCCCCGCAAAAAACTCGGGCGGGGCGGTGGATTTGCTGCGGAGGGGTGGACGCGGCAAGGATGCCGCGTCTCCATGTAAGGAAATCAATGGGGTAGTCCCCCCGCTGGGCGATATTGAAGTGTATTTCTAGGGGACAGGCCTCATCAAATTCGGATTGACGATGGGGACAGTCCCCATGAATGTGCTCGCAAGGTGTCAGGTGTTCACCTCGCGAGGTACATGGTGGCTAGCTCGGTAGGTATATGGCGCCCACCTCGCGAGGTACCCAATGCCTACCTCGGGAGGTGTTTTTGGGGGACTGTCCCCGGCAGTTTCTTGGTCCGTCGCGGAGCGACGGGCCCCCTTGGAAATTCTAGAGGGACTGTCCCCGCTGTTTTCTGCCGGTTGGGAAGCGCGCAGCACGAGGCGAAGTGGTAACGGAGCCCCTTTGCCAACCGTCGGAGTTATTGATTTCCCAGAGGGACTGTCCCCGGTGTTTTTGTACCGCGGCAAATCTGCCGCGCAAAATGGTATGATTTTCTCGGGAATTGTCCCTAGTAAATCCGACCGGTTTGCCGATGGGGACAGGCCCATGAATGTACCTCGCAAGGTGTCAGGCGTTCACCTCGCGAGGTACATGGTGGCTAGCTCGGTAGGTATATGGCGCCCACCTCGCGAGGTACCCAATGCCTACCTCGGGAGGTGTTTTTGGGGGACTGTCCCCGGCAGTTTCTTGGTCCGTCGCGGAGCGACGGGCCCCCTTGGAAATTCTAGAGGGACTGTCCCCGCTGTTTTCTGCCGGTTGGGAAGCGCGCAGCACGAGGCGAAGTGGTAACGGAGCCCCTTTGCCAACCGTCGGAGTTATTGATTTCCCGGGGGGACTGTCCCCGGCAGTTTCTTGGTCCGTCGCGGAGCGACGGACCCCCTGGGCGTCGTGGAGGGATTTTTCAGGGGACTGTCCCTGGTAAATTGAGGGACTTGACAACGGTAAAATTCGCACGGCGCAAGTAGTTGACAGCTTTTCATGAAGATTGTATACTATGCAGTGTTCTGGGCGTGTGCCTGGGCGAACGAAAGAAAATGAAAGGCGAAAAGATGAAGAAACTGATGCTGCTGGGTTGCGTTGGAGTTGCGGTTGCGGCCATAACGGGCTGCAAGAGCACGATGGATGACCGCTGGCGCGCGGACATGGACACCTCCCTCGAGGATGCGCATTTCCGTCCTGTGTACGAGGTTCTCAAGGACAAGGGCATCGTCAAGGGCGAGGCGTCGGCGAGCTACTCGTGGTGGGGCTTTGTCGGCACTGCGCCGGAGGTCTATGCCAACGAGATCGGCGGTCCGGTTACTCTGAAGCCCGGCGTCAAGGAGGCCGCGTTTGCCGATGCCTGCGCGAAGGCCGGCTGCCAGATTCTTCTCGCGCCGCG
The DNA here is from genome assembly GCA_016296065.1 of Kiritimatiellia bacterium. Classification (GTDB taxonomy): domain Bacteria; phylum Verrucomicrobiota; class Kiritimatiellia; order RFP12; family UBA1067; genus UBA1067. Next base: position 11,719 of record JAEDKA010000057.1, read on the forward strand.
TTTCACGGTGACGAAGGAGAGGGGCATCTTCTGGTTCTCCGGATCCGACAAGGCAGTCGTCGAGGGTGTCCCCGCCGTTCTGAAGACGGCCGAGGAGATTCCGCTCGAGAAGTGGGTCGAGATGAAGGCCAAGCTCAATCCGCCGCGTCCGGCGGGTCTGTTCTAACCATCACATAGAACGGAAACGGGGCGGGTTCGTTAGAATCCGCCCCGTTCTGCGTTCAGTGACTTGGCGCAAAGAGGAGGGGACAGTCCCTGTCAAGTCTGGGGACTCGGCAGGAGCAACTCTAGCTCGTCCGGCGTGAGGTCGCGCCATTCGCCCGGAGCGAGCGAGGGGTCGAGGCGCAGACGCCCGACGGCGACGCGCTTGAGCGAGACGACGACAAGGTGCGCGGCGGAGCACATGTAGCGTATCTGGCGCTTGCGGCCCTCCCTAAATTCTAGAGGGACTGTCCCCGCTGTTTTCTGCCGGTTGGAAAGCGCGCAGCACGAGGCGAAGTGGTAACGGAGCCCCTTTGCCAACCGTCGGAGTTATTGATTTCCCGGGGGGACTGTCCCCAGTGTATTTGGGGGACTGTCCCCAGCGTTTTTGTATCGCGGCAGATGTGCCGCGCGAAATGGTATAATATAGGTGAAGCAGATGAAACATTTCGCGACAGTTCTGTGCATGGCCTTTGCCGCGACGTCTTTCGCGTCGGCGGGGGACGCGCATGCCTTCGACTGGATGGCGTTCGGGCGCTGGACGGTGCTGGTGATATGCGGAATGGCTCTTGCCGCTCCGCTAGTCACGGGGCTGCGCAGACTTGCGCGGCTCGCGGTGCCCGCTTTGTTCGCCTTTCTGCTTCTCGGCTTGGGCATATTCGCGACGACGCCCAACGGCGGCGTCCCGACGCGCGAGGAGAAGGAGCGCCTCCGCGCGGAGCTCGCCGCCGCCGAAGCCGAGCGCGCCGCTCTGGGCTCGCTCCTCACGGGAGGCACGCGCAGCGGCGACGCGACGAACGACGCGCCGGCGTTCGCCTTCAACATGGTCGGTAAGGAGACGAACCGCGTTGACCTCGCCTCGGCGTGGACTCCCGAATATGTGTTCAGCGCAATCGGGCTATATTATTCCAGATGGATTGAGTCGAACGACTGGGCGCGGATCGACTTCCGCACAGACGTCTCCGGCGAGACGAACTGCTCGTGGACCATAACCGATCCGACGATAGTGACGAACAATGCCGCGTTCTTCGACGCGAGGGGATTCCTCGCCAACGACGACTCCGACGCGGACGGCGTAGTCGCGCAGCGCGAGGTCGCGCTCGGACTCGACCCCGACCTTGCCGACACCGACGGCGACCTCCTCTCCGACGGCGAGGAGCTGGGGTGCGCAACCGTGCTCACGGGCGAGGATTTCCTGTGGCTCGACGTGTCGAACGGTCTGCAGAACGTGACTCATTACCGCGCGCTTTCCGCTTCCTTCGACTTCTTCTGGCTAATGGACGAGTATCCGATGTCGATGCTTGGCGTTGACTGCAACGAGTTCGACGTGTACGAGAACGGATTTGTGATTATCGCGCGCGACAGTGCGGGCGTAGAGCCGTCGGACGGATTCTGGGACGCGAACGGCGACCTGAGGTTCGACCCGAGGTCCGGAGGGGCGACTGTCGTCGCCGCCGTGAATTACGACATGCACTCCTCGGGCGTGCGGTGCGCAGGGATCGTGGAGACGAACGGGACGAGCTATGCCGTCTACAGGGTGGAATCGCAGACGGCGAGCATCCCTGGGGTGAACGGCGAGCGCTCCGTCACGTACGAGGTGATAGTCCCGTTCAACGAGACTAACACGGTCTACGTGAGCTATCTTGAAGTTGACGATGCCTTCGCCGCGCTCGGTATGGACCTCGGCGTGCAGTGCCCATCGATGCAGTCCGCGCTCGACGCTTCCGAACTCTACGTCGTTCCCTGTCCGCCCGGCGCGCTTCGTCCGAGGACGACGGTGAAGTACGTGCTAGGGCGCAACACTGACCCGAACCTTTCGGACACGGACGGAGACGGAATTCCCGACGGATATTCTCTTGTCTCTTCCTTCGACGCAGACGGAGATGGACTAGTCGATTCTCTCGACCTTGAGCCTGCGGTATATGGCGGCGACTTCCACGGCCAGTCCGCTGCCTGGGTGCAGGCGACGTTCACCAACGCGGCTGAGATTCTTTCCGTAGGCTATCCGCAGTGGGTCGACGCGCAGGTGGGCGTTTGCCTTGCGAACGGGCTCTACAAGCTGAGCGTATCGGTCACGAACATGCCTGTTACCGCGACGTATCTCTCCGTCGGTGGCTACGAGGTCATGGTCGACGCCCCGTGCGAACTCGTGTTTCCGCTTGAGGTCTTCGAGGAATACGGAATATGTGTCTCGGCTCCGCTTGAGGCCGGATGGACGATTGACGACGGGTTCGACGGCGAAGGCGTCTCCTTTCGCGGCGCATTCGCCGCGCCGTCTCCGGGCGTCGCCGGTTCGCTGTCTGTCGAGCCCCTCGTAATGGTCGATCCACCAGAAGTCGGCCTCGATGCTGCGGAAGGCGCGGAGCTGACGGCGGCGTGGAACGTCGCCTCCGCGTCGTTTACGTGGGTCGACCAGGGCGGCACGGCCGAATTTGCCGATGCGCAGACGAACGTGGCGACGATTGTTTCCGCGCCGGACGCCACCGTCATTTCCGTGGTCGCCACGGACGGGACGCACAGCTCAACCGGCACTGTAGGCGTTACTGGCTTGATCGGCGGACTTCCGCCAGGTCCGGAGGCGCGTGAAGATGCTTCGCTCGGATGGGAGAACGGAGTCATGGTGACCGGCACGGCGATTCATCCCGACACGCTCCGCACGACATGGTGCACGGCGGTGGGAGACCTGGCCGCGGGCGAGCCGAAGACGGTTACGAACACAGTCGCGATACCCGCCGGGAGAACCTGCTATGTCGGAGCGTTTGCGCTGAGCTCGGAGTATCCGGACTGGACAGGCGATAGGTCGCGCTACAACGACGTGGTGTACTGGAACGTCACAACCGGAGGTGCGACCTCAGTCATTTCGTCGTCTCGGCGCGTCAACTCTCTGCACGCCGAATTCGCGGCTGCGGCTGCCGGAGAAGACGAAGTCAACGATGCCGCGCCGGCCGTCTTCCTCGACGGAGCGTTCGTCTCCGCCCCGACGAACGCTCCGATTTCGCTCCGTGTTCTCGCCCGCGCGCAGAACGTCGGAGACGCGAAGCGTCCGAGCGCTCTCTCCGTGGGCGTGTTCCCGCTGTCGGTGATCCAGGCGAATCATCCGCGCACAACCGGCGCGGGGGGAACGACGGACTCCGCGCTCGGGGGTACGAACGCCGTCATCGTCGGGGAGGGAGTGGCGTACGTGACGGGGTTGCCAGAGGCGGCGGAGCTGACTGCGCGCGTGCTCGCTCTTCCCCAGTGGATGAAGACGAAGTGGGGCGGATCGCTGACGAGCGAGAGGTCCGAGCGAGGCGCACTGGACGACCGCGAGCTGGTCGAGTCGACGACGTCAGGCTCCGGGAGCTTCGACATCAAGGCTGCGCTCACCAACGAGATCATCGGAGGGCGCCTCGATCTAAGGATGCAGGTCTCCAATACAGTTGAGAAGGTTGTGCCGTTCTTCATCCGCGGCAAGAATCCGCTCGACGCGATCGCTCGCGCGTACATTGACGCCAACGTGGACGAGGAGTTCCGCTCCTATGCCTGGATGATCGCGAAGCACGAGAGCAAGTTGGGAGACAGGGTCTACAACCAGTTCAATCCGTCGGGCTCGCGGAAGGAGCTGCCGAACAAGACGGCTGGCGATAACAGATGGGGGTGGGGAATGTGTCAGATCGATGGAAGCAATACAACCTCTGACATTGTATGGGAATGGAAAAAGAATGTGGATCGCATGAACTTTGTGCTTAGGCAGAAAAAGGCGTATTTCAATATGGTTGTAGGCTGGTTCAGAAGTCAATATCAAGGCGATCCTACAACGCGATGGCATGAACCTGATAACATATCAACAAATTTGTCAGGGATTACGCTTTCTGCAAAGGATTGGACTATTGCAACTCTTTACAATGGTGCGGGCGGAACACCTCGATTGAATATTCCTGGACGTCCTCATTTGCGTAGCCCGATTCATTTTAATCCCGCCACGACAAATTGGGTGTTATATACCAACAGTTATGACTATGTCCCCACTATGGCTGAAGATAGCAATTCAATGGAGGAAGAATGAAATCTAAGGTTTCTGGATTGCTGATTTTTCTTGCTTTTCTGACTTTCGCAGCTGAATCATCTGCGTTTTTGCCAGGACGCTTTAGAACTGGGCACTCTTCGTGGCTGCGCAAGCACATCGACACTTCTGAATGGCAGCAGAGCTGGAGTGATGACATTTGGCGGATTGAATGTATAGCGATTGAAAATGAAAATGGGGGAATTGATAGGTTGTTAACCTCCTGTGTCGCGGAAAAGGATAGGTCTGGTGATGTCTGGGAAATATGGAAAACAAATCAAGATGGCAGCCTGGTTCGTATAAATGTCCGTGACGATTTTGCGTTTACTGCTAGCTCCTGCTGTTTTTTCAAACTAGACCGCAGGACGAATACGTGCACAGTAGTTGGCTTGGGCGTCTCCGCCGGAAGCATTGCGGCCGACAGAGTGCATCTTACGGGGGAATTTAGAGATGGTGTTTTCCTGTTTGAAGATGGCGCACCTGCGTTGAAGAAGATTATTCCAGATATAGATGGATTATTTTGCGATGACGATTTGTTGTCAATTGAGCGGATGTATTCCGAGTGGTATTTCGGTTATGATTTTAAGCCGCCAAAGCACCATGCCCGTAATCCGTACACCACATGGTTCGGATATCCCTGCCCCAAGGGCAATCTGCGTCTCGGTGGAGGTGTAGCGTGTCCCGATGACTTTTGCCTTTTCGCAGAGCGGCTTCGTCGCATGGTTGCAGGGCATGCCGGAGCCGCGCGGAGAATAAGGGTGCTTTCCGTGTTCCTGGACGCGGACAACGACGGAGACGCGGATGCGTACGTGGCCTTCGCGACGGACCGGACAAAGGGCGGGAATTTCCGCTGGACACTCTACCTGAACAACGAAGGTGGATATTCGAAGGCGGAAGCTCCCGTGTCCCCAGTCCCGGAGAGGAGAGAGCTCTGCGAACTTTCGCCATCGGTTGTTTCCCCCACGAATGGGTTTTGCCGCGTGGTTCGCTTCGACGTCGAACCTACTTTCCTCATACTTGACGGGAAGGGCTCGCCAACGAAAGTGCGCGATGCCATAACGAACGTGCTCACGCATCGAATTGAGAAGCTTCCTTGCATTGAGATCAGGGAGGAATGAAAGCGAACAATCAGAAGATCACGCCCGAGGCGACGCACACATACTTCTACGACGGCTGGATGCTCGTCAAGGAGGTGGGCGAGCGGTCCGGCGACACAAGGAGATGCGGCGTCTCGCCGCGTCATTGTGGCGGAGCTGGAAGCTCCACCTCCTTGGGAGTGGCGCGGCTGGAAGCCGCGTCTCCATGGAGAAAGATTTATACATGTATAAATTCCCGTTGACGGGCGGAGGGCAATTATGATATTCTGGTCTGCGTGAAGGCGGATAAGAAACAGAAATGGGTCGCGCCGAGTGCGCGAATAGCGAATCTCCTCCGGGAGAGGGTCGCCTCTTTGAAGCCGGGCGATTCGCTCGGCACGGAGGTCGCAATCGCCGAGGAGTGCGACGTCAGCCGCATGACCGCGCGCAAGGCCGTGAACGAACTTGTCGAGGCGGGGCTAGTCGAGCGCCGCGCAGGCGTCGGAGTGTTCGTGCGCGGGGTCGGCAACGTCACGCGCAACTGGAAGTTCATCGCCGGCAACCTTCTCTGGGACGCCGCGATCAAGGCTGCCGGCGCCGCGAGGCGTGAGGCCGCTGGAATCGGCGCCGAGCTTGAGCTCAGGGACTGCGGGGGCGACGTCAAGACGCTGCTCGCCGAAATTGCGGCGCTGCCGGACTCCGGTGCGACGGGCGCGATAGTGGTATCCGTCCACTCGAAGGAGCTCGACGCCGCAGTGCGCGCCGTTGCGGGGAAGGGTTTTCCGGTTGTCGTGGTAGACGAAGACCTCGGCACGAAGACGAACGTCTCGAGCGTCGTCGCGGAGAACGACATTGGCGGAAGACTCGTCGCGGAGCAGATCGTCCGCGCGGGACATCGCCGCCTCGCATTCATCGGCGACCTCGTGGCGGATACGGTCCGCGAGCGCTGGAGCGGATTCTCCAAGCTCGCCGCAGAGCTGACGGGGGAGACTCCGCTCAAGTACGACGTGAAGGGCGAGGACAGGCTCGGCGACTGGGGAACGGAGGTGCGCGCCGCCGTCGTGCGCATCGCGAAGCGCAAGGTGCGTCCGACCGCCGTCTTCTGCTCCTGCGACGCGATAGCGCGGCACGCGATGCGCGCGTTCACGGAAGTCGGCCTCTCGGTTCCGGACGACATTTCGCTCGTCGGCTTTGACGACGATCCGATCGCCGAGTGGACGACTCCCGCGCTCACGACCATCCGCCAGGATTTCTCGGCGATGGGCCGCGAGGCGGTGAAGGCGCTTGTCGCGCGGATCGCGAAGCCCGCCGCGCCTGGTGCAACGGTCGCGGTGCCGGTGGAATTTGTCGCGAGGGAATCTCTTGCGAGAAGAAAAAACTGATTTAAACACAACGAAAGGAATGAAACAATGAAGAAGTCCAACATCATTCTTACACTCGGCGCGATAATGGCGCCAGCATGTCTTTTCGCCGGCTGGCTTCCGACGGGAGGGGGCGACTTCTACTACACGAACACGGTCAACTGGGCCGACAGCGTCATTGATGATGTCTATAATGCGACGTTTTCCAGCAAGGTGACGCAGAATATTCTTTTTGATGATTCCTATGATTTCAAGAACGGAATCACCTTTACGCATCCGGGTGAAATCACGACAGTCTTCCGCGGGCAGGGCGGCAACGTGACCGTGCGGCTTCTCGGCGACATCGAAATCAACAAAAGCGCCAACGCCAGCAAGGGCTCGCTTACCTTCGGCAGCAACACCGACGGACAGCACCTCGACATCGACCTCGGCGGCGGCAAGCGGACGATCCGCAACGCCAACCTCGACGTCTATCTGCGCAACACATTCTTCAACGGCGACCTCCGCATAGAGAACGGCAATTGGGCGTATTTCGCAGGCACGGGCGGAATCCCCGCCGGCACGCTCGAGATCGCACCGGGCTCGACTATGGTGCTCGACAGCGGAACCGTCGGCGACAAGGGTGCCACCCGCGCAGCATCCGTCCGCATGTCGCGCTCGACGCTCCTTGCCCGCGGCAACCGCACCGAGAACGCAACCGAAACCATCGCCGGACCGATCGTCGTCGACGGTTCCGCAGGCGGTACGTCCTTCATCTCCATTCAAGGCGGGAACGACCATACGGAACTCCTCACGGCGACCACCCTCGAGCGTGAGCCGTGGGTGCCGCTCTGCATCAGCGGTGCGACGCTCGGCGCGGCGGATGGCACCGGTGCTGTTGCCCGGTTCCTGCTGAACACGTCGCCGTCGCTCGTTGGCGGCGGCGGGGCCGCCGGATCGACCGACATCTCCATCGTCCCTGGCATGGTCGGTTCGAAGAACTACCGAAGCGAAGGCCACGTCGACTATTCTCTCTCGTTCCTCACCTATGATTCTGCGACAGGGTTCCGTCCGCTCGACCTTGACACCGAGTTCGTGCAGGAGACAGACTTCCCCGTCGGACAGACGACCGCCGCCAACGTCCGTGTTGCCAACGGCTCGTCCACTGTAGTCTCGTACGAGACGACCATCAATGCGCTGCTGCTCCAAGGTGCATACAATAATCCGATGGAAACCACCGTGTCCGGCGTCGGGCCGCTGCATGTCACGAGCGGACAGATCATCATCGGCTACCACGGCCAGAAGACACCCATCATCTCTGTTCCCGTCGATTTCGGAACGGCGACAGGCTTCATCGAGTATCCTCAGGGCAAGGGCTCGTCGATGTCGGGTTCCATCTCCGGCTCGGCAGGCGTCGTCTTCTACCAGGCGTCGATTGCCACGACGGGCGCAGGCCTCGTCCTTACAGGAACCCATACATGGACCGGCGACACATACATCCAGTCTCAGCTCGAGGTCGATGACAACGCCCTGCCCGGGGGAACGCGTACAGGCGACATCTATCTCAACAGCATCCTCTTCGTCAACGGGGGTACATACAACGGCCTGAACGGATGTGGCTCCCTGCGCCGCCGCCACTCAGGAAACGGCACGATTTCCTTCGGCGACAACAACGCCAACGGCGACTTCACCGGGACGTTCATCCAGAACAAGGGCACGTTCACCATCCGCAAGATCGGCACTGGCACGCAGCGTTTCGCCTGTGCGTCGATGCTCGGCATCAACGGCGTTGCGGTAGACGCGGGCACCATGATTCTCGATGGAACGCTCAACGAGTCGTCAGTTACGGTCGCCGATGGCGCGTCCTTCGGAGGTGGCGGGGCGATTGCCGCAGGTGGAGTTTCGTTTGGCGAGGGGTGCACGTTTGTCGTGAGAGTCGACAACGGCGAGCCGTCCTGCCTTGACGTCTCCGGCGCGGTGACCGGGAGCCAGATTGTGGTGGATGCGACGGTCCTTAGCGGGAAGTGGAGGGAGGCGCAGTGCGTCCTCAAGAGCGGCGAGGCGATTTCGGCGACGTTCAAGCGTGGCGAGGGCATCCGCTCGCTTGAGCTCCGCAACAACGCTACCGAGCTCTGGGCGATGCCTAAGAGGGACGGTTTCGCCGTCGTGATCCGCTGATTCTGAGGGGAGCCGTCCTGTATGAAAACCGTCGTTGTTCTGGCGTCCGCCTGCATGATCGCCTTTTCCGCCGCTGTGCGGGCGGACGACCTGAAGGTGCTTGAGGAAAGGTTCGCGGAAGTAACGGACGCTGCCGTTCCTGCGGCAGCCGCCGAGCGGATACGCGACGCGCAGCGTCCGGACGGGTCGTGGGACGGCGTGGACTATGCGGACAAGTCCCGCGGCATATGGCAGCCGTCGGTCGGGCACCTCGCAAAGCGCGTGCTCGTCCTTGCGAGGGCATATCGCGCCACGCAGGACCGCACGCTTGCGGACGCGGCAAAGCGCGGACTCGACTGGTGGGTAAAGTCCGCACTCGTGTGCCCCAACTGGTGGTGGAACGAGATCGGCGCTCCGCAGGACTTCGCGATGTCGGCGATACTCGTGTCGCCAGTGCTTTCCGACGAAGACCGCGCGCGCTACGCTGAGTACCTAAATTGCAGCAGAATCAAGATGACGGGGCAGAACCGCGTCTGGCTCGCGCGGATTGTTCTCATGCGGGGCGTCATCGCGCGGGATGAAGCGATAGCGGATGAAGCGGCGAAGGTGATTGCGGACGAGCTGCGCGTTTCTGACGGACCCGAGGGCATTATGCCCGACTGGAGTTTCTGCCAGCACGGACGGCAGCTGCAGTTCGGCAACTACGGTCTTTCCTTCGTGCTCGACATGAGCCGGCTTTCGCGCGTCTTCGCCGGAACGAAGTGGGAGTTTTCGCGCGAGAAGTCGGAACTGCTCGGAAACCTTCTCGAGCGTGGTTTCCGCTGGACTGTTTGGAACGGCCATATGGACGCCGCCGCGCTCGGTCGGCAGCTCGTCCCAGGTTCGTCGCGTAAAAAGGCGGCCACGGTTGCGAAGGCCTGCACGGAATTCGCGGCCGCGGGCTGGAAATTCTCCCCCGAGCCGGTAGGGTTCCGCTTCTTCCCGTGCGGAGCCTACGCCGTCTGGAGACAGGACGGCTGGATGGCATCCGTCAAGATGCACACGCGCAACGTCCTCGAGACGGAGACGTGGGTGAACGCGGAGAACACGCTGGGTGGACACATGGCGGACGGCGCGCTCTATGTCTACGCTTCGGGCGGCGAGTATGACGACGTTTTCCCTCTCTGGCGGAACTGGCGCCTTGTTCCGGGCGTGACAAGCTATCGGGATCGTCCGCCGGTCGTGCGCAAATACACAGAGAGCAGCGGATCTAACGAACTCGACGAGATGTCCGCCCGTTCCGGTGACGATTGGGCTGAGGTCGAATTCGCGATCCGCAGGGAGGGGCTTTCCGCTCGCAAGCGCTGGCGCTTCGGCCGCGGGTTCGTCGAGGCGAGCGGAAGCGGCATCTCATCGGATGCTGTGGACTCGCCCGTCGTTACTTGCGTGGAGCATTGCCTCGCTTCGCCGGACGCCGTGGTGCATCCGTATTCCGACGGCTCGCTGCGCTTCTCCAACGGCGGATTCGAATACGAGGTTTTCGCGCCCGAGGGATGCGTCACCGTGACGATCGAGGAGCGAGAGGGAACGTGGCGCGGAATCCATCCGGCCTACGCGGAGACACCGCACCGCGCGCGCGTCCTCTGCGCTTACATCGACCACGGCGTTGCGCCGAAGGATGCTTCGTACCGCTACAGGATTGTCAAAAGAGAAACAAAGGAGAACATCAAATGAAGTTTGCACTGCCGTTGCTGGCCGCGCTGATCGCAGCGTCCGGTTTTGCCGATAACCTCGTGCCCGAGGCGAAGCGCGCCTTCGAGGTTCCGTTCAAGGGCGAGGGGAAGATGGGAATGGTCTACACGCCGGTGTTCTTCCCGAAGGGCAGCGAAGGCGCCGTGATCTCGCTTGAGGCGAAGATCACCGACGTCGTGCGCGGCTCGCAGAACTGGTTCGACGCGCGGGTGATGTCCGACTTCATCGACTCGAGCTGCAAGAAGGTCGCGGGCGGAACTGTCATCGGCGGATGGAAGGGAACGAAGGACTGGTTCTCGGTGCGGAAGTCGGTGAGGATTCCGTCAGGTGCCGCCGGCATCGCGCTCATGCCGTGCCTCTTCAACGTCAAGAGCGGCGCGTTCGAGGTGCGGAACCTCTCCGTCGTCGCGCAGGAGAAATACGAGGAGCTTCCGGAGGAGAAGGAGGCGCGCGAGGCGGCCGAGGCGAAGCGCAGCGCCGACTGGGAGAAGCGCAAGGCGCGGGCGAAGGAGCGCCTTGACAAGAACGGCACGCTCATCCCGGCGCAGGACGGTGCGTACGCGAAGCTCGTCTCAAAGGAGCCCGGCAAGCTTGTCAACGCGTACAAGGAGTACGACGTGCCTTCCGGCGTGGAGGCGATGAAGGTGAGCTGGAAGTGGGAGGTCAAGAATCTCAGGACAGGCGACAAGCCGTGGTTCGACGCGCGCGTCCTCTTCAAGTTCAAGGACGCCTCCGGCAAGGAGGTGAAGAGCCCCGGTCCAGTCTACGTGCAGCGCGACACGAATGGCTGGCAGGAGCGCGAGACGTCGTTCATGGTTCCGCCCGAGGCCGTGACGTTCGTCGTCATGCCGTGTCTTTTCCAGGTGAAGGCTGGCGAGATGGAGATGCGGGACGTCCGCTGCGTCGCGACGTCCACCGAGCCGCTCCGCAAGGCGGCGGCGGAGCGCGAGCGCCAGGCGAAGGCGCGCTATGTGCCGGACGAGCCCGAGAACCGCGCCAAGTGGCCGAAGGCGCTGCGCGTTTCCGGCAACCGGCTTGTCGGATCCGACGGGAAGGAGGTGTGGCTTCAGGGCGTGAACGCCGGTGGCATGGAGACGATTCCGAACGGCGAGCAGGAGACGAAGTCGACGGTCGTAGCGATCGACGAGTGGAAGTCGAACTGCATCCGTCTGCCGATCAACGAGGCGCACTGGTTCGGAACAGGCGTCTATTCTCCGAACGACGGAGGGAAGTCCTTCCGCGCGGCCTGCGACAAGATCGTGCGCCTTGCCGCGAACAGGGGCGCATACGTCGTGATCGACCTGCACCGCTTCCGCGCGCCGAAGGCGGAGCACGCCGCGTTCTGGAAGGACTGTGCGGCGCACTACAAGGACCATCCAGCCGTGCTGTTCGACCTCTTCAACGAGCCGCACGGAATAAGCTGGGAGGTCTGGCGCAACGGCGGCTTCGTGGGAGAGGCGGGCAAGGTTGACGAATCGGCCTTCCTCACGGCGGAGGAGAAGAAGAAGAACCAGGGCTTCGAGTCCGTCGGCATGCAGGCGCTCGTGGACGCGGTGCGTTCGACGGGGGCGAAGAACGTGGTCATTGCGGGCGGACTCCAGTGGGCGAACGACCTGACCGGAATCGAGAGCGAGGCGATCGAGAAGGGCGAGGCGAAGAGCTACCGGCTCGACGATCCCGAGGGGAACGTCATGTACGCGTGGCACACCTACCACTGGCACAAGGGCTGGGGCCGCATTCTGCCGGTCGCCGCGAAGCATCCGATATTCCTCGGCGAAGTCGGGGCGGCTCCGCGCGAGGAGATGACGTTCATTCCGCTCGCGCAGAAGGAGGATCCGTACACGTTCGCCCCCGACATGCTCGGATTCATCCAGAAGCACCGCATCAACTGGACTGGCTGGTGCTTCCATCCGAAGGCGGGTCCGTGCATGATCAATAGCTGGGACTACGACCCGACGCCCTACTGGGGCGAGTTCGCGCGCCGCGCGCTTTCGGGCGAGAAGTTCGAGATGAAGAAGATGCGCTGACGGCATGCATAACGCACAAATGCTGGCGGCATTCAGCATCCTTGCATTAATTGCTCGCTGCGCCCTGCGCGAAAATTTCAAAAAAGTTTAGGTAGCCCCCTTGCGCGCGGTGAGCAGAAATGCTATACTATCCTTCGTTTTCAACTACTGCTCGGGTGGTGAAATTGGCAGACACGCATGCTTGAGGTGCATGTGGGTAACTCCTTGCGGGTTCGAGTCCCGCCCCGAGCACCACATTGTGGGATACTCAAGCGGTCAACGAGGGCAGACTGTAAATCTGCTGGCTAACGC
>JAEDKA010000058.1 GCA_016296065.1 Kiritimatiellia bacterium
GAGCTGACGATGCCAATCGAACTCGTCTATGAGTCTTCTTCGGAGAAGACGGGCGCGTTCGGCTTCGCGTGGCGCTCGCCGCAGCTCGAGTCGTCCGCCGCGTGGGACAAGGACGGAATGCTCTGGACCTCCCCGTGGGGCGAGAAGGTGAAGTTCTTCCCGAAGAACGAGAAGACGCCGAAGGACGCCGTCAAGATCGAGGTCGTCGAGGAGGCGAAGAAGGGCCGCGGCTACTTCGCACCGTATTCCGAGTGGGAGGCTGACGTCGCCACTGGCAACCCCGAGGCGGACGGCAACTGGATTATCAAGGGAAAGAAGTCCCTCATAGGCTGGACGTTCTCCTATTCGGCTGGACGCCTCGCGAAGATCGTCGCTCCGACGGGACGCAGCGCCGACTTCTCCTACGACGCCGACGGACGCCTCGTATCCGTCTCGCAGGACGGCACGGCGTTCGTCTCGCTCGCCTACGACGGCGCGCTCGCGAAGTCGGTCATGGTCGGCGGCGTGACGACGACGCTTTCCTACGAGAGCCGCAAGCTCGAGATTCTACCTCGCACGAAGGACGGCAAGGTGGCGCATCCGGTCAGGCCTCAACTCGTCTCGGTTAAGCGCGGCTCACTCGACGCCGTGAAGTTCGGCTACAACGGCAACTATCTCGCGTCCATCTCGCAGGGCGCGATGCGCGAGAACATCGCCTTTGAGAAAGTCGACCGCACGGCGCGGATTACTGGCGACGAGAACTTCGCCTATTCCTACGAGAACGGTGTCTCGCTCCGCGACAAGGCGAACCGTACGGCGCACTACAGCTACGACGCGAAGAACGGCGTGTTCTCCGTCTCAGATTTCAGCGGCAAGAAGGCGACGATCTACTACTTCATGCGCTACGACGTCGCGTATCTCGGCAAGGTCAGGAAGATCGTCGACGGAGAGGAAAAGGACCTTGTCTCGTACCGCTATGATGCGAAGAGCGGAAACGTCACGCGCGTTCGCGACCGCTTCGGCAACGACCGAGACTTCGAGTACGACGCGGAAGGAAGGCTCGCGAGGGCTTCGCGCAGGGCGCGCGGAGAGCGCACGGTCGAGCCGGTTGCTGCATTTTCATACGCGAAAGGACGCGAACCAGTCGCTGTCTCGCTTCTGAATGCGGACGGCACCGCGGCGCTTACGACGCGGATTTCCCGCGATAGACAGGGCAATGTCACGTCCGTGGACGACGGACGCGGCAAGGCGGAGGTCTCGTATAACAAGTCCGGCTTCCCTGTTTCCGCAAAAGACCCCCTCGGCAACATCACAAAGATTTGCTACAATACTTTTAACGCGCCCGAAAGTGTTACGGACGCAAACGGGATCGTGACGAAGTACGCATACAATGATGCCGGGCTCGTGACCCGCATGGAACGTCTCGACGGAAGCGAGACGCTGACATCGCTCGTTGTGTCCTACGATGGCGCGGGGCGTCCGGTTTCCTACACTGACCAGGACGGACTTTCCAAGTCCTTCGAGCGCGATGCATTCGGCAAGGTTCTGAAGGAGCGCTTCCCCGATGGTTCTGAGTGCGCATATTCGTATGACGCGCTTGGCCGCCGTACGTCGGTTATCGACGAGAACGGACACGAGATCCGCTTCGGCTGGGGGCGCTTCGGGCTTGAGTCTCGCACGACTGCCGCAGGCCAGCTCACGGACTATGTCCGCGATGACTTAGGGCTCGTCAAGGAGGTCGTCTCGACATGGAACGGCAGCGAAGACCGTCGCATCTCGAGCGAGCATGACGAATTCGGTAGGCTCACCTACGCCGACTACGGCAACGGCGAGATTGAGCGCTTCGCCTACGACAAGTGGAACCGCCTCGCCAAGCACACGCGCGGCAAGACGGAGGAGACGTACAAGTACGACCACTTCGGCCGCCTCGTCGAGAAGAAGGAAAGCGGCCTCACGACCTCCTACACATACGATGCCTACGGTAATCGCCTTTCCCGCGTCACGAAGAACCGCAAGGGAGAGGTTGTCTCGAAAGAGAACCGCGCCTACGACAAGTTCGGACGCCTCGCCGAGACCGCTGCAGGCTTCGGTGCGAAGGTGACGTACGCCTACGACTCCAAGGGCCGCCTCGCGCGCCAGATTGTCGACGGCTCGCCTATCGACTACGAGTACACGAAGTACGGCCAGCTCGCGGGCAAGTACCTCGGCGGTAAGCTCAAACCCGATGCCTCCGTGACTTACGAATATTCGAAGTCCGGCCAGATCGTCGCCCGCACCGCGAACGGCGTCCGCCAGACGTACGAGTACGACAGGAAGGGCCAGCTACTCGCGGTCAAGGACGCGGACGGCAACGCGGTTGAGCGCTACGCCTACGACAAGGCGGGCAACATGCTCAAGAAGACCGTCAACGGCAAAACGACCACCTTCACGTTCGACTCTGCGAACCAGCTCGTCTCGTCCACGACCGACGGCGTGACGACGCGCTACACCTACGACGCCGCGGGCCGTCTCGTCCGCGAGGGCAGCAAGACCTACCGCTACGGCTACCTCGACAAGGTAATGTCGGTCACCGACGGCGACACGACCCGCACCTTCACCTACCATGCCGACGGGCAGCTCGCGTCTGCAAACTACGGCGACACGTCTGAATCGTTCGCTTGGGACGGCCTCGCGCTTATCCAGCGCGGCGACGAGCAGTTCATCAACGAGCCACATGTCGGAGGCGGCAACCCCGTCGCCTCGTCCAAGGGCACCTCGTACTTCAACGACATGCTCGGCACGACCGTCGGCTCCAAGTCCAACGGCAAGTATTCCGCCGCCGCCCTCACGGCCTTCGGAGAAAACTACCTAACCACCCAACCACCTAACCACCAAACTTTCTTTACCGGCAAGCCCTACGTCGAAGGCCTCGGCCACGCCTTCCTTTTCCGCAACTACCGCGCAGGCCTCGCCAAGTGGCAGACCGCCGATCCCATGGGGTATCCGGATGGCTGGAACCAGCACGTGTACTGCGGGAACGGGGTGATAGGTGCTGTTGACTGGATGGGCACTGTTCAGACAAAGACATTTGATTACTTGAGTTTTGAGCAAGATCTTATGCAAGGACTAGCAGGGCAAGGGATGTATATCCCGCGAGTGCCTGACTCATCGTGGTCGGTTGCTGGTATATCACAGGTCCTCGTCGAAGAGGCGAGGAAGGCAGGTAAGCGGTTGATTGATTATGTTCTTGCCAAATATAAGGATGCTGTAGCTTCTGCAATAAAGACGGGTGTTCAAAGTGTTGTTGACATTGCATGGATTGACTTCATGCGTAAACATGAATTGTGTGTGTGTTACACTTATAACGAGGCGCTTCCAGATGATGGCGAAATCTTTGAGAAAATCAAAGAAGTCTATGGCGCAGACACAGAGTACACTCCTGAGAATGGATGGATGGTTAAGCGGAATGCATGTAAGCATTTGGGGGTTGTTTTTATTGAGAACGATGATCCTTTTAATATTCCCTCGTATCCTTTGGCATATTATTTTACGTCATGTCTACATAATTGGAAGATAGTAATAATTAAGGAGTGAGTTTATGAACTGTAGATCATATCTTTTAACACTATGTTTCGTTCCCTTCTTATTTGAGTGTTGTGCCGCCGCTTCTAGTGAAGACGGTAGGACCATGGATTGTGTCTTTCGGTTTGGTGGCTACAAAGGCATTGCCTTGCTTGGAATGGACGCGAATGTTGAGCATATGTTCATGAACGAGCCACTGGACGAAGCACGTAAGAAATACATGCCCGAGATTGACTTTGCGTGGCGTGAGTGGAACTGGCGACTTTATGTGTTTGAGCGTGCGTTTTACACCAGCAATACGAACGACATGAAGAATGCGGTGAACAATATCATTGAGGGGAAGCGGATGATAGCCAAGTTGCACAGGCGCGGTTCAAGATCGTATTGTTGCTATATGCTTAGCCTAGAGTATTCGCTTGCCAGGCTTCTTCAAGAGCGTCTTGATGAGGTACAGAGTCAAGTGGTTCGCGAGGGAGAGGATCTTTTGGCCGCGCTTTTGCAAGACGAAGACTTTGACTTGATTGCGAAGACAAAGGAGTATGCACAATCGGCTTTTTCCCTGAGAAACATGATTCACCTTGCAATGAGAATAGAAGCATTCAGAAGAGAGCGACGAGTGTTACCGACAGATTTGGCAGCGGTTCGGACTGACAAAAAGTACCTGCTGGACGGTTATGGCCGACCCATTGCCTATACAGTAAACGGTGACACCTGGCTGCTCTATAGCGCAGGCTCTAGAAATGAGTCGGACGCAATGCCGTTTGATGTGTATGTGCCGCATGTTTTATTTTCGGACCACAATGGCTTCCGTAAGACATTGCCGTTATGGTTTTCGCCGTCATTTAGCTCAAAACGGTGGCAGTGGTATCAATCACGTTCTCTATATGACGGAACGCCATACGAATATAAGATGCCCGATTGGTGGAGGTGAGAGATGCCGTATTTGTGCAGAAGTTGAATGGTCAGTTATGTAGCCTTTGGTGCGCATGGCAAACGAGAGGATTTTAGATGGGTTACGAGAGAAGGACGAAGGCCGTTTTGATCGCTGAGCAGATGCTTGAGGCCATCAAGAGCGGCAGAGGGTTGGCGCGTAGTGGATTTTGTCGTTGGTGATGTTGTCCGGCAGGGGTTCGGCTTCGCGAACCCCAACCACGCCGCTGCCGCGATCTGCGCGCTGTTCCCGTTCTGCTGGGGATGAGGCGGCGCGCACACCTCTAGCGACCGCTTGCGCGGCGCACTTCGTTCGGGTGATACCAGCGCGCGCGCCCTACCATCCTTGCGAAAAAGTAAAGTGATTGCAAGGTTGTTGAAAGGTTGGTTTGGTATACTCCTTTGCAGTTAAACCTACACCTAAAAGGAGATACAATGCAAGTACATAACATAAACGGCACATCTGACAACGAATGCGTTTGCGGATCGTGGAAGAATCACTGGATAAAGTACAACGAGAAGGGACAGGAGTGGCCTGTTTTTTGTTCTGAGAAGGACTGCACGTGCGCTCCAACCGTTGGAGCACATGTCCAGAAGGAGATAGGCAAGGACATGTCATGGTTCATTATCCCGCTTTGCGCCAGGCATAACGGGCCGGAGTTCCATGGCAAGACTATTACGATTAGCGATAGTACGTCCTTTGCGTCTGCCAATCGCAGTGAAACATGTGAAAAGAGCAAATAGCCGCGAATAGGCCTTGATCAGCGGAATGGAATTCGTCGCAGGAGATGTGGTGAGGATGGGGTTCGGGTTCTTCAATCCGAATCACGCCGCGGCACTCATCTGCGCCGTGATTCCATTCTGCTGGGGATGGCGCGGCAGATGGCGTTGGGCCGGGCGGATCGCGGGCGTCGCGCTGTGCGTGATGCTCGCCATGACGTATTCGAGGACGGGGATGGCTGTGTTGGCGATGGAGGCGGCGGTGTTGTGGTTGATGATGTGCGGCGAGTGTTGGCGTGCGCGGCGCGCCCGCCCTACCATTTGGGGCCTTGCAGTGGCCGTGTGCGTGGCAGCTGGCGTGGTCTGGTGGATGTGGCCGAGGCTGGCACTGGACGGGGCGGTGATGAATAGGCCGAAGATATGGCTTGCGGGGCTTAGGCTCTTTGCGGTGAATCCGCTTGGCGTCGGATTCGGGAAGTCGGGCGAGATCGCGTCTGCGTTCATGCTGCCGGATGCGATTACGGTGCGGACGCTTGTCAACTCGCATCTGACGCTCCTCGCGGAAATGGGCGCGTTTGTCGGGGGCGCGTGGCTTGTGTTCATCGCGCTGGCGCTTTGTGTCGGCTGGAGAATGCGGCGCACGTGGGTCGCGTTCGCGGGGCTCGCGGTCTCGGCGTTTTCGGCATCGGTGTTCGACTGGCACGTCCTGTTTGACTTCAAGGAGATGGGCGGATATGGCTCGGTGAACTTTGTGCTGGCGTGGGGGCTGTTCGGGGCGTTTGTCGTGATGGGTGCGGCGATGGTTTCTTGCGGTGTGGGAGTATTAATAACGCAGAGACGCAGGGGCGCAGAGAGGTTTTGGTTGAGTGGCGTGGAGAGTGCGCGTAGTAGGGAAGAGTCTTTGTCGCAGACGCCGCAGAAAAAGCGTCCGATTCCGATTGTCGTCGCCCCCCGTATGCAGTGGAACATTGACGACACTGGGTCTATGCAGTTGCGCGGGCGACAATCGAAATCGTCCGCATCGTGTGAATGCGTGCATCCGGCCGCGAGCAAGACCGATTGTCGCCCGCATGGACGAAGCAGCAGAGGCCCGCGAATGAGCGAGAGCCGCGGGGGCGACGACAATCGGGTCTTGATCGCAAACTGCGGACTCTGCGACACTCGCCTGCGTCGTTTCTTCGTGTTGGTAGGGCTGGCTGGTGTGGTGATTGGACTTTGCGCGGCGGTGGTGGGGTTTCGGTCGGATGCGACGCCGAGGGTGGAGGGGGAGTATGTGGTTTGCGGACGGCGATGGAACGCCGTCCCTACCGTGCCGTCTGTTTACCGCGACGAGGAATGGGGTTTGAAGTCGGTGGCGAAGCGATTCCCTGATGGCGCGAGGTTCTGCATAAGGCCGGGTGTCCCCGCGAGCGCGGAAGATGCTGGCGAAGTGTGGTTGTTCGGCGATGCGGCGGAGTCGGCATGGCGGTTTAAGGGTGCGCGGTTGACGCTCGTCTCGCCGCCTGAGTTCTTCGACCCGCCGACAAACGCCGTCGTTCTGCACGTTTCTACACGTTCTACACGGCTTTTAATTAACGCAGAGGCGCAGAGTCGCTGAGTGCGCAGAGGAGTAATATGAAGTGTTTGCTGTCGATATTTGTTTCTGCTCTTGCGGTGGCGGCCGCTTTCGCTGATGGCGCGGCGAGCGTCGAGTCCGTGACGGTCGCCACGAAGGCGCCGCACAACCAGGAGGCGACGTTCTGGTACCATGTTCCTGCGAAATACGACGCGAAGCGCAAGAAGCCGTATCCCGTGCTCGTCTACTTCGGCGGACGCAACTGCAAGGGGAAAGACGAGGCGTCGGGGAAGCTCGGCTGGTCCGACTGGGCTGACGCGAACGGCGCATTCCTCGTATGCCCCGGTTTCCAGGACGACAACTACTGGTCGCCAGAAGCGTGGTCCGGCCAGGCTCTCCTCGATGCGCTTTCCGCAATCAAGCGCAAGTACAGGATCGACGACTCCAAGATATTCTACTACGGATACTCCGCGGGAAGCCAGGCGGCGAACCTCTTCCCCGCGTGGCGTCCGCAGCGTTGCCGCGCGTGGGTGAGCCACGCATGCGGAGTCTTCCACGAGCCGAAGGCGACGATGCGCGGCGTGCCCGGGCTCGTCACGTGCGGCGACGCGGATTCCGCGCGCTACGTCATCAGCCGCGCGTTCGTCGAGAAGGCGCGGCGGCGCGGAATCGACATAATCTGGAAGTCGTTCCCGAACCATCCCCACGACGTTCCGCCGGACTCGCTCCGTCTTGCGCGCGCGTTCCTCTCGCACTGCCTCTCGGACTCCAAGGGCGGAGCCGCGTTCGTCGGCGACGATCAGGACGGGGTCTACTATCCGGCGGAAAGCGCGGAGGCGGAGTTCGTCGCTCCGTCGGACCGTGTGAGGCTTCCGTCAAGCGCAGTCGCGGAGGCGTGGGGGAAGCCGGCGTTCAAGGCGGTCGAGCAGCCAGTCCCCGACGAGATCGTGCGCATTGCCGTCACTGGCGTGGAGTTCGTCTGCCGCGTTCCGCGAAAGTACGACGCCTCCTCGCGCGTAATCGTGCTCTTCGGTGGCCGTGGCTGGCCGGGTGCCAAGACGCTGAAGGAGTTCGGGTTTGGACAGCTTGCCGAACGCGAGCGGGCGTTTCTTGTTTCGCCGTCGTTCTCGAAGGGCGAGTACTGGAATCCCGATACGGGCACGGGGAAGAAGCTCGCCGCCGCGGTCAAGGAGTTGCAGAAGCGTTATGGGCTGAAGGCGGGCCCGCTTGTCCTCTACGGATATTCGGCGGGCGGACAGTGCGCGGCGCTCTTCGCGCAGTCCAAGGAGCTTTCGGTCGCCGCGTGGGGTGCGCATGGGTGCGGAGTGTATCCTGATGGTGACCTTGCGGCGAAGGTCCCCGCCCTTGTGACGTGCGGGATTGGCGACGAAGACCGGCTGCGGATCAGCCGTTCGTTCGCCATGCGCTACAGGGGATTGGGCGGCGCGCTCCTGTTCAAGCCGCTTCCCGGTGGACACGAGCTTGGCGATGATGCAAAGACAATTGCGCGCGAGTGGCTAATGGCTGTGCTCGCAGGCGGCGAGTCGTGGATATGGGGCGAGGATGACACGATGCTTGTTAAGGAGCAGGACGACATCGAGGTCGAAAACCGCAATCCCCTCTACACGCGCCGACTTGCGGAGCTGTGGCAGAGGTGATGTCATGGCAGTAGGGGATTTGATATAATGCGCGATATGTGCGCGTACAGGGTCAGCTCTTTTGGGCTTTTTGAGCTCTTTTGAGCTCCTCCGAGAGGACGGCTTCGACACGCTTACATTTGTCAAGATTCTTTGAGTATATATCCTTTTTGTCTGACTGTCTGTATAGTCGTCTCGGCTTTTATCGTGGAGATCTTCTTCCTGATGCTGCAGATGTGCCTCTCTACAACGGTTGTCTTTTGCCGCGCATTACTTCCGAGGGCGATGCGCAGCAGTTCTTCGGACGATATCTGCCGCCCCGGATTGCGGAAAAGATAGGCGACGATCTTTGATTCGCATAGTGTCAGGAACTTCATGCTTTTACCATGCCGTAGTGCCTGAAGCTGGGCGTCATAAGTAAGGTCGCCGATAGTGAAGTTTTGCGGCATGTCGCTTGATATCTGGTTCATGATTTTTAATCTACTGGTCTGACTATGGCTCGAGTTGTGTTGCTGGTTGCAAAAAAGGGCGATAAGAGATGGGCGTCTCAAAAGTTTGTTGACTGACTACCACAGGTTGCTCTCCCAGAAGAGCTGAAGGAGATGCTCGCTGTTCATCGGCGTTCCGGGCGGGATGGGGCGCTGCTGCTCCTGGATCCGAAAGTTGTCGTCGTGGGCGGGAATGACGAATTCTAGGAAATCCTCGTAGCCCTGTCGCAACCGCGGGAATCTGTTCGTGTAGGCGGGGAGCGTGACGAGCGCACCGACGCGTATGAGGCGCTGTAGCGAGTTCGACATTGCCGTGAAGTCGGAGAACATGATGTCGTAGTCCTTCATGATGTACGCCGCGACGATGTCGTTCGTGTTCGCCGCAAGACGCGACTGCGCGAGTTCAAGGACATTTGAATACATGCCGCTTCGCCAGTCGTTTGTGACGGCATGGTAGGTGTTCTGGGTCGGCGTCGCATTGACGGCGAGGGCGGCGGCCGATATGGCGGCCATGATCGTTGTTCTTGCTTTCATTTGTCTTTCCTTATTTGTGTGTTAGTTCTGCGGAGGTGGAGTCTGGCGAACGATGCCAGGAGACAGAAACTGTCGGTTGTGGTCGAAGTCTGTCGTCAGAGTCTCGGCATGATTGTCGGTATTCGCAGGATTCGGCCAAAGCGCAAAGACCTTGCCGTTTTCCACTTGTCCGCCGGCGACCAAAGACCACATGTTTGTCGCGAGTGTCGTTGTGCACTCGACGAGGTTGGTTCCCGCAGAGCTCGCAAAGTCCTCGCCTACAGCCCAGCTCATGCTCCCCGTGGCATCGTTTGCCAACCCCCGGGTGAATTGGGATGCCCAGCGCAGTATACGCCACACTCCGACGGTTTCCGTCCCATACCCCGCCATGAAGTTGCCGAGTTTGGCAACAGGCGTCGGTACGCCTCGGAAAGTTGCGACTGCGCCCATTCTGTAGTATTCGTTGAGTACGTCGTCGGTTATTTGGTTGTATCGCCAGACTGTCGGCCATGATGTGTTGTCGACTCGTCCGATGTAGTCCATGACGTTGTGGTCGTAGAACCACTTGTCGCCGAAGTCTCCGTCTTGCTTCTGGTACCACGATTTCGTGTCTCGCAGCGTCTGCATGGTTCTTGCAACAACGGCCATGTCGGCGTCGAACACGGCGTCGATGACTGCACCGCACAGGGGAAGCACGACATTCGCCTGCGTCCACGGCGAGCCGTCGCAGCGACCTCTGAAGCGGTAGACTCCTCCCTGCTTGGGATTGATGAAACGCGCATCAATAGAATCTTCGTGCCGCAGCATACCGCTCATCTGTGGCAGGGCTTCGATGAGTTCCCATTCGCAGGGAAGCGAGGAGGCGTTGACGCCCTCCGGCTCAAGGACGAGATTCATGCTTACAGAGAAATCCGCGACTTCGAAGCCGCCCTCAGTGAGCGTCGCGACATTGCAGAACGGAACGACGAGGTGTTTGTCGGGAAGGGGGCTGTTGGTGACCGAGAAAGGATAGTCGACGCCGGTCATGAACGGCGGCGGATTTGCGCTTGCGCCCTGTACGGGGGATGTGACATCCATTCTGACGACCTCCGCGACGGTGAGCGTCTGGGTCTTACAGTGTGTTTCCCCGCCTATCTCGAGCGTAAGCGCGAATGCGACATCGCCAATAGAGCCGCTTTTCGCAACGCCCCGTATTTCCTGCCAGTCGTCGTCCTGGTCGAGGACTTCTATCTTCTCTGCACCTGCGATACAGGCGAGCGACATCGTCGCGTTCGTCTCGCACGGCGGATTGAACGATCCCGCGACGACATGGCTGTTCCCGCCCTTTATGATCACTGTGGGGCATGACAGCGAGAACCAGGCGTCGGGATTCTGCTCGTTGCTACGCTGGCACGGACATTGGACTGTCGTCCAGAAGAATCGTCTGTATCCCTCCCATGTTGCCCCAATATGCCATGACTGCCAGTAGCCGGCACAGTGGCAACCAGTGCAGTTCCATACGTAGTTGCTGCCGTTTAGATTGACGGGGCAGCAACTGCCGACTATCGATTCTATGGCGGCACCGACATCCGGGACGGTGGAGATATGCCCGCCGCTCTCGCCGTCCGACACGGTAAAGTCCAGCGGTCTTTCGATATCGAAGTCGCCGCAAGGCCCGCGCGGCGCGGCGTTTCCGCCGCTCAGCAGATGCATGGGCTCGGCCAGTCTTATCGTGGCCGCAGGGTCGCTTGCCGATATCTCGTCGACTGGCCAATTCGACTGCACCCTGTAGACGGCTCCAATGAGAAGCGGCACAGAGCATGCCTGACCTTCGTTCGCGATCACAACCATGTCGCCGAGATTGCTTGGCCCGTCGCATGTAATCGTGATGCGTGTGCTGTCGTGAGTCGCGGTGAAGGAGAGCCAGTAGTAGGCGTTTTCGCTGGAGTTGGGGTTCCAGTCGATTCGTATTGCATCGTCGGCGTCGAGCGAAGCGGAGAGGATTGCGCCGCAGTTGGCGTTGAGCCAGTCTACGCCTGTGCCGAAGCAGTCGCCATCGTATGTCTTCGGTGCGGAGTCAATCGTATTGTCGAGTCCGTCGCCATCCCAATCGTATGGGATGATGCGCTTGTAGACGCGTCCAACCTCGTTTGACCATGTCTCGAACAATCCGTTGTCTTTCATTATGATCTGCGCATTCGCCGCGGCGTTTGTGTCGCCGCCGAGAAATACATTCTCCCAGCAGATTGCGTAGCCGTTGTCGCATGGCCCGTGCCAAACGCGGCTTCGGCCCTGCACGGCGAGAACTCCGCCGTTGACGCCGACGGATATCTCGCTCCTTGCGTCGTGCGGCGCGAAGCGGACGCGCCCGTCGATAAACCACCACGCGGAGGAATAGCGCGTGTCGCTCGTTCCGAAGAGGAACGACCATCCGCCGAAGTCGACGAAGTTGCGCCCAAGGCTCGACGCCGCTCCGTGGATGTGTGCGTTGCCGACGTATGCCGCGTTCGTCGGCATCGTGAAGCTGTGGCCGATGTCGTTTGTCTCGTAGGCGAAACGGTAGCCCTGTGCGATCTCCTCGTCAGACACTGTCTGCGGAAGCATCGGAGGGACAAGTCGCGGCGGCGTCGGCAGTCCCTGCGTCCCGTTGCCGCCGTTCTGTTTCTGCGCCTGCACTGTAGCAACGACTGCAATGCTCACGAGGGCGACCTTCAGAAGGTTCGGCATCGCCATGAAGCTTGCACACGCCGCCTTGAGTGGCCTGCGCAGCAACATCGCTGCGAGAAGCCCGCAGAACGAGAGCGCGACAAATGTGCCGACGAGATACCAGTTTGTGCCGTTCATCGCCATGCCTCCTATTGAATTCTTATCGAGAAACTCTTGTTCTCGATGCCTTCGGTCACTACTGCGTCTACTTCGCCTTCGCCGCGCTTCACGACCTTGGCGAGATTCCATGACGGATCGAAGTCACGGTGGTTGATGCGTAGCGTCTCGCCGACATCGTCTAAAACGCGCCCGGCGGCATAGTCGGCGAGATAGTGGCTGCCGCAGTCGATGCCGAAAACGAACGATGTCTCGTCAAAAGAGAGGTCGCCGTCTTCGTCGGCGTCGTGCCCAATCGCGACCAAAACCTCGTTCGAGACGCAGTTGGACGCTTCAATACACAGGGAGAACTCGTCGAGACGCGACATGTTGACGTGGAGCGTGACATTTGTCGAAACCTCTGAGTCCGGCAGAGTTCCCTCGGGGAGCTGTGGCCATTCGTATTCTTTTGCCGCGCAGAGTGTTAAGGCGCTCGTTGCGGCTAATGCAATCAGGATTAATTTTCTCATTCTCGATGATTTCCTTTCCGTCCGCTGATCCCTTGCGGGCGGCGAGAGTATAGCAGAATACGGCATTCCGCAAGTATACGTGAAGTATACGTTTGCGAGAAAAACGGCCTTGAAGTATACGTTTGCGTATACTTCGCGGATAATCTGCGTTTTCAGGGCTTCGACTGCGTGGAAAATGTGGTATACTTTGCGCCGTCTTCGGACGCATCAAGGAAACGTCAACATGAAACACATCAAGAAAATCGCATTGGCCTTTGTCGTTATGGCGGGGCTTGTCACCGTCGCCGCCGAGCGCGTCGACTTCTCGCACAGCCCGCTCACTGCGGGCCGCGCGTCGCTCACCGAGACCGGCTACGTCGAGCAACGCACGATAGGCGTTGCACGCATGGCCCCCGAGCTGACGATGCCAATCGAACTCGTCTATGAGTCTTCTTCGGAGAAGACGGGCGTGTTCGGCTTCGCGTGGCGCTCGCCGCAGCTCGAGTCGTCCGCCGTCTGGGAAAAGGACGGAATGCTCTGGACCTCTCCGTGGGGCGAGAAGGTGAAGTTCTTCCCGAAGAACGAGAAGACTCCGAAGGACGCCGTCAAGATTGAGGTCGTCGAAGAGGCGAAGAAGGGCCGCGGCTACTTCGCGCCCTACTCCGAGTGGGAGGCCGACGTATCGTCCGGAAAGCCAGAGGCGGACGGCAACTGGATTATCAAGGGAAAGAAGTCCCTCATAGGCTGGTCGTTCTCCTATTCGTCTGGACGCCTCGCGAAGATCACCGCCCCGACGGGACGCAGCGCCGACTTCTCCTACGACGCCGACGGACGCCTCGTCGCGGTCTCGCAGGACGGCACGGCGTTCGTCTCCATAGCCTACGACGGCGCGCTCGCAAAGTCGGTCATGGTCGGCGGCGTGACGACGACGCTTTCCTACGAGAGCCGCAAGCTCGAGATTCTACCTCGCACGAAGGACGGCAAGGTGGCGCATCCGGTCAGGCCTCAACTCGTCTCGGTTAAGCGCGGCTCACTCGACGCCGTGAAGTTCGGCTACAACGGCAACTATCTCGCGTCCATCTCGCAGGGCGCGATGCGCGAGAACATCGCCTTTGAGAAAGTCGACCGCACGGCGCGGATTACTGGCGACGAGAACTTCGCCTATTCCTACGAGAACGGTGTCTCGCTCCGCGACAAGGCGAACCGTACGGCGCACTACAGCTACGACGCGAAGAACGGCGTGTTCTCCGTCTCAGATTTCAGCGGCAAGAAGGCGACGATCTACTACTTCATGCGCTACGACGTCGCGTATCTCGGCAAGGTCAGGAAGATCGTCGACGGAGAGGAAAAGGACCTTGTCTCGTACCGCTATGATGCGAAGAGCGGAAACGTCACGCGCGTTCGCGACCGCTTCGGCAACGACCGAGACTTCGAGTACGACGCGGAAGGAAGGCTCGCGAGGGCTTCGCGCAGGGCGCACGGAGAGCGGACGGTCGAGCCCGTCGCCGCATTTTCATACGCGAAAGGGCGCGAACCGGTCGCTGTCTCGCTTCTGAACGCGGACGGAACTTCTGCAGTCACGACGCGGATTTCCCGCGATAGACAGGGCAATGTGACGTCCGTGGACGACGGGCGCGGCAAGGCGGAGGTCTCGTATAACAAGTCCGGCTTCCCGGTTTCTGTGAAAGACCCCATAGGCAACATCACAAAGATTTGCTACAATACTTTCAACGCACCTGAAAGTGTTACGGACGCAAACGGGATCGTGACGAAGTACGCATACAACGATGCCGGGCTCGTGACCCGCATGGAACGTCTCGACGGAAGCGAGATGCTGACGTCGCTCGTTGTGTCTTACGATGGCGCTGGCCGGCCGGTTTCGTATACCGACCAGGACGGGCTCGCGAAGTCCTTCGAGCGCGACGCCTTCGGCAAGGTGCTGAAGGAGCGCTTCCCCGACGGATCGGAGTGCGCTTATTCCTACGATGCGCTCGGCAGACGCACTTCTGTGATCGATGAGAACGGACACGAGATCCGCTTCGGATGGGGCCGCTTCGGACTCGAGTCACGCACGACCGCCGCAGGCCAGCTCACGGACTACGTCCGCGACGACTTGGGTCTCGTCAAGGAAGTCGTCTCCAAGTGGAACGGCAGCGAAGACCGCCACATCTCGAGCGAGTACGACGAGTTCGGTAGGCTCACCTACGCCGACTACGGCAACGGCGAGATCGAGCGCTTCGCCTACGACAAGTGGAACCGCCTTGCCAAGCACACGCGCGGCAAGACAGAGGAGACGTACAAGTACGACCACTTCGGTCGCCTCGTCGAGAAGAAGGAAAGTGGCCTCACGACCACCTACACCTACGACGCCTGGGGCAACCGCCTCTCGCGCGTCACGAAGAACCGCAAGGGAGAGGTTGTCTCCAAGGAGAACCGCGCCTACGACAAGTTCGGCCGCCTCGCCGAGACCGCTGCGGGCTTTGGCTCGAAGGTGACGTACGCCTACGACTCCAAGGGTCGCCTCTCGCGCCAGGTCGTCGACGGCTCGCCCATCGAATACGAGTACACCAAGTACGGCCAGCTCGCGGGCAAGTACCTTGGCGGCAAGCTCAATCCCGATGCATCGGTCATCTACGAGTATTCTAAGTCCGGCCAGATTGTCGCCCGCACAGCGAACGGCGTCCGCCAGACGTACGAGTACGACAGGAAGGGTCAGCTTCTCGCGGTCAAGGATTCCGACGGCAACGCTGTCGAGCGCTACGCCTACGACAAGGCCGGCAACATGCTCAAGAAGACCGTCAACGGCAAAACGACCACCTTCGCGTTCGACGCGGCGAACCAGCTCGTCTCGTCCACGACCGACGGCGTGACGACGCGCTACTCATACGACGCCGCGGGTCGTCTCGTTCGTGAAGGCAGCAAGACCTATCGTTACGGCTACCTCGACAAGGTTCTCTCCGTAACCGACGGCGACACGAAGCGCACTTTCACCTACCACGCCGACGGCCAGCTCGCCTCCGTAAACTGCGGCGACTCGTCAGAATCGTTCGCCTGGGACGGCCTCGCGCTCATCCAGCGCGGCGACGAGCAGTTCGTCAACGAGCCGCACGTCGGAGGAGGCAATCCTGTCGCCTCTTCGAAGGGCACCTCGTACTTCAACGACGCGCTCGGCACCACGGTCGGTTCCAAGTCGAACGGCAAGTATTCCGCCGCGGCCCTCACGGCCTTTGGCGAAAACCACCTAACCACTCAACCACCTAACCACCAAACTTTCTTCACCGGCAAGCCGATGGTAGAAGGACTTGGCCACGCCTTCTGGATGCGCAACTATCGCGCAAACCTCGCGAAGTGGCAGACCGCCGATCCCATGGGCTATCCCGACGGGTGGAACCAGCTTGCGTACTGCGGGAATGAAGTCACGAGCGTGGTGGATTTGTGGGGGTGCGAGAAGCATGATCTTGATCCCAAGTTCGCGCAATATAATCCAAAGGGTCTCGATCCTTTGCACACACCGGTTAAAGGTTTGTACTATAAGGTCGAGATTTCGGCGACGTGTTCTGGTGATTACGATTTAGTGATAACACATTCTATTTCAATTGCGGACGGTTCGAGTACGTCTTTTACTGCCCCGATGGACCATTGGCAAGGAGGTGATCTTCACATTTATGATGAGAATGCAACATTTTCGAATTTCAGGTGGGTTGAGAAAAATTTGAAGAACACTCCGCATTATATCGGCACTAATACAAAGAAAGTGACACACTCTTTTGATTTGGAATTGTGGTGTACGGTGACGGCGGACTACATGTATAAGATCAAGGATTCCAATGGTACGGATGTTTGGTATGAAGGTGTAAAGGGCGTATGGGTAATTAAGTTGAACACAACTCCTATAGCCTTTTCATGTCAGCATAGTAAAGAGTAATGAAGGGAGTACGGAAATGAAGTCTATAATATTTTGCTTTTTGACTGTTGCCATTGCGTCTTATGCAGAAGAAACTTCAAAAGACCATTTGGTTGGGTTGTTGGACGATTTGGAGCTGTCGAGATGGGATGTTCCTGCGCCAGAAATAGTGTTGCAGTCCAAGAAAAATGTCGCGGGGCCAACGAATGTGACGAATAAATCATATTTGTCTGCAGAGTTGTCCGGCATGTCCGAGGGCAAGTGGAAGGTTCAGATGTATGAGACAATCAAGAAAGAAATGTATGTTCAAGACAAAAAAGGGATGCGCTGGCTTGCTGAAAGCGCTTTGACTCCCCCAAAGCAGATATGCAACAGGCGGGTGCTTGTTGGGCTAAATGACAATGAAGTACGATACGATACAGCGATACATGTCGGCAGGAAGTATATATTGGCACAGTTGGAATATGCAGATTTGGACTTAATATTAGGCGGCGATAAGTATTTAGACGGGCCATATGTCAAGAAGAAAGTATATTTGGCGAGCGACGCGCGCAGTGTGGCCATAGCAATGAGCGTTGTTGGAGCGGCAATTGACACAGACAAGAAGAGTAGAGCACCGACAGTAACAATGTTTTTTGAGATCCAGGGCGATGAATTGATAGTTGCGGGTGAAAAATGCTCGACGGGCGACTTGATTTATTCGTTTGCAAATATCGACAGCGAAGGTAATCTGGTTGCTTATTTTGGTTTTGATGGTTATCATGCCGTAGTTAGATGCGACAAAGCGGACATCCTGCGTTACTCGGCGATTATTTCCAAGGGACTTTAGATTGTGGAATTCGTCGTCGGAGATGTGGCGCGCATGGGGTTCGGGTTTGCGAACCCCAACCATGCCGCCGCCGCGATCTGCGCGCTGTTCCCGTTCTGCTGGGGATGAGGCGGCGCGCACACCTCTAGCGACCGCTTGCGCGGCGCACTTCGTTCGGGTGATACCAGCGCGCGCGCCCTACCATCCTTGCGAAAAAGTAAAGTGATTGCAAGGTTGTTGAAAGGTTGGTTTGGTATACTCCTTTGCAGTTAAACCTACACCTAAAAGGAGATACAATGCAAGTACATAACATAAACGGCACATCTGACAACGAATGCGTTTGCGGATCGTGGAAGAATCACTGGATAAAGTACAACGAGAAGGGACAGGAGTGGCCTGTTTTTTGTTCTGAGAAGGACTGCACGTGCGCTCCAACCGTTGGAGCACATGTCCAGAAGGAGATAGGCAAGGACATGTCATGGTTCATTATCCCGCTTTGCGCCAGGCATAACGGGCCGGAGTTCCATGGCAAGACTATTACGATTAGCGATAGTACGTCCTTTGCGTCTGCCAATCGCAGTGAAACATGTGAAAAGAGCAAATAGCCGCGAATAGGCCTTGATCAGCGGAATGGAATTCGTCGCAGGAGATGTGGTGAGGATGGGGTTCGGGTTCTTCAATCCGAATCACGCCGCGGCACTCATCTGCGCCGTGATTCCATTCTGCTGGGGATGGCGCTACAAGTGGCGGTGGGTGGGATGGCTCATAGGCGCCGCGCTTTGCGTGATGCTCGCCATGACGTATTCGCGAACGGGCGTGCTCGTGCTGGTTTGTGAGATTGTTGCCTTGCTGTTGGACCACAAGACGTTTTCCTCTGGAATGATTGGCCGTGTAGAACGTGTAGAAACATGTAGAACTTCTACACGATCTACATGTTCTACATGGTTAAACAAAATGCAAGGCCGAGGCGGCCTTGGCACAGCGGTGGTCGCAGTTGCGATTGCCGCATGGTGGATGTGGCCGAGGCTGGCGTTGGACGGGGCGGTGATGAACCGGCCGAAAATCTGGCTTGCGGGGCTGAGGCTCTTTGCGGTGAATCCGCTTGGTGTCGGATTCGGGAAGTCGGGCGAGATCGCGTCTGCGTTCATGCTGCCGGATGGGATTACGGTGCGGACGCTTGTCAACTCGCATCTGACGCTCCTCGCGGAAATGGGCGCGCTCGTCGGGGGCGCGTGGTTCGCGTTCATCGCGCTGGCGCTTTGTGTCGGCTGGAGAATGCGGCGTACGTGGGTTGCATTTGCGGGGCTTGTGGTCTCGGCGTTCTCGGCTTCAATATTTGATTGGCATGTGCTGTTTGACTTCAAGGAGATGGGCGGATACGGAGCGGTGAACTTTGTGCTGGCGTGGGGGCTGTTCGGGGCGTTTGTCGTCATGGGTGTGGCGATGATTGGGGTGTGGGGGTGGGAGATTTTAACGCAGAGACGCAGGGGCGCAGAGAGGTTTTGGTTGAGTGGTGTGGAGAGTGCGCGTAGTAGGGAAGAGTCTTTGTCGCAGACGCCGCAGAAAAAGCGTCCGATTCCGATTGTCGTCGCCCCCCGTATGCAGTGGAACATTGACGACACTGGGTCTATGCAGTTGCGCGGGCGACAATCGAAATCGTCCGCATCGTGTGAATGCGTGCATCCGGCCGCGAGCAAGACCGATTGTCGCCCGCATGGACGAAGCAGCAGAGGCCCGCGAATGAGCGAGAGCCGCGGGGGCGACGACAATCGGGTCTTGATCGCAAACTGCGGACTCTGCGACACTCGCCTGCGTCGTTTCTTCGTGTTGGTAGGGCTGGCTGGTGTGGTGATTGGACTTTGCGCGGCGGTGGTGGGGTTTCGGTCGGATGCGACGCCGAGGGTGGAGGGGGAGTATGTGGTTTGCGGACGGCGATGGAACGCCGTCCCTACCGTGCCGAGCGTCTACCGTGGCGAGGGATGGAGCCTCAAGTCGGTGGCGAAGCGATTTCCGGATGGCGCGAGGTTCTGCATAAGGCCGGGAGTCCCCGCGAACGCGGAAGACGCAGGCGAAGTGTGGTTGTTTGGCGACGCGGCGGAGTCGGCCTGGCGCTTTCCCTCTGCGCGGCTTACGCTCGTCTCCCCGCCCGAGTTCTTCGACCCGCCGACAAACGCCGTCGTTCTACACGTTTCTACACGTTCTACACGGTTGATAACAAACGCAGAGTCGCAGAGTCGCTGAGTGCGCAGAGGAGTAATATGAAGTGTTTGCTGTCGATATTTGTTTCTGCTCTTGCGGTGGCGGCCGCTTTCGCTGATGGCGCGGCGAGCGTCGAGTCCGTGACGGTCGCCACGAAGGCGCCGCACAACCAGGAGGCGACGTTCTGGTACCATGTTCCTGCGAAATACGACGCGAAGCGCAAGAAGCCGTATCCCGTGCTCGTCTACTTCGGCGGACGCAACTGCAAGGGGAAAGACGAGGCGTCGGGGAAGCTCGGCTGGTCCGACTGGGCTGACGCGAACGGCGCATTCCTCGTATGCCCCGGTTTCCAGGACGACAACTACTGGTCGCCAGAAGCGTGGTCCGGCCAGGCTCTCCTCGATGCGCTTTCCGCAATCAAGCGCAAGTACAGGATTGACGACTCCAAGATATGCTACTACGGGTACTCTGCCGGAAGCCAGGCGGCGAACCTCTTCCCCGCGTGGCGTCCGGCGCGCGCCCGCGCGTGGGTCAGCCACGCGTGCGGAGTCTTCCACGAGCCGAAGGCGACGATGCGCGGCGTTCCCGGGCTCGTCACGTGCGGCGACGCGGACTCAGCGCGCTATGTGATCAGCCGCTCGTTCGTCGAGAAGGCGCGGCGGCGCGGAATCGACATCATCTGGAAGTCGTTTCCGAACCATCCCCACGACGTCCCGCCGGACTCGCTCCGTCTTGCGCGCGCGTTTCTCTCTCACTGCCTCTCGGACTCCAAGGGCGGAGCCGTGTTCGTCGGCGACGATCAGGACGGGGTCTACTATCCGGCGGAAAGCGCGGAGGCGGAGTTCGTCGCTCCGTCGGACCGTGTGAGGCTTCCGTCAAGCGCAGTCGCGGAGGCGTGGGGGAAGCCGGCGTTCAAGGCGGTCGAGCAGCCAGTCCCCGACGAGATCGTGCGCATTGCCGTCACTGGCGTGGAGTTCGTCTGCCGCGTTCCGCGAAAGTACGACGCCTCCTCGCGCGTAATCGTGCTCTTCGGTGGCCGTGGCTGGCCGGGTGCCAAGACGCTGAAGGAGTTCGGGTTTGGACAGCTTGCCGAACGCGAGCGGGCGTTTCTTGTTTCGCCGTCGTTCTCGAAGGGCGAGTACTGGAATCCCGATACGGGCACGGGGAAGAAGCTCGCCGCCGCGGTCAAGGAGTTGCAGAAGCGTTATGGGCTGAAGGCGGGCCCGCTTGTCCTCTACGGATATTCGGCGGGCGGACAGTGCGCGGCGCTCTTCGCGCAGTCCAGGGAGCTTTCGGTCGCCGCGTGGGGCGCGCACGGATGCGGCGTGTATCCCGATGGCGTTGTCGCCGCGAAGGTGCCCGCGCTCGTCACCTGCGGGATTGGTGACGAAGACCGGCTGCGGATCAGCCGCTCGTTCGCCATGCGCTACAGGGGGCTGGGCGGCGCGCTCCTGTTCAAGCCGCTTTTGGGCGGACATGAGCTTGGCGACGACGCGAAGGCGATTGCGCGCGAGTGGCTGATGGCCGCGCTTGCGGGCGGCGAGTCGTGGATCTGGGGCGAGGACGACACGCTGCTGGTGAAGGAATTGGACGAAATCGAAGTCGATGTGAGGAACCCACTTTACACGCGCCGTCTCACGGAGCTGTGGCAGAGGTGATGTCATGATGATGGAAATTTTGCTATAATGAAAGATATGGAAACTAAAACCGCACTTGTTGCCGAAGACAACACAAAGCACTACGAGATGTACGCCGCGCTCCTGTCGGGGATGGGACTGCGCGTGGAGCGAGCTTGCGACGGAGTCGACGCACTCGCGATGGCCAAGGCCGGCAGATACGCGGTCGTCGTCCTCGACGTCAACCTTCCCCGCCTTGGCGGGCTTGAGGTGCTCAAGGCCGTCCGGCGAACGAAGCCGTATCTCCCGATAGTCGTCGTCAGCGAGTTCGTCGGCCCGGCGGCGGAGGCGGAATGCATCAACCTGGGCGCGGACGACTTCATCTCTAAGAGCTTCCACGAGAAGACGTTCCAGGCGCGTGTCGGGCGCGCCATCTGGCATGGCAGTCTCGTCGGGGAGGGCGCGAAGTTCCGATGTGGAGCGGTGCTCGTCGACGATTCGAGCCGCATGGTGTTCTACGATGGCAAGGTCGTCGAACTTTCGGAGAAGGAGTACAACATACTTCTGCCTCTCGTCAAGGCCCATGGGCGGCGCGTGGACCCCGACGTTCTGGAGATGGCGGCGTGGGGCGATGTCAAGCGCATGTCCAAGCGCCTTGAGACGAAGATATCGTACATTCGCGACAAGTTCGAGAAGGTTGGCGCCCCGCGCGACCTGATAGACTCCAACAGGGGGATCGGATATGTTCTCAAGGAGTGACGGAAGCAGTTTCGGGAGAAGGCTGCGCCGCGCGGTGCTTGTTTTCGCCGTGCCCCTCGTCCTGGCGGCGCTCGCGGTCGGGCACTACCGGACCTGCGCCGCCGCGTGCCGAAGTGTGCGTCCGAGTCTTGCCGACGCCGATGCGCAGCGGATCGTCGACTTCATGAAGGTGTCCGTCCAGACGTCGGCGCGGTACTTCTGGGGAAGTGCGGTGCTCGGGGCGGCACTGTTGATCGTCGCCCTGCGCATGGCCCGCCGCCAGGCGGAGCTCGGAGACGAGATGGAGGGGCTTGTGCGCAACACGCTGCACCGGCTGTCCCATTCGCTCTCCGCGATACGGGAGGAGGCGGGCGGCATTCGGAGTGGGCGCATGGTGTCGACAGAGACAGCCGCAGCCATAGAGACGCTTAGCGGCAAGGAAGCCGAGATGATATCCGCATACATGCTGCTCGTGAAGGGCTTCGCGGGTTTCGACGAGTCGAATGCGGAGCCGGTAAACCTCTCGGCGGTGGCGTGCAGGGTTGTCGCGGACGCGAAGGTTCGCGAGAAGAAGGACGTTGAGATACGGTGTTCCGTCCCCGAGAAGGACGTATTCGTCCGTGCCCATCCGTACCTTGTCGGAGAGGTAGTCGGAAACCTCGTAGACAATGCCGTTAAGTACACGGACGGCGGGAGCGTGTCCGTTGCTGTGGAGAGCGCGGGGTGCTACGCCCGGCTGATCGTCTCCGACACGGGGCGCGGCATACCCCGCGGGGAGCAGAAGTCCGTCTTCCGCAGGTTCTACCGTGCGTCGAACGCCGGAGACAGGGTTGGCTCGGGGCTCGGTCTCGCGACTGTGCGAGAGATTGTCGAGTCCCGCTACGGAGGGAAGGTCTCGCTTAGCTCCGCGCCCAGCATGGGCTCGACGTTCACGGTCACATTCCCGCGCAGCCTCTGAACAGCTTTTGGTTCTGTGGCTCGTGCGCGGAACGCGCCGTATGGAGGCGGCAAGGCCTCCGCAAGTATACGCGAAGTATACGTTTGCGAGAAAAACGGCCTTGAAGTATACGTTTGCGTATACTTCGCGGATAATCTGCGTTTTCATGGCTTCGGCTGCGTGGAAAATGTGGTATACTTTGCGCCGTATGCAAACGCAACAAGGAACGGCAATATGAAGTTCATAAAGACATATCCCTCGGCGTCTGCCACACGGCCCGGAGCCAAGGATTCCAAATGATTGAATTTTCGCGCTGACTTTTTGTCGGCGCGCGGGCT